>CAZOHG010000069.1:0-16842 GCA_964579725.1 uncultured Deferribacteres bacterium
GATCTAAAGGTCGTGGCAAAAAATAATGAATGGAAATTTCTAATATGTGATTTGCGGTTCAATAAATCAAAGGTTACTGGAAATAAATCATGTGAAAAGGGAGTTTGTTCAATGGAAAAACAATTCAAAAATAGTTTCGGGACTAAATCCACCCTAAAAGTGGGCGATCGTACCTGGGCGTATTTTAGCCTCAGGAAATTGGACGAGCAGGGTTTAGTGGATTTGTCCAAAATGCCGTTTTCCATTCGGGTTTTGTTGGAAAACATGTTGCGCAACGAGGACGGGCATCTGGTAACAGAGGCGGATGTCAAAAAAGTAGCCTCGTACAACGCGGCACACGTGACTCCGCAGGAAATCCCCTACATGCCTGCGCGCGTGGCCTTGCAGGATTTTACCGGTGTTCCCGCCGTTGTAGACCTGGCTTCCATGCGAGATGCCATGAACAAGTTTCAGGGTGATCCGGCCAAAATCAACCCCATTGTTCGTTCGGATTTGGTCATTGACCACTCTGTTCAGGTGGATTTTTTCGGCATTCCGGAAGCTTTTGTTTTGAATGCGGAAAAGGAGTTTGCGCGCAATCGTGAACGCTACACACTGCTGCGTTGGGCGCAAAAAGGATTCAAAAATTTCAGCGTTGTGCCACCCGACACGGGAATTATTCACCAAATCAATCTGGAGTATTTTGCCAAAGTCGTCATGACTGCGGACGTGAACGGCGAATCCCTGGCCTACCCGGACACCCTGGTGGGCACCGATTCTCACACCACCATGATTAACGGGCTCAGCGTTTTGGGCTGGGGCGTTGGCGGCATCGAAGCGGAAGCCGTCATGTTGGGACAGCCGTACTACATGCTGATTCCCGAGGTCATCGGCGTCAAATTGTACGGAGAATTAACGGATGGCGCGACAGCCACCGATCTGGTTCTGACAGTAACGGAAATGCTACGCAAACGGGGTGTGGTGGGCAAGTTTGTGGAATATTTCGGTCCGGGCTTGAAGAAATTGAGTCTGGCCGACCGTGCCACCCTGAGCAATATGTCACCCGAATACGGTGCCACAATGGGCTTTTTTGCGGTGGACGAGGCAACCTTGCAGTATTTGAAGTTAACCGGACGGTCCGAGGAATTGGTGAGTTTAGTGGAGGCCTACACCAAAGAACAGGGTCTTTTCCGAACGGACGACGCTCCCGTTCCCACCTACACAGATGTTCTGGAATTGGACATGGGAACGGTGGAGCCCAGTTTGGCAGGCCCGAAACGTCCGCAAGACCGCATTCTCTTGAAAGAAATCAAGCCCAAATTTCATGAAACCCTTTCTGCGCCGATTAAAGCACGCGGATTTGAGCTGAGCGAAAAAGAGCGGGAAAAAACGGTCTCCGTAAAAATGAACGGAGAGTCTTTTGAACTGCGTCACGGTTCGGTGGTCATTGCTGCCATTACCAGCTGTACCAACACGTCCAATCCTTCGGTGGTGCTCGCAGCGGGTTTGGTGGCTCAAAAAGCCCTCGAAAAGGGACTGAAAACCAAACCGTGGGTCAAGACGAGTCTGGCACCCGGTTCTCGCGTGGTCACCGATTACCTGAAGGAAGCCGGTTTGCTGAAATCCCTCGAGGCGCTTCGATTTAACCTCGTGGGCTACGGGTGTACCACCTGTATTGGAAACAGCGGTCCGTTGCCGGAAGAGGTGGAAGCCGGCATCAAAAAAGGCGACTTGGTGGCATGTTCTGTTCTGAGCGGCAATCGAAATTTCGAGGGGCGCGTTCACGCAGCCGTCAAAGCCAACTATCTGGCGTCGCCCCCGCTGGTTGTGGCATACGCGCTGGCCGGCCGCATTGACATTGATTTTGACAAAGAACCCTTGGGTGAAGGTAAAGACGGGCAGCCGGTGTACTTAAAAGATGTTTGGCCTTCTCAGAAGGAAATCTTCGAGGCGGTGGCATCTTCCATTCGGCCGGAAATGTTTGAGAAAGAATACGCCAGCGTGTACGAAGGCAACGAACATTGGAGAGCCCTGCCGTTGCTGGAAGGCGAAATGTACCAGTGGGATGAGAAATCGACCTACATTAAAAATCCCCCGTTTTTCGACGACATGCCCCTAAAGGTTCCGCCGCTTCAGGATATTCAAGAGGCAAGGGTGTTGGTGCTGTTAGGCGATTCGGTAACGACCGATCACATTTCGCCTGCCGGAAGCATTCCTGCCGATGGGCCTGCTGGCCAGTATTTAATCGCCCACGGGGTCCAGCCCAAGGATTTCAATTCGTTTGGTTCCCGCCGCGGCAATCACGAGGTCATGATGCGCGGCACCTTTGCCAATATTCGAATTAAAAATCAATTGGTCCCGGGCACCGAAGGCGGCTGGACGATTTACTTGCCCACGGGCGAAAAAATGTTCATTTACGACGCAGCCATGAAATACCAGGCCGACGGCACCCCTTTGTTGGTGATTGCAGGGAAGGAATACGGCACGGGGAGCTCCCGGGACTGGGCCGCAAAGGGGACTGCGCTTTTGGGGGTGAAAGCCGTCTTAGCCGAAAGTTTTGAGCGTATTCACCGAAGCAATTTAATTGGAATGGGCGTGTTGCCGCTGCAATTTCATGAAGGTGAAAACAAAGAAAGCCTGGGACTGACCGGCAAGGAAATCTATTCAATCGAAGGAATTGCTTCCGGTCTAAAACCCAATCAGGATGTCCAGGTAACAGCCCTGTCCGAAGACGGCACGGAAAAGCGCTTTAGCGTCCTGGTACGTTTGGACACGCCGATTGAGGTGGACTATTACCAAAACGGAGGTATTTTACAGACCGTTCTGCGCAATATGATTACAGCCGGAAAATAAAACCGGCCGGTCTTCCTGGTTCCGGACGCTCCGGCTTGTGTCGGTAAAATTCAAAATGTCAGGATTGTGCGTGTGTGGGGAAGGGTATTTTCCTCTCCCCACACAGGCGATTTCTGTTGCCCAGTCTTTGGGACCTTTTTGCCAGCAACGAATCGACTTTTCTTTTCCCTTGCACTTGCAGGGGATTTTTTTTATTTTGTACTACAATTTGAGATGAGAAACCTCACCATTTGAATAGAGAACGACACGTGTTCCGGCCACAAGAGAAAAATCTTTTCACACCCCCTGACGTCTACCGGGCTCTCGGCTTGTCTTCTTTTGTGGCGCTTGATCTGGAAACGACGGGGCTGAACGCTTCGTCGGACGACATCATTGAGATCGGTGCCGCTCGCGTCAAAAACGGCCGAGTAACGCAGACCTTTCAAAGGTTAGTGGGAATTCAGCGGGATTTGCCGTTGCAAATTTCGCGTCTGACCGGGATTCAATCCGCCGATTTGGCCGAACAGCCCCCTCTAATGGACATTCTTCCGGAATTTCTAAGCTGGCTTGCGGGAGAACCGATTTTAGGCCACAATATTGCTTTCGATTTGCGATTTTTAAATGCCTACCTCTCGGCGCAGCCAACGCTTTTTCAGGACGGACAACCGCTGGGCCGCTTGCGCAATCCCCGCGTGGACACCCTGGTGCTGGCGCGCGCCGTTTTGCCGCGTCTTAAAGACCATCGCCTTGAAACCTTGGTAGATTTTTTCGACATTGACATGACGGCGGCTCATCGCGCTTTAGAGGATGTTTTTGCCGAAATTCAACTTTTTGACCGCCTGCTGCCTCTTTTGCTCACCCAGCCGCAGTCGGTTCTGGAGCGGTGGGCGCAAATCGTGGCTCCCCTTTCCGGCGGCACGGCACATCTTTTTCAACGGGCTGCTCTTATTGCCCCTGAGCACGCTCCGGCCGTGCAAAGGCTCGCTGCTTCTCTTCGCCTAAAAATTACCCCGACTTCCAATAATATTATTGGCGAGAATTTCGTAAGGCCTGCGCCCGAAGAAGGAAAAAATTTATTAGACGAAGAAGCCGTGGCCGGTATTTTCAGCGAAAACGGGCTGCTCAATGCAGGTCGTTCCGATTTTGAAAAGCGTGACCAACAGATAGAAATGAGCGGGGCCGTGGCACGCGCTTTTAATGAAGAAGCCTTTTTGCTGGTGGAGGCCGGAACAGGTACCGGAAAATCGCTCGCCTATTTGGTTCCGGCAATTTTGTGGGCACAAAGGCACCCATTTGAGAACGGACGGGTGGTGGTTTCCACCAACACCAAAAATCTTCAAGAGCAAATTTTTGCCAAAGATTTGCCCTTTTTATTTCAGCACCTGCCCGAACCCTTTCGGGCGGTTTTGCTTAAGGGCCGAAACAACTACGTCTGTTTGGAGCGGTGGCAGAAATTTTTGGCCGATTTACCGGAAGCCATTCTCACCGAAGAAGAGCGATTTGAATTGCTTCCGATTGTCGCCTGGTTGGAGGAGACCTTTTCGGGGGATATCGAAGAAAACACGGCATTTCATCCCCAATTTTACCCGGAACTGTGGGGCCAGATTCAGGCGGATTCTCATTTTTGTTCGGGGCAGAAGTGCCCTTTTTACCAACAGTGTTTCGTCATGCGCGCGCGTCGCGCTGCTCGTCAAGCCGATTTGGTAGTGGTTAACCATTCGCTTCTCCTCAGCGATCTGGCCGCCAATCGTTCCGTTCTCTCTGAGTACACCCGACTTATTTTGGACGAAGCCCACAATCTTGAGGCCGCAGCAACCAAATACTTGTCTTCGGAACTTTCAATGTGGACAGTTCAAGGTTTTTTGCACCAACTCTACCGTTTTGTGGGAAAAGAAATCGGGCTTTTGCCCCGTTTGCGGGATAGTGTGTATTTTTCACATTTAACCGAAGCCGGCAAAAATCGCTTTCTAAACATTCTTTTTGCCCTGATTCAAGAAACGGGGGAAACGGAAAAAATAAGCCGTCACTTTTTCGGGCGGCTGAGCGAAAAAGCCTGGGAAGTGAACCTTGCACAAAAAACCGCTCAAACTGCCAAAATCCGCTACCGGAATTGGGAGGAAGTGTTTGCCACGCTCACACCTCTGGTTGAGGAATTCACCGAGGCACTGGATTCCCTCAAACGGGGACTCACGCGCCTCAGCGACGCGCTGGCCACCGTTTCAGAAGAAGAATTGGCCGAACGGGAGAGTTTTGTTGCTCTTGTGGAGGGTGCCCGAACTCAGGTAGAGGAAATTCTGACCACATTGAAAGAATTGGTCGAAACCTCGATTCCCAATTTTGTGTACTGGTGCGAACCACCAGTGACCGAAAAGAAACTGGATGCGCGACTCCTGGCTTCTCCGATGAATGTGTCGTCGGTGCTGAAAAATCGTCTGTACGACGCGCTGGACACGGCCGTTTTTACCTCCGCCACGCTGACCGTGGGCGGAGATTTCGGCTATTTTAAGAGCCGCGTGGGGCTCCATTTTGTAGATCCCGACCGGCTGTTGGAGCGTGTTTACGGTTCGCCATTCCATTACGACGAACAGGTTCTGTTAGGCGTACCCGGATTTTTGCCGGATCCCCGTGAGCGAAATTTTGTGACCGCCATGTCGCACCTGCTGCGCGAAGTTATTTTGAAAACCAAGCGAGGTACCCTCGTTTTGTTCACATCGTACGAAATGCTGCTAAAGACGTACGAAATGCTCAAAATCGATTTGGCTGCAGAAGGCATTTTGACATTGGCGCAGGGAAAAGACGGTTCCCGAAACACCCTTGTGCGCATTTTTGAGGGCGAGGGCAATGCGGTTTTACTCGGGACGAATAGTTTTTGGGAGGGCGTGGACATTCCGGGAGAACCGTTAGAAATTTTGGTGCTGACCAAATTGCCCTTTGAAGTGCCGGCAGAGCCGGTTATTCAGGCGTGGATGGAAGAGATCGAAAAGCGCGGGGGCAATTCTTTTTACCAGCTTTCAGTGCCGATGGCCGTTCTGAAATTTCGCCAGGGTTTTGGGCGGTTGATTCGCTCCGGCAGTGACCGCGGTGTGGTGCTGATTTTAGACAATCGTGTGGTGCGCTTTCAGTACGGGCGAATTTTTTTGGAATCCCTCCCGGTGGAGGCCCAAATATTCGAAAGTCAGGAGGAGCTTATTCGAGAAATGGAAAACTGGTTTGCCTGATCCGTGTTGAAGGTTCTGGTTTCTGGTTGGGGGGGCGCGCCTCTTTTAAAATAAGGCAGAGACGTGTGCAATCCCATTGAAAAAACAGAGGGCAGCAAATGGAAACACTCTTCATAAAAGGTGGGGAGCTAACTCCCGAAGAAGTGTGGCAGGTGGCTTTTGAGAATCGCCCTGTTGCGCTTTCTTCGGAAGCCGAGGCCACCGTCAGGCGCGCTCGCGCCGTGATCGAAAAAGCCATTGCGGAAAAGCGTACCATTTACGGGGTCAATACAGGGTTCGGAAAACTCAGTGACGTGCACATTTCCGACGACAAAATTGTGGATTTGCAAATTAACCTGCTCAAAAGTCACTCGGCGGGTGTGGGAAATCCCATTCCCGAGGAGTGGGTACGTGCCATTTTGGTGATTAAAATAAACAGTCTGGCCAAGGGGTACTCGGGAGTGCGTCTGGAACTGCTCCGCCTTTTGTTGGACATGCTCAACGCCGGGGTGCACCCGGTTGTACCGGAAAAGGGCTCGGTGGGAGCGTCCGGGGATTTGGCGCCTCTGGCGCACCTGTCCAGTGTGTTGATTGGCGACGGCGAGGCATTTTACAGGGGGAAGCGGTATTCGGGTGCGGAAGCGCTTGCAAAAGCGGGACTTCACCCAATTCGCCTGGAGGCGAAGGAGGGGATTTCGCTCATTAACGGAACCCAATTTATGGCCGCTCTGGGGACGCTGGCTCTTTTGCGGGCTGAGAATTTGGCGCGACACGCTGATTTAATCGGGGCAATGAGTGCCGAAGCTCTGTTGGGTTCCGACATTCCGTTTGACCCCAGAATTCAGGAGGTACGCGGTTACGAGGGGCAGCAAAAAGCCGCTCGAAATTTGGCTGCTTTTATGAAAGGAAGCGAAATTCGGGAGTCGCACCGCGGGTGCTCCCGGGTGCAGGATGCCTACAGCCTGCGGTGTATGCCGCAGGTGCACGGCGCTGCCCGCGAGGCCTTGCAGTACGTGCGCCGTGTGATTGAAACGGAAATTAACGCCGTTACGGACAATCCCCTGGTGTTTCCGGAAAACGGAGATGTCCTTTCCGGCGGGAATTTTCACGGTGAACCTATTGCCATGGCGTTGGATATGTTGGGAATCGCCGTCGCGGAACTGGGGAATATTTCCGAACGCCGAATTGCCTCTCTAATGGACGGAAATACCAGTGAACTGCCCCCCTTTTTGGCTCACATTCCCGGACTTCATTCGGGTTTCATGATTGCGCAGGTGACAGCGGCGGCGCTGGTCTCCGAGAACAAAGGGCTGGCTCACCCGGCTTCGGTGGACTCGGTGCCCACTTCGGCCAATCAGGAAGACCATGTGAGTATGGGACCCTACGCCGCTCGCAAGGCATTGCAAATAATTGAAAATACAGAAAACATCTTGGGAATCGAAGCTATTTGCGCCGCCCAGGGGATTGAATTACGCCAGCCCCTCAAGCCGGGAATCGGCACGCGGTTGGCGTTTCAAGTGCTGCGGGGGGAAATCCCTCGATTACAGGAAGACCGTCCCCCGGCGCCCGATATCAAACGGGCGGCCGAGCTGATTGCTTCGGAGGAAATGATTCATTTTGTAGAAAAGGTCGTGCCGGTGGTCTGACAAACGCTTTCGGCATTGCGTTCACCCGCTCGAGGCGTCTGTCCACCGGCGGAAAGATTGGTGCACCGCTTTCTTTAATCACCCTAAAAATAGGAGTACCCAATGGCTTTTGAAAAGGTCTGGAAAGAAGCATTAACCTTCGACGACGTTCTTTTGGTTCCGGCGAAATCCGAGGTTTTGCCGAAGGAGGTTTCGGTTGACACGCGTTTGACGCGTCACATTCGGTTGAACATTCCGTTGGTGAGTGCGGCAATGGACACGGTCACAGAGGCTCGCCTGGCCATTGCTCTGGCCCGTGAAGGTGGAATCGGTATTATTCACAAAAATATGCCCATTGAGCGGCAGGCTCAGGAAGTGGACAAAGTGAAGCGTTCGGAAAGCGGCATGATCGTCGACCCGATTACCCTCCCACCGGAAGCCACCATTCAGCAGGCGCTGGATGTGATGAAACACTACCGGATTTCGGGCATTCCCATTGTCAAAGAAAATAAATTGGTGGGGATTTTGACCAATCGAGACTTGCGTTTCATTACGCACACCGACCGGAAGATTGAGGATGTCATGACGAAAGAGCGGCTAATTACCGCTCCGGAGGGCATTTCGTTTGAGGAGGCCGAAAAACTGCTGCAAAAATATCGTATTGAAAAATTGTTAATCGTGGACCAAAATCACCATTTGAAGGGGCTTATTACCGTCAAGGACATTCAGAAAAAGAAGGATTTTCCCAATGCGTGCAAAGATGATCTGGGGCGGCTGCGGGTAGGAGCGGCCGTCGGGGTTTCTGCCGATGTGTTTGACCGAACAGACGCTTTGGTCGAAGCCGGCGTGGATGTGATTGTGGTGGACACAGCTCACGGCCATTCGCGTGGGGTGTTGAACACGGTGAAGGAATTGCGGGGTCGGTTGAAGGACGTGGACCTAATTGCTGGTAACGTGGCCACAGCCGAGGGTGCCGAAGACCTCATCGAAGCTGGTGTAGACGCCGTGAAAGTCGGAATCGGGCCCGGGTCAATTTGTACGACCCGCGTGGTTGCCGGTGTGGGCGTGCCGCAGATCACAGCGGTCATTGACACGTCAGCAGTAGCCCGAAAACATGACATCCCAATTATTGCCGACGGAGGCATTAAATTTTCAGGGGATATTGCCAAAGCCATTGCGGCCGGTGCTGACGCCGTCATGATTGGGAATCTTTTCGCAGGGATGGATGAGAGTCCCGGGGAAACCATTTTGTTTGAGGGGCGAAGCTACAAGGTGTACCGGGCCATGGGGTCTCTCGCCGCGATGAAAGAAGGGTCGGCAGACCGCTATTTTCAGGAATCGGAAGCTAAAAAATTGGTGCCGGAAGGTATTGAGGGACGTGTTCCGTACAAGGGCAAATTGGGGGATGCGGTTTTTCAGATGATCGGCGGATTGCGCGCTTCAATGGGCTACTGCGGCGCTCGAACCATCGAAGAAATGAAATCCAAAACACGGTTTGTGCGGATTACCTCCGCCGGTTTGCGGGAAAGTCACCCCCACGACGTCATTATTACAAAAGAAGCGCCGAATTACCAATTGGGGTGATTTTCGAGTCCGTTTGCCGCCAAACATCCACCCCGGAAACGGAGATTGGGTAGGAAAATTGAAGAAAACGGGTGCGCTTCTTTTGAATATCTAAGCGGGTCGGGATTTGCCCTGCGCACCGGCACGCAAAGGATTGGTCGGTTTTTGGAAGAAAAAACGGTTCGGACAGTGAAAAAGATAAAAAAAGCGCTCACAAAGGTGAGCGCTTAAAAAAAGAAACCGGGTTACTGACCACACCGGGATTAGGGGGAGTTACCGGCCGTGGCAGATCACCCGGTTTCAAAAGATTATTGCCAATTGTTAACGAGTCGTGTTAATTTTGCCTTTTTGTTGGCAGCATTGTTTTTGTGAATAATACCCTTCGCCGCCAGCCGATCGAGCAGAGAAACGGCGCGGGTCAAATGCGCTGCTGCCGCTTCTTTTGATTCTGCCAACCGCACTTTTTTAATGGCGGTTTTCATCATGGAGCGGTAGTGTTTATTTCGCAAACGTGCTTTTTCGTTTGTTCGAATTCGCTTAATTGCCGATTTATGATGTGCCATCTAATCTCCACAGTCCTTTTTTCAACGATTTTAAATATAAAAAATTTTTTCAGCGATGTCAACAAAAATTTGCCCGAACATCAAATTTTTACCCAAAGTTTTTATTTTCCACCTGAGGTACAATTGTACCAACTGTTTTTGTCTCATCGAGCGTGGGTAATTAAAGGCCGCTGCCCCTTGGCTTGAAAAAGTCCAACGATTTTTTCGGCCTTGTTAAACGGAACCGTAACAAATGAAAATTTGTCCATGACCTGCACGTCTCGAATTTGCCTGGATTTTACGGGTGCGCGGCTGGCAATCAGTTTTACCAATTTCTCCGGGTTCATTTTGTCCTTTTTGCCCAGAGCAACAAAAAGCCGGACGTCGTCCTCCTGCTTTTTGCTGCGCCGGCTGGACGCGTGCGCCGGGGAAAGAATGTCGTTGTAATTTTGGGGGTCCAATTTATCTTTAAAACTGGTGCTCAGCAAAGCGGCCAAAATTTCCGTTGGGTTGTATTCGCCAAGCAGTTGTTTGGCCCAGTGAAAGTACGTTGAGGCGATTTCTCCATTCAATGTAGTTGCCAATTCGGCTTCGATTTTTCTCTTTTTGGCCGCCAAAATTTCATCGACTTTTGGAAGTCGGGATTTTTGGATTTTGACCTTGGCGAATCGCTGAATGGCCTGGAGCCGTTTGTGTTCGCCCGGCGCCACAAAACTAATGGCCGTACCGCGTTTGCCGGCTCGTCCCGTGCGTCCAATGCGATGGACGTAAGATTCCGGATCGTGAGGCAGCGCGTAATTGACCACATGTGTCATGTCCGTAACGTCAATGCCCCGTGCGGCCACATCCGTAGCCACCAAAATGCGAACACGCTGTTTGCGAAAATTTTTCAAGGTTCGTTCGCGCTGCGCTTGTGAAATATCGCCGTGAATTGCCTCCGCTTCGTAACCTCGGTCAATCAGGTGGCCGGCAACGGAATGGGCGTCATTTTTGGTTCGGCAAAAAACCAGCCCGTAAAACGGCTCTTCCATGTCAATGATTCGGCAAAGCGCTTCAAATTTGTTGCTGTTGTTTACCTCAAAATAGAGCTGTTCGGTTAAATGTGTGGTGAGGGACTCTTTTTTAACCTTCAAAAATTCGTAGTCGTTTAAATATTTCTGAGCTAAATTTTTGATTTTAGGTGGCATGGTAGCAGAAAACAAAAGGGTTCGTTTGTCGGAATTGGTGTGGGCCATGATTTCTTCAATATCGTCAATGAAGCCCATGTTGAGCATTTCGTCCGCTTCGTCCAAAATAAGGAAAGCAAGGTCGCCCAATTTTAGGGTGCGTCTGCTCAAGTGATCCAAAATACGCCCCGGAGTTCCCACGACAATGTGTACCCCCTTTTTAAGTGTGCGGAGTTGTTCGACAATGGACTGCCCTCCGTAAATCGGGGTTGTTTTCAGGTTTTTCCGGCCTGTCAGGGAACGAATTTCCTCCGAAACTTGAATAGCCAATTCCCGTGTGGGAACCAAAATGAGCGCCTGAATGCCTCGGGCGTTTTCGTCAATCCTTTCAATTAGGGGAAGGCCGAAAGCAGCGGTTTTCCCGGTTCCGGTTTGAGCCTGCGCAATGATGTCCATTTCGCCGTGAAGCAGAAGGGGAATGGTCATGTTTTGAATAGTGGTCGGCTCTTGAAATCCCTTTCGGGCAACGGCGTCTAAAACGTCGGGTGAAAAACCAAAATGGTCAAATGTGTTTTTTTCAATCATACATCTCTCTTTTCTTCATTTTATTTAACTTTGCAAAAGCTGTACAATATAGGTCTTTTTGAGCCCAATTGCACGGATTATTTTGAAAAACTGAAAATAATTGAATTTGTTTTCACTTTTGCTTTTAAATGCACTTGTTATTGAGGTAAGAAAAGGCAACAGACCGACCCCAAAGAATTTTTACGGTGGAAGTCAATTTGAAATACCAAGCAAATGGAAAATCGACAGTACATTTTTCTAAAATCGAAAGCCCGTTTTGAAAACGGGCTTTCAAAGGAGGAAATTTAAAGGATGTTTGCCGAGGCAAAATCAGCGATTCAATTTTTTCTCGATTTTGGCCCAGCTGTCTCGAAGAGTTACAGTTCGATTAAAAACAAGATGTTGCGGCGAATGGTCTTTCAAGTCCGCGCAAAAATAGCCCTGACGCAAAAATTGGAAGTGTTCACCCGGCCTGGCGTTTTGGAGGTCGGGTTCGGCGAAAGCCTCCTGCATGACGCGCAACGAATTGGGATTTAAATTGGCTGTAAAATCCTCGCCCTCTTCCACCTCCTCGGGATTTTCCTTCAGAAAAAGATGTTCATACAACCGCACCTCCACCGGAACCGCGTGCTCGGCCGACACCCAGTGCAGCGTCCCGCGCACTTTCCGTCCGTCGTTGGTCCAGCCTCCGCGAGAGGCCGGATCGTAGGTGCAGTGTAATTCAACTACCTCATCCTTCTCATTTTTAACAACCTCAGTGCAGGTGATGTAATAGGCATGTTTCAAACGCACCTCTTTGCCCGGAGCGAGTCTGAACCATTTGCGAGGCGCTTCTTCGCGAAAATCGTCCCGTTCCACATAAAGAACTTTCGAAAAAGGAATCTTCCGGCTTCCGGCTGTCGGGTCTTCAGGATTGTTTTGCGCTTCTAATTCCTCTACCTGCTGGTCGGGGTAATTGTCGATCACAACCTTGAGGGGATTAAGAACCACCATTCGCCTTTCGGCGCGTTTGTTTAAGTCGTCTCGAACACAATGTTCAAGCAGGGCAATGTCCACCACGGTGTTGTTCTTGGCTACCCCGATTCGATCGCTAAAATCTCGAATGGATTCCGGTGTGTAGCCGCGGCGTCTCATGCCGGCAATGGTCGGCATTCGGGGGTCATCCCAGCCGGTGACGTACCCCTCCTCCACCAATTTCAAGAGTTTGCGCTTGCTCAGAAGCGTGTAGCTCAAGTTCAGGCGAGCGAATTCCACCTGCCGCGGGTGGTACACGCCCAATTCGTCCAAAAACCAATCGTACAACGGACGGTGGTCGGCAAATTCCAGCGTACAAATGGAGTGAGTGATTTTTTCAATGGAATCTTCTAACCCGTGTGCCCAATCGTACATGGGGTAAATGCACCACGCATTTTTCGTACGGGGGTGACTGGCGTGAATAATGCGGTACATGACGGGGTCCCGCATGTTCAAATTTCCCGATTTCATGTCGATTTTGGCTCGGAGCACTTTTTCGCCGTCGCCAAATTCGCCGTTTCGCATGCGCTGAAATAGGTCGAGATTTTCCTCCACGCTTCGGTTGCGGTAGGGGCTTTCGCGCCCGGGTTCCGTGAGCGTACCGCGGTACTCGCGGATCTGGTCGGCGGAAAGATCGTCCACGTAAGCCTTTCCCTTTTGAATCAGTTGAACAGCGTACGCGTACATCTGCTCAAAATAGTCCGAGGCAAAAAACAGGCGGTCCTCCCAATCGAAACCCAGCCAGCGCACGTCCTCGATAATGGAATCAATGTATTCCTGATCTTCTTTCAGGGGATTTGTGTCGTCAAAACGCAAATTGCACAGGCCGTTGTATTCCTCTGCCAATCCAAAATTAAGACAAATCGATTTGGCGTGTCCGATATGCAGGTACCCGTTTGGCTCCGGCGGAAAGCGCGTGTGGACGCGGTCAAATCGGCCAGTTTTTAAATCTTCGTCAATAATCGTCTTAATAAAGTTAGTTTGTTTTTTTTCTGTTTCGCTGGACATACGGCACTCCTGAATTTGTTCACAGTAGTATAAATTAAAAAATTTGCCATTAAAATCAAGGGAAATTCCGTCTGCAAGACAAAACAGTGTGGCAGGTATGCTTGGTCTCGCGTTTAAGTTTCTCGCAACAAATGCCGATATGTTGGGAAAAAGTGGAATCCTGAAATGATGGCTAAATATGGTCAAAAAAAGCATTTCGAGCATCGCCGCCTGTACCTGGTTCTAACGCTCTTGCTGTTGCTTTTTTCCGCTTCCATTGCGGGCTACATGTTCCTGGAACACTATTCGTTTTTGGAAGCCCTTTATATGACGGTCATTACAGTGACCACGGTCGGATTTAAGGAAGTGAGGCCCCTCAATTCCAGTGGGGTGATTTTAACCATCGGGGTGATTCTGGCGGGTTTCATGGTGCTGGCCGTTTCGGCTCAGACGATTATGAGTGCCGTATTTGAGAATATTGTGTCGCGAAGCATGGGACATCATAAAATGGAAAAGGAAATCGCTACACTCGAGGGGCATTACATTGTTTGCGGATTGGGGCGAGTAGGAGAAGCCGCAGTCGAGCGATTGTCCCGGGAAAAAATCGACTTCGTGGTTATTGAGATGAACGAGGAGACGGCGGAAAAACTGAAGCGCAAGGGTCGATTTACGCTGGTGGGAAATTGCACCGACGAGGAAATTTTGTTGAAGGCGGGGATTAAGAAAGCCAGGGGGCTTTTGGTGCTGACCAGTGCCGAAACCGAAAATCTTTACATTACGCTAACCGCACGAGAGCTCAATCCTACTCTGCAAATTATTGCCCGCGGTGAGAACCTATCCTCGGAGCGCAAACTAAAGCGGGCAGGGGCGGACGAAGTCATCTCCCCCTACACATTTGCAGGCGTTCAAATTGCGGAAAAGGTTTTGTTGGCCACGGACAACAAAACCGTCGTTTTGCCGGAAAGCCCCCACGCACCGGAGTGGATTTCGGCGGGTTCCGAATCGGAATGGGTCGGGCAGCCCCTTGCCTCAGTTACTTCCGCTGAAAAATGGCACATTTTAGGCATTCGGCGCGGCAAAAAGGATCGTCTTTTCCCGCCACTCGATATGAAAGTGAAGAAGGGGGACGAGCTGTTAATTTTGCGAGATGTTGTCTCGACGGAGAAGCGAGCCAGGCGAAATACCGTTTTGATAGTAGAAGACAACAAGGTGACGGCCAACCTGTACGTGCGTATTTTGCGGCGCGAAAACTTCGTGACAAAATATGTTACCAATGGTTTTGAAGCTATTCAAACCATTGAGTCCGAAAAGCCGGATGTGGCCGTCATTGACAACATGCTGCCGGGGATGTCCGGGATCGAGGTGTGTCGGGCCGTTCGGGAACAACCCGAACTCAATTCCGTACGGTTGATTCTTTTTACGGGTGACGAGCATCCTGAAACCAAACGGCGTGCTCTGGAATCCGGGGCCGACGCGTTTCTTTTAAAAACAGCCGAAGCGACCCTTTTGGTGGAAAAGATTCGTGCGGTGTTGGGGGAGATCGGCCATGACGCAAATGACCTGCAAACCCCACCAAAGGAGGAAAATCCGCTGCAGGAGATTGAAAACGCTCCCGATTCCTCTGCTTCTCTTCCGAAAACAACCCCAGAAACGAACAGTCAAGCGCCTGTGCCCATTGATTTACCCGATGCCTTTGACCGCTGCGGCAATGATTGGGATTTTTTTTCCGAGATGTTCGGAGAGTTTGTGGACTACGTTCCCGAGCAAATCCGAAAAATCAAAAAAGCCTACGCCGAGCGCAATTGGGAAATGTTACACAGCGAGGGGCATCGATTTAAGGGAGCGGCGGCCAATTTCGGGGCGACGGAATTAACGAGCCTTGCCCGACAGGTTGAAGAAGCCGGCCGAAACCGGGAGGACGTGGGGTTGGACGATTTAATCCGACGAATGGAGGAGCGCGAAAAAATTCTCCGCCGCTTTCGGGAAACCATGAATCCCGCTCTTGTAACCGATTTGGCCAAGTAAAGCAGCCCAATTTCTTCTCACCCCTTTCTCTGATTTTTCCTTGTCAAAGGAACAAATGCTGGATTTTTGAATAAAATAATTTAAATTATATGGGAAATGTGTTTTTGAAGGAAGGGTGGAGGTTTTTTTATTGAATCGGTTGAGAATTTTTCTGGGGCTGTTCTTCTCTGCGTTGGTCTTGTTTTCCGTTCATTGTTCCCAAAAGAAAAAGGCTTCGTCCGGCGAAATTTCGGACAACACGGTAATTGCCCGAGTAGACAATCGGAATATTACAGTCCACGATTTCAAGCTTTCCTACGAGCTTTTTCCGTACATGTTGCGGCCTCATGGTGGCGAAAAGGCAAAAATGGGACAGTTGAAGCACATGATCCAGCGGATCCTTTTTGCTCGGGAAGCCGAAAAAAAGGGGTACGGGCACGACCCGCAAATCGAAAAATACATTGATTTTTACCGCAAACAGGTGGCTATTAAACAGCTTTACCGAGACGTTGTGAAAAAGAGGGTCACCGTGAGCGAGGCCGAAGTGCGGGACGCCTACTTAAAAAGTCTCACCCAGTACCACGTGCGCCACATCTTCGCAAAGACCTACGCACAAGCTGCCGCTATTTTAAATCGTTTGGAAGCCGGGGAAAGCTGGAACACCATTGCACGACAGGAATTTCACGATTCCACATTGGCTAAAAACGGGGGCGATTTGGGCTGGGTTTCCTGGGGGGATATGGAGGAAAATCTGGAAAAAGAAATGTACAAATTGAAGCCCAACGAGATTTCCCCACCGGTTCGATCCAAATGGGGATACCACATTTTGCAGGTGTTGGACATTCGGAAAGAAATGATTCCTACGGAATACGACTTTCAGAATAAACGAAAGGATCTGGAAAATAAAATCCGCCGCCGAAAAGAACGACAGGTAGCGGTTCAATTCGTGAAAAAAATTATGGTGCCGAAACACGTCATCTTAAAGGGAAAAGCCTTTCATTATTTAAATCGGGAATTTCAAGCTCTTTTCAGTGACAATCCGAAACTGCCACCCTACATGCCGAATATTTTTGACAATGAAATCCAGCAGGCGCACGTGGGGTTGAAAGCCCATTTGGGCGACACTCTGTTGACGTTCAAAGGGGGTGTTTGGACCATCGGAGATTTCCTTCAAAAATTGAAGGACATTCCTGTGGCCAATCGACCCGTTTACCGGAATAGCAAAAAACTTTACAACGACATTGGAATTTTGCTGCGGAATGAGACGCTGGCCAAAATTGCGCTGAAAAAGAGGCTGGATCGCAGGCCGGAGGCGCAAAAGGAATTTGCCGAAAAACGCGACGATGTGCTGTACAGCAAAATGCTCATG
>CAZOHG010000070.1:0-16823 GCA_964579725.1 uncultured Deferribacteres bacterium
AGTATTTTTTCGCTTTTTCAGCGCGCTGCAATTTGTTTTGACGAACCGTGTACGACCATTCCTTCCGCAAATAGCTCTGAATGCCAGCCGAGGTCCGGAAGACTGAAGAAACGGGAAAATCAAACACCAGAGACAAAAAGTGGTTTTTTCGCGACAGCAGCGGTTGTTCCGAAAAGGATGCCCAGGAAAGCCGGCCGTTTTCTTCCAATTCGTAGCGCGAAAAAAGCAACAAATCCGATTGAGAAAAAAGTTGCCAGCGAAGAGAATCGGTCAGTGCCATTTTTCGAAAGACAAAACTGCGAATGCGTTCCGTTGGAATTTCAAAATCATAGTCCGTGTAGTTTGCCAACACCTCTGCACGCTGGTGGAACCGAAAAAAATCCGGCCGACGGAGGAACAGATCCGTGTAAAAATTAAAAATACGATTCCAGTTATTTTCACCGCTTTTGGCCGCGTAGATGTAAACAAGGTGGTGTAGTCGTGCGCTAACGCCGACTCGAAACTGAAACGAAGGATCGAAAAAATGGAGCCATTCTGCCAGATGAGTGCTCCGTAGTTCGTCGCGATCGTCAAAATTGTTGGTGTCGGGCGTGTCGTACTGCAGTCGACTGATCGAGTTTAAAAGACTTAAACTGTCGCGTGCACCAAGTTGTACCGCCAAAATATTTTTGATCGTCAGCAAATGGCTTTTACTGTTCGGTGTACCTAAGAGTCCGCTGTAAGGATTTGACTGGACGGACTTTGAAAAGGCGTAGGTCTCGGTGTGGTATTCGTAATGAAAAGCCAGGGACGAAAAAACGCGATGGCGATGAAATTCAAGGGTTGTTTCATTTAAAGTATTCAATTCTTCTCGATCCCGCTCCCCGGTGGAGTTGACCAATGACTGGTGAATAATGGTGCGCCGGTTGGAAAAAGACGAAAATTGCCGCAGAGTTAGATTTCGGAGCAGGGGGTACACCAACCAATTGGACACCCGTCGACCTTTCTCCCGGCGGGATTCCAAATCGCTTCGGGTGGAAAGGTAGTAATCGCGCCGCAAATTATTGACCTGAAAAAGGAGGGAATCAACGGTTCCGGGGTAAAATTCCTTGGTCATGCGGTAATTTAAGCGGAAATCGTAATCGCGACGCCGTCCCAACTCGTCTCCCTGCCAGCTCACATTTCCTCTGTTTAAATAGCCTTGCCACGAGGTCGGACGAAAAAGAAAATCCGTGCGGTGGTAAAGGCCGTTGTCGCGATGTCCCTGACGGCTGTCCCATTTGTGGCCCAAAGCGGAACGAAAACGAATTTTGTTCCCTAAAAGCCGGTTGACCCCCCAGGAAACCCAGTGTGTGACGGCGCTGTTTTCGTACCCGGTCTGCCGGTCGATGTAGGAATTGGTGTGCGCCGCGAAATCCTGGTTCCACCTGCCGAAAAACGGACGGGTGTAAGAAAGTCCGAATTGCTCCTGGTCCCGCCATTTGTTTAGGCCGGCCGCAGGACGCAATAGATTGCTGAGCCCGCGGTTTTTGAGCAAAAGTTTTTGCCGCGGGCCGAGGATTTTCAGGTAATTTACGTCGAAATTCCATGAATAGGTGTTGTAGTTTTGTTGAAATCCAAAGGTCACAGTGGGCACCTGCGCCCGAAGAAACGGGGGAGAGAAGCAGGCAAAAAGGACAAAAAGAAACAGGCTTTGCCTTTGCCGGAACACGGAATTATTTTTTCCCTTGCTTTTTCTTCTTTTTGCCAAAAAAGGAGAAGGAAGAAGTGTCATTTTCCTTTTCGGATTGGGACAATTTGGCCTCATCCGGGTTGACAGCTCCGCCGGAAATCACCAATTTGAGTGCCTCTTCAATGGGCATGTCCAGTTCCTTGACGTCTTTTTTGGGGACAAAGAGGAGAAATCCCGACGTGGGATTGGGGGTTGTGGGAAGGAACACGCTGATTAAATCCTCTTCAATTCGATTTTGCACCTCCCCGCGCGTGTCCTGCGTCATAAAAGCAATGGAGTAAAGCCCCTTTCGCGGGTATTCCAATAAAACTGCTTTCCGAAACACTTCGCCTTTGTCCGAGAACAGGGCTTCCATGATTTGTTTGAGCGTGAGGTAAATGGTGTTAAAAAAGGGGATTTTTCCCACGATCCAGTTGCCCAGGGCGATCAGTTTGCGTCCCACGTAAAGGCGGGTGAGAATGCCGACTAAAATAATCAGCAAGAACATGACGAAAATGCCCAACCCGGGAATTCTGTAGTAGTAGTTTTCAATCCCCAACAATCGGACAAACAGAAATTCCAGAAGCCCTGCCATCCAATTGTCAAAAATGACGAAGATCTTCCAAAAAATGTAGATGGAAAGGGCAATGGGGGTAACGACAACCAATCCCGTAATAAAATGGCGTTGCAGGCGTTTGCTGATTTTTTGCGTCATGGGCGATTCGACGGTTTTTTCTGAGATTTTTCTTTTTTGGGAACCATGAGGTAAATGGTTTCCCCTTTGCGTGCCAATTTGTAGCGTTCGCGCGCGATCTTTTCCTGGTACGCTGCGTCTTCAGCCAACCGATCGATTTTCTTTTTCAGGTCTTTTTGTTGCTTTTTGAGGGTTTCGATTTTTTGGGATGCAGCGCGTTGTTGATTGGCCAGGCGCAATTGTGTAATCAAACCGTATTTTCCGATAATAAAGTAGTACACAATAACAATGGCCAAAATGGAAAGAGCAGCCATTTTCATAAACTGACCGGCAATCTTGTTTTTTCGAATCGTTCTTTTTTGCACGAAAGAGGTCCCCGCTAAAAATGGGGGATAGCCCGACCCGGGTCAGGCTATCCTGTTGGATTTTTTACCGATGTTGTTTAATAATCGAGATGCCCGGAAAAACGGCCGCTTCGTCCAATTCTTCTTCGATTCGAAGCAGTTGGTTGTATTTGGCAATGCGCTCGCTTCGGCACAAAGAACCGGATTTTAACATGCCCACATTGGTGGCCACGGCCAAATCCGCGATGGTGGTGTCTTCGGTTTCGCCCGAGCGGTGCGAAATCACAGCCGTCCAGCCGTTGTTTTTGGTCAGTTCAATGGCTTCCAACGTTTCGGTTAGCGTTCCGATTTGGTTCAATTTAATGAGAACCGAATTGGTCACACCGAGATCGATGCCTTTTTGAATCCGTTTTGTATTTGTGACGTACACGTCGTCACCGACCAACTGGATTTTATTGCCCAGCTTTTCGGTCATAATTTTCCAGCCGTCCCAATCGTCTTCAGCCATGCCGTCTTCAATGGACACAATAGCCGGGTATTTTTCGACCAGTTTGGCGTAATAGTCCACCAATTCGGCAGGCGTAAGTTCTTTGTTTTCCGATTTCAAAATGTATTTGTTTTTCTCGGCGTCGTAAAACTCGCTGGAAGCCGGATCGAGGGCAATGTAGACGTCTTTTCCGGCCGTGTACCCGGCTTTTTCAATGGCTTCCAAAATCAGTTGAATGGCTTCTTCATTGGATTTTAAATTCGGCGCAAAACCACCCTCGTCGCCAACCGCCGTGTTGTAGCCGTTGGCTTTCAGAACCGATTTCAGCGTGTGGAATACTTCGGACGCGTAACGGTAAGCCTCTGCAAATGAAGGAGCCCCTGCCGGAAAAATCATGAATTCCTGCAAATCGACGTTGTTGTCGGCGTGAACCCCGCCGTTGAGCACATTCATCATCGGAACAGGGAGCGTTCGGGCAGAGACTCCGCCAATGTATTGGTAGAGAGGAAGTTCAAACGCCTCGGCAGCCGCTTTGCACACCGCCAGAGAAACCCCCAAAATGGCGTTGGCACCCAAATTGGATTTGTTGGGCGTTCCGTCCAGATCAATTAAAACCTTGTCAATGTACGCTTGATCGGCAGAGTCGAGCCCCACGATTTCATCGGCAATGGTTTCATTCACATTTTCGACCGCCTTTAGTACGCCCTTGCCTCCGAAACGATTGGGGTCCCCGTCGCGGAGTTCGACCGCCTCGTGCTCGCCCGTGGAAGCGCCCGACGGAATAGCCGCCCGTCCCAACACACCGGCTTCCAAAAGCACGTCTACCTCAATGGTCGGATTTCCGCGAGAATCCAAAATTTCGCGCGCCGCAACATCTACAATTGTGGTCATGTCAACCCTCCTTTTTCACATTGATTCAGTACAAAACCGAGCCACGCTTTTTCAAAGGGAAAAAGCGTCGGAACCGATTCGATTCATTATTTAAAATTCTTGAATTTTTAATCATTTAGGGTGAAACAACAATCCCGTCCAAATTAATTAAAGATAATAAAAAAAAGGTGAATTTCAAATAAGAAATTCACCTTTTCGAAATTAAGCCCTTTTTGTTGAGAGAATTTTCTGACTTTCTTCAAAACCCGGATTTAGCACCACCAAATGATCAAAAGTGCCGCAAAGAGAAAACCGCTCAGGGCGCAAAAGGAATTAACCACATCGTTGTTTATCCATCTTTGACCGCTTTCGAAAAGAGTTGGCGTGTTGTTGCAGTGCACCCGCCGCTCGGTAATTTTCTGGCAAACGGTACAGCGGAATTGGGCCTGCAAAGTCGCGCCGAATAAGCTGTCCACCAAACTCGCCGCAAAACCGGAAAGCGTGACAATCCAAACGGCGCGCCACGGGGAGGAAAAGAGATGTGGTGCAATGGCAACACCCACGGCTGCAATGAAAAATGCTCCCAAAAAAGCACCCGACAATCCTACAATGGAAATCCCCCCTGAGGTACCGGGCAGCACTTTCCGAAAAGAGGTAATGAGGCGGGGCGCTCTTCTGGACAGGACTCCGATTTCAGTTGCCCAGGTGTCGGCGGTAACCGCGGCCAGCGAGCCGAGATAAATGGCGTACCAGATTGGTTTGGGCCAGATGTACCAGAAGATCACCGAAAAGCCGGCCATTCCGCCGTTGGCGAAGACCTGGGCCCAATCCCTTCGTGAGGATTTTTCAAAAAAAAGATTGGACTCCGCCTTTTTAGCCTTCCACAATTTGGAAAGAACGCTGGACGAAATGAAAAAGAGGAGAATTGGAACGGCCCAAATCCAGCCGCCGACACCGAAGATCAGAGTCCCGAGGAGAAAAAGAGCCACTGTGCCGCTGGCATCTAAAAATTGTGCCGCAAAGGAGGCCAGACCGACGAGAAGAGCCAAAAATAATCCTACTGAAAATTGGCCAAAAGATTCCGGGTGGGCAATGGCTACGTGGAGTACAAACGTGGCCGCCAGCGGGGCGGTTATGTTGTCCAGACCTGCCCACGAGAGGGTTTCGGTTACGGTGGCCACAAATGCCGTCAAAAAGGCCACCCAGACCCGGGTACCCAGTGTAAGCGGCTGTTGGTGGAGCAAACTCAAGCCCACCAGGGCAATGAAAAAAGAAAGTGCAAAAAAGGTCAAGGAGCCCTCAACCGATTTGGCGTCCTGAGTGACGTGGAAAACGTGGGGGTGGCGCACATTTTGTCCAACGATTGCAGCAAAAGCATCGGACAACGCCAAAATAAGGGTTCCCATTTGAAGAATCTGGGGGTATTTATCCCAAAAAAGAACCGCCATTACAATGATCGAAATGGGGTAAAATACCGTGCCGTAGGTGGTGCGTTCGGTATCGTGCATTCCTTTAAAGGTCTCTGCTTTGAGCGAAAGGGCATTAATCACCGTGAAAATGCCCGCCAAAACAAGCAGGGGAATATTGGTTCTGAAAATGTACGGGGTGAAAAATACAACAATTCCGGTGGCAATGTGGACAAATTTTCGGGTTACCTCGGGAGACCATCCCAGAGCCGAGCGGGTTTTTTCAGCAATGCCCACGAATAGAAAAAGAATCCCAAAAAGCCCCGCCAGGTAAAGCCATTCTGTTGCCGTTGGCATTTTATTTCCTCCCAACAAAAAATTTTAAGCCGCTTTTTTAGGGTAAAATGTACGAAATTTTTGGGGAAAGTCCAACAAAAAACGAAAAGTTTGGGTGAAGGTGAGGGGCAGGAGAAAAAAAAGAAAACCTTGCGAAGACCAAAAGCCTTCGCAAGGTTTCGAACAGCGTGACTAAAATTCTTTTGCGAAGTAGAAGTAGCCGCCAAAGGCGTTATCGGCATTGTTGCCCAATCCCATATCCTTTTTCCAATAATCGCCGGGCATCCACACGCCGGCGGTAAAGCCAAAGGTAATGGTGTTTTTGTAATTGTACTGTGCCAGAACGGCCAATTCATTGCCCATGTTGGCGTTCCCGTTTGAGGCGACCCAATTGCGCGAATAATTGAAAAAGTCAAATCGAAGCCCGAGAGGCCCGAGGCTCACTTTGGCATGCGCATTGAGGGTATTCAGATTGGTCATTGTCAAATTTCCCGGGTCAAGGCCGGCGAAACCGTAGCCCGTCGTCATGAGATGGGCTGGCCCAAACCCCGGCCAATCCTTGTAAAATCCGAATGTGTAGGGGCCGTTGGTAGCGGACTCGTACAGTTCATTGTCATTTTTAGTGGTGGCGTCGTCACCGCTAAAAACCACGTACGCGCCACCGAAACTGAGGGGCGAATTTTTCAGGGTGTAATCGGCTTTGGCTTCCATGGCGTACCCTTTGTAATTCGGCGCCGAAGCACTTTCATTTTTGCCTCGAAGAAGCGTGTACTCCCCGGCCACATTGAGTCCCTGAACAGGAGAAGCTTCCAGACGGGCGCCTAACCAAATGGGGTTGGCTTTGTGGGAAGCGTCGATATTCTGGGGACGCATGACACCGTAGGCGGAAAGGTTCACCTTGCTGTCCAAGGCGTGGTAAGTGCCGTAGGCAGTCATTAGATTAATATTGCCCGGGTATTGGTCGGAATTGGCGGGATTGTAAGAGCCGTAAGTGGGCGCGCCTACGTAGGCAATTCCGTGACTTTGGGCAAGCCGAGAGTAAAACAAATCCAGGTCAATTGGCCCGTGATTGTACATGAGCTTGGCCTGAATGGCACCGTCTTCACCGCCGTCAAAAAAGACAATCCCGTCTCCGTACAACAGGCGCTCTTTTCCCATTCGAAAAGAAAACGGCGTGTCGAATAAGTGGGAAACGGTGAGGTAGCCTTGAAGTATTTTGACGGCTGGATCGTTGTTTCCCTGTAAATCGGTACCCCAATAGGGATTAATTCCATGTTGACTCCAGGCACCGATCATGGAATAAATGGAAACGCCGCTGCCGAAATCCACCGTGTATTGAATGTCGGCATGAATGTACATGAAGGAATTTCCATCGGGCGTTTTTTTGGTAAAGTCGGTATTTTTATGAAAAAAATTGTAAATGTAGAACAATCCATTCCAGCTGACCTTGGGCTCAGCCATCACTCGGCTACCCACGGCAAAAAGAAAAAGAATAAGCAGAAGGCCCGTAAAAAAACGCTTCATTGCTTGTTCCTCCTAATTAGTTTTCACAATTCACTTCCGTCGTTTCCTACTCCTGTACATCAGGTTTTTCAAGAATGTAGCCCTAAAAGAGGGCCCGGGCGAGCCATCTCCCCGCCCGGGCTAAACGATTACGGCTTTGTAGGACGCAGCACGCCATTTTCATCCCGTTTGAGAGGATACGGCTGTTTGGGAAGCGGGGCTCCCGGCAATTCTTCGATGGATTTGCCGTATTTCCAGTCGGGCGGGCAAATGGCAATGTACCGCGCGTACCCACCGGTTCCGCCTTCTGGTCGCGCAAAACCGATGGCGACCAAAGCGCCGGCTTCCGGTACTTTGTCCAGATTGGTTAATCCTTCGGCCTGACAATAGTTGTGGTGCAAAATCCAGCTTTCGCCGATCATGGCACCGGTTGTGTCGGTGTCTAAGGGTTCGTGACCGTGAAAGAGAATGTGCCGTGTTTCATGCAGATATTTCAAAGCGTCCAGCGTGATTCCCGGGAAGGGGAATTCGTCGCATTTTTTCTTGTCCGGCCATTTTTTGGACCAATCCGATCGAATGAAAACAACGGAACCCGCCGGGATCGGCCCGTGTTTGGCTTCCCACGCCTTGATGTCGGCGACAGAACAATGGTAGCCAGGATCTTTGGCCACCTTTTCGTGAATGTCGATGACGACCAAAGGACGCACGGCGTAAGTAGCGGGCACATCGCTAATAGTTGCACCGTAGGGATTAAAATGTGCTGGCGGATCCAACTGCGTGCCGTATTGGTCGGTTTTGAAGATGTAGGCCGTTGCTTGAAACTCATGTTTGGCGTAGGTGAAAATTTCACCCTTCTTGCAATAGCCGGGAATGTCCACGGCGGCACGCGCGGGCAAGAATTGGGTGTTGCCAAAGCCTTTCCAGACTGGAATCGTGGGGCTGAATGCGTGGGTTAAATCCACGTACTTACATTTGGTTAAGGTATTTTGGTAAAGGCTCCACAAATCCGTCTTTTTTTGCTGTTGACTGCAACCGGCCAACAAACCGACCAGTAGCGTCAGCAGCACCAAAAGTCCAACAATCCTTTTCATGATGTTCCTCCTCCGTTTTGTTCGAGGTTCACACACTTTCCACCACACACGCAATTAATTGGAAAAAATTCACCTCCTTTCCAAGCGGTTTAGAATTCCTCTTTAACCTTCCACGGTTTTTTGTAAAAGATAAATGCCACAAGAAATGTGAAAAGCAAACTTCCAACGCCCACCCAAATAATGGCGCTCATCGGATAGTTGCCGTATCGGTGAATCAGGTCGCTCTTCAAAGATAGAACAAAAGTCACAAAAAGAACAATAGGAATGAAATATTTGATCATGAACTCCCACCAGGCGCCAACCCGAATATCGGAGGTTGCGTTGACGTGCTCCCGCAATTTCCTGGCTCCAAAGAACCAGCCCACGACCAGAGCCTCAAAAAATCCGACTAAAACCAGTGCGTAACTGGAAATAAAGTGGTCGACCAAATCCAGCCAGTAATAACCCGAGCCGGTGGTGTAAAGCAAACCGATTGCGAATCCCAAAATCGCAATGGCATGCAAAATTTTGGCACGAGGAAGGCCGAACTTGTCGATCAAACTGGCCACCAGGCCTTCAATTTGGGAAATAGAGGAAGACAGCCCGGCAATGACCAGAGCCGTGAAGAAAACCACTCCCATGAGTTTGGCTCCGACCGGCATAGCTGAAATCGCTTGTGGGTAGGCAACAAAAGCCAATCCGAATCCCCCTTTGACCACGTGTGCCGGTGCCAGTCCCTTTTGAACGGCAATAAAACCCAGGGTTCCGAAGACGGCAAATCCGGCAAAAATAGAAAATCCGCTGTTAATAAAACCGGTTAAATAAGCGTTGCCCACAATGTCCGATTTTTTGGGCAAATAGCCGGCGTAGGCGATCATGGTGGCCATGGCCAAACTTAAGCTGAAGAAAATCTGGCCGTAGGCGTCCAGCCAAACACGGGCATTGAGAAGTTGAGAGAAATTCGGTTTTAAATACCACGTCAAACCGACTCCTGACCCCGGTAGCGTAAGGGCTCGAATGACCAATATGGTGGTGAGCAAGAACAAAAGCGGGATGAAAATTTTGCAAGCCAGCTCAATCCCTCGCTGAATCCCCCGCAGCTCAATGAACCAATTTAAAAACCAAATGACCACCAAGCCGATTACCACGGCGCTGCTGGGACTTCCAATGTGCCAGATCCCGCTGGTCAAATGAAGGTGCTGTTTGTAGAAAAAGGCCGCCGGATCGGCGCCCCACCGAAGCGTCAACGAATAGAAAATGTAGTCCAAACACCAGGCAAGAATAATGGTGTAATAGAACGTAATGCCCAAAACCACAAATGTAGAGGGCCACCAACCGATGATTTCCCATTTTCGGTCAATTTTTCGAAAGCTTTTGACCGCCGAGCCCCGAAACCGGTGTCCCAAACCGTACTCTAAAATCAAAAGAGGCACCCCTGCCGTCAGCAAAGCGACAATGTACGGCACTAAAAATGCCCCGCCGCCGTCTTTGTAACACAAATAGCTAAAACGCCAAATGTTCCCCAACCCAATGGCAGCCCCCACCGCGGCCAAAATAAATCCCAGCCGACTTTTCCACTCTTCCTTTTCGTTTGCCATGGGAAAACCCTTTCAAATTGAAAGTCCGTTGTGTTTGCAATTTCCCCCGAATTTGAAAATGATCCCTGCTACGCGGCGTTTTGCAGTGTCCCCCTGAAGAATCAGTTAGAAGGTAAACATGTTTGACCAATAAATTAGGGTGAATGGGCAGAAGTCGCATCCCGGAAGTTGATTTCTGCCCATCCACGTGTGGCGGTCGCCACAAAACATTAGGCCTCGTCCAAATTAAAACACACAACCTTCGGCTCGGTCATTTCCAACAGGGCAAATTTGATTCCCTCCCGCCCCAGACCGCTATGTTTGACGCCGCCGAAAGGCATGGCATCTATTCGGTAATCGGTGGAATCGTTAATCATGACTCCCCCGACGTCCAATTCCCGAATGGCTTTGTGCGCCTTGTTTAAATCCCTGGTAAAAATGGCGGCGTGAAGTCCGTACTCCACGTTGTTGGCCTTTTCAATTCCTTCGTCCAGTGTTTGAATGGGGTAAAGGGCAACGACCGGGCCGAAAATTTCCTGCTTATCGATTTTGGCTTCCGGGGGAACATGCGTCAGCACCGTGGGTTCCACCAGCGTTCCCTTTCGATGTCCACCGGTCAGGAGTGTGGCGCCTTTTTGAACGGCATCTTCAATCCAGGATTCCACACGTTTGGCTTCAGCTTCGGTAATCATTGGCCCCATGTCCGTGGTTTCGTCCAGCTGGAAACCGACTTTCATTTTTCGCGTGCGTTGGACGAAAGCGGTTTGAAACGCATCGAAGATTTTTTCCTGAATGTAAATACGCTGAACACCAATGCAATTTTGCCCCACTGCCCAAAAAGCTCCGGAAACGCAGGATTCCACCGCTTTGGGAAGGTCTGCGTCGTCCAAAACAATCACCGGTGAATTGGAACCCAACTCCATGCCGATTTTTTTCAAACCGGCTTTTTGGGTAATCTGGAGACCGGCTTCCACGCCGCCCGTAAAAGTAACCATTCGAATGCGCGGGTCCGAAACCAACGCTTCGCCGATCGCACTCCCGTAACCGGTCACTACATTTAGAACGTGAGCCGGTAATCCCGACGCCACGAATGCTTCCGCCAATTTGAGTGCCGAAAGCGGCGTGACTGTGGCCGGTTTGAGAACCACGGAGTTGCCGCCCGCAATGGCTGGCCCCAATTTGTGCGCCACAAGATTTAAGGGATCGTTAAAGGGGGTAATTGCCGCAATAACTCCGATGGGAAAACGGTAGTAATACCCGACCCGGTTTTCCGAACCGGGAACGCTGTCGAACGGAATGGTTTCGCCCACAATGCGTCGGGCTTCTTCCGCCGAAAGACTAATGGTGTTGACGCAACGGGCTACCTCCTTGCGCGCCTCTCGAATCGTTTTGCTGCCTTCCGACGCAATGGTGCGGGCAAACTCCTCAAAGTGATCTTGAACGTAAGTGGCCACGGCATTCAGAATGGTAACCCGCTCGTGAACGGGCATTTTCCGGCTGATTTGGTAGCCTTTAACCGCACTTTCGATGGCTCGCAGCACATCGTCCCTTGTTCCGTTAGGTACGGTGTCCACAAGGGAATTGTCGTACGGATTTCGGACATCTATTCTTTCATCCTTGTCGATCCATTCACCGGCAATGAGCATTTTCATGTTGGAAGTCCTCCACTAATGGCGGTTCATTGCGTTGAAAGCCGTTTTTGTACAAAAGGTACCCTTTCGACCTCAGGCATATTTCCGATTAATGGCCAACAAATCGGTTAAAAGAGAAAATCCTGTTTCGATTTTTCCCGCCCCGGGGCCAATAATGGTCACAGCCCCCAAGGTGTCGGTTTCAAAACTTAGGGCGTTGGTAACTCCCGAAATTCCGGCCAGAAAATCCGTTTCGGGCAGTTCCACCGGTGCCACTTCGGCCTTCACGCCGGAATGGGTTTTCTCAACGCTGCCAATCAGTTTCCAGCGCTTTTGGGCGGCACGTGCTTTTTGTACATCATCCAGCGAAATTTCGGTAATCCCCTTGCAGGGGATGTCCGGTTCCTTCAAATCGGCGTTCATAAGCACATTGGCCAAAATAAGGACTTTGGCTTTGGCGTCCCAGCCCAGCACGTCGGCGTCGGGAACCGCCTCGGCGTACCCCTTAGCCTGAGCGTCGCGTAGGGCTTCTTCGTAGGCAATGCCGTTTTCCATTTGGGTCAAAATGTAATTGGTGGTGCCGTTTAAAATGCCTCGAACACGACGAATTTCCGCGCCGGCCAAACCGGTTTCAGTGAGGTGAAAAACGGGTGTGCCGCTCATGACTGTTCCCTCAAAACGAAAATCGACTCCGTTTTGGGCGGCCAATTGTTGTAATTCGAGAAGTGACAGTGCAACTGGCCCTTTGTTCGTCGTGACCACGTGTTTTTTGTTTTGCAGCGCCATTCGGACGTGGGTGAGTCCCGGTTCTCCCGTTTTAATATTGGTTGGCGTAATTTCAACAATCGTATTGGCGGAGGTTTCGGCAATGATTTTACGGGCATCCCAGCCGGTAACCGAGTCCGGATGCTCTTTAAGAGATTTCTGCTTTTCCGCCAATTTCAAGGCAAGAGCACCGTCAACTCCGTTGTCATTGTGTAAGGTGCCCAAAAGAAGGTCGTGAATGGCCACTATTTTAAACTGAAAATTTTCTTGTTTTTTGAGTTGGTTTTCTTTTGAAATCAGCAATTCCATTAATCCCTTGCCGACCGTCCCAAACCCAATAAAAGCCAATCGAAACTCCATGGAAAATCCTCCTGTTTTTTTTATTGGAAAACGGTGATTTATTACATAGCTCATTGTTTCTTCTGCTCACAAGCCGCTCGCATTGGACGCGTGAGCCGACTCCCCAGGTAGAAAACAAAAAAACAGTACGTTTACGATTTATGAATGGCGACACCTACAGCGTGAAAAGTGACTGACGAATTTTTTCCCGTGTTTTCTTTAATGCGTCGAAATAAAACGGCACGGTTTCCTCATGAATGCGCGCGGTGGAACCGGAAATGCTAATGGAAGCCAAAACCTCGCCCCGGGAATCGAAAAGGGGAACGGCCACGCACCGCAGGCCTTCCTCAAATTCTTCGTTGTCCAGGGCAAATCCCTGGGTGTGGATTTTCCGAAGCTCCGCCAACAACGCGTCCATTTCGGTAATGGTTCTATTTGTAAATTTCGGAAGTCCTGTCGGTCGAAGAATACGCTGGACGTCCTCGGGATTCATAAAAGCCAGAATGGCTTTGCCGAGAGCAGTGGAGTGGGGGGGAATGTGAAATCCAACGTAAGTCATAATTTGAACACTTCGCTTGGATTCAATTTTGTCAAGGTAAACCACTTCATTTTTAAAAAGTCCTGCCAGATTAACCACTTCGTTTACCTGAAACGCCAAATCCAACAAATGCGGATGAATTTTGTCAATCAGGGTACGCTTAATGGGCACGCGGTTGCCCAATTCAAAAAGGGTTAACCCCAAATGGTATTTGTTGGTTTTCTCATTTTTTTGAACAATTCCCAGGTCACGAAGGCTTGTCAGGAACCGGTGTACGGTACTTTTATTGAGGCCCAACGTGCGACCCAATTCAGCCACGCCCATGTCTTCATCTCGCTCACTTAAGAGAGAGAGAATCTGAAAGGCTCTGAAAATGGAATTGTTCCCTTGTTGTTTCATATAGTGAAACGATATTTTAAATAACAAAACGTTTTACTCTATTATACAAAAAACTGAATCGGTTGTCAAGGAAAAATTACAAAATTGTAAAAAATCTGTTGTACAAAGGGAATTTTGGCTGCTGCGGGAACAATCAGTGTGCTGAAAGCCTTCCAAAATTGGGTTGAAAATCGCTTTTTCTTTCATTATATTTAAGCCATTTTGAAAAAAGAAGATTTTTTTGGGCGCTTTGTTGAAGCAATGGGTTTGGTCGAACCTTTCCTTTACAAGCAGGACGCCTTGGAAATGAGCCGTTTTGAACAAGGTGGTCTTGTTTCCGGCTGTTCCTGCACACAGGGTGGAAAGAAAGATTGTGGAAAAAATGCACGTATTTGGCAGTAAGTGGGTGGTTTTTATCCTGACCCTTTTGGGGGGTGGACTGGGCTACGGCTATTTTATGTGGGCTCAAGCGATTTCGCAACCGGCGCATATTTACGGCAATTTTCTTGTCAGTGCGGCCTTCGGCGCAGGAGTGGGTTTTTTCGTCGGATTGAAGGTTCGGGATGTGTTTTTGAAGAAGAAAAGAAAAAGCGAGGAGTAGCAGCAGATGATGGTCATTGTGTACGGGATTCTTGTTCTTTTGGGTTTCCTGTTTTTATCGCAGCTTTCGATTATTTGGAAAGCAAAACGGAAAAAAGGGCAGCGAATTGAGGGGATTCCCGGAAAAATTGGCGAGAGAATCCGCAGAGGCGAACCTGTTCTGCTGTACTTTTTCAGCCCAACCTGCCGGGCGTGCAAAGCGCAGACGCCCATTTTCCAGCGGGTTAAAAATCAATTTCGCAATGCCTTTGCCGTCGATGTTTCTCGGGAGCAAACCGTCGCCCAGAAATTCGGTATTATGGGTACGCCTTCCATCGTGTGGGTGAAAGACGGGGTGATTCAACAATTTTGGGTCGGATTGCGTCAGGAATCGCAGCTTTTGGCGCTTCTTCAGGAGCAATCCTGAGAGGCCGTTTTTCAGGAGTGGGGCAGAACAGGGGGAAAGAAAAGCGACGTTCTGGGAAATGGGGGCAAGTTATCCACATTTTATTCACGCAACAAAATTTTGATACCGCCCCTGAAAATAAAGGGGTTAGATTAATGGCCTCGTTTGCGCAGAAAGAAAACTGTTGCATTTTTTCTGCAACTAAAAACGCATTTCCTAACTATTTGTTATTACAGTAATAACGAGAAGTGTTGAAAAATCTAAATAAGACAATTTTGTAAAGAATCCTTGTTTTTATTAGACCTGTACAAGTTGGAAGCAAAGGACTCCACTTTCTTTTGGCTTCTTGCAAGTTATCCACATTTTATTCACTCTTTGGCGTCCGAAGGAGCGTTTCAAATCTAATTCCAAAAATGGGTACCAACCTCAATTATTCTTTGCTCCGGCAGTCGCTAAATGAATTGGCTGCACAGTACAATGACGCCTATCTGCAAACCGACCCTGTGGCATTTGTTCACCGCTATTCCGACCCAATTGACCAGGAGGTCGTCGGTTGGGTGTCGGCAGCCTTTGCTTACGGCCGCGTCGCCGGGATTTTTCGTACCCTGGAAACCATTTTCTCTGAATTTTCTCAACGTCCTGCGCAGGACCTTCGGGATTGGCGCACGGAAAAATGGCTCCGGGCGTTTGGCAAATTTAGCCACCGCTTTTCCAATGCCGGTGATCTGGTCACCCTTCTCTTTTTAGTACACCGGATTTTGAGAACCTACGGCTCGCTGGGAACTTTTTTTGAGGTCTGCTGGGTGGAATCTGACGGAACGGTAAAGGGAGTGCTCACGCGTGCTGTTGAAAAATTGAAACAGTTTGATCTGGCCGCCTTAAAGGGTGTTTACCGGCAGGCGTTTTGGTACCTGCTCCCGTCACCCAAATCGGGCAGCGCGTGCAAGCGCTGGAATCTATTTTTGCGCTGGATGGTACGCCCCGCTGACGGAATCGATCTGGGGCTTTGGGATTTTCTCCAACCTTCCCAACTTTTGCTGCCGTTGGACACCCACACGGCTCGACTCAGCCGACTTTTAGGGCTGACGGACAGAAAAAGTGCTTCCTGGAAAATGGCGGAGGAGGTCACCGGCGTCCTGCGGGAGTTGGATCCTCAAGATCCCGTTCGATTTGATTTCGCTCTTTCTCGCCTGGGGATTTTGAAAATCTGTCCCGGAAAAAAGAATGCACGCCTTTGCAAGGCCTGTCAGTTATTTGAGATTTGTCAGGCCTAAACAGGACAAAATTCTTGTTTCGCTCAAAAAAAATGACTACTTTGTAAAATAGGCAGAATTGTTGGACCACGGTATTTTAGCGTCAATAGAACCTACGCCAGTGGATTGAGAGGCTTTTCGTTTGCCAAATGAAAAAATCAGGAAGAAGACGACGTCGATTGTAATGGGAAAAAGAATTTACCTGCTGTTTTTTCTTCTGCTACTGGGGAAGCCAGCTTTGGCAGGACAACCTCCTGTACCCGATTGGACGGCACCGGGGCCGGTCGATCAAATGATCCGCAGGGGAATTCGGGCGACGATTTTGCAACGGTACCCCGAAGCCTACGCTATTTTTGACAGTTTAATTGATCGCAATGCCTTTGACCCCCGCGGCTATTTTTACAAAGCAGCCGCCATCCAATCCAAAATGATGGATGCGGAAGATTACAGAGAAAGCTCCCAGTTTTTAGCTGCTATTCGACGGGCGATTACCCTTTCCGAAGACCTTGTCGACGAACTGCCCGGTGACGCCTGGGCTCATTTTTACCTCGGCAGCGGGTACAGCTACTACGCCTTTTACCTTCTGCAAACGAAAAGCTATTTTTCGGGATTCAAATTGGCGGTAAAAGGGGTGGGTTTTTTGGAAAAAGCTGTCTCGCTGGACAGCACGGTGTACGACGCCTATTTGGGCATTGGGACGTACCAGTATTGGCGGAGCAGAAAAACCAAATTTCTCAAATGGCTGCCTTTTTTCCCGGACAGAACCCGAGAAGGGGTGGCCAATGTTGAAAAGGCTCTGAAAAAAAGTCGGTATGCCCGCGCAGCGGCTCTGAATGAGCTTATTTGGGTGGAAATGGATCGGCGGAATTGGGTGAAAGCCATTGCGTACGCCAGGCAAGGGTTGCGGGAATACCCAGGGAGTCGCTTTTTCCTCTGGCCATTAGGAGAAGCCTATTT
>CAZOHG010000071.1:0-8600 GCA_964579725.1 uncultured Deferribacteres bacterium
TGACCAACGCCACCACCGTGGCGGGATTTCTGCCTCTCGCTCTTAATTGGGGCTCTGGCGGAGAAATTCTTCAACCGTTTGCCGTGGCTGTCATCAGTGGACTGGTGGGCTCCATGATTTTTTCGCTGATTGTGATTCCGGTTTTGTACGATTGGTTTCGGGGGTAGTGGCGGGAATCCGGCGAAAAAAACACAGAAAACGCGGAGACATTTTGGGGAAATCAACGTGAGAAACGGTCGTTTAACAAAAAGCAAAAGAAAGAAGGAGGTTTTTTCAGCTTTGAATGTGTTTCAAAACAAAAGGAATTTTCCACATCCAAAACAGGAGGGTCAAACCATGAAAATTTTTATGAAAACAACCGGCTTTTTGGTTTTATTTTTGGGATTTGCGCTGTTCGTCAGTGCGTGCGGAAAAAAATCGGGGAAAAAGCCGGCTCAGGCGGTTCAGCCCCAATCGTCTGCTAACGTGGCCGTTCAAAAAGCAACTTCGGCAGAATCCACACGCACCGCGGCCAAAACCCTAATTTTAAATTTTGACCGGGACAAACCCGGACAGCTCCCCGCCAATTTTTCTCAGCACGTCACGGGCAGGGGCCAACCTGGCATTTGGAAGGTTGTAACGGCCGCCGATGCCGTTAGCCAACCCAATGTGGTGGAACAAACCTCCAAAAAATATTTCGGCTACCATTTTAACGTCCTGGTGGATGATTCCACAGACTTTGCCAACATTGAGTTGACGGTGCATTTCAAGGCGCTGACAGGCCGGGAAGACCAGGGTGGCGGCCCCGTGTGGCGCTACCGGGATGCTGACAATTATTACATTGCCCGCGCCAATCCGCTGGAAAATAATTTTCGGGTTTACAAAGTGGTGGACGGCAATCGGAAAATGCTGGCGACGGTTCACATTCCGATCACCACGCACAAATGGCACACCATTCGCATTAAAAATAGCGGCGATCACATTCAGTGCTACTACGACGGGCAGCTTTATCTGAATGCGCACGACACCACCTTTACCCACGGCAAAATCGGCCTGTGGACAAAGGCAGATGCCGTGACCCAATTTGACGATCTCATTGTAAAAGAAGTGAAATAGCCATTCCGCTGAAGAGCGCCTTTGCCGGTCAAATGGCGAGCGCTCGCTGGAATGCGAAAAACAGGCATTTCTGAAGGGGAATAAGATAAAAAAATAGGGGAAAATGGTTTGTCTCTCTTTGGTGAAAAGAGGAAAAAGGGCATTTTCCTTGTGCGGACACAATAGGCTGCGTTTTCGGAAGGTTGCGGAACAGACGGAGTGAGAAATCCGAAAGACAACAGAGCGGGAGATACAATGAAATTCAGGGTAGCTACGGGATTGGTTTCCATTTTCCTTTTTTTTCAGACAGGTTTTGCTGGCAATGCACCCAGGCGGGTAGTGCAGGCCGTTCGCATTTCCACGCCGATTCAATTGGACGGTTTTTTGAATGATCCGCAGTGGAGCAAAGCGAAACCGGCCACGCATTTTGTCCAAAGGGAACCCCAAAATGGAAAACCGGCCACCGAACGTACGGAGGTTCGGATTTTGTACGACGCCAACAATCTCTATTTGGGCGTGTGGTGCTACGATTCCCACCCGGACAAAATCATTGCCAACACCCTGATTCGGGACAGCGACATGGAGGGCGACGACCGTTTTACCGTGGTTTTCGATACCTACCTGGACCACCAGCGGGGCTTTGTTTTTGTGACCAATCCCCTCGGCGCTCGGTTTGACGCCTACCAATCGGCTCCGGAACACGACCCCAATTCCAATTGGAACACCGTGTGGGACGCCCGGTCCAGAATCACCTCGAAGGGCTGGCAGGCGGAAATTGTAATCCCGTTTAAATCGCTGCGGTTCCCCAACGTTCCCAATCAGGTCTGGGGTGTCAATTTTCAGCGATATATTCAGCGTAAACACGAAGAGGACATTTGGAGCGGCTGGGGCTACAACGAAGGCATTACCTATTTGGCATTTGCCGGTGAGCTCCACGGGCTGAATAATTTGAAGCGCGGTCACCAGATCGAGTGGTTTCCCTACCTGAAATTGGGGGCTCAAAAGGAAAATGTGGACGGTGCCAAACAGACGATTTTGAAAAAGACCGGATTCAATATTAAATACGGGATTACCCCCACCCTTACGGCGGATTTTACGGTGAACACCGATTTTGCTCAGGTTGAGGCCGACCGTGCCCGTATTAATCTGACGCGTTTTAGCCTTTACTACCCTGAAAAACGGGAATTCTTTCTGGAAGGGGCCAATATTTTCAAATTCGGCGGTTTTCGGAACCAGGTTTTTTACAGCCGCCGAATCGGCCTTTCCGAAAATGGGGAGGAAATTCCCATTCTGGGGGGCGCACGCCTCACCGGCCGGGCGGGCAAGTATTCCATTGGGTTGCTCAATATTCAAACGGCCCACAAGGGAAACACACCTTCCACCAATTTTTCCGTGGTGCGCGTCCAGCGGGATTTTCTCTCCCAATCCAAATTCGGATTCATTACCACGCAAAAATACATCCCGAAAACAGGGTACACCAACCGGGCTTTCGGTGCGGATGTGAACTTCTATTTCACCAACTTTTTGGGAGATAAAAATCTGGCCATTTACAGTTTTTTGGCGGGCACCCAAACGCCGAGCCTTCACGGAAACAACCTTGCGTACAGAATCTTGATGGATTACCCCAACGATCTGATCGACTCCTATGCGTATTTCTACACAATCGATCCGAATTTTAACCCGGAGATTGGATTCGTTCGCCGCAAAGCAATTCGGCGAGGCGGAGGGGCTTTCCGCTACACGCCGCGCCCCCACCGCTGGGGGATTCGGAAATTTGTGTTTAAGCCGATCGATGTGGATTACACCACCGACATGTCGGGGCAGATGGAAAGTTTCGAATACGAGTTGCGGCCTCTGGGCTTTAGTACCGTTGCCCGCGATTATTTTGAATTCAATTTGCAGCGCAGTTTCGAGCGCTTAGACGAGCCGTTTCCGATTTACGGGAACATTGTTATTCCGCCGGGCTCCTACTGGTACAATCACGCCGAAATTCAGTACGAAACCAACCCGGGGCGATTTCTCTCCGGAGCCTTGTTTTTGAATTCCGGCGCATTCTACACCGGCAGACGAACGGTTTTCTCAACGGAAAGTCTGGCCAAATTCAATTCCCATTTCTCACTTTCTTTAGATTTCACCTGGAACGACATTCACTTAAAAGAGGGGAGCTTTCAAACCCAGGAATGGGGAAGTCGGATCCGGTACGCCTTTTCCACCCTTTTGGACGCACGGGCTTTTGTGCAGTGGAACAACGAAGACCAGGAATTGAATGTGAATTTCCGCCTGCACTGGATTCCCAATTTGGGGAGTCATTTTTACCTGGTGTACAATCACTTGCTAAGCACAGCCAATAGAACCTTTCAGACGGAAAATCGAACCGTCATTCTAAAATTAAATTATCTATTTAGATGGTAGATGGTCACTGACTTTCCAGTGGGAGCCCCCTCTTGGCAGGGGAAAAATCAAGCGCGCCAACTTGAATGAAAATGCGCGCATTTTGACGACATCCTTAAAATCCTTTGTGTGTCATTTAAAAAAAAGGAAGAACCATGAAACGGAAGATTTTTTTGTGGCTGCTTTTTTGGACGGTCTTTTTTCAGAGGCCCGTGTTTGCCGCCACCAGCAAAGATTTGGAACTGTGGACATTGACCACTCTTGCCGACTTGATGGTCATGTTTCTGCTTTTGGGATTTGTTTTGCACCTGGCCGACCGCTACTTCAGCTACACACTGCACAGCTTCCGGGTACGCATGAGTGGCGAACACTGGGGCATGATTTTCCTGATCATCCGCGACGGGGCACTCATTCTGTCGTTCCTCTTCGGTCTTATTTTAATCAACCCCGACATCATGGGCGACATTAAATTGGCGGTGCCTTTTTTGCCCCTGGGAACGGTTGTTTTGGGAGCGGCACTGCTCGTTAAAATGGGTTGGGATGTGGCCAACAGTCGCAAGGCCAACGCCCTTTTTACGAGCCTTCTTTTTTTGGCGGTTTTGATCGAATATTTCGGTTTCACGTTTGTCATGGAAGCGGCTCCGTCGGAATGGGTTCAGCAGGTCGCACCCTTTTGGGGCAGTCTGCGCACTATGCGGTCCAATGTCAATCCGCATCTGGCAATCGTCACTTTCTGGATCACATTTCCCCTTATTGTGGCGCTCTTTTTTACCATGTTAGGGGTGTGGATTTTTAAAAAACAGCCGGTTTTTCCGGAAAAGCACGTCCCGAAATCGAATTAAGGCTCTGAGAGATGCGCATTCTTCTTGTTGAAGACGACACAAAAGTGGCTCGCTTTGTTCGGAACGGGCTCAAGGAAGAAGGCTTTGCCGTCGATGTGGCGGAAGACGGCCAGCAGGGGCTGAATTTTGCCCGTGATTTCGACTACGACGTCATTATTCTGGATATTTTGCTGCCCAAACTGGACGGTATTTCCGTGCTGAAATCCATTCGGACACGAGATCCGCAAACGCCCGTTCTCATGTTAACGGCGATGGACACAATTGAGGACAAAATTCGAGGGCTCAACAAGGGCGCAGATGACTACCTGACCAAACCCTTTGCTTTTGAGGAACTGCTGGCCCGCATTCGGGCATTGCTGCGCCGAAAGTACCGCACGGCGTCCACGCTGCTGCGGTTTCAGGATTTACAGGCGGATTTAGTGACCCACCGCGTTTTTCGGGGAGAAAAGGAAATCCAGTTGACGCCCAAAGAATTTGCCCTGCTGGAATTTTTCCTCCAAAATCCCGGCAAAATTCTCACCCGCACCGCCATTGCGGAACACGTGTGGGACTACCATTTTGATTCGGAAACCAACATCATCGACGTGTACATGAATTACCTGCGCAATAAAATTGACCGCGGGTTCCGAACCAAACTCATTCACACCGTGCGGGGTGTGGGCTATCTTTTAAAGGGGGAAGAATGAAAATCAAAACCGTACGCACTCGTCTGACTCTCTGGTACTCCGGGATTCTTCTACTGATTTTATTAATTTTCAGTGCTGCGCTCCTGGCCTATTTTTATCAAAACCTGAAATGGGGCCTGGACCAGGCACTTCTCACTCGAACAGCCGCCATGGAACACAGCATCGAAGAGTCCGCCGGCCACATCGATTTTTCGGAGATTCAGGAAATGGATTCCTTTGAATCTTCCTCGCTCCCCAAATTTATTCAAATCATGAGTCCAAACCGGCAGATTCTCGTCAAATCTCTAAATTTGGGGGATTTCTCCCTCACCCCAACTCCCCGGCAGTGGGAAAAAATTCGGCGGGGGAACACAGTTTTCGGTACCCGCCACTTTGCAGGCGGGAAGGGCATTCGCTACACGTGCGTCCCTTTTCACTGGCGAGGAAAACTCACATATATTTTGATTGTCGGAATGTCTCTGGAGTCCATTCAACGGCCGGTGGAACGGCTGCGGGTGGCACTTGTGCTGTTTATCCCGATTGTTCTGATTCTGGCCGGATTTGGCGGGTGGTTTTTGGCCGGGAAAAGTTTGCGTCCCCTGAAAGATTTGACCCAGCGCGCCCGAACCATCACGGTTCACCAATTGAATCAGCCTCTAACCGTTTCGAATGCCGGTCAGGAAATTCAGGAACTGATCGACGTTTTTAATGAAATGATCCGTCGTCTGGATGACTCGTTTCAACAAATTAAACGGTTTACGGCAGACGCCTCACACGAACTCCGTACGCCACTTACGGTGATTCGAGGGGAGTCCGAGGTGGCACTTCGCACCGAACGCAGTCCGGAGGCTTACCAAGACGTCCTAAGGCGGATTTTGGAAGAAAGTCAGTACATGACGCGCATTGTGGAAAGCCTGCTTTTGCTGTCGCGAATTGACGCGGGGCAATTGCAATTGCGAAAAGAGCGGGTTGACCTTTCGGAAATTGTTCGGCAGGTGACACGCGAGTTTGAGGTTTTGCTGAAACAGAAAAATATGCGCCTGACGGAACACCTTCTTCCCGAAGCACCAGTTGTGGGAGATGCCGAGCGCCTAAAACAGGTCGTCAAAAATCTTCTCGACAACAGTTGGAAATACACGGAACCCGGCGGCAAAATTGACATTTCCGTTCGCCGTGAAAATGCTCACGTGACCCTTCGCCTGTCCGACACGGGGATCGGCATTCCGGCGGCGGATTTACCGCGGATTTTCGACCGCTTCTACCGGGTGGACAAGTCCCGTTCGCGGAAAATCGGCGGCAGCGGCCTGGGATTGAGCATCGTGAAGTGGATTGTGGACGCCCACGACGCCCAAATGGCCATTCACTCGGAGGAAGGCAAAGGCACGACGGTGACGGTCACGTTTCCGGCTGCCTGAACACTAACCGCCTGCAGCATTTTTAGTTACCCTACCTGTCCAAATGGAAAGGGGCACTCCTTTTGAAAAAGGCGGTGCCCCGAAAGATCAGCCAAAATCAAGAAAAACCGAAGAGAACAAAAAATTTGTCTCATTTTGAGCCGTCTATTTCAGTCGGACGATTTGTTCGCCGAGTGGAACCGTACGTTGAAATTCTCCAGCCGGCCAGGGCCGCGGCGGCATCGGCCGCATCTGGGTAAGGGGTTCGTTCAGCGTGACCGTGACGTTTTCAGGATTCAGGCGCACACGTCCCAAAATCCACGCAGAAACTTTCCCGGCCCACGCTGGCGCGTCCTTTTTCAGACGAAAGATGACTCGAATCCGATTTTCCCCGGGGGCAATTGGGTACTTCACCCACAACCAGTCCCCTCTCCCTTTTTCCTTCTCGCCGCTAACACGCTTGCCGTTGATTTTCGTTTCCAGAGAAGGCAGTTTCGCCTCGCCCATTTTGGAATCGGTTTGCAGCAAGAGAGCCAGCGTAGCATTTGCGGCTCCGGAATTCACCTGAAATTCAGCCGTTAACACGGCACGCTTTCGCTTCGATTCCATTTTCAACTGTTCGTTGGAAACCAGTTCAGGGAGCAATTTGGCTTTCACCGGTGCCGTGTTTAAATCGACTTCATGCCGGTCGCGTGTTACACGGGTCAATTTTTCGGGATTCAACCAGTGGGCGTTCGGCTCGGCCAGGTAGACGGAAAATTGCAGCCCACGGCCGTCTTTTTTTGTCACCTCGTACGCAGAGCCGCCCAACAAAGGTTCCGTCGCTTTGCTTAGCGGGTACAGTTCGTACACGGCCGTTTCGTACGCCCCCAAAGGCAACACCACTTCCGCACCGGCCGCGTACAGTTCGGGCGAAACCCAGTGGTCGGGGTAGACGCGCTCCAAAACAAGGGAGGCCGCTTCGGGATTGAGCCCCATTTCGGGGGCCAGGGTTACCGCCAGTTCACGGGGATTCACGTACGGGTTGCGCGCCGCAATAATGCCCCGATCTCCGGAAAAATGCACGTAAGCGTAAGGTTCCCGCTGGCCGGGGTCGCCCCCGACCATTTCGGTGTGTTTTAAAATGGGGAACCGATCCCGCGCCCAGGCAATGGATTTGGCCAGCGCCTGCCACTGGCCGTCGTCCAACAAATCGGGGGAAATGTACAATTCCCACATGGAAACACCGCGGGCAAAATAGAGCAACGCATTGTCCGTAAATTTGCTCAGCGGCTCGGGACGTCTGCCCAGTTCCTGCAGATTTCCTTTAATAATACCGTGGGTCATCATATTGGAAATGGGAAACCAGAGGTCTTCGGAGGTAAAATCTTTGTAAAGCGACAAATCGCGGTAGGTAATGGCAGCGTCGCGGCGGCTAATGGACGGCACATTCGAGAAGCCGTAGTCCCCGCTCTGCATCCAGATCTGATTCGCCCATTTCAACCACCAGGGGCTGAGCCACGTGCCGGAGGTAATATTTAAGTACACGTCCGGGTGATTTTTTCGAACAGCCTGGCACAGGGCAATCACCGTGTCCGTGACCGCTTTGCGGGAGTAGATGCCGATCTCGTGCCCGTGGTTGGGTTCGCTGCACGAGAACTGAATGCCGTCCCATTTGTAGAAACGGACGCCGTCCTTTTCCACAAAATCCACCACCCGCTTTTTAAAGAGCTGGCTGTAATTTTTTCCGGCCAAACACATCTGTTCCCCGACAGTTTCGTAGCCGTGGTTTCGCATCCAGGCAACCCGCCAGGTTCGGTGGGAATAACCACCGATGGGCCCGAACCAAATACCCAAATGCGTCCCCATTTTTTGCAGCTCGTCCGAAAGCGGTTTCAATCCGTTCGGGAACTGATTTTTGCGCACCACCCAATCGCTGCGGTACACATCCCACCCGTCGTCTAACACAAAAGCGTTCAGGTGAATCCCGTACTTGTCCACCATGTTGCGTTTGAACAGGTGAATAATGCGTTTGACATTGGTCTCGTTCATGATCCGCAGGGAATCCCGCACCATTTCGGGCGCCCGCAGATCGTACCAGGTATTGTACAAAATGTAGGGGCGTACCGGAGAAAATCGCACGTCGTTCAAATAGGCTTTAAACCACCACTTCACGTAGGGATTGGGTGTGACGCCGGTGACCACGGGGTCTGTTTGCAGCCAGGAACGCCCGACCTTTTGCCCGATTTCCTCAC
>CAZOHG010000071.1:8700-16785 GCA_964579725.1 uncultured Deferribacteres bacterium
CGAATACGAAACTTTGAGCTGAAAAGGATTGTTTTTCCCCTTAAAAAACAGGGAGATAACCTGCGTGCCGTCGCCTTTCGTTTCCTGTTTCTTTTCCAAGAAAAGAAAATCCTTTTGGGTAAACACCACGGGATTGTCGCTGTTGTTGATTTTTCCGGGAGCCCGCCAACCCGTCCACATGACATTCAAAGCGAAATTGGCATCGGTTTGAATAACAATCGGTTTGGTGTGAAATTGAGAGGCCCAATCCGGCAAAACCCGGAGGAAATCTTTCGATAGAATGCCTTTTTGAACCAAAATGTCCACTTTTACTTTTTTGTTTTGAAGTGTAAAATGGGCCTGGGCGCGTGTTTGAGCCCGCAGAGTCCGTACCACGAGCCCGCTTGCCGCAAGTACTAAAATGGCCAAAAAGCCAGTTAAAAATGATCTCATCGCATTTTCCCTTTAATTTGGTTTTTGATTGAATGAGACATTTCTCATTTCGTTTATTGGAAATTGACACCGTGAATTTGCGTTCCCAAATAGCCAAGATGAACCAACCCAATTGGTGTCCCGAGGACGGGCACGCATTATTTTGCCCTTTCAGGGCGTATTTGATTTGTAGAACGATTCCCTTTTTCCCAGGGCGTTGCCCTGGGCTGGTTTATTTCAGCCCGTTGGGCTGAAAGTCACGATGACCAAGGGGCACCTCTATTGAAAAACCTCCTTGCAAAGAGCGAACCCTGTACAAAATCAATCATTCGCGCATTCGCGGCTGTTTTTTTTGCCTGATTTTTCGGGAGCGTTGCCCCGATTGTCAAAAAATCTTCTTTCCCCGCGGAATATTCACCGGCCAATGTTGTACCGCCCCGAGAACAAGCGTAAATTATTTTGCCCTTTCAGGGCGTATTTTATTTTTGGAACGATTCCCTTTTCCCCAGGGCGTTGCCCTTGGCTGTTTTATGTCAGCCCGTTGGGCTGAGAGTCACGGCGATTAGCGGGAACCTCTATTGCCCCCCTGTCAGAGGATTGACCCTGCGCAAGGTTCAATTATTCGCGCATTCGCGGCTGTTTTATTGCCTGATTTTTCAGGAGCGGTTGCCCGGATTGTCAAAAAATCTTCTTTCCCCGCGGAATATTCATCGGCCGATACCGTACCGCCCCGAGGACGGGCACGCATTATTTTGCCCTTTCTGGGCGTATCTGATTTTTGGAACAATTTTTTCCCAGGGCGTTGCCCTTGGCTGTTTTATGTCAGCCCGTTGGGCTGAGAGTCACGGCGATTAGCGGGAACCTCTTATTGCCCCCCTGTCAGAGAATTGACCCTGTGCAAGGTTCAATTATTCGCGCATTCGCGGCTGTCTTTTTGCCTGATTTTTCGAGAGCGGTTGCCCCGATTGTCAAAAAATCTTCTTTCCCCGCGGAATATTCACCGGCCAATGTTGTACCGCCCCGAGAACAAGCGTAAATTATTTTGCCCTTTCAGGGCGTATTTTATTTTTGGAACGATTCCCTTTTCCCCAGGGCGTTGCCCTTGGCTGTTTTATGTCAGCCCGTTGGGCTGAGAGTCACGGCGATTAGCGGGAACCTCTATTGCCCCCCTGTCAGAGGATTGACCCTGCGCAAGGTTCAATTATTCGCGCATTCGCGGCTGTTTTTCTGCCTGATTTCAAGGCGTTGACTTAATTTTACGCCCCGAAGGGGCAAAATAGATTAGCCCGGGGCAGCGCCCCGGGATAGTTGCATTTCCCAGTTTTCATCTGCGCCCTGAAAGGGCAGAATAAAAAGAGGCCATTCCTGCGCTTATTTCCGATATGGCCGGGCTACCTCCTGCAAATCTCCTGTTTTCTTTTCGTACGGCAGCAGCACAAAACCGAATGTCACCGGCCGCGGGTGGAAAGCATATTTCTCCAGTACCGGCGGGCCGCAGCTGGCGTTTCCCAACCCCAATTGTTTGGCATCCAGCGAAAGGTACACCTCTTTTCGCGGTGTGAGCTCGTCAATGTGGTTGGCTTTATCCAGATCGTTCGCCGTAAAATGCAACGCGGTTACCGAAAGCAGGGAATCGGCAACCACCAAAAGGCCGTCCCCCTTTTTGTCGGTTAATGCCGTCCAGCGCACCCCTTCCTTGTTGCCGGTTTCCTGGGGGCGCACGTAGGGCACGTATTGCGCCGTGACGGTGCTGTGGTACACGCCCACAGGCGCGCCGGTTTTACGGTCGGGGTAATTTTCAACCGGGCCGTGGCCGTACCAGACAAACTGCTCTAAATTTTGGGGAAGTACTAGCCGAACCCCCAACTTGGGGAGCTCTTTAGGTAATTTGCCAAAGGGTTCCACTTGATTCTCCAAATGAAGAGCGCCGTCGCCGTAAAGCGTGTACACTGCCGTCCAATGAAATCCGGCCGAATCCCTCCTGGAAACGCTTTTCTTTACCGTCATCTGAAAGACGTTTCCCCCAAGTTTTTTGGTTTCCACCGATTGCACCGTTTCTTTCAAGCGATTCAATCCTGCCTGACGCCAGCTTTTAGCCAGGTGCTTGTCGTTGTCTGTGGGTGCACGGAAAGCTTCCAACACGGGGCCGTGGGAAATGAGTGGTTTCCCTTTGAATTTCAACAGCTTCAAACTCCCCTGCTCACGATTGAAAACCGCCTCAAAATCTTTGCCACTCACGTGAATGTCTCCGTCCGACTCGCGAATTTTCAAACTCGGCAGCGCCGACACATTCGGGCGTTTTGCCGGAGGCACCTGGAAAGGCACTTTGAATTGCGCCCACGCCACCTCGTGGCCCTTTTCCGCCCACAGGACATTTTGCTTCAAACGAGCGCTGAGCTTCAGCCAGTACTCCGCTCCCGGTTTGAGCTGCGGTTTTTTGAAAAGAATGTGAACAAATCCCTTGGCTCCCGGCCCCACATCGAGAGGGGGCAGCGTGCCGGATTGAATCACACGACCGTCTTCGGAAAGTGTCCAATTAAAATCGAACCAATCTAAATTTGTGAAAAAGAATTGGTTGCGAATACCGATTTTCCCGGCCAGCACATCCTCCGGCTGAAATTGAATATTCTGGTACACCTTTTTGACCTCCCACAATTTGGGGGGGATTTTACGATCCGGAAAAACCAGGCCGTTAATACAGAAGTTTTTGTCGTTTGGGGTGTCACCGTAGTCGCCGCCGTACGCCCAGAATTCGCGCCCCCGAGCATCCTTTTTGCGAAGCCCCTGATCCACCCAATCCCAAATAGCACCGCCCTGAATTTGGGGGTATTTTTCAATCACATCCCAGTATTCCTGCAAATTGCCCACGGCGTTGCCCATGGCGTGGGCGTACTCGCACATGATGAACGGGCGATCGTTGTACTTTTGTCCGTATTCCTCCAGCCAGGACACGCGCGGGTACATGACAGATACGATATCCACCTGAGGTCGCCGCCAGGCCCGCTCGTAGTGCACGGGCCGGGAGGGATCGCGGCGGTGAATCCAATCGCTGCACACTTCAAAGTTGGTACCAAATCCCGCCTCATTTCCCATCGACCAAATAATGACCGACGGATGATTTTTATCCCGTTCCACCATCCGCTGGATGCGATCCAGGTGGGCCTTTTCCCATTCCGGGCGATTGGCCAGCGTGTGATCGGGTTTGTAGCCCATTCCATGGGATTCAATATTGGCCTCGTCAATCAGGTAAAGGCCGTATTGGTCACACAACTCGTACCAGCGCGGGTCGTCCGGGTAGTGGCAGGTGCGAACGGCATTGATGTTGAATTGTTTCATCAGCACAATGTCTTTACGCATCGATTCCTCGCTTACGTAATGGCCGGTGTCCGGGTCGTGTTCGTGGCGGTTCACCCCTTTGATTAAGATGGGTTTGCCGTTCACCCAAAACTGGTTGCCCCGAATTTCCACCTTGCGGAATCCGATCCACGCACTTTCAAATTCAGCCACCTTGCCCGTCTTGTTTTTGAGCCGCAAAACCACCGTGTACAAATTAGGCGTTTCAGCCGTCCATTTGAGGGGATTTTCCACGTGAGCCCGCATAACAAGCACACTTTCGGCTCCGGAGCGCAGGTAGTCGGTTTCGTCTGACGCGAGCACTTCCGAATTGACCAACCGCCCCTGCGGATCAAACAGGGTCACGTCCACCCGCGGCTTCCAAAAAGCCCGCGGCCCGTAATTGTGTACCCGCGCTGTCACGCGGAGCTCGGCATCGCGATAGTCGGAATCCAGGTCGGTGTGAATCTCAAAATCCCGGATGTGCATTTGGGGTGTTGAAAAAAGGTAGACATTGCGGAAAATGCCGCTCAGCCGCCAGAAGTCCTGATCTTCCAAATAGGAGCCATCTGACCAGCGGTACACCTCCACAGCCAGAAGGTTTTTGCCAGGCTGCAGGAAATCGGTGATTCGAAATTCGGCAGGCGTCCGACTGCCCTGACTGTACCCCACCTTTTTCCCGTTAATCCAGAGGTAAAAGGCGGATTCCACTCCGTCAAAGTGCAAAAATATTTGCCGGTTTTTCCAGGACGAAGGAATTACGAATTCCGTGCGGTAAGAACCGACGGGATTATCATCATGTTGAATGAACGGCGGATTTTTTTTGAAGGGGTAGCGGACGTTGGTGTAAATCGGCTTTCCGTAGCCCTCCATTTGCCAGTTGTCCGGCACAGGAATGGTTTTCCAGTCGGAGACGTCAAAATCCGGTTGGTAAAAATCCGCCGGGCGGTCCGCCGGTTTGGGCGCCCAGTGGAATTTCCAGCGGCCGTTTAAGGATTTAAAAAAACTCGACGCGAATCGATCCGCCTTCAAGGCCTGTGCCTCGTTTGCGTAGGGCATGAGCGTGCAGTGAGGCGCTTCCTTGTTTCGGGCAATCATTTCGGGGTTTTCCCAATCATTCGTCTTTGAATTCATGGCCAGGATTCCTTGATTTAAAGTGAACAATGTCAAAAACAAAACAACCAAATGTAACGCAATCGTTTGACTTTTAAACATTGAAGATTCTCCTTCGTTTTTCTCCACCTTCACCGTGACCTCCCGGGTTTTTGCCTGCAACAAGAATCACAGAGAATTGGAAAGATGCTTCTATTCTTTCACCGCCTCCAGAATTCCTGAGGCAAAATGGACATCCAAAATCGCCAGCACCGCCAGCTCTTTTCGCCCGAATCGGGCCCCCCAGTTGCGCTTCGTACCCGTTTTTAAAAGCTGGCTCCCGCTGTTTTCCAAAAGCCGAACGAAATGATTTTCCGTGTTGGCGGAAATATCAGCAGATAGAATGAGGAGTTTGGCCTTTTTCTTTTGAAGAACTTCCTCCACCGCGGCCGTTCCCAGCGCAACCTTACCTGCGCGGTACGCCAGTCCAACCAGTGACTCTATTTTTGACGAGCGGAATACCACCATCAAATCCATCGAATTTCTGTTTTCACTGAAATGTGTATTTTTGACTCCGCTACAATGCTTCCCTTGGTCGCAACGAAAAGACCGATTGTTTTTTGCATTTTTCCACGAAGTCTCGGCTTCCCGATTTCGCCCACCCATGAACGCGTGAGTTTGGACTCATTCTGTGTCCTCAGGACACAATTAAGGGAAATCTTGCAATTTAGTCCTCTCCCTTTGAAGACGACAATTGGTACAAATTAGATAAATACACACCTGCCGAATTTTCAGATCACCCTTTCAGGGTGAATTTTTAATGAACCATTTCTTTATTTCCAGAACGTTGCCTTAGGCTATTTCCCAATCCACTCGCTAATCCAGCCCAACACCGTGTGCCACCAGAGGCGGGCGTTCTGGGGTTTGGTGACGAAGTGATCTTCATCCGGGAAATAGAGCATTTTGGACGGCACGCCCATGCGCTGCAACGCGGTAAACATCTGGAAGCCCTGGGTGACCGGTACGCGGAAATCCAATTGACTGTGGATAACCAGCGTAGGCGTTTTGAAATTTTTGGCAAACGCCGAGGGCGACCACTTGTGGTAGAGCTCCGGGTGGCGGTAGGGGTCGCCGCCAAATTCCCACTCGGGGAACCAGAGTTCCTCGGTGGCGCCGTACATCGACACCTGGTCGAATACGCCGTCATGCACCACCAGGCATTTGAAGCGGTTCGTATGCCCGGCAATCCAATCGATCATAAACCCGCCGTAAGAAGCTCCGGCTGCCGCCACTTTTGTGGTGTCGATAAATGGGTAGGTTTTCAGCACGTAATTGAGTCCCCACATCAGGTCTTTGTACGGCCCGCCGCCCCAATCCCTGGAAACGGCATCGCAGAATTTCTGACCGTAGCCTTTGGAGCCGCGGAAATTGACCATCGCCACCACATAGCCGGGCGAGGCAAACATCTCGGAATTCCAGCGCGGGTGAAAATCGTCCGACCACATGCCCTGCGGGCCGCCGTGGATGAGGTACACCAGCGGGTATTTTTTAGCCGGATCGAAGAACGATGGTTTCAGCAGAAAACCGTGCACCTTCGTGCCGTCGAACGACGGAAACCAGAAATCCTCTACGGGATTCATCTTCAGCTTCGCCAGACGCTCGCGATTGGTGAAGGTTAGCTGTTCCACCCGGACCGGATCACGATCTGTCACCAGGGCTTTCAGAATTTTGGTTTGATCCACAAATTTCAGATGCTTGAGAGAAGCCCGGAAAATCTCAAACGGAAAGTTGGCCGCCTGACGGGCAAAGTAAATCCACTTTCCGTCGGGAGACACCTGTAGCCCATGATTGTAATGCTGCGTCACGACCGGAGCCATTTTACCCGATTTGAGATCGAGGGCCACAATTTTGACACGGCCCTGGTGTTCCGTGGTAAAGTAAATCCGATTTCCCCTGGGTGACCACACCATCTCGCCCACATCCAGATCAAAGGCTTCCGTAAGATTCTTTCGGGTGTGCATTTTTCGGTTCAAAAGAATCAAATCGTATTGATCGGATTCAAAACCGGGGCGTTTCATCGCCCGATACGCCAAAAACCGGCCGTCAGGGGAAAACACCGGCTCGTTGTCGCAGGCCTTATTTTTGGTAATTTGCTTGATTTTCCCGCCGGAAACGGGTGTACAAAACAGGTCGTTGTTAGTCGAAAGCGCGACGACCGAATCCTGATTCCGAACGAACACCAGCTTTTGGCCGTCCGGAGAGAACACAAAATCCTGGTTTCCCCCAAGATCCAGCGGGGGTGTGTCGAAATCGCCCGGGGTCACATCCCAGAGGGTGTCCAGTGCCGCCGGCATCACAAACACGTGACTGCGTTTGTCATTGAGCCAGTGGTTCCAATAGCGGTAAAAAAGGTGTGTTAAAATACGGGCGTGGACTTTGGAGCGCTTCTTTTTTTGGTCGCGCTCCGCTGAGGCTCGGAGGGTTTTGGCATCCGGGTACAGGTGCGTGCTGAAGGCAAGGTACCTGCCGTCTGGTGACCAGATAAACTGATCGACTCCGGTGGGAACATCCGTCAGCATCCGGGCTTCGCCACCGGAGAGGGATAGCTCGAAAATCTGTGGCGAGCCGTTCCGGGTGGAAATAAAATCAACCGCCTTTCCGTCGGGGCGCCACTGCGGCTGCCCATCGTAGCCCGCAAAACGTGTCAGTTGTACGGGCTGTCCGCCGGACGCGGGAATCATAAAAATATCCGAATTCCCCCGGTTTTCTTTCATCGAATAAAAGGTGACCGTGTAGGCCAGCCATTTGCCATTGGGTGAAAGCACGGGACTTCCCACACGCCCCATGCTCCACATATCTTCCACCGCAATGGCGTGCCTGGGCGCAGAAACGCCCCAGGAAACGGCTGCTAAAAACAAAAAGACCAAAAATCCAATCTTTTTCATGATTCGCTCCGGAATTTTTTATGAAACCCTTAAAAAATAATTTATTTGCGATAGTATTAGATCCATTCTAATCAGGGACTAAAGTCCCTGTTCTTGTGGGTTTGCCCATTCAAACCCCGCCCTGAAGGGCGGGGCTATTCAACAAAATAGCGCCTGTTCGCCCCGACTTTCAGGCAGGGAAAAAACACGCGATCTCTTTCTTAAGCTCTTTAGAGCTTTTTGGAGTGGACTCATTTTTGTTCAAAACCGCTTTTCCAAAATCAGATAGGCTGTAAACTTTGTTTCTGGTAAATAAAAACTTACC
>CAZOHG010000072.1:0-16719 GCA_964579725.1 uncultured Deferribacteres bacterium
GTCACTGGTTAAATTTCGCAAGCGATTAAAAGATAGGAATTTAGAGAAGCTATTGCACGACGCCATCCGGAGTGAGTTAAACCCAAAAAGTGGCGGATTTAAGTCGAAGAAATGTGGATATGACGCTGAATTCTCACAATAAATTTGGGAGTAAGAAAAAACTATCCCTGTGTTCCATTGTGCAGGGTAAGCGATGTGGAAGCAAAATTAATTTCTGAATAAGGTATTCCCAAAAGTAGGAGATTGGGTAAGTTTCCCCCTCAAAGCAGAAATTTGTGGATAAATGATCAAGGCAAAGCCGTTAAAGGTAGCATTTCGGGGAGAAAGTGGGCAAAAAATGAGAAATTTTATGATATGCGTTCGTAGGTAGGTTTCGAGGACTGGGCTTCCTGTCCCGCACCATCCAAAATCTCCCGTACTTTTTCCAGAAGTTCATTCGGAGAAAAGGGTTTGTTTACCAAATAAATGGGGCCGGAATAATGGTCAATTTCTATTTTTCCGCCACTGTAACCCGAAATAAAAGTAAATTTTTGCGTCGGTTTGCGGGCAAGGATTTTTTCCATTAATTGAATACCTCCCAGGCGCGGCATGACCACATCCGAAATGATCAGGTCAAAACCCAGAGCATCGGACTCAAATAAACGGAGGGCATCCTGACCGTCCAGCGCTTCGACGACGGCGTACCCGTTTCCTTCCAGGATACGCCGCGCAATCGTACGGACGTGTTTTTCGTCTTCCACAAGCAAAATGCGCTCGTCGCCGACGCCTGCCTGTTTTGGTCTCCCGGACACTTCTTGCCTTTCCTCTTGTGAAACAACCGGAAAATAGACTCGAAAAGTTGTGCCCTGTCCTTCTTCACTGTACACATGGATAAAACCGTTGTGGTTTTTCACAATGCCGTACACCACGGAAAGCCCGAGTCCTGTTCCCTTGCCAACCTTTTTGGTTGTAAAAAAGGGGTCAAAAATCTTGTTCAAAATGCCCTCGGGAATGCCTGTCCCCGTGTCCGAAATAAAAAGCTGAATGTAGTCGCCCGGTTTCGCCTGTGTGTGAAAGGTCTGATACGCTTCCTCAATTGTCAGCCTTTGTGTTCCCAGGGTAATCTGACCCCCATTGGGCATGGCATCTCGCGCATTAATAGATAAGTTAAGCAACACCTGGTGGATTTGCTCCGGATTGCCCAAAATAGGCGGTAGGTTTTCCGCCAACTGCGTTTGAAAATGAATGGTTTCGGGGAAGGTTCGTTTAAACATTTTCAGCGATTCGTTTACGATAGCGTTTAAATTCAGCGGGGTGCGTTCCACTGTACGCTTGCGGCTAAATGTGAGCAATTGTCGAATAAGTTGGGTGGCACGTTCCCCAAGAGCCACAATTTGCTTGGCATCTTCGGCTGACGGATGGGAAGGGCCCAAATCCTCAACGATAAAATTGGCATTTCCAATAATTCCGGTGAGAATATTATTGAAGTCGTGTGCAATTCCGCCAGCTAAAATTCCGATGCTTTCCATTTTTTGGGCCTGTACCAGCTCCTGTTCCAACTGTTTGCGATGGGTAATATTTTGGTGAACGCCTTCATAAAATCGAATCCGTCCCTGAGCATCTTTCTCGGCGCGAATAGTGGACTGAACAGTGATAATGGAACCGTCCCGGCATTTCATTCGGGTTTCGAAATCCGTAAGCAAGCCTTTGTTGTTCAATTGCCGCATCATGTCGTCAAAATTCTGCGGATCATGAAAAATCGATTGGAGATTAACATTCAATAATTCATCGGGATTTTCGTATTTGAGCATTTTGTACCAGGTTGGGTTGGCTGTTAGCAGACTGCCGTCGGGGAAAAATTGGGTAATGCCAATAAGGGCATTTTCAAAAAGTCGCCGGTAGCGGGTTTCCGAATCACGCAGGGCTTTTTCGGTTTTTTCCTGCTCGGACAGGTCATGTACAATTACCAGAAGAGTGGGTTTGTTTTGGTAGGAGATCATCGAAACGGACAATTCCACCGGAACCTCCGTCCCGTCCCTTCTCACACTCATAATTCGGTACACGGAAGGGACCTTTTCCCCGCGGAGTCGTTTGGTGTAGCGGCTGGCTACTAACGGAAGGGATTGGGGGCTCACCACGAGCTCGAACGGCTGCCCGATTATCTCCTCCACCGAATAGCCCAACATTTTGGCCATTCGCTGGTTTACGAATTGGAATTTCCCCTCTTGAAGCAAAAAGATGCCGTCCAGAGCGTTTTCCACAACTTTACTGTATTTTTGTTCGGAATCGCGGACATTTTTTAGGAAGATGGCTTTTTCAAGAGCAATCGACGTCAGGTTGGCGAAGGTTTGCACGTGCGCCAGCTCGGTTTCGGAAAAAGCGTGGGGTTGGGTTTGGTAAATGCCCAATATCCCGAAAATTTCGTTTTTGACCGTGAGAGGAAGGTACAAAACCGATCGGTAGCCGAGCTCAATGGCCTCTTTTCTGAAGTTGTGACAGGGGTCCAACTGGCGGAGATCAGGTAAAATGACAATCTCTTTGTTCCTTAAGGCCTTTTTAAGGTGGGGACAAAAACAAGAGTCCAGACAATCTTTTTGAAGAAGTCGCATCAACGTGGGGTCTCCGCCGCGAACTTTTTGAATGGAAAGAGAGCCTTCAGACTCAACAAGGCCCAACCAGGCCAGCGGGTATGAAAAATACTCCGCAACACTTTGAATGGCCGCTTCAAGAATGGTTTCCGGTACAATAATTTTGCTGATTTTGGCAGAATAATTTAAGAGGCGTTTGGACAAAACGTAGTTGGTGTTCAATTGTTCTTCGTAGCGTTTCCGCTGAGTAATATCGAGGAGACTGCCCTGGTAATAGTGCGATCCGTCGGGATTGTGAAGCACCAAAGCATTTTCCAAAACAATAATTTCTGTTCCGTCTTTTTTTCTTAAATGATTTTCCAAGTTTTGGACGGAGCCGTTTTTTTCAATAATCTCCTGAAATTTCTTCCGATCGGCAGGTTTCGGGTAAAGATCGGTCACAGGGACTTTGATTAATGCTTCGGTGGAATCGTACCCCAAAATTTCGGCCAAGGCCGGATTTACTTGAATAAATTTCCCGTCGGGTGTTGTTTGGTAAATGCCCTCTTTGGCTTCGGTAAACAACAGTCTGAACTGTTTTTCCGATTCCAAAATCTCGCGCGTTCGCACAGCCAATTCATCATTCAAACGGTGATTCCAACGGTACAGACCGAACAGAATAATTCCGCCTAAAAGCGAGAAAAAAACGAGTGAACTGAGCCAGAGCCAAAGTTCATTTAAATAAACCCGGCGTGTCAAAGCCTTTAGTTGGGCATTGGGCGTTAATAAAAACAGATGCCACGTCTTGTTCAAAATACGCAAGTTTTTGTGCGTTACAATATGCCCTTGAAACAAGGCGGAGTGCTTTAGCTCGGCCAAGGTTTTGGCGTTTAGGGTGAACTCTCGGTGCGGATTTGGCGTGCTCAATCCGGCGGCTTTGTAAATATTTTGTCCGATGACATTTTGATTGGCTGCCGTTAAAACAACACCCTTTTCGTTGGTTAGGAAGATTTTGTACACCCTGTCTTTGTTGGAATACCCCTCTAACACCTTGGAAAGAAATTCAAGGGGCACAAGAGCAGCCACGCTTCCGTCAAATGTGCCGTCTGCTCGGAAAACCGGCATGTGAAAAATAATGGCCTCAAATCCCTCCACGGCTCGAATGGGATTTGAAATAATAGGGGCGTGGTGCACCAAAATCGTACGCACGTGAGGCTGATTGGAAATGTCCGTACCAATGACATCTTTTTGGGGTGGAAATACACCAACTAAAATTCCCTTGCGATTCATACGAGAAACGATTCGGACTCGGGGAGAAAGGGCCCTGTAAAGGTTTTTTAGGGCGGATTGGATTTCCGAACGACTTCTTGCATTCGGGTGTGCCTCGTCCGAATATTGCCGTAATTCCCGGGCAATAAAAAGGAAAATATGAGAAATACTACTGGCCGCCGTTTGGGAAAGAATGGCTTGTTCTTTTTGAAATTCCGCCAAAATTTGCTCGTCATTGTGACGGTAGGCTCTTAGATGAAAGAGACTCACAATCACGGCAAACAGAAACACAAGAATAGCGGTAACCAGTAGGGTTGTTTTAGAGTTGCGAATCATGTTTTCGGAAGTGTATTCATGGGGATACTTTCTCCGAACATGAGAATTTTTTCCTCTTTTTCATTGTATCGGCAAAGGGGGCGATATTATGTAGCAAAAAATGGCCTTGAATGTCAAGTTAAATTTTTGTAAAATATGCCGAAAGGAAAGGAAATAAAGTGACAGCCGAACAGAAAAAATGGAGCCCCGTGGCGCTGGATGCCGCCCTGGTGCGGGAAGCTCGCAGGTTGCTGAGCCAACAACCGGAGGGGCTTGCGACCGTACCTTTGGCCCGCAGGATTTTTAAAATGGCCGCTTTGCCCGAAGTCGTGGCCGAAAAAATGCTTCGTGCGCTTTTGGAATCGGACGGCAGTTTTTCCGAGAAAAACGGCCGGTGGTATTTGAAAACAAAGCCCTTTTCCTGGAAGCGTCCCCTTGTTTCCACACCCTTTGTGGTTCTGGATCTGGAAATCATCGGACGCGGGCAAAACACGAAAATCGTTGAACTGGCGGCAGTTAAAATTTTGGAGAACCAATTGACCGAAACGTTTTACACATTGGTGAACCCGGGACGTCCCCTCTCACCCGGCTGGTTCAAGGAGCCGCGATTTTCACAGGCGGATTTGGACCAAGCCCCAAAAATTGGGCCGGTTCTCGAAGATTTTCTCCGCTTTGCAGAGGCGTCCATTTGGGTAGCGCACAACGCCCGCTTTGACCTTCGCGCGTTGAATTTGGAGCTTCGTCGTACCACCTATTTTCGCATTGCCAATCCCGTTGTAGATACGCTGCCTCTGGTTCGGCACTATTTCCCCAATCTGGACGCTCACAATTTGCCCCAATTGGCCGCCTATTTTGGTATTGAATTGGAAGACCACCACCACGCCCGCTCCGACGCTCAGGCTCTGGCCGAAATTTTTCTGAAAATCCTCCACTTCATTGAAAATGAGGGTTTTAACAGCCTCGAAGTTTTCAAACCCTTTTCTTTGCCCAATCCGTGGGAAGAAATAGGAAAAGAATAGCTCCCCTCCAACTTCAAAAATCTCCGAGCAGCCGAAAAAGGGTCGTTCCAACTACGCGCGCAAGGCCTCTGACATTTTCTGTAAAAACAAAAGATTAGCAAAGAATTGTGAAAATTTCTTAACAAACAAATTTTTTGCTTGACAATCTCCCGAAAAAATGTTATAATTGACCATAGGAATAAAAAGGAAGAAATAGGAAAATTTAGGAAGGCTCCGGTTTATGTCCTACTTGTTCGGTAATGCAAAGACTTCCATTGATGAAAACGGCCGGCTAAGCCTTCCCGCCCTTTTCCGCAATTCGATTGCCGAAAATATTCGGGACAAGCTCTTTCTTACCCTTGGACACGACGGAAGCATTTACGGGTACCCCTTGGACGAATGGGAAAAAATTATTGAAAAGAACAGATTAAAAGACTACGACGACCCAGACGTGCGTTTCCGAATGCGCCAAATGGCCACTAATTTTGACGTGGTTAAAATCGACAAACAGGGCCGGGTGTATCTACCCTCGCACCTCATGCAAGAGGTCGGAATCGAAAAAGAGGTGCTGATTCTCGGCACCATTGACAAAATGGAATTTTGGAATCCCGAAACCTATCGGACGTACAGCCGGCAAAATTAGGCCTCGCCCGAGCATTTGATTTTTAAGGTGTTTTGCTCAGGTGAATCCGAAAATGCTAGCGCAAATCTTTGAAGTAAAATACAACGAATTGGGGATGAAATCAAGCCTGAAGTAGAAAGCAATGACCACAACGGAACTTTTAGCACTTAAAAATCGCAGAAAATATTGGAGTAAACAGGCCAGTTGGGCCCATTTGGCCGTGTCCGAAATGGCATTGTCCCGTTTGAGATCCACGGTGCCGGGCGAGCGATCTCCAAATCTCAGCAGGGAAATCAGCACCGGAATGCTTTTCGATATTCAACTGAACGGCAAATTTGCAGGGAAAGGGTACTTCCAATTGTCCTCGCGCACATTAAACAACCTTTCCGACTACCACGTACCGGTTTTGGTGGAATCGGTTTTGAGCTATTTACGGGTCAATCCCTCCGGTATTTATGTGGACGGAACCCTCGGGGGCGGCGGGCACGCAGCAGCCATTCTAAATCGTCTGTCTCTGGAAGGGAAGCTCATTGGCATTGACCGGGACCCTGACGCCCTCGCTTTTGCCCGCAATCGCTTGAGCAACTTTTCGAGTCAAATTGTGCTGCGGCAAGCCAACTTTGAACGGCTTGCGGATGTGGTCAAAGAACTGGGCTTTTCTTCGGTGGACGGCGTTTTGCTGGATTTGGGAGTCTCGTCCCACCAAATTGACAGTGACCAGCGCGGTTTCAGTTTTTTGCGGTCGGGGCCGCTGGACATGCGAATGGGCAGCGGGCAAAAATTACGCGCCTACGATGTGGTTAATCGTTACGAATACAAAGAATTAAAACGCATTTTCAAATTTTACGGGGAGGAGCGGCACGCCGGTCGAATTGCCCTCGCCATTGTGAATGCCCGGAAAGAAAAACCGCTTGAAACCACCGACGAATTAGTGGCCGTTATTGACCGTGTGGTGCCGGGTCATTTTCGGAACAAAACCCGGGCGCGGATTTTTCAAGCCATTCGAATCGAGGTCAACGGAGAGCTGGCTCATTTGCAAGCAGCTCTAAAACAGGCGGTTGCTGTGCTGAAACCCGGAGGCAGACTTGTGGTTATTAGCTACCATTCTTTGGAAGATCGCCTAACAAAGCAATTTTTCAAAACCTTGGCCGAGCCGTGTGACTGTCCGCCCGAGTGGCCCATCTGTCCTTGTGACGAAAAACCCGCGGTAAAAATTCTTACTCGTCACCCCGTAACGGCTCCGCCGGAGGAAATTGCACAGAATTCCCGTGCGCGAAGCGCCAAATTGCGAGCGGTGGAAAAAACGGGAGAACTCTGAAATGGCCGGAACCCCACGAAAATGGAGTGAAAAGACGCGAAAGAAACACCGTTCCCCGACACGCGTCACCCGGCGCCACCTGCCGTGGCGATTTTTGGGCGGCGTCACGCTCGGAACGGCTTTGTTGTTGGGGCATCTTTGGCAAAAGCAGAATATTAAGTACCGGCTAAAAGATATTGGTCGTTTGAACCGCACGATTGTAGAATTGCGGGACGAAAACAAGCGCCTCGAAGCCAAAGTGACCCGACTAACCAGCGCAGGGTGGATCGAGAAGGTGGCGCGCCGGAATTTGGGTCTCCGTGACCCGGACCACGAACCGGTCATCCTAACCTATTCGCCCGTTTACCAGCAGAAAAAATCCTTTGCGCAGAGCGAGCTTTCGACAAAAGGGAAAAATGCCGAGAAAATTGCCGAACTTTTATCGAAATAAAGGCCCATGGAACCCAAGGAAACCCACAGGAAAATTGTTACCGTTTGGATCGGCCTCGCTATTGCGGTTTACGGGATTCTTGTGTTCCGTTTGTTTACCATTCAAGTTTTGGAAAAGGGGCGCTACAGCGCCATTTTTCGAAATAAATCCCGGGTAAAAATTACCCTGAAGGGCAGTCGGGGACTCATTCTGGACCGAAATTTCAATGTTCTGGCCGACAATGTGTACCGCTACTCATTTGGCGTTGACCTGTCGAAGCTGAAAAATCGAGCGCGGCTTGCCACCCTATTTGCTCGCCACACGGGTAGAAGTCCCCAATATTATTTGAAACGAATGCGCGGCAAATCGGGTTTTGTGTACCTTGTGCGGGGTATTTCCAAAGACGAAATGCAGGGTTGGGTCCTTCCCGACCGGAAAAAGGAGCCCGGAATCCAAAGAATTCGCGAGAATCGACGGATTTACCCCTACAACCAATCGGCCGGGCCAATCATTGGGTTTACCAACGTGGACAATCACGGGGTAAGTGGCATCGAATCCGAGTACAATGGAATTTTGCAGGGGGAAGACGGCTGGAAATATTTTCGGATGAATGCCAGAAGGGAACTGAGCCCGGGATTGAATTTGCCGGAAAAGCTGCCAACCAACGGGGAAAATGTAGTGCTTTCTCTGGACATTAATTACCAGATGATCGCCGAGGAGGAACTGGCCAAAGGGATTCAAGAAAATGAAGCCAAAAGCGGTACGCTGGTCATGCTCAATCCCAATACGGGAGAGGTGTTGGCCATGGTTTCGTACCCGGCTTTCGATCCCAATCACTACGGAAAATACGGAGTGGCGCGATTTCGGAATCGGGCTATTTCCGATGTGTACGAACCCGGTTCCACATTCAAATTGGTAACTGCGGCGGCGGCTCTGGAAAATCGGGTCTACCGTCCCACAGACATTATTTTTTGCGAGAATGGCCTGTACAAAATGCACGGCGTCCTAATTCGAGACCACAAGCCGTTCGGGAAATTGACATTTCGGGAGGTGATCGAGCACTCCAGCAATATCGGTGTGGCAAAGATTGCCCAAAAAGTGGGCAAAAAGCGCATTTACAACGAGGCGCGCGCTTTTGGTTTTGGCAATCCGACCGGGATCGATTTGCCGGGCGAGGCCTCCGGAAGATTGCGAAATGCTATCGACTGGAGTGGGGCGGACGCCACGCGCATTCCCATCGGGTACGGCGTCTCCATTACGGCGCTTCAATTGGCTTCGGCCTACGCAGCGGTGGCGAACGGCGGTGTTCTATTGCGTCCCCACATCGTCACGCAAATTCTGGATGAAAAGGGGCAGGTGGTGCGCGATATTCGACCCGAAAAAATTCGGCGGGTTCTTTCCCCTCGAACCGCTGCGACACTGACGTCCATTTTTAAGGGTGTGGTTTCCGTTGGAACGGGACGACGGGCGGCTCTAAAAAATGTGGCGGTGGCGGGAAAAACCGGAACGGCCCAAAAATACGATCCCAGGACCCACGGGTATTCCAGAAAACACTACGTGGCGTCGTTTGTCGGGTACGTACCGGCAGACAAGCCTCGTCTCATTTGCGCCGTTGTAGTCAATGAGCCCAAAAAACAGTATTACGGGGGAGAGGTGGCGGCACCGATTTTTCGGAAAATTATGCAGCGGATCGTGGACGGCGTGGAAAAACCACCGGTTTCACCTTCAGTCGCTGCTGAAAATTCAGGGAGAAAATCCGCGAATTTAGTGGTTGTGCCAGATGTTCAATTCATGGCCTACGGCAAGGCGCGCGCAATTTTGGCAAAGGCCGGGTTGAAAATTGCCGCAACCACTCACGGGAATTTTGTGGTGCAACAGAACCCCGCACCCGATCGCTTCCTTAAAAGCGGAGGGACGGTTTCGGTGCGTTTAACAAAGAAAGTGGCCGCAGCGGAAGATGAAGACGGGTCGGTGCCCAATGTGCGGGGACTCAGTTTGCGACAGGCCGTCATGGCGCTGGCCAGCAAGGGCTACCAGGTCAAAATCGAGGGGAATGGTTTTGTTGTCGGTCAGAAGCTTGTGGATTCGCGGAAAAAAATCTGTAAAATTGTGTGCAAACCACGTGTGAACGCAGGGTAAGAAAAATCACCGAATGTGAATACGCGGAAGTTGAACGGAATGGATTTAACTTTTCAGGAAATTGTAGCTGCCACAAAGGGCAGTGCGTTTGGTTTGTCGGAGAAAGAGTTGGCGCGCCGGATTCAGGGCGTATCGATTGACTCCCGGCAGGTCCAACCAGGCGACCTATTTTTCGCTTTGCGTGGAGAGCGCTACGATGCCCACACCTTTTTAAGCGACGTGATTTCGAAAAAAGGGGTTGCCGCGGTGGTTGATCGCCGTTGGGCGCAAAAAAACCGGGCCCGTTTCCCCAACGCTCATCTGATCGTTGTAAACAACACGCTTGAGGCTTTGCAGGAAACGGCGGCGTTTTACCGAAGTAAATTTCGAATTCCGGTTGTTGCTGTCACAGGGTCAAATGGCAAAACCACTACGAAGGAAATGACGGCAGCGGTTTTGACACAGAAAAAAAGGGTACTCAAAAATGCAGGGAATCTGAACAACCACATCGGACTTCCGTTGACCCTTTTTCAACTGACCCACGAAACAGAAATAGCCGTTGTGGAAATGGGGGCGAATCATTTCGGCGAAATTGCCCGATTGTGTGAAATTGCGCAACCCGATTTTGGCCTCATTACGAATATTGGCGCGGCGCATTTGCAATATTTCGGCTCGCTTCAAAATGTGGCACGAGCAAAGGCAGAATTATTTGAATACCTTTCGCGCCAAAACGGTCTGGCGTTTGTCAATCTGGACGATCCGCTCGTGTCGAAAATCGCCGAAAAACGGAAACGCATTTGGAGCTTCGCCTTTTCCAAAGATGCCGACGTCCGCGGGGAGTGGGTTCGCCTGGACAGCTGGGGCCAGCCCGTTTTCGAAATCTCGGGCACGGAAATCCGATTAAATGTGCCGGGGAACCACCAGGCGCAAAATGCCCTGGCCGCGGCGGCAGTGGGACTCTTTTTCAATTTGCCTTTGGAAGATGTAAAAAAGGGGTTGGAATCCTTTCGCGGCGTTAGCAAACGAATGGAACTTGTTGAAACAGGGGAGATTCTAATTTTAAATGATTCTTACAATGCCAATCTAAATTCCATGGAACAGGCGCTAAAAACGCTTGCCCACATTCGTCACCAACGCGGTGGACGTGCCATTGCCGTTTTGGGTGACATGTTGGAGTTGGGCGCCGAAAGCGAAAAAAATCACCGGCGTGTGGGAGAATGGGTCGCCGAGACAGGGGTGTCTTTTTTACTTACCTTCGGGAATGAGGCACGCGCCATTCACGAAACGGCGCTTCGGAAGGGGGTAGCCCAAGCCGTTCATTTTGACAAGAAGGCGGATTTGCAAAAATTTCTTGCAAATCTTTTAAGGGGTGGAGATTTGGTGTTGGTCAAAGGGTCCAGGGGCATGGAAATGGAAACGATCGTGGATTTTTTGCGGCGTGAGTTCAGTGCTCACCCGGCAGAACAATAAGGAAAAAAACATGCTCTACCATTTGCTTTACCCGCTCAAAACCTATTATTCTGCGTTTAATTTGTTTCGGTACATTACGTTTCGGTCGGCGCTGGCAGCAGTGACGGCCCTTCTGATTAGTTTTTGGGTGGGGCCGATGATTATTCGAATTCTCCACCGGCACCAAATCGGTGAAGAGATTCGTCTGGAGGGCCCCAAATCGCACCAGAAAAAGAAGGGAACCCCTACCATGGGGGGCCTGATTATTCTGATTTCCATTCTGGTGCCCACGCTGCTCTTCGAGCGTCTGGACAATATTTTCACTCAGTTGGTGGTGCTGGCCACCCTCTGGATGGGAGCTATTGGCTTTTTAGACGATTACTTGAAGGTCGTGAAGAAAAAAAGGAAAGGACTCATTGGGCGGTACAAATTGGCGGGGCAATTTATTTTGGGCACGGCCATTGGGCTTGTGGTTTTGAAGTCCTCGGTTTTTGCCGGCGTCAGTACCAAAACCTTTTTGCCCTTTTTCAAAAATTACATGTTGGATTTCGGCTGGCTTTACATTCCGATTGTGATTTTCGTCATTGCCGGTACCTCTAATTCTGTAAATTTGACTGACGGCTTGGACGGGCTGGCAATCGGGCTGGTGGGAATTGCCGTCATGGCCTGGGCGGTGATTAGTTACGTCACGGGACGCGTGGATTTTTCAAGCTATTTAAACATTACCTATTTGCCGGGGGCCGGAGAACTGACCGTGTTTTGCGCTGCCACTGTGGGGGCAGCACTGGGGTTTTTGTGGTACAACACCAATCCGGCTGAGGTTTTCATGGGGGATACCGGTTCGTTGGCGCTGGGAAGCGCCCTGGGCACGCTGGCCATCCTGACCAAGAAGGAATTGCTTCTGATTATTATTGGGGGCGTTTTTGTTATGGAAAGTCTTTCGGTCATTTTGCAGGTGGCGTCTTTCAAGTACCGCGGCGGGCGGCGCATTTTTAAAATGGCGCCCATTCACCACCATTACGAAATGCTGGGTTGGCCGGAGCAAAAGGTGGTCGTGCGGTTTTGGATCATCGGTATTTTGTTGTTACTTTTAAGCTTAACCACTTTCAAAGTGCGCTAAAATAGAGAGCTTTTCCCATGGTAAAAAAAGGAAATTCTCCGAAATCGTTTCGGCGTCACCGGTGGGAAAGCAATAATCGATTGGGTTTAGATAGGACAAAATGAATCACGAAGAATCCAAAAAATATCTCTATTTTTTGATTTTGGTTTTGGCTTTGGTCTGTGTGGGGCTGGTCATGGTGTACAGCGCCAGCCATCCCATTGCGGCTCAAAAATTCAAAGACCCCAGTCACTTCTTGAAAAACCATTTTATTCGATTGGCACTGGGCAGCCTCCTTTTTGCTCTGGGAGCGGCCGTGCCCTACAGACGGTGGGCACGCTGGGGGCGGCTCGGTATTTTGGTTTCTTTCGTGCTGCTGGCCCTGGTGCTGATTCCTGGGCCCCAGCGCAGCACCATTAACCACGCCACCCGTTGGTTGCGTTTCGGTTCGTTTCGGTTCCAGCCAGTGGATTTTGTGCGGCTTTTTGTGATCTTTTATCTGGCGGACGCCTTGACCCGTAAGGAAGAGTTGCTGAGCAATTTTAAAGAAGGCGTTCTGCCACAGGTTCTGGTTTTGGGGGTCATTGCCGGGATGCTGTTTTTGCAGCCCGATTTGGGTTCCATGCTCATGCTTTTGACGGTGGCAGCGGTTTTGCTGATCACGGGCGGCGTGCCGCTAAAGTTCTTCGCCCCGATTCTGGCAGTCGCCCCCCTCGGCTTCATTTTTATTCAGGATTACCAGAGGCTGCGCATTTTGCGGTATTTCGAGTCCGTTTTTCACGGCGAACCTGTCTCGTACCAGGTCGGGCAATCCCTGGTGGGATTGGGAAAGGGCGGATTTTGGGGAGTCGGGTTGGACAACAGCATCCAGAAATTGCATTTTTTGCCGGAGCCTTTTTCGGATTTTATTTTTGCCATTTTAGGGGAAGAATTCGGATTTTTGGGAACTTTTTTGGTACTTACCGCCTTTTTGGCCGTGATTTTTTTTGGCTACCGAACCGCACAGCGGGCGCGTTCCAAAGAAGGGCTGCTGATTGCCGTGGGCATTACCAGTACCATTGCTTTGTACGCTTTTGTGAACGTCGGCGTGGTAACCAGCCTTTTGCCCACAAAAGGGCTGCCCATGCCGTTTATTAGCTACGGCGGTACGTTTCAGGTGACGGTTTTGTGGGGGATCGGGATTTTGTACAACATAATGCGTGAGGGGGCAGCGGAAGAAGAACCTCCGGCCGTCAGGCAGCGGGCCCCAAAAGCGCGGGCTGCGTGGGTTCAGTCGTGAAAAAGCGGGGGAAAAAAGAAAGTTTTCATTTTGCCGGAGGTGGAACCGGCGGCCATTTGTTTCCCGCGCTGGCACTTGCCGAGGTTTTAAAGCAGCGGGTGCCGACAGCGGAAATTGTCTTTTGGGGGACGAGCCGCGGGCTGGAAAACAAAATCATCCCCAACACAACGTACCGTTTGGAGAAAATTCCGGTGCGCGGATTTCAGCGCCGTCTAACACCGGCCAATCTTGTGTTTCCCTTCGTTCTTTTGGCCAGCGTGGCGAAGGTTGGGCGGCAGTTTTTGTTCCGAAGGCCACGTGCCGTTTTAGGAACCGGCGGGTACGTCAGCGGGCCGGTGGTCTTTGTGGCCTGGCTTTTGTGGATTCCTGTGTTTATTCAGGAGCAGAACAGTTTCCCGGGGGTTACCACGCGACTTTTGGCAAAATTGGCCAGACGCGTGTATTTGACCTTTGAGACGTCAAAAAAATATTTTAAGCATCCGAAAAAGCTTCTGGTTACGGGGAATCCTATTCGCCCCGAAATATTGCAGGCAGATCGGACGGCAGCGCTCCAAAAATTCAGACTTTTTTCCGAGAAATACACGCTTTTTGTTTTTGGGGGAAGCCAGGGCGCTCGAAAAATCAACCGGCTTTTGGCTGAAATTTTGCCCAATTTGTTGCAAGGCCTGCCGCTGCAGGTCATTTGGAGTACGGGTGCCTCGGATTTTGCCGAAATCAGTCGGAAAATGGAAGGGCAGCCGAATGTCCGCGTTTTTGACTTTATTGCCGAGATGTCGTTGGCCTACGCAGCCGCCGATTTGGTGGTTTGTCGGGCGGGCGCCACAACCTTGGCCGAAATAACGGCGGTCGGATTGCCGTCCGTCCTCATTCCTTACCCGTTTGCAGCGGCCAACCACCAGGTATTGAATGCGCGTAGCCTGGAGGAAGCGGGAGCGGCCGTTTGTTTATTGGAAAACGAGCTGACAGGGGAGAAATTGGTGCAGGAAATCGAACGCTTGTTTCAGGAGCCGGAGCGGCTGAAAAAAATGGCGGCATCTGCCAAAAAGTTGGCCAGGCCCGAGGCAGCGGAAGTCATTGTTTCTGACGTGTTTGCCCAATTGAACAAGGGCGGGAGAAAAGAGGGGGCATACAGTGAAGCCTGACGATTGGGCGAATGCTCTGAGGAACCTTCTAAAGGGGAAAATTGTCGCAAGGGAACCACTGGCTCGACACACCTCCTACCGGGTGGGAGGCCCCGCGGACGTGTACGTTGAACCTGCCACAAAGGGCGATCTTCAGCATCTGGTGCGGTGGGCGCGGGAAGAAACTGTTCCGCTTTTTGTGTTGGGGAAGGGAACCAATTTATTGGTCAGCGATTCCGGTGTTCGTGGGCTTGTGGTCAATGTGCAGCGGTGTTGCAAGGAGTGGGATGTCGGCGGAACCCGGGTCAGCGTGGGTGCCGGCTGGCTATTGACCAAAATGCTTGAAAAATTGGCGGCGGTTGGACTGAGCGGGTACGAAGCGCTTTACGGGATCCCCGGCACGGTTGGCGGTGCCCTTTTCATGAACGCCGGTGCTTTCGGAACGGAAATCGCCGACCGACTTTTGCGAGTGGAACTCATGAACAAAGAGGGGGAAATTTTTTTTCGTGAAAAAAATCAACTCGAATTTGGTTACCGACGGGGAATTGTGAATCGGGAGTGGGTGATTTTGTCGGCTGTTTTCAACCTGGAAAAGGGTTCTCCCGAAAAAATCCGTGAGAAAATGCAGGAGATTTGGCAGCGTCGCCGCGCCAAACAGCCGGTCACGCGCGCCTCGGCAGGGAGTGTTTTTAAGCGTCCGAAAGGCTATTACGCGGGGGCTCTGGTGCAGGGTGCCGGATTGAAAGGATTTCGGCACGGGCACGCGTTGATTTCACGAAAACACGCCAATTTTATTGTGAATGCCGGGGGGGCCTCGGCAACCGAAATCCGCGAACTTATGGAAATTGTCCGAGAACGAGTGAAGCAAAAATACGGGGTAGAGCTCGAATTGGAAAACGAATTGATTGGGTGGCCATGCGAGAACTGAAAAATGGGGAACTCGAAGGAAAGCGCCAGTCTCCAAAAAGGCCGTCCCAAAAAAGAACCGCGCCGGCAGCGCCTGCCCGGGGTTCGACATCCCTGTCGCGTGTAGCAAGTCTGGTGCTTTTAGTAGGGCTTTTGGTTTTCTTCATTTGGGCCATTCACAACTGGATGCTCAATTCCAATGCCTTCGTATTGCAGAAAATTGACATCCATGGCAATCGGATTTTGACAGACGAAGAAATTCGCGCCCAACTCAAAATCGGGAGGGGCATTCGGTTAACGGACGTGGAATTGGGGAAGATTGAAAAGCGTCTTCGGCAAATCCCTTTTGTGCGAACTGTGTTGGTGTCCCGTCGGTTTCCAACCACACTGGATGTGGAAATTGAAGAACGGGTGCCCGTTGCCTACATTTTGGGCAGAAAAAAAATGTGGATGGTGGATGAAGAGGGGGTGATTTTGCCGTCGCTCCGGGGAAGCCGCGCGCTGGATTTGCCTGTCATTATCGGAATGAAAAATTTCACCGAACGCGCTACCGCAACCATTCAGGACCCGAAAATTTTGCAGGCTGTGTGGCTTTTGGCCACCACGCGCGCACTGGATAAAAATCTCTTTTACACCATTGACAATGTGACCTATTCAAAGAGCCGTGGGGTTGTGGTGTACCTCATGAAGCCCTCCCTGCCGCTTTATTTTGGGAAGGACTTGACTGTGCGGCAAATAGAATACGTGAAGGCCATTTTGGAGAAATTAAAGCGGGAGCGTCGATTGACTTCTACCCGCTACATCGACCTGCGTTTTGAAAAACAGGTTGTGGTAGGGTAAATAAAATCGAAAGTACGATAAAACCCGGTCACACAAAATTGGGGTTTTCGCCATGAAAAAAAGAGACGAAGTGGAAAGTTTGGACCTCTTTTCGGTTTCCGGTCGCGGCAACGGGAACACTCGCCACACCCGCGAGACAGAGAAAAACAGCGCCGCCAGCAGGAAAAAATCCAAAGCGGCTCCCTCCCGCATTTTAACGGGATTAGACATTGGGACCAGCAAAATCGGGGCGATTATTGCTGAAGTCGAGGACAACGGAGAGGTCAAAATTATTGGCGTTGGTGTTTCTCCGTCAGACGGACTTCGGCGAGGCGTCGTTGTAAATCTTGAAAAAACAGTGCAATCGATTAAACGCGCCATCAGCGAGGCTCAGCTCATGGCCGGAACAGAGGTTGGCCCCGTGTACGTGGGTATTGCTGGCGATCATATT
>CAZOHG010000073.1:0-15926 GCA_964579725.1 uncultured Deferribacteres bacterium
TTCCATGGCAAAAAGGGCACCAGCGATGGGTGCGTTGAAGGTGGCGGCAATGCCCGCTGCCGTTCCGCAAGCAACAAGCGTGCGCAGGTGTGATCCCGTCACCTTAAGCCACTGTCCCAACGTGGAGCCAATAGCCGAACCGATTTGCACAATGGGGCCTTCGCGCCCCACCGACCCTCCTGACCCGATACACACGGCTGAAGCGGTAATCTTGGCCAAAACCACGCGCGGCCGAATAGCTCCTCCGTGCAGCACAATGGATTCCATGACTTCCGGAACCCCGTGTCCCCGGGCCTCTTTGGCAAAATAGTACACAATGGGGCCGACAATCAGTCCCCCTGCGGCCGGCGCCAGAAGCTTGACGTACCAGGGAAGAGACAAAGCATAATCCAGCGAATAATGCCAGGTACCGAAAAATGCCCCCTGAAACAATCGAATGGCAAATCGAAAAAAGATCGCCCCAAATCCACCTAAAATACCGATAACCACGGCGGCCAAAACCATGAAGGTGTGTTCCGTGGCCCGCAGACGCTCCAACTGTGCGTTCCAAAAGCTCTGGAGCCGCTCCCAAACGGACAGATTTTTTACCACTTTCTTCGAAGAAATCATATCACCGTTTTTTTTGCCCCAGAAATAGGTGCTGATTTTAGGGGAAACACGTGCGAAAGCGGAACCCTCCCTAAAAGAGTACCGCTATTTCGCTTAAGGCGTTATTTCAAAGCTGCCCTTCAGGCGGATATCTTCAGAAGAACTCCCCAGCAGGACGTCAAACCGGCCGGGTTCCACCCGCCATTCCATGTGTCGATCCAAAAGAGTTAGATCGTCCGGCTTCAAAACAAATGTCACCCGACGCGTTTCGCCCGGTTTTAGATGAATTCGGCAAAAACCGCGCAAAACCTTTTCGGGAGTAATCACACTGCTAACCACATCATTTACATACAATTGAACCACCTCGTCTCCTTCACGCGAGCCCTTATTTGTAATATCTGCCGACACGTGAATCCGGCCTTCCGGGCCCTGTTTGGCAGGGGTGATTTTCAGATTGGCGTATTGAAAACGGGTGTAACTGAGTCCGAATCCGAAGGGAAACAAAACACCCGAAATTCGTGTTCCCCCTTTCGCCCAGGAAAAGGGTGCGTGAGGAAAGGCCATTGGAATTTCACCCACTGTTTTGGGAAACGTGACGGGCAATTTACCGCCGGGGTTGTAATCACCGAAAAGCACGTCGGCGACGGCGTCACCGCCTTTCTCACCGGGGAACCAGGCTTCCAAAATAGCTGGAATGTTTTGGGCAATCCAATTAATGGTTAGCGCTCGTCCGTTCAGGAGCACCACCACTGTGGGCGTTCCCGTAGCTGCAACGGCCTGCACCAGATTGCGTTGAAACCCGGGCAAATTGAGGCTGGTCCGCGAGCGGCTTTCCCCGACAATTCTGGTGTTTTCACCCACAACCACCACGGCAACTTCCGCCTGTTTGGCCAGAGACGCGGCTTTTTGAATCTCAGCCGCCGCTTCCCCAGTTGGAGACGTCGGAAACAGCTCACTTTGGGGCCAGTTTTTATCCACAATGTCACACCCCTTGGTGTACAAAACACGGGTTTGGGACGAAACTTTTTCCCGAATGCCTTCCAACACCGTTGTGAGTGTCACATCTACGGTGCCGTATTTTCCGGAAACCCGATGCGCTTCATTGGCATTGGGCCCGGTCACCAAAATGGTTTTCAGATCCTTTCGTAGCGGCAACACGTGATTTTCGTTTTTAAGGAGAACGATCTCTTCCCGACTCGCTTGTAATGAGAGCGCCACATGTTCTTTCGAATGGACAATTTTGTCGCTCTTTTTGAGATGGGTGTTGTAAGGATGATCAAACAAACTCAGCCAAAATTTTACCCGCAAAACATCCCGAACACGAGCGTCAATTGTTTTCATTGAGATTTTCCCTTCGCGAACCAATTCACGCAGGGGTAGGATGAAATCGGACGGCGGCGTAAAGTCGGTGCGTACATTCAGCCCCGCCTGTACAGCCTGACGTACCGCTTCTTTGTAGGAGGAGGCGACGTGGTGTTTGCTCCACAAAAATTTAACGGCTCGGCTATCGGAGACCACATATCCCCGGAACCCCCAGCGCTGGCGAAGCAGAGTGGTCAGAAAAAAAGGACTTCCCGTTACAGGAACGCCGTCGTAATCGTTGTACGAACTCATAACCCCTAACGCGTGGGCACGGGTAAACACGGCGCGAAAAGGGGTTAAATAAAGGGTTTCCAACTCACGAGGCGTCACGTGAGGGGCTGTCCGCGCCCGTCCGTCACGTCCCCCTTCCGGCACCCCGTACACGGCAAAATGTTTGGGTGTGGACACAATGTGTTCGGCTTGCATGCCGCGGGACATGGCAACCGCCAATTGAGAAGTTAAATAAGGGTCTTCGCTAAAATTTTCCACCACCCGCCCCCAGCGAGGATCACGGGCCATATCCAAAATGGGTGCGTAGATATTGGTGTACCCCAAGGCTCGCGCCTCCTGTCCAGTCACGTGTCCAATTTGAGAAAGAAGCGCCACATCCCACGTGCTTCCCAAACCGGGGGGATCGGGGAAACAGGTGGTTCCAATGTTTTTAACACCGTGAATGCCTTCGTTGGTAAAATCGACCGGAATGCCCAGACGGGTTTCCTCAATGAAAAATTTCTGAACCTGATTCAATGCCCATGCGTGTTTGGAAGGCGGCCACGCGTACGGCGTTTGGGGAAAATCGTGGCGGGTGTCACCGCTAAGATGTTCGTCAATATTGGCAATGCCGTCTTTCCAGACGGCCTGCTTCCAGGCAGGGGTCGGGAGTTGGTCTTTCGCAACTTTGGAGTAACCGTAAAGAGTGGCCATCTGGCAGGTTTTTTCATCGAGGGTCATTCGGGAAAGCAGATCGTCAATCCGTTTTTCAATGGGTAAGGCAGGATTTTCATAGGGATCCATTTTCCCATTTTTGTTGAGATCGATCCATCCCTTGCGGTAAATAGATTTTGAGGATTTGGCTAACGCGAAACCGGAAATCAGAACCAAAATTAAGGCCAAAAACAGTTTTCGGATTTTCATTGTGGCACCTTTCACTTGGATTTTTTTGACACTTTTGGTCCGTGAAAAATCCCCCCTTGCTCGACAGCCCTCCATTAATGAATTGGTGGGCGGTTGAGAGTCCAGCACACATCCTCCCCTCTGGCGCTAAAAAAATCCCTTAATACTTCCCCGTGGTAATTTTCAAGGCGACTGTCTTAATCCAATTGCCGCGGCGCGTTTTGTGGTAGGGGATGCCGGAATCGGGAATCACTTCTACACGGAAGAGACCCGATTTTTGGTCAAAGGAAAGCAGTTCGGCCTGTCCGTTTTGGGCCCGAGTGCTGGGTTGTTTTTTGGCAAATCCAAGAAGCTCAATTTTCTTCTCGCCTTTGGCAAACAGAACCTCAACCCGAATCCCATCCGGCCGAGAATCGATTCGATTGATGCGGTTCTTGCCGGCGCAAACAAATTTGCCGGCGTCGCCAATCAATGCAATCCCCGATTGGCCAATTGGGCTGAGTACCCAGTACCCCCAGTCGTCCGTTTTTTTGGCGCCCCATTTATCGCTTCCGTTCCAACCTGCGAGCTTTATTTTTACCCTTTTCCCTTTTTTGAGCACCCGACATTTTCCCGAAAAATAATTGTACACAACCAACGGAGCCGCCCATTTCAATGAACGGGGTGGCACCGCAATTTTTCGAGCCTTTTCCCCGGGGTTCCAGGCAAATAGATACGTAATGGCGTGCGTGCCGAAATTGGTTTTGGTAAAACCAACCACCGGTGCGCTGGGGTGCCCTGCCAATCGGAGGTAGGTTTCGTCCGTTGGAATCAGAGGCACATCCGGCTTGACGATAACACCGTCCTTTCGTACCGCCCGAAAAATATTCGCCGCATCCTCTTTGCCAGCAGGGTCTCCCGTCCCCACCATTCCGGCGGAAAGTGTGGCCAGCAACAGGTTGGGCACTTCCCAACTCCTGAAGACATCTGTCCACGGGTAAATACCAAGCGCGCTGGCCAGTCGGGATGTCAGCAGAAAATGAACCCAGGCTTTTCGTTTGAAACGATCCCCACTCACGCGAATCGTGGTCAAATTCCCGTATTCCGAGCCCTGCAAGAAATGCCTCGGTTGTGCCATACAATATTGCATGGTAAGGCCATGCTCTCGACACGCACGAGCCATATTGTCCATGAACGCTTGCCCTGCCCACACTGTCGATTGCATTTCGGGTGAGTTTTTGTAAATGGCACTCAACCAATCCTGTTCGTAGGTGACCACCCCCCAGGAAGCGATTTTTCCAATCACATCGTCCCACCAATACGGGTCCACGGCCCCTACACCGGCGATTTTGTACTTCTGGCGGTAGGGACTTGCCACGTCGATCCAGCGATTGTGGGTAATGAGGGGAAGCCCCAATTTTTCGTGAAATCCTTCCAATCCGTCGGGAAACACCGCGGGGTCTGCTTCATATTTTAGCATCCCGCCGTAACGATTCCAAAGTCCCTCCGGCATTTTGGGATTTCGGGGGTGCGGATGTTCCGGCTTTTTCCCGGAAGGGCCTGTAAAGGTTTTTGGGTACCACCAACTGTCCAATTGAAGGTAGTGAAATGGCAGTCCCTTTTTACGGGCGGCGGCAAAAAGATCCAGCAGGGTCTTTTCATACCCCTTTTGTCGATCGTAATTGTAATAGTAGGTGGCTCCGTTGTCCGTCCAGTACCCCAAATAGGTTAAACCCACGTCTGCATCGTTGGCCGGACGTTTTTTCCCGTGCAAATCGGTCAGCGCATGCCCCCAAACATCCCAAATGCGATTGATCCCTTTTCCCAAAACCAAAAGCGTTCGATGACGGAAGCCCTTCGGGAAGGTGTGCACGCCGGGATTTAGGCCGCTTGTCACGTGCCCCCTGTGAACTCCCGACATGTGAGAAATCATAAAGTCATCCGCGGGAGAGATGAGAAAAGCTTCGTCCTTTTTATTGAAAAACAACCACGGAGTAGCATTTTCTTTCAAATCAAAAACGGGAGGAGAAAAGGAACGATCCTCAAAACTGAAGGGGTGCAGACGAGGGAAAACCGAAAAATCAGGGAAGGCGGGCGGCGCTTTCTCGGCTTCTCGCAAAATCACCCACTCGAATAAAACAATTGGTTTTCCATCGTACAAACGGATTGCCCCCTGAAGAGGAACGGCTTGTTTCCACTGGAAAACCAACGATTGAAACGGCCCGATGCCATCGCGTCCGGCCATTTTCTGAAGGGTCAAGAAGGGGGAGCCCAATGTTCCGGAGAAGGTCCAGTGGAAACGATTGCTCGTAATTTCGTAGTTCCCGGTGGCTTGCTGCACCGTCACTTCGATCTGAGTGGCCGGATCGTGTAAGGTTTTCGCCCTTAAAAGAACCGGGAATGGCCCCCAAAGAATGCTTGTCCAAAATAGGACAAGACTGACGTCAAGCAAAAATGACCGTCGTTTCACCCGCGTGTCTCCTTACATTGAATTACGCTATCCGTTTACACCGCTTTTCAGACCCAAAAATCCCTTTTGTCCACCCGGAATTCGAAGATGCGGGCAGGGCCCCCCGAGAAATTTTCCGAATCGTTTTGACAAACGCCGGAAGGCCGGGTTATTTCGCCATGAGCAATACCTGGTTCACCAGTTTTTTAATGCCTTTGGCAACGGGAGCAATGGTGGGCCCCAACATGTACGCGGGCGTCGAAACCACCTTATTTTGGGTGTCGACGCAAATTTGCGTAACATCACGCTCTTCGGGCACGCCTCCCAATTCCCGAATCGCTTCCATGGTTTTTTTGTCGTGGCCAATGGTCAATTTCGGATGAAATTTCCCAAGCACTTTGGCGGCCAAAACAGGGGAAATACAAATAAATCCCATGGGTTTTTGTGCGGCGTGCATGGCCAAAATCAGCTTTTCCACATCCGAATTGACCGAACACTTTGTCCCTTTGAAGGCGAAATCACAAATATTTTTCGCCACGCCGTACCCGCCGGGCATAATGAGGGCGTCCAATTGCGCGGCTGAAACCGTTTTGACATCGTGAATTTTGCCCCGAGCAATACGGGCGGCTTCCACTAAAACGTTGCGTTTTTCATTGGGCACGACTTTTCCGGTGAGGTGGTTCACAACCTGTTTTTGGGGAATATTGGGGGCCATAATGACAACCCTGGCACCGGCCTGGTCCAAAGCCAAGAGTGTCAGGACGGCCTCACTGATTTCTGCTCCATCCATAACCCCACAGCCGGACAAAATAACACCAACGGTTTTCGACGATTGGTTTTGTCCGGCGAAAACCCCCGAAGACAGAATGAAAAGGGAAGAAATGAGAAAAATGACGGAGAAAATATGGGCTTTATTCATGGTGTGTTCCTCCTTCTTTGGTATGAACTGCGCGAGACGGGAAGCGTCAAACCTCTCGTTGACCGGAAATGAATCAGGACTCCCCCAAATGACTCCCCCCAATAGCTCACTTTGAAAGTGAGGGGATTTACAACCGTTGCAAAACCCCTTTCATGAGTTGAATCAGCCGCGGTTCCGCATCCGCCGCCGCCTTTAAGATTTTCTTAATCTCCACCGGTTCCAAGGCGTCGGGCAAACAGGAATCAGTGAGCACCGAAAAACCCAGAACCTTCAGACCGCTGTGCACGGCCACAATAACTTCGGGTACCGTTGACATTCCCACAGCGTCTGCGCCGATTGTCCGCAACATGCGGTACTCGGCACGAGTTTCCAAACTGGGACCGGTCATGGCGGCAAAAACACCCTTTTGAACGAAAAATTTATTTTCTAGCGCCACTTGCTCCGCCAGATCAATCAAAGACCGGGTGTAGGGCTCGGACATATCGGGGAAACGCGGGCCGAGGGTTTCATCGTTTTCGCCGATCAACGGATTGTCGCCCAACAGATTAATGTGATCGACAATTACCATGATGTCCGACACATTGAACAGCGGATTCAAGGCACCGGCTGCATTCGAAACCAACAGCGTGTGAATGCCGAGGGCTTTCATAACCCGCACGGGAAAGGTAATCTGCTTCATGGTGTAGCCCTCGTAATAATGAAAGCGTCCCTGCATAGCGACGATTTTCTTCCCCGAAAGCTCGCCAAAAATCAGTTTTCCCGCGTGGAATTCCACGGTTGAAATGGGAAAATGTGGAATATTTTCGTAGGACAAAACAACTTCTTTTCTAATCTCCTGAGCCAGTCCACCCAGACCCGTTCCCAAAATCACACCCACCTCGGGTTTCAGGTCGGTCTGCGTACGCAAAAACCGAATGGCCTCGTCGATTTGTTGGCGGAGTTGAGACATGATTTCTCCCTATTGCGGCTTGTCCTTTTTCTTCAATTCTTTCAGTAATCGCTGTCTTTCTCTTTCGGCTTTCTCTTTTTGCTGTTTTAATCGTTTCAATTCCAATTCCAACTGCTTTTTGTGTGTCATTTCCTCTTTGAGCTTGTGTTCGGCCATTTTTTTGCGCCGATCCTTAATGCTTTCCAAGGCCATTTGGGTGTCCCGCCGGTGCCCGAGATAGGAAAATACCCCTGCGCCCAACAGAGTCCCGCCGATTGAAAGGGGATTGACCACACGAAACGTCTTATCTGAATCGGATTCAGCCCGGTAAACCAGGGAACTAAGAAACAAACTGGTGCCAAAACTCAAGGCTGTTCCGCCCAAGGAATAAAGCACCAAGTTTTTGTTTTTTCGCGCCTTTTTAATTTCCGCGCGGGAAATGACATTGCCGGCTTCGTCGTATTCAGCCGGTAATTTTTCAATGGAGGCAATTTGCTCTTTTTGCAGTGTGCGTTTCTGACCGGTTTCTTCGTTTAGAATGGTCAACGCCTTTGCTTCCTTTTTGGTAATAATCCCCACAATGGAATGCCCCGATTTGAGGGTGAGTTTGACCTCCTGATTGGAATTGGCAGCGTCAAAGGAAACCGGAATCGTCTTGGCACACTGTGTAAGCGTAAAAGCAACCAGCACAACCGAAATCAGTAAAAAGAATCGTTTCATGGGAATTCCTCGCGGCTTGTCATTAAATAATGAGTTGGTTTGAGATGGCATCATGGGAATCCGCTTCTCCTGATTTTTTTTCGGGAGAAACCGCCTTTTCCTGAGAGGGCGGCGCTGTTTGAGAACCAGTGGCCGACGCCTGCCCCTCCGGCCAATGGAAATCGTCCTTTTCCAAAATTTCAAGCAATTCCAATTGGGATTGAATCAAATGCTTCAATTTATTGGCGTAGGAATCCTTTTGCGCCTTTACAATCAGCAGCTCGTTTTTCATTTTCTCCAATTCTTTAAAGGCTTTTCCCACAATTTCTTCAGCCTTAAGTTCCGCTTCGCGAATGATCATTTGCCCCTCTTTTTCGGAATTTGCCCGCGCCCGTTTGATCGATTCCTGAGCGTTCATCAGCGTCTCTTTTAGAGTGTGTTCGACCTGCTGGTAGTCCTGAAGCTGGGTTTTCAGACGACTCACTTCTTCTTTCAAACTATTCCGATCTTTGAGTATTTCCTCGTACTCATCCGCAACCATTTCCAAAAATGTTTCCACTTCCATTGGGTCCAGGCCGCGGAGTGTTTTTCTAAACTCCTGTTTTTTAATATCAAGCGGTGTCAGTTTCAAGAGATTCCCTCCCGCCAATCAAATGGCATTTGCTAAATCGAATAAACTGCGAACCAAAAAAATTTGGACAAAATACAGCACCAAAAGCGCCACAAGGGGTGACAAATCAATTCCGACAAACGGTAAATAGCGGCGAATGGGGTTTAAAACGGGTTCGGTTACTTCGTGAAGAAAGCGGACCAACGGACTCCGCGGGTCGGGGTTTACCCACGAAATCAAGGCACGAATAATAATAATCCAGATGTAAATTGTAATGGAAATGTCCAGTATTTTTGCGGTGGCCAAAATCAGATTTCGAATGAGAAACATACACCTCCTCTTTAATTGGTTTGTCGCGGGCCGAAAATAGCCGTGCCAATTCGTACCATGCTCGCACCTTCTTCGATAGCCATTTCAAAATCGCCGGACATCCCCATGGAAAGCAACTCCATTTGAACCCCCGGGTACGCCGCTGCCCGGATTTCATCCCGCAACAATCGCAGGGTTCGAAAGCTGTGGCGAATGGCCGTCTCGTCGGCTGTGAACGGGGCAATGGTCATGAGCCCTCGAAGCTGCACGCCGGGCAACAATCCCACCTGGCGGGCTAACTCCGCCGTTTGGGTTACCGGAACCCCGAATTTTGTTTCTTCGGGGGAGGTTTTAACCTCAAGCAAAATCGGCATGGGTTTCCCCATTTTCTCTGCTTCCCGGCTAATCTTCTCCGCAAGGTGAAAAGAATCGACCGAGTGAATCCAATCAAAAATCTGAACAGCCTTTTTCACCTTGTTGGTTTGTAAATGGCCGATTAGATGGCGTGTAACCGGCTTTATTTTAAGGAATTTTTCCCACGCTTCTTGTACGCGATTTTCGCCGATGTCCGTCACGCCTGCTTCAATAGCCTCATTCACCCGCTCGGCTGGAACGGTTTTCGTCACCGCCACCAGCGTAATCTCTGCGGGATTTCGACCGGACCGCTCACAGGCAGCAGCAATCCGCGCTCGGACGATTTTGAGATTTTCTCGAATGGTTGCGCTCATTTTGGTTTTAAAATTTAAGGCTTAATTCCCTTAAAATCAATAAAAATTTCCGCCTTTTTTTCTCTTCTCAAAGGGGGAACACCTGAGGAATTTCAGGGGTTTTCTTCGAGGTGAAGCGGTTTGAGTCGAATATCGGTAGACGTCCCCGGGCATGACTTCCAGTCCCACTGAACCAACTTGTGCTTTTTAAAGTAAAGGCGGTATTCGATTTCCCGCACGCCCGGAAAAATCCAACGGACAATTGGGACAGAATGAGCGCGCTTTAGGGTGTCCCGCCGAACCGGCTCCCCCCAGCTCAATCGCACCATTTCTTCGGACATTCCTGGAATTAAGCGGCGGTACAACACGTACCGCCAAAATTTGGGCGGCCAGGTTCGAAAATGCCGACGCGGGTCGGTTCGGTACCAATTTCTAAGAAATTTGTCGATTGTCCAGGCCCAAAGGTAACCCCGGCGTCCGCTCCGGGTTTCCAAAATGATTTGAATGGGGCAATTGCCAAATTCTCCCCACCGTACATTCCGAATTACCACGGGTTCAGTGTTCCGCAGAGGAATCAGGGTGGAATCGTCCAAACCGTACAAACAGGGCTCGCGTTTGACGTACAACGTGTCTCCAATGTGGCGGCGGGCGGCCCGAAAATCATCTAAAAAACCGAAATTCATAACACCGGTTCGGTTGTCGTCCCAGTACCACACGATTTGTTTTGAGGAATCGAGGCGCACTTTCCAAAAATAGCCCTGTACGTAGTGAAAAACGCGCTGCCAATCGTGGTAAGTAATGTGCGCCGCCCAAACTTCCACAAAACGACCGGTTTTTCCCGCTAAACGAGAGTACGGAATTCTGGTGTCGCGAAGGTTACGAGGATCGCTGCAAAAATCAAAAAAAGGGTTTTCATTGGGGGTGTGTGGACGAGGCAAAAAGTAGATCGGGCGCCCGATCCACGTCCGGCGAGCATCTGTAAACAGCGCTTCGGGGTGCGCAATCTTTTCGTCCAGCCCGTCGGGGAAAAGACTGACAAGGGCCAACAGGAAAAAGACCACCGTTTTCATTTTTTCACTCCCGGAAGCCGATTCAACGCCCCGCTTCCATCTCCAAATATAGAACAAAAGCAAGCTTTGCGCAAGATTTTATCGCGCGGAAAAGGCAAAGCTTGGGCCAAAGTTTGCTTGATTTTAACCCTGCATTTTTTTACCTTTGTAGTGCTTTGGTGGGATTTTCCGCCTTTGGCAAGTTTTACCAATTCAGGGGGATGGGTGTCGTTGCTGAACCGTTAAAACAGGAATGGGTCCATGAATACAAAAATTGGTATTTTTTGGGGTAATTTGATTTTTGCCGCTTTTGCCTTGAGCGGCTGTCAAAAATCCAAGCCCGCGAATCATTTCAACGGCCCCCCGAGCGTTACATTGCTGAGTCCGAAGGAAGGGGAGGTTCTGCCGTCGCAGGACGTTACGGTGAAATTCAAGTTGAAAAACTTTGTGGCCTACGAGGGAGGGCCGCATTTGCACATCTTTTTGGACGATTTGCCGTACGTTTCCTACGAAAAATCGGTTGAACCGTACACTTTTACGGGGGTGCGTCCTGGGGCTCACGCTGTGCGGGTCCTTTTGACGCGGCCAAACGGAGAAAGCTACAAAAATCCGGAAGCTTTTGCCCTGGTCAATTTTTACGTTCAGCAAAAGACCGGCGCCCCTCTTTTTGACAAGAACAAGCCTATTTTAACGGTTAACCTGCCGCACACGGGGTACTACAAGGGTTGGATCGCCGATCGCATTGAATTTGATTTCCTCCTGAAGAACCTTATTCTGAAAAAGGGTGAGGCTCACCTCCGGTACACACTGGACGGGCTTTCCTTTGATCTCTTTCAAATGAAGCCGGTTTTCTGGGAAAACGCCCGACGCATCGGTACGCATCACCTAAAGGTAGAGCTTTTGGACGCCGACAACCGGCCCGTTACAGGCAATCCCTATTTGACGGCAAAACGGGACTTCATTGTTGTGGAATAACACGCTACGAATAGCCATTTTTAAGGTTCACAAATATCGAAAGGTCTGGACATGAAAGCGATTCCAATCTGGGTTCTGCGAACCATTCAGGTCATTTTGGGAATTCTCATTCTATTCAATCTGGGAATGTACCTTTACGTACACCGTCCCAGTTTTCTGTACCTGATTTTGGCCTACGTCTTTGTTTTAGGCATGACCTTTTACCGGGCTGGCCGCGGCGTGCAGGACAGCTTTTACGCCGGAATCCTCGGAGTAGCCGTGGGACTACTGGAATTGTACCAGCCTGTCATGCGTCCATTCCGGTGGGCAACGATTACCAACATCGTGCTGCCCGCGATTCTCATTTTCTTGAGCCGCGTCCATTTATTCAAGCGCTAATTTTTCGCGAACTCCCTGCTTTGTTTACACTACGAAATTTCTTTCGACCTGTTTTGCCGCGCACCAATTCATTTTGGGAATTTGTCCTCTGTGTCCGATCCGACATTTTTGCAACAAGTTTGCTGGTTTTCCGTATTCTAAAATGAAGCGACAACGACCCAGATCCAAGTACGGAGGCATTGCCATGAATGGTAGAAAATTTGTGGCCTTTTTTCTCATGTTCGTTTTTACCCTTCTCTTTCTCAATCAGCCCCCGGCACGAGCCGCGGTCGGATTGAAATTCCACTTCATTCGGCCACAGCCAAACAGCGGACTTTTGGAACTCTCCATTTCACGGCGTCACCACCCGCGGCACAAACATCATCGTGTGAGCCATCGTTTGGCCGAATATTCCTTCCAATACCGGCTTTTTTACAACCGCGTGGACGGTTTTCTCTTCCATTTTGGAATCGATGTTCCGGAGAGAAAAACTCTCGGGTCGGGTGTTGCACTAAAACTCTCGTTGGGGTACGGCACGGAAAGCAAGCGCCTGCAATATTTCTGGAATTTCGAACGCGGCTTCTTTGGACGTTCGCTGCGTTTTGCCCCCGGATTTAGCGTGTACGACCAAACCTTTTCGGAAGACGAATGGATTATTTCTTCCAGCTTTGAAAATTCCCTGGCGGCTTTTTTACTGCACGAAGATTTTATGGATTTCTACCGGCTTCAGGGTTACGGCGGCTATGTGAAACAGAACCTGACACCCTACCTCCACCTTAAAGTCGGATATTACGACGAAACGCACTCTTCCGTCCGACGGGGCACGGACTGGGCACTTTTCGGCAAACACAAAAAATTCAGGGACAATCCCCCTATTCAGGACGCTGACTTCCGGGGCTTTAAGGGCCAACTTGTTCTGGACACGCGGGACAACAGGCAAACACCGGAACGGGGCTGGTACGTTCAGCTACTCGGTGAATATTTCCCTGAAGCGTACAAAAATGCCCTCTCCTACCAGCGCTACATTCTGGATTTCCGCCGCTACCAACCCATTTCGGACGGCGAGATTCTCCGTTTCCGTCTTCGTTTGGGCGATTCCCGCGGCGATTTGCCCAGTCAAAAATGGTTTGATTTTGGCGGAATCAGCACGTTGCGCGGCTACCGATATAAATCCTTCACCGGTACGCAAATGGCGCTGGCCAATTTCGAATATTTCATTAACTGGGACGAAATGAACCGTTACCCCGACGTTCCGCTTTTGGACATGTTTAATCTCATTCTGTTTGCCGACGCCGGTACCGCCTGGACAGGCACAGACAAACAATTCAAGGATTTGCGCCCAGCGGATTTTTCGGCGGACGTGGGCATCGCTCTGACCAATTCGGACGGACGAATCCGGCTCAATCTGGCCAAACGCACCGACCGAAGTACCAACGCAATGGTTGTGACATTCCGCCTTCAACAACCGTTTTAGCGTCTTTTTTCAAGAAGGGCGGAATTGGAAGGACGTGGGGCCGGGAGAAAATCCTTCCCCGACCCAAAGATTGAAAATCAGGGGGAAAAATGAACGTCAATTGGAAAACCATTTCGCCACAGGCGATTGAAGAAAAAAGGGAATCTTACCATGCAAAAAATGACCTTTCTCTCCGCAGCAGTCGGTATTGTGCTTTTTTGGCAGGCAGAATCGCCGGCAGTCCCCTTAAAATCCGAAAAATACGCCTTTGCGATTAACCCCAACCAAACACTGGAAGTTGAACTCAACATTCAATATTCTTCCAATTTTCGGATCCGCCCCAATACGGACGCCAAACAGGTGACGGTTAAACTGGATTACGACACCGATTACCTGACCTCCGAGGTCCATTTCGATCGGGAAACCAACCACCTCAACGTGGAATTAACGGGCGAAAGCTGGAAGGACAATTGGTCGGACGACAGCAAGCGTGGTGAGTGCACCGTGTACCTGCCTGCGGGAGTACCCATTGATCTGGAAAGCGACAGCAAGGTGGGAGAAATCGATTTTGAACTGGGCGGCTTGTCCCTCAAATTCATCCATCTTGAAGTGTTTGCCGGAAGTGTGCAAATCCGATTTCGAAAACCAAACGGCATTGTGTTGGAAGATTTTGACATTTCGGGAAAAGTGGGGGAACTGGATTTGCAGCAGTTTGGGAACGCCCGTTTTCAAACCGGCGTCATTGAAACGGGAGTTGGTGAAATGGACCTGGATTTGAGTGGAGTTTCGGTGGATTTCCCACAGGATTTGAACGTGGAATTCAAAATCGGGGATGCCAATATTTTGCTACCTCGTCACAGGCCCATTAAATTGCGCGTGAGCAAACTTTTGTTTCTGACCCAAATTGACCTGCCGCCTCAATTTGAAAAACGCGGGAGCGCGTATTTTTTCCGGGCGGAGAAAGGGAGTAAAAATTTGCTCTACGTGAGGGTTTCTGCCGGACTTGGGAATTTATCGGTTGATTTTGAGTAGAGGCGCCCCATGTCGTTACGTCCCCAAAACTGTTTTTGGCCGGGCCGGAGCCGGACATTGATTGTCGGCCTGATTCTTTTCGGCTTCTTTTTGCCGAATCTACCGGCACACGGTGCGACGAAAGTAAAAACCATTCACAAGGCGTTTTCTTTTTCACCCAAAGGGCAATTGCTGCTCAAAATCGGCAATGCCCATTTACGGGTTACGGCGTGGGACTCAGCGAAAATCGACCTTAAAATCACCGAGCAAGCTCGAAACACCTCGCTTGTCAAGGCCGAGCGGGCGCTGGCCTCTGCGGAGATTGCCACCCGCCTTCAAGGAAAGCGTTTCGTCCTGGAATCCCATCTGCCACAGGGTCATTTCACTCCGCTGGACGTCTTTACTTCCGCCTTTTGGAAGCAAAAAATTCAGCGTGTGAGTGCTCGTTTTGAGCTGAAAGTGCCCCGATTCAGCGCACTTACGGTGAAGGGAAAAGACAAAAGAGTGCACATTCGCGGGGTTTCGGGGGAAATCCACGTGACGCTGGACGACGGCGCCGTTACTCTGGAAAATTGCGCGGCACCGCTTCTAACGCTGGAAACAGACAACGGGGCAATTCACGTTGAAAACACCGCGGCAGGGAAAGCGGGCAGCAGCCTTCTCTTTTCAACCGGGCAAGGCGACGTAGTCGTCAAGGAGGGAAATTTTCAAAAAATGGTGGGAAACACCAAAACGGGAGACATCTTGCTCCTGAACGTTCGGGTCGGCACGCTGGACCTTTCCACCCAAACTGGCAATTTGGAATTGGTGCTCCGTCCGAGTCCGCTGCCGGCCTACCGCTTAGACAGCAGGCTTGGAGACATTTTTCTCTACCTTCCGACGAAATTTTCGGCACGGTGTGAAGCCTCAACGGACGAGGGTTTGCTGTTTACGGGTGGAAAAATCCCGGTTACCGGCAAGGAGGACGGCGCCCGGTGCCAGACCACGTTGGGAGACGGAAAGGGGCGCGTCACGCTTCACACCCGCGAAGGGGATATTCGTCTTCAAATCGGAAATACCGGAGGAACCGATTTTTAGATCACAATAGGCGGAAAACCATTCAGGCATTTTGGAGCTACGATCATCTGAGGAGGAGATTTTGAAAAGACGTAACCGTCCGTTGGCTTTGGTCGGGTTGTTTTTCACACTTGTTTTTTTCACGGGGTGTTTCCAATATTCTCAGAAAATCACGCTTCGCTCGGATGGTTCCGGAAGCTTAAGCATTTCGTACAGTGTACCAAAGGGCAAATTGTTGGAATTAAACGACCCGCGTTTTCCTACCCAGCCGTTTGAAATCCGAGAGGTGATTCGCAAAAATTACACCTCTGAGGTTGTGCACCTGGACACCCTTTTCGTCGACTCGCGCAGCGATTTGGTTC
>CAZOHG010000074.1:0-15763 GCA_964579725.1 uncultured Deferribacteres bacterium
CTTGAATACGCTCGACTTCTGCTTTCAGTTCCTCGATTTCCCTCGCCAGTGTCTCTTCTTTTTCGCTGGCTTCCAGAAAAACCGTTTCCTGCGTGTCAATAGCCGCCGCCGTCGAATCAATTTCTGCCTGAATGGCGTCGTACTCGCGATTGGTCGTCACCTTAAACAACTGGTCACGGTATTTTTTATCCTTCTCGCGAAGAGATTTGATCTCTAACTCCGCTGCGTACTTCGATTTCTGGGCTTCTTCAAGCGCCTTTCTTTTCTCGCCTAACAGGGTCGTCTTCTCGTCCACTTGCTGTTTTAAACTCTGAAGTTTTTTAGGTAAATCCCCCTGAAGAGCTTCCAATTCGCGCAATCTGGAATCCACTTTCTGGAGTTCAATCAGAATTTTCAATCTCTGCGGCAACGGTTCTCTCCTCTCATTTTCGGTACATAAAAAAAATGCACTTTAATAAAAGTGCACTTTAAAATTTCGCAGGACAATCCATTGCTGTTTTCGTTTGCGATATGTTTTTATCGAAATATTCTCCGAGCAATGGAATCATCCTTTTCTTTGTTTTTCAAAATTCCATTAAATATAAAAAAAACCTCATTTGAAATCAAGTTATTTTGTTTATTTTTGCGCGCCCCCGAACACACTCCCTGTCCTTTTTCAGGTCACAAGGCGTTCGTATTCTTTCATGGCAAAACTGTCAGTCATTCCAGCGATGTAATCGGCAATTAGACGGACAAAATCCGCCTGCTCGGAAATCTGGTCGGGCTGCCACGTTTCCGCAGGAAAATCGTTTTGTCCCGTTTGCGTCTGGAAAAATCGGTAAGCCGGGTAACTGTGCATTTCGGCCGGCTTTTTGAGATAGGCCTTAAAAAGGTCTCGAATGACCATTTCCGCCAGATTGTCAGCCCATTCGATTCCGGGACGGCGAATAATCCGCTGGTCAATAAAATGATCTAACTCCTTCTGTAGAGGATCAATCTGTTCCGAAAAAGCCACCACAAACGAGTTGAACAAATTCCACCGGCGATTTTCGTGGTAAAATTTCTCCAACCGCCGGACGGATTCTTCTAAAACGTCGGAGACAAGGACCTGAATGAGCCGCTTGATCAAGCTGTTCATGTACAGAAAATCATTCTCGGGAGGTTGTAAGTGGGTGCTTTCTTCGACGTACCGAATGAGTTCCACGCGGCGCATGTCGGCCACCGAAACGTGCCCGGCGCGGATACCGTCCTCCAAATCATGGGTGCGTTGAGCAATTTCGTCACAAATGGCCACTACCTGCCCTTCCAGAGTGACGGACATGTCGCTTTCCATGAACAGGTGGTCGGAACGCCAATCGGGGTACTGAATCTGGTGGCGATTTAAGCGTGTGTGTTTTAGGATGCCTTCTCGCACGGGGCCGGTCAAATTCAATCCTTCGAAGGCGTATTTTTTCTCCAATTCATCCACCACTCGAACGCTCTGGTAATTGTGCTTAAATCCCCCCAAATCACCCGATTGGAGGGCCCCGTCCAGAGAATCCGCACCGTGCAGAATTTTGTGCAGTACTACTTCCCCAATGTGACCGAACGGCGTGTGTCCAATATCGTGCCCCAGAGCAATGGCTTCAATAAGATCCTCATTCAGGCCAAGGCTTCGTCCCATGGTGCGGGCAATCTGCGACACCTCTAATGTGTGGGTTAGCCGGGTTCGGTAGTGATCGCCTGTGGTCACCATGAACACCTGCCGTTTGTGTTTCAAGCGCCGGAAAGAGCGGGAGTGAATGATTCGGTCACGGTCTCGCTGGAAATTCGTTCGGTACGGGTGTTCCTCCTCGATGTACAGGCGGGTTCCGTTTTGCTCGGCGCTTCGGGTGGCGTAAGGGGCGAGAAATTGCTCTTCCCAATTTTCGAAATCCTCACGTCGTCTTAATTTGACGAGCGGTTCCTCATCCCCAAAAAGCGACATCTGTTTGAAAAGTTCATCGGCCATTGGACATCTTCGGATCAGAGGTTCAACGCATTGGAATTAGGATTTTTGATTCCGATTTCGGACGTTACCTGAGACTGGAGTCCGAGTCTCAGTGCGCAAAAGCCTTTCAAATTTATTAGGTGGTTTTCGGATCGGGTCGAGTACGCAAATATTTTTCAAGCCGATCCATGCCTTCCTCGATTTTTTCCAAAGAGGTGGCGTAGGAAAAACGCATGTATCCCTCACCGTTCGTTCCAAAATCAATGCCGGGGGCAACCGCCACACGGGCATTTTCCAGCAGCTCAAAGGAAAATCCCAGAGAATCGCGGGTAAACCGTTTGGCGTTGGCAAATACGTAAAAGGCTCCGGTCGGTTCCACTTGAATGCCAAACCCCATTTCTTTCAACCGTCCGATGAGATATTTTCGGCGGGTATTGTACTGAAGACGCATTTCCTCAATTTCGGGATGCTCTTCAGTTAAGGCCACAACGCCCGCGTATTGTGCCGCCTCCGGCGCCGAAATGAAAAAATTCTGCTGGAGTTTTTGAATGGGACGGACATATTCTTCCGGAACAATAAGATAGCCCAGACGCCAACCGGTCATGGCAAAAAGTTTGGAAAAGCCGTTCAGCACAAAGGCGTCCGGAGTCAGCTCTAAAAAGGAATGCTCTTTGCCTTCGTATACCAAACCGTGGTAAATTTCGTCCGCAAGAATCGGAATGTAAAGGCGCGAGATGTCCACCATTTCTTCAGGCGGCAGTAAATGCCCCGTAGGATTGGAGGGCGAATTAATGAGAATAGCCTTCGTTTTTTCGGAAATCTTCCGCCGAATGTCCTCGGTTCGGTACTGAAACCCGTCGGATTCCCGCACATCTACAAAAACAGGCACCCCTTCAAGGTAGCGAATGAAATTGGGGTAGCAAGCGTACCCGGGATTGGTTAAAATCACTTCATCGCCCGGATTCAATAAAACCGAAAGAACGAGCAGCAATCCCGGTGAGGTTCCCATTGTGACAATGACCTGCTCCGGCTCAATGGTCACGTGGTACCGTTTACGATACCATTCCACAATGGCTTCCCGAAGCGGGTAGATGCCCAGGCTGTGTGTGTACCGGGTGTGCCCGTTTAACAGGGCCTTTTGTCCGGCTTCGCTAATTTTGGCCGGTGTCTTGAAATCGGGTTCCCCGATTTCCATGTGAATAATTTCCTGCCCATCTCGCTCCAATTCCTGCGCCCTTTCCAGGACGTCCATGACCAAAAAAGAGGTCATTTTTTCCAAACGATGGGGTAGTTCGAATTTGCGATCCAATAGCATGGCTTTTCCTTTTGGGAATCCTTACCCGTGATATTCCAGCTTAGTCAGGCGCAAATCCATGAGATAATCAGCCCATTTCCACAAAACGAATAAAACAAGCAGCAAAATGACCAGACCGGGGAAAAAGTATCTCGGAAAACGAAAAACCACATATTCCAATCCTGCAGCCACAACAAAAACAGGGACAAACAAAACGGTAATTAAAAAGCGCATATTGGACTGCCCCCGCTCAAAGGGTCGCGACAACGGGTATTTGGTATTAAACAGTGCCAAAAACATAAAGTAAACCAGCGAAACGACAAAATTAAAAAACGTCACCCAAAAAGCGTGCAGGGGCGGCATTTTAAGCAGCAGAATCAGCCACACAAGGACAAAAAACGGAACCATGTACCGGAGCAAAAATAGCTTGGCCGCCCCCCAAAAGAGGCCGGAAGGTTTCCGAATCGGCGCCGACCAAAAAATCCAGGAGCCTTTCCAATTTTCCGAGGTGGAAATAATCTCGTAGAAAAAGAATACGACGTACACCAAGAAAACCAGCGGGAAAATGGCTCCGTACCCCTTGACGTTGTAAAAGGGATCGCTCAGGGAACCTTCCCACAGGAAAAAAGCGAGCATGGCCAACGGAATACCGAACGAGGGGAAAATCCGTGTACGAAGGGTGCGGTCACGCCGCAAGTATTTCGCCGTTAATTCGTATCCCACTTCCTCTTCGCCCGGACGAATCCACCGAAACTTCCTTCCACCTGTGGCTTTTCGGGGCCGGGATTTTTCTTGAATGACCTTTTCGAAACGCTGGGCTTTTTCCGACATTTTTTGCAAATAGCCGGCATATTCCAGCGAAATATTTCGAAACGCAATCAGCAGAAAAATCGCCGTACTGACCACCGCCAGGGTTCCGAGACTTAGCATCCAAAAATCTTTCGTACTGAAAAAAACAGATGTTAATCCCGCAAACCAGGCTGGCGGCACCAAAAAATTCCAGAGGTGTTCAAAGCGGAAAATCAAATGTCCTGCTTCCGTTTTTTCGCTGAGATGTGGAATAAATTGGTAGCCTAAAACCAAAATAAAGGTAAGCGCCATTTGAACGTACGCCAAAATATCTTTCAGGCGATCGTAGTTGACCAGTTTTACCAGGAGGGTGTAGAACAAAATCATGTAAGCCGCCACATTGAGATTCGCCAGCCAGCTTGTCAACAGAAAAACAAGGGCAAAGGCCCAGGAACTGCCCTTGACCCAAATGCCCATGACGGCCGGAACGAGCGTTAGCGCAAATCCCATAACGGTGACGTAGAAGAAGAGATTCGCCACACGGGACACAAAAAAGGTGCGGGAACTGACAGGGCGAGACCCCAAAATATCGGCGTCCAGGGGATTTAGAATGATTTCGTGAAATTCAATAATGACTGCCATAGCCATCATAACCATGGAAACGGTCAAAATCACAAATGAATAGGCGGGGACGTCGGTGATTTTGAACACGCCTGCCGCAATGGCTAAACTAATGAAAAGGTAGGAGATTAGCGTGTACCAGAAGGCTGAACGTGGTTTTCTGCCGCGGGACATGGCTGTCACCGGGCGACGAAAATCCAGCTTTAAGCTTGCTTGGGAAAGTGCCTTCAGTTGGACGAAATCAATATCGAATTTTTCTAAAAATCTGACCATTGGCCTTTTCGCATTCACCGCAGTTTTCTGTTTTTGGGGATGAAAATCCTTTCCCCAATTACGATGCAATCAGCCGAGAAAAAGCCTCGGCGATTTCCGCCATGTCCTCGGAATGGGTTACCTGGCTGAAGATTTCTTCCAGCGACGATTCCCGGGTCATTTGCCGCAAATCTTGAATACTGCCGTCGGCCACAATGTGCCCGTGGTCCAAAATAATGACGCGGTCGCAAATTTTCTCCACCACCTCCAGAATGTGCGAACTGTAGAAAATCGTCTTGCCCTGGTCAGCCAATTTTCGAATTAATTCTTTCACCAAAAGTGCGGCATTCGCGTCCAGCCCGTTGAGAGGTTCGTCAAAAAAAATGACCTGCGGGTTGTGAATAAGGGCAGCAGCAATGACCACCTTTTGTTTCATCCCTTTTGAAAATGTGTCCATGCGTTGGTTGGCTTGTTTTTGAAGATGGAAAAGATTGAGGAATTCCCGTATTCTCTGATTTAAAAATTCCTCCTCAAGATGGTAAAGTCTGCCAATTAATTGCAGATATTCCTCAGGGGTCAATTTTTCGTAAAGGGCGCCCGATTCCGGCACGTAGCCAATCCGTTTCTTAACCTCAAGCGGTTGCTCCAAAATGTCAAAGCCGGCGATTTGGGCTGTGCCTGAAGTGGGTTTAATGAGACCGGTTAACATTTTAATCGTCGTGGTTTTTCCCGCTCCGTTGGGTCCCAAATAGCCGCAGATTTGACCTTCCGGCACCGAAAACGAAATATGATCGACCGCCGTAAACGACCCGTAGCGACGCGTCAGCTCTTTGGCGTCAATAGCTACTGTGTGACTCATCTTATTTTCCTCAGCCGTATTTTTCAGGCTTTACGTTCGCTCAATTTCTGCAGCAATAGTTGATTCACCAATTTGGGATTTGCCTTGCCACGCGTTGCCTTCATGACTTCCCCCATAAAAAAACCGATTAGACTTTCTTTTCCGGCCAGATATTTGGCCACTTCATCCGGGTGTGCGCTAATCACGCCGTCCACCACCGATTCCAACGCCGAGGCATCGTTCACCTGACTCAGCCCCTTTTTCTCCACAATTTTGCCGGGGGCTTCTCCCGTTTCCGCCATTTCGTTAAAAACCCTTTTGGCCGTCTTCACATTAATCGCGCCCGAATCAATTAGCGTCAGCAGGTCTGCCAAATGAGCTGGTTTCAGGACAGTCTTTTGAATGTCCAGCTTGCGGTCGCGCAAAAACCGCAGTACTTCTCCCATGACCCAATTACTGAGTTTTTTGGTGTCGTTGTACCGGGCTGCGGCCGCTTCGTAAAAATCAGCCAGTTGTTTGGAAGCCGTGAGCACCGTGGCATCGTACTCGGGAAGCTGAAATTGTTCCACAAAGCGCTTTTTTCGTTCCAGGGGAAGCTCGGGCAATTCCGCCGCAATTTTTTCCACCCAGGCACGGTCTACGTCCAACGGAACCAGATCCGGCTCGGGAAAATAGCGGTAGTCGTGGGCTTCTTCTTTGGAGCGCATGGGCACGATTTTGCCCTCTTTGGCATTCCACAGCATGGTTTGCTGGGTCACTTTTCCCCCTTTCGAAAGGATTTCCAGCTGCCGCGCCACTTCGTATTCCAGCGCCTTTTCCACGCCGTGGAAAGAATTCATATTTTTCACTTCCGTTTTGACGCCCAATTCGGAGGACCCTACCGGCCGCAGGGAGACATTGGCGTCACAGCGCAGGCTTCCCTCTTCCATGTTGCAGTCTGAGATCTCCAGATATTCCAAAATCTGCTTCAAAGCGGCCAAATAGAGGTACGCCTCTCGGGGTGAACGCATGTCCGGTTCGCTCACAATCTCAATAAGCGGCACACCACAGCGGTTTAAGTCGACCAACGTTTCATTGGCACCCACAAATTCTTCGGCGTGCACGGATTTGCCCGCATCCTCTTCCATGTGAATACGCGTAATGCGAATGCGTTTCGTGTGGCCGTCCCATTCGATATCCACGTAGCCGTGTTCGCAAATCGGTTTTTCGTACTGCGAAATCTGGTAGCCCTTGGGCAAATCGGGGTAGAAATAATTCTTTCGGGCAAAAATAGAATGCTCGGCAATGGTGCAATGCGTGGCAAGCCCCATTCGAATGGCGTAATCCACGACTTTTTCATTGAGAACGGGAAGCACGCCGGGCAGTCCCATGCACACCGGACAGACGTGCGTATTGGGTGGCGCTCCGAACTCGGTACTGCACGAACAGAAAATTTTCGATTTTGTCGAAAGCTGTGCGTGAACTTCCAAACCAATAACGGTTTCAAACTCCATTGAAAACAAAACTCCCAAATTGACTCGAATGTTAAAGATTGCCCTTAGAGGCGCCCTTTTAGCCGAAATGCATTCCCGCCTTTTGAAGCGGAAGGAAACGGGCCCGAAAAAAAAGATTTTCTTTCCCTGGTTTTCGCACGTCCCTACCGCCGAATTGCATTAAAAATACGAAATTGACGCGGGAATAGCAATAGAAAATCGGGCTAACTTCGATCCGCTGACATTTGAATCTCAAGAAGGGTGTGCTGTTCCTCAATGAGCGCCTCGGCACGTTCAAGCTGACCCTTTTTCAAAGCGTGCTGAATTTCTTTTTCCAATTGGGCCAGCCGTTCTTCAACGCTAACACCGGCTTGTTTTTTGAACAACTCCAATTGGGAAGGTTTTGTTCTTTTACCCATTTTTCCTGCCTAACGGATTAGATGATCGGTTCACGTACTGCCTTCGTTTCGCAAAAAACTAACTTCGCCGAAAAAGCGAGCCTTTTTTCAGGCTTACTTTGACGGGCTCTCTCCAGCCGCTGTTTTCTTCGCTGTTTTTTCCTTGCCCTTTTTCCCGGTAAAATCCTTTACCTGGTCAATCAGGTCGGGAATTAAATCCACCACCTTGCCCCAATTAAAGGTTTCCTGACGCGTGAGCGAAAGCAATTGAGCTTTGCCGTTGGTAATCACAATAAAAGCCACCGGCTCAATCGTGGCGCCACCTCCCAAGCCGGTTCCGCCGTTCGCGCCCTTTTGGTTCTTTTCGGCTCGTTCGCCGCCCCCGCCTCCAAATCCTACCGAAACCTTGGACACAGGCACAACCACCGAATCCCCCGCCTGAATGGGTTTTCCGACGACCGTTTCTGTTTTGACCATTTGTCGAAGTTCGGCCAAAACATCTTTCAAGATTGTCTGTAGTTCCATCGGATTCCTTTCGTTTTTTGATTGATTTCAACCTTGCACCCGGCAGCCATCCGTTTTAAAATAGGCTGCAACTTTCCGGCCAATCCGTTTCAGGCGCTTGTGCGCGAGCGACTGATTTTTCGGTAGCTCCAATAAAAAGGCACACCCGCCAGAAAAAGGCAAACCGGCCGAAACGCCACCTCGGTGGAAATCCACCCTTCGGCTGTCTGGCGCAAAAACTCCGGCTGCAGGGACAACCGGTGTGCCGGCAACCAATTTTGAAGCGCGTGCCAAAAACCGAATAATTGCCCCGTCTGGGCAGGTGTTTCCAATCCGAGAGAGAGATTTCCAATCAGACGAAATGCGTGCAAAGAGCGCAAAATTCGCCGCAAAAAAAGAAGCAAGGCTTTCCCCAACGGTCGAAAAGTCTCCGTTTGCTTCCAGGTCGGCGGCCTTTTCTTTCCGCCGTGATTGGATTTGGGCGGTTTCCGCCGTGTTGAGCTTCTTTTCTCGGGGGTCAGATTTTTGCGCCACACGTTCCACCGCCCGACGAAGACCCCGATTTTTCTATTTGCTCCCTGCACCCAAAACCGAACTTTCAACGCTCGAAAAAACAGTCCCGCCTCTACCGTCAAACCTGTGGCCTGCTTGCCAAGGGACACGTGTGCCGTGACGCGCGTCTCTAAAAAGAGCAAGAAAAGCAGCACCAGGGTAACCAAACTCAAAAGGGCCAAAATTCCACAGCCAAGCCAAAGCATTTCAAAACCAATCGATTTTCACAGAAAACGATGGGTGACGCCAGCTCTTCTCCCACCCGGGATTGGGGAATGGAGATTAAAAAATCTGCCGTTTAACGAAACTGCGTCCCAATTAAAATTGAATGTCACTCAACGTATTTTGGTTCAGCAAAATCATGAGCAAACGATCGACACCGAGAGCAATACCTGCCGCAGGCGGCATCCCCATTTTTAAGGCGTCGAGGAATTCGGTGTCCACGGCAAAAGGGCGCTTCCCCATTTTTCGGCGGACAGCTCGACTTTCTTGAAAGCGCTCTCGTTGTTCCTCAGGATCGTTGAGCTCCGTAAAGGCGTTGGCCAGTTCGATTCCTGCCGCGTACAGCTCGAAGCGTTCCACGAATTCAGGGCGCTCCTCGATCCGGTGGGCCAGCGCCCCCATTGAAACAGGATATTCGGTCAAAAAAGTGGGCACCGGGTAACCGAGCTTGGGTTCAATTTCATTAAGGAAAATCTCAAAAAAAATGTCGTCCCAGTTCCAGGATGCGTCTACGCCTCGGTAGCCCTTTTGGCGGGCCGTTTCCACAAAATTTTTCACATTGCTAACAGAAGCCAAATCGATTCCAGCGCTGCGCTTCAAGGCGTCGGCAACGGAAATCCGTTCAAAGCGGCTGCCCCAATTGAGTAACCTACCGGCAAACTCAACTGTTTGCGTTCCCTGCGCTTCTTCGGCCAGGAAACGAAGCAACGCCTCACAATCTCGCATCAGGGCCGTGTAATCGGCGTAGGCACGGTACCATTCGAGCATGAGAAATTCCGGTTGGTGCCACCGAGACCGGGGTTCGTTCCGAAAGCTGTGCCCGAGGTAAAAAATCTTCTCAAATCCTGCCGTCAGCCATTTTTTCAGGGTGAACTCAGGGGACGTTTGCAGGTACAGAATTTTTCTTTCCGTCCTGTAGCTCGTACGAAAGGGTTCCAGGTGCGGCTCCGGACCCGGTGCGGAGACAAGCGTCGGAGCGTCCACTTCCAGAAATCCGCGATCCAGGAAAAATCGGCGAATCTTTTGAATGAGGTGACTCCTTTTTTGGAAAAGCCGCCGCTGTTCCGGAGAAAAAACAGCCCTTTTCCAATTCGGCCTGTTTTTGTCGGAACGGCCCTTCTCAAAACGAAACGGCACCAATCGGCGTACGGTCTGTGGCTGAAATTCGCCTCCTTTTTTTTCAAATTGGATTTCAACAATATCCCCAACGTTTACGGCAGGGGGGGAAGGGCCATTCGGAGAAAACCGATCCTCGGGCAAAACCACCTCCACAACGCCCGTGGCGTCCGTTAGCTTCGCCAAAATCCGCCCTTTCGGATTTTGCCGCCATTCCAACAGGCGCCCGGCCAAAACCGGCTCTGCTTCGGGACAACGGCCCTTTTTGAAATCGGCAATCGCACAATTTCGCCCACTGCCTGTTGGGTAATCGGGATTGGGAAAATGCGAAGCGATTTTCTCTTTTTTCATTTTCACAAACCTTGCGAAGGCAACAAGCCCCCGCAAGGTTCCTTTTCCTAATATTCGACCATTGTGTTTGTTTGGAGGTAACGTCGGTACTTTCGGACAAACTCGCGCTTGTAATTGTCCACAAAAGCCTGGTAGCTGTACTCGTCTGGCCGACTGGTTCGCTGCCAATTTAAGCGTACAGTTCGGGTGTCGGGGGAAAGCACCACGCGATCGGTTCCCAATTTAGGAAAGCCGGGGCGATCCAGCCCCCCTTGTTTAGCCACGGAAAAGATTTTTCCGTCTACCTCCACCGAGGTCAAATAGACAAACCAGGGAATGTGAACTACAATCTCGGCCGGTTTCTTTCTAAAATTGGCTGTGAGCGTAAAGGCAGCTCCGTGAGCGTCCGGCACAAGTTGGGTGGAAACGGGTCCAAATACCGTCGGAGCATTTTTCGCTCCAATGGGAACCCCGTTTTGAAGCCATTGAGGGGAATAAACGGAAAACAGGTGCAGGTTTTTCCCTTCTTCCCGCACCAACATGTCGCGAATTAAGCCGCGGTATTTCGCCGCAAACCAGCCGTGAGGCGTGAGATTGTGCCTCACGTCTCGATCGGCCCACGGGACAACGGAATATTCAAAACCCGCGTTGGTGCTGGTAGTGTGCAGCAAAATCGAATACAAATCGCGCAGCACGTCTCGCTGTTCCCCTCGGACCAGCGAGGTTTCCGTCACGTTGGTCGTTAAATAATTGTGAATGTACCGTTGGTTCCCGTACGTAATCAGCCCTTCTCGAAATTTCGAGCGTGCCATGGACTGGGTAGCCGAAACCATCGGATCCCAGGGGTCCAGCGTCTCCGTAGGGTACACGCTCAGCAGATTGCCCCAATCCTGTCCGCCCAATTTGTCCAGCCCCGGCGGGATGTACCCGCCGCTGACGGCCGCCATTTTTTTCAGGCGGATTAAAAGCGCCTTGTGGTAGTCGTTGTACTCATTTTGAAATTCCTGTTCCGCTTGCCGGTCCCCCACAGCCCTGGCCATGACGATAGCTTTACGCAGTCCCAAAAGCGCCCAAAAATTGTGTCCCGTCACGTGCCCTTTAATCCGTTCGTTGTCTCCGGGACGCGTGGAGGGCATGATGTGGTACTCGTCCTGAGCCCGCACTTTGTGAAGCCAGGCCACCGCCTTTTTAACGGCGGGAAAAACCTTTCGAACAAAGGCTTTGTCGCCGGTAAGTTCGTAGTGCTGTCCGAATGCCCACAGGGTTTGGCCCCAGCCGTCGTATTGGCCTCCCTGTGACAGGAAATTCCCGTTTGGTTTTTGCCATTTCAGGAAAAAATTCAGGCATTTTTTAGCCAAATCGTGGTAACCGGTCAAGTCGTATTCCCGAACCACAAACGAACCGTCACGCAGCCAAAAAGCGTGGTAGTGAAACAAATTAACGGTCTGAATGTAATTTCCCTGAAATTTGTTTAAAGCCATTAAATTGTAGATTAAACTGGTCTTAAACGTGTTGACCACCTTGGATTCCGGTAGTTCCACCTGCATGCCTTTGCTCAAAAGATTTTCCCAAAATCGAACGGTTCTTTGAAACTGCGCTCCCCACGTTAGCTTTTTAACAAGAGCCACAGACGCACTTCCCTTTGGGATCGGACGGTAGGGCATGGTAAAATCGAGTACCAACGAATCTCCCGGCTGCAACTCGAAATCGTAGTGAACCCACCCGGCCGGCTGTGTCGGGAGCAAATGCGAGTGTCTACCGGTCGGTACGGTTCGAACGGTAAACCCTTTTCCCTTTCTGGGGAAGACCAACATTAGACTGTCGTTTCGGAACAGTCCGTTTCCGTCAAATGTGAATTTCCAATTGGGGTTGAACGGCACGCCCGAATGCCAGTAAGCCCCCGGGTACCGTGACTTACTGGGGCGGCGAAACCGGTGGGAATTGTTGGCGTTTGTGTACCGCATGGCCAGAGAGAAGAAATCGTGGCGAGGCGTTTTTGCGTGATTGACCACGGTAACGCGCACATAATTCATTAAATTGGAGGTTAAATCCTGAGTGAGTGAATTGGCAAACGTTTGAAATTTGTAGCAGACTCCCTTCCGTGCCACCCGATATTGAAAAATCGGCAAATACCCTCTGTACAAAGTGCGAATCCGCTGGTGAATGGGCTCGGGCGGATTGCCGGTAAAAAACATGAGTTCGGTAAAGCCCGTGTACAAAAATCCTTCAGGCGTAATTTCCGTGCCGTCGGAATTGTACAAAATGCCCATTTGACCCGTGGGGTACGCCACGTAATTGAACGGCGCATTGGGGGGATCGATAGAAGGAGAAATCATTTGTGCCTGAAGCGGCAGCCCGAACAGCAAAACAATCCCCAATAGAAAACCCAATTTTCTCCACTGAAATTGCATGGTACCCTCCAATTTAGTGAGTCTGTTCCTTTTACAATTTGCGTGATTTTTGAGTTCTTTCCCCTACTTCAGAAAATGACCCTGCTCCGGTTTTTCCATAACAGTTGTCGAATTGCTCCGAAGCTATTTGGTGTCCTTTTCCAAAAAACGAGCGAAAATTTTCGGGTAAAGGATTTTTTCTTCAATCTGAAAGGCTACAAAAAGATAAATCCCTCCGATCATTAAATCAACAACAAAATGTTGATTTAAATAAACGGCAGCAAACCAGGTTCCCAGTGGGTAGAGAATCATCCAGCCCAGATATTTTTTGAATTTCAGGTAAAGAAATGTAATGGCGGCAATCGGGTAGGCTCCGTGGAGCGAGGGAATCGCCGCAAAATGGTTGGGATTAAAAGAATCCCAAATAGTGGCAAATGTGTGGCCGCCTAAAAGCTTGTCCAGGTCCACCAAAGACCCGGCGCTCAATCCGAAAAAACTGGTGTGCTGTGGTTGCGCAAAGCCGTAGTGCATGACGTACCAAGGCGGGGCCGTCGGGAAAAGCATGAACGTTACCAAAGCCATAAAATTGAGTGTCGTGAGGGTGTACGCAAACCGATAAAACATGTTGCGATCGTTGGTGGTGTGCCAGAAAACCCACCCGATGACAATGGGAACCGCGAAATGAAAGGTGTAAAAATTGGCGCTTAAGACATTTAGAAAATGGGCCAGCGTGTGGAGGGAGGTTGTTTTCTGCCAGTCTTGCAGCAAAAACGGCAGGACTTTCCCGTGCAAAATCGGGTAAAAAAGAAGCTGTTCCGTTCGAAATGGGAAAAAGGTGTGCACGTAACCCAACAGATTATCGGCAACTCCGCGCATCATGTCGTAGGCAATCCAAAACACCACAAACGGCGACCAGTCGATTAAAAATTGGCGGGACTTTTCCTTTCCGAAGGCCAAAATAATAATCAGTAAAGCCAGAAAAGCGTGGTCGGGACGCAAATGGGTCACCTGATTTTCGAGAATAAAAAACAGGATGACCAGAACAAGAACAGTAATCTGAAACTTGCCCGCTTTTTTTGAAAAATAGCCCTTCAGGGACATATTTTATCCTTTGGTCAAAAAGCCAATTTTGTTAAACTTTTTGAATTTAACATAGATTTCCTTTCGTTGCAAGCCGATTTGGGGAAATTGCCGACGAACACAAGCCATTTGTGACAGGTGGCGGGGTGAAGGCTTTTTTCACCCCGCTTTTTTGTCACATCGTTTCCGCAAGTTTTGATCGATTAAATCGCCCTCTCTATTTCAGTAGCTTGTGGTACCGGCCCATCCAATAAGGCAAGAGCCAAAAGACGCCGTCCCGAAGGGTTCGACCACCGTCACCGCCGCGCAGCTCGTAGGGATTGCCGTTCCACCGCATCAGGGGCCGTTCCGAAACCGGAAAAACTTTCTCACTCTGGCTGATTCGCCCGTGTCGGTCGCGATACTTTTGGGTGTAATCGGTTCGGTGGGTGTTGTCAACCGTCCAGTCAATTAAATCCAGGGGAACGTCCTTAAACCAGACCACGCACTCGGCCGCATCGTAATGACCGTCCGGCTTTGGGTAGTCTTCAAAAACTTGCTGCCAGGCGTTCGGGTGCTTAAAAATGGACGCCGCGTACACGTAGTCGAAAAACGGGCTCCGTTCGGGTCGTTCGATTTCCCAGGAGCGCTGCAAGCTGGAAAGATAAATCGCCACCAATTTGGGGTCGGTTTCATATTGTAACAGGTGGTAATACGGCACAAAGGCCAATTCGTCGTCGCTGTGGTTAATAATGCTGTGTGGCCAAATGAGTTTTTGTTTAATTGTGTTAATGGCGTAGCCGTAATGATCGATTAAATCCCGATAGCTTTTTTCGTATTTTTTCTTTCCGGTGATGTGGTACGCCGCTTTTAAATGGGAGAGAATCTCGAGTGAATTCAGCCCCCGTTCGGCTAAATGGGTCAGTTTTTCATTGAGTTCTTGCGGGCCCCAGAAGCCCCAGGTCGTCGGTTTTCCGTCTAAATCCAGCAAGTAATAATCGTGGTCGACAATGTAATCGGTAATGCGGGTGACATATTGTCGAATTTCCTTTTTCTCCCGATTATTGGCAGCCAGATCGTAGTAAATGGCGTAAGCAAAATAGTGGCCGTCCACCTCGTCACTGGACGTGTCACCCTTCCATTCCCACTTGCCGTCGGGGGTCAGATGCCACTCGCCCCCGTAGTGCAGGCGCTCGGGCTCGCCGGCCGGAACAAACGAGCGGGAAATGAACCCCGGAATCCCATTGATTCGTTCCAGGCGCATCATAGCGTCTAATGATTTACGGGCATTCTTTTTGGCCTGGGGATCGCCTGTTACGGCGTAGCGAAAGCATTCCGCCCCAATGTACAAAGAAGTCCATAGCCCGTCGTTGTCGCTGTGGGGTTTGAAGGCTCCCTTGGAGGGGTCTCCGGGTACGTTCAATCGCGCGTCGCCTACAAACCCAAGGCGGGTGTTGTATTTAAGCAGTTGGTTCAGGTAAAAGGCCGCCTTCTTTTCAAATGTCATGGGAATGGTGTGAATCAGACGGACGCCTGTCTCCGTGGTGACCAGCGCTCCGTCCGGCGTGAGGTCAATTTTGACCACACGATTGTCGTCTAACCAACGCTTGGATTGAAAATAGCGCCACGGGCCACCTAATTTTCCCATCATGACGCCTTCGTTGCTGCCCAGCCAGAGGGTGTCCGAATGCATTTTCCGGACGCCTAACGTGGGTTTGTTGTAGGGCAGAATTTCCGTTTTGGCAATGTGAGCCAGTTGAACCGGGCTGATCACCACCACATTGAGCTTGGGCGGTGTCACGGTTCGGCCGTTTTCCGAAACCCACTGGCGAAAGCTCCCTCTTGGAGCGGCTGTTAATCCCGTGACAAAAAGGACCAACCCAAATAACAAGGCCGAAAATCTCATGGCGTACGTCTTGGTTTTCATTCGCACCTCTCCTTCCGTTTCATTTAGATTGGCAAACGAACTTGAATTTTT
>CAZOHG010000075.1:0-15506 GCA_964579725.1 uncultured Deferribacteres bacterium
TTTCGCCCCGTTGGGGCTCAGATTCCGGAAATCATTTTTAATTTCGGGAATTAATTTTCTCAATCCTGCGTCCCGAAGGAACGCTTGAGCGAGAGCCCACCCATTTGTGGGTGAGTGGGGCTTGGAATTTGCCAACCGCCCTTTGCCCACCAGCGAAGGGGGTGGATCCGGTTTTAGACCGTGTGTGGGAAAACGGAAAAGATTTTAGAAATCAAAAATCTGCGTTCCTTGTTATTCAATTGAAAACACACCAAAAAAATTTTTCCCGTTTCAAGATTGGATTTGGGACACAAACTAAGACAGTTTTCCCGAATTTTATGCCACCCCTTCAGGGTGGTTTTTGATTCAGGCTTGGCCTTTTCCCAGGGCGCTGCCCTGGGCTGGGCTATTTCGCCCCGTTGGGGCTCAGATTCCGGAAATCATTTTTTATTTCAGGAATTAATTTTCTCAATCCTGCGTCCCGAAGGAACACTTGAGCGAGAGCCCACCCACTTGTGGGCGCAGTTTTTCTGTCGAATCGATCGGGCATTTAGGCAAGAATAGTTCCTGTTAGCTGGCCTTTGCTTCCTGAGCCGTTTTCATGGTTCGACGGAGCAATCGGACAATGTCACTGGCCTCGGTGTGCTTGGCCGAGAGCCGGATGCGCTCCAGTACGCTGACGGGAATTTTGAGGAAGGCTTTCACCACATTGGGGTCGAAATGCTTACCGGAATCGGAAGCAATGATTTCCAATGCCTTTTCAATGGACGTGGCTTTTTTGTAAACACGGGCACTGGTGATGGCGTCAAACGAATCAATGACCGCAAAAATTCGGGCACCGATGGGGATTTCTTCACCCTTTAAACCTTCGGGGTAACCATTGCCGTCCCATCGCTCGTGGTGGTATTTCACGATGTCCAAAGAGGGCTGAAGGAAAGAAATGCTTTTGAGCATGTTGTAGCCGATGAGTGTGTGCTGTTTCATGACCGCCCATTCTTCATCGGTCAGGGGGGCGGGTTTGAGCAGAACGCTATCGGGAATGGCAATTTTCCCCACGTCGTGCAGTAAGGCGCCGCGAGCCAAATTCATGAGTTGTGCTCCCCGAATGTGCAGTTTGCCTGCCAAAAGTCGCGTGTACCCCACCACGCGTTTGGAATGTCCGCCTGTACTCCGTTCTCGCACGTCCAGGGCGGTAATCAGTGCTTCCAACGTCCGTTGGTAGGTCATTTCAATTTCTTCGTAGGCGCGCAGCAATTCCAATGTGCGCTCCCGAACCTTTTTCTGCAAATTTTCCTGGTAGGCTTTTTCCTGTAAAAGCAACGTTTTCCGCTCCAGTGCTCGATCCACCGCAATCTTAATCTCCTGCGGATTGAACGGTTTAATAATGTAATCGTAGGCCCCCAGGCGCAAACAGTCCACGGCTTCCTTGGTGTCGTCTACACCGGTAATCATAAGTACGGCCATGTTGGGGTCTTCGCTCAGAACCTGTTTGAGCAACCATTTCCCGTCGTAATCGGGCATTTTAATGTCCGTGATGACGATGTCAAAATTCTCCCGTTTGATTTTTTTCAGCGCTTCGTGGGCATTTTCCGCCATTTTTACGTCGAAATTGTGTCGGCGGAAATAGCGGGCAATGAGTTCACGAATCACCGATTCGTCATCTACAATGAGCATTTTATTCTTTTCAACCATGCTACAATCCTTCGTTGTCAAAAATCGCTTGCCTTATTACGGCTGTTTTTCCAATAAGTCCACCATTAATTTTTTTAATTCTTCAATGTCAAAGGGTTTCACAATGAGGGGTAGATGATTTTTTTCCAAAAATTCCTCTGTTTCCCTCGACAACACATCTCCGGTAGTCAGGATGAAATGGGAGGACAGAGCGGGTTTTTGGGCGACCACTTTGTCAAAAAATTGAAAACCGCTCATGTCCGGCATACGGACATCGGACAAAATAATATCCGGCGAGACGGATTTTAGAATTTCCAACGCCTCTCGGGTGTGGGTAGGCGTCAAAACCTCATTGCCCATTTGCCTGAAAATTTGCCGAAGCAATTCGCGGATCGTTTCCTCGTCGTCCAAAATCAAAATGGTTTTGCCCCGAATGGCAGCGGAAGCGTCCGTTCCCTCAAAACCCGCGGCGCCAGAATCCTTTGACTCGTCGTAAAGCGGAAGCCGAATGGTGAAGGTGGTGCCTTTTCCCACCTCACTGCGCACTGAAATCTCACCCCCGTGATTTTGAATGATTCCGTAAGAAATGGCCAGCCCCATGCCCGTCCCTTTTCCAACCGGTTTGGTGGTGAAAAAGGGATTAAAGATTTTTTGAAGATTTTGTCTGGGAATGCCCGGCCCGTTGTCTGTAACCGAGATCACGGCGTATTTGTCGCTTTTTTCTGTCTTAATCAGGATGTGGTCCCCCTTGCCCGCCAGCTCAATCGCCTGCGCCGCATTGGTCACCAGATTCAAAATGACCTCCTGAATCTGGAAATAATCCGCCCAGACGGTTAGCTCCTCTTTTGAAAATTGCTGTTCGATTTGCGTGCCCCGGCTTTTCACATCGTATTCAATCAGCGCCAACGCTTTGCGAAACGCCTCGTGGAGGTTCACAGCCTCTTTTTCCTGAGGAGCCTGCCGGGCAAAAAACAGGAGGTTCTGGACAATGCGTTTCGCCCGTTCCGCTTCATTGTGAATGGTTTTCAAATCGTCCCGAAAACCTTCCGGCAAATCCGGGTCTTCCATGATTAATTCCGAAAATCCAATGACCCCCGTTAAGGGATTGTTCAATTCGTGTGCCACACCGGCAATAATTTCTCCCAGCGTTGCCAGCTTTTCCTGCTGCAAAAGCTGCTGTTGAATCTGAAGCTCTCGTGTGACCTCGCGCACAATGTGAATGTACCCCACGATCTGGCGTTTTTCGTCGAAACGCGGGTAGCAGCTCACCTGAAATTGGCGTCCGTCATTAAAAACGTCCATCACGGACGTCGCGGCCTTGCCATTTTGCAGAATTTTCAGGTAGGGACACTCATCGATGGGATGATCGGTTCCGTGAAAAATCCGGTAACATTTTTGCCCTAAAATCTCATTTTCTTTGCGCCCAAGTAAATCGACAACAGCCCGATTGGCCAATTGAACCGTCCAATTTTTGTCGTGGACAGAAATCCCCATTTGAACGGAATCAAAAATATGCCGCCAAAGCTCCTGCTGCCGGCGGTAATGGGTTTGCTTTTGATTTTCGTAAAGGGCCACCGAAACGTGCTTGCCCAGGGTCTTTAAGAAATCGTAGTAAATTGCGTGGTAGCGCACAGGGGACGTGAAACCCAATTTCAGAAAGCCCAACAATTGATTTTCGAGCTGCAATGGAATGTGAATAAAAGCACGCAAGCCCGATTGGTACAATTCTCGTTGAAATGGAGTGAATTTTTTCAGTTGATTTTCTGTGACATTCACGACCTTTATTTCGGGTGAAGTTTCGATTTCATCAGATCCAAATTCGCGCCCCACCAGTCCCTCGTGCATTTTCTCTCGGGTGTGAACAAATTGCAGGCGCCACCGGTTTTTCTCCGACCCCGGCAAAAGAAAAGAAACCCGGAAAATCTTCTGGGATTTCTTCAGCAAAACATCCGCCATTTCGCTCACAATGGCTTCCGGCGTTTGGCTCGTCAAAAGCCTTTCGTCAATGAGGCTTAAAACCTGCGTCAGTTTATTCTTAATCTCGTGAATGTACAACGACAAAAGTAGGTGCAGCCTTGGTTTAAATATTCGCAAAATTAACTGAAAAAGAGAGTGTTCGTTTTCACTTAAACGCGTTTCTTCCCGCCAGCCGTAAACACCCAGATAAAGAAGTTTACCAAATTGATCCGCTGACGTTACAAGAACACGGCGAATTTGGCGCTCCCGCAATTCTGCCAAAAATGGCCTGGAAAAAATGCCCTGTACCTCCCGGTCGTCTTTCAGGTCGAAGCCCACCAAATCCGAATAGATCTGTTGGCGAGGGTCAAATTTCTTCGTGAAAAAACGATTGCGTGCAAAAAAACGGGGCGCTTCGCGGGGCGAATGTACCTGAACCCCCTCATCCGAAAAAATAAATTGCGCCATGAAATCCGGCCGAAAGTGCGATTGAATAAGGGAGACCAAATACCGGTTGGCCTCTACGGAGTCCGTGATTTGTTCAAACTCACGCGCAACCCGGTTCAAGAAGGTCAGAGAATCCGCGGAAGGGGTTCCCTGAACAAAATCGTTGGGAATCGTTTGAAGTTCGAACCGCTGAACAAAACCGTCAAGGGCACCGTCCGCTTTTCGAAGCACGAAGGTCTCAAAATCCGCGTCTAAAATTCGGTGATCGACGTGGAGTTTTTTGTGCCCCGAAATCGATTTGTTTCGAAGCAACGCTTCCCGAAGCGGGCAGAACTCCCCATCCTCCGTGCAGTTGTGGGTTTTTTGTTGAAAGATTTCCCAACAAAATTTACCCCGAACGGCCTCCGGGCGAACATCCCATTCTTTCAGAAAAGCGGCATTGACATCCGTCAATCTGAAATCGGGGTCAACGACCGCCATGGGACTACGGGAATTTGCAAAAATATCCGCAAAACTAATTGACGCACTCGTCATTTGAAAATCCCCTTTTACATAGGCGCCAAAAGCAAAAGTCGGCGTTTATCTCTTTTTAATATCGGCAACTGTGCCCCCGAAGTAAAGACATTTGTGGGAATTTATTTAAGACGATTCAAGAGAAGATTCCCCCTGTTTACAAGGCTCGGCCAAGCGATTTGTCGGACAAAATAGCTGAAGTTTTCGGTTTGCAGGGTAAGCCCTTTGTAATGGCGAAGGCAAGCGTCAACTGTCGTTGGGTAACGATGCAGGCAGCCAGCCGGCTCTCGGATGCCAAAAACCGTGTGTTCTCGAGCCATGTGACAATCCCTCTCGTCGATTCCTTGCAAAACGGATTCTGACTCCGGCTGATTTTGTACATAATTTACGTGAAATTTTTTTATAAAACAATAAAAAAATTAGATGTTACAGGAAAGTAATATTTTCCCGCTCCGGCCCCGGTTGGGTTTTCCCTTTACTTTTGGCGTTAAAGACCGATATTTAAATAGGGGGACAAAAAAGTCTTGACAAGATAGAATTTTTTTGTTACATTAAATTCAAATTTTAAAGGATTTGGAGGAGAATACCCGAAAGACGTTCGCTAAAGGTTTGTGGAAATTGAAAAAATTATTCAGGTAAAACGCCAACGCATTTTGCAGCGGATTTTTTCCATTCACTTTTAAGCGAACGGTATTCGTCCTTCACACTATTTTTGGCCGAATGTTTAAAAGTGGATTTTAAATCCCTGCATTCGGTTTTTTTGTTTTTAGGAACAGCCGAAAATCTGAACCGTTTAAAGAAACGGGCGTTTTTTCCGCAAGCTTAAATGAGGGCTTTGCATACAAAGGATTTACAGAACAAAGGAGGCCAATCCGATGAAAAAACTATTGTTAAGTGTCCTGTCTATTCTCGTTCTTTTTGCGGGAATCTCTCTCCGACAGGCTCACGCTCAGAGTGAGGCGGGGGTGCTTTTCTTACTCATTTCACCGGGCGTCCGCGCTGACGGAATGGGGGAAGCTTTTGTGGGGCTGGCGGACGACGCTTCCGCCGTTTACTGGAACACAGGCGGTTTGCCTTTCCAAAACGGCCACGAATTGCTGATTATGCATTCCAATTGGCTCCCGCAGCTCGCCTCGGACCTGTTTTATGATTTTGTCGCCTACACCCACCACGTAAGCGGTCTCGGTACCTTTGGTGCCAGCGTCACTTATTTGAATTTGGGCACCCAAAATGTGACGCTGGAAACCGGCCCCGAGGTGGTGGACCATTTTACCAGCTACGATTTTGCCGCGTCGGGGGCTTTCGGCACGTTAATTGGGGAACACACCGGTGTTGGGGTAAACATGAAAATCATTCGCAGCAGCCTGGCACCTTTCGGAGCCGGAAAAGAAAAAGGTAAAGGTCAGGCCTGGTCTTTTGGGGTGGATTTGGGCCTTTTGTACAAAGTTCCGTTTTTGAAGGGACTTAGCTTTGGAATGAATCTGGCAAATATGGGCCCGAAAATCAGCTACATCGATGTAGACCAGGCGGACCCTCAGCCAACCAACCTTCGCGTGGGATTGGCTTACCACATTATTAACAGCCAGTACAATAAATTGACCTACGTCCTCGATTTCAGCAAACTCTTGGTGCGTCGATACAAAAACGGTACGTCCGATCCGTTTTACAAAGCTATTTTCACCTCGTGGACGGACCAACCTATTCGCGAAGAAATGAAACAAGTCATTACGCACACCGGCCTGGAATATTGGTACAGCAACCTGATTGGCCTTCGCGTAGGCTATTGGTACGACGAAGTGGGAAATGTCAAGCCCTTCACTTTCGGCGCAGGATTGAAATATTCGCTCTACCGTTTTGATTTCGGCTACATTGCAGCCGGCGAAGGGCACCCGTTGACCGATACCATGCGTTTTTCTTTAACAATCGGTTTTTAATTGGATTTTATAGAAATACCAACAATTTACCGAAAAACCGAGGTCTTCGGATCTCGGTTTTTTGGTACCATTTTTCTTGACGTGGAAACAACGGACTTTTTATGAAAAAAATCCTCTGGTTCATACCATTCATTTTTGCTGCCAATTTAGGTCTTGCTTCGAATCATGCCAATGTGACGATGCACCTCAAATTGGGGGGGACTCCTTCCCTGCCCTTAGTGCCCAACACGTATTTTACCCCGGCGCGGGTCTGGCAAGGCAGTACCGCACCCGACACGGTTCGAATTTTGGCTCTGCGGGTGGCCTTTCAGCCGGACACGCTTTCCTCCACCACCGGAGACGGCACTTTTCAACTGAGCAAAAGGGATTCCATTTACATTGACCCGCCCCCGCACAATCGCACCTATTTTCAGGCGCAATTGGCTTCCCTGTCACACTACTACCGCACCGTGTCACACGGCAAGCTCATTATTCAGGGGGATGTGTACCCCCCGGATTTAAACGGCAGTTACCAACTGCCGCATTCCATGGACTATTACAATCCAAATCGGTCGGAGGCGGAGCTTGACCAGCGTTTGTCGGAGCTTTTGCGCGACGCGCTTCGGGCAGCCGCAGATAGCGGTCCGATTCCCGCCACACGGTACGACGGCATTTTTATTTTCCACGCGGGTGTAGGAAGCGATGTGGCTCTGGATTACGATGCGACGCCGCAGGACATCCCATCCGCCTTTTTGAATTTTGACCATTTGAAAAAAACTCTGGGAAAAAACGACCCCGATTTTAAAGGCATTCCCTTTGAAAATATCCTGGTTAAACAAGCCGTTATCTTGCCCGAAACGGAGGTGCAATCGACGAAAATTCAAATCGGACTGAAGGGGACAATGGCACTCATGACGGGGCATTTTTTGGGGCTTCCGGCTTTGTACGATGTGAAAACGGGAACGTCCGGTATTGGAAAATGGGGACTCATGGATCAGGGCTCGGGCAATTATTTCGGTCTTCTTCCGGCTCAACCCTGTGCGTGGTCCAAGGTTTTCATGGGTTGGGAGAAACCGATTGTCCTTCGCCCCGGAACCTCCATTCGAGTGGGCGTGGCGCGGGCAAAAACCGCTCCGCACATTTACAAAATTCCCGTGACCCGGGACGAATACTTTCTGATCGAAAACCGCAACCACGATTTTAACGGCGACAGCATGGCCGTCGGCCGCGATCAGTACGGAAATCGAGTAGAATTGGACGCCAACGGGCAGCTCAAGGCTCAGGATTCGCTGGGCGTAATTGTGCAAGTGGACGACTACGATTTTGACATCCCCGGCTCCGGAATTCTGGTGTGGCACATTGACGATGCGATTATTCGGCGCTACTACAAATCCAACGCAGTGAACGCCAACCCCGAACACAAGGGAGTGGAACTCATGGAGGCTGACGGCTCTCAGGACATCGGCCAGAATTACGGCTTTTTGGGAGGGGGAAGCGGCAGTGAGCTCGGCACCATGTACGATCCCTTTTTTCAGGGAAACCAAAATCACCTGGCTGCCAACCACAGTCAAACAGTGGAATTCGGGCCGTACACGGCGCCTTCATCCCGAAGTTTCGCAGGCGCCAACACCCACATTGTGCTGAAAGATTTTTCTCCCATTGACACCGTCATGTCATTTTCTTTTGAAAACGATTTGTTTCAAACCGGATTTCCGGCGGCAGTCGAATTACCCGGGAACGGAGCCTTTCCGCCCCTCATTTTTGACGCTCTTGACAGCGGTTCCGCCCAAATTTTTGTGGCAACACAAAAGGGGCGTTTACTCGGCTGGACGGCCGACGGCCGCAAATTGGTACCCAACGCCGATTCACTGGATTTCGAAACAGACCCCGGCAAAATGGCCCGCTTCCCCTTGGCTCGGTTGGTCGAAATCGGAGACTCACTTGTTGCGCCGCCACTGCCCTTCTGGAACGCCAAAAGTGACGCGTGGGATCTGCTGTTGGTCGGAAAATCCGGGAGCGGGTACCGGGTTCATGTGCACCCGGGCACAAAGGGTTCCGCTGAGCTTGAGCAGATAACGCTTACGCAGAGCAAACCAACGGCTGTGTTGGATTTGGGCCCTGCAGCAGGCAAAGCAAATGGGCTGCCGAAAATCGAAACAGTTGTTTTGGGGGACGCTTCCGGGAAAATCACCCTGTACAAAAACGACGGGGTCAGCCAAACCTTTCGGGTGCGGACGCTTCAAAAATCACCGGTAGCGGGGTTGTGCCGATTTTCTCATCTTTCGCTGGCACAGGTTAGTTCACCCGACACATTCGCCGTGCTGCTTCAAAACAGTTGGTTGTACACGCTTGATTCCGAGGGAACTCTTTTGGATTCGACTCGGGTACCCCTTGAGGGGCCCTATTTACCCCCTACCGCCGGATTTTTAACTGATCGAAAAACTTTGGTACTTGTGGTCGCCTCACAAAATGGCCGTCTTGCCGTCCTCGATGTGAAGGGAGGAGCCTTCCCCGGATTTCCCGTGGACGTGGGAATGGCAATCGCCTCGCGTCCGGTTTTGGCCGACGTGACCCAATCCGGTGAAAATGAAATTTTGGTCAGCGGTAAATCTGCCCTTTTTGCTTTTGAACCCAACGGGGTGTTGGCAACCGGTTTCCCCAAGATTTACCGACACACCGTTTCCAACGAATGGGCCGTTTGGAACGCTCCCGCGGTGTTGCAAGTCGATTCCGCCAGCGAGCCCCTGATTTTAATCGGAAACACATCGGGACAGCTTCAGGCTTTTTCAAAAACAAATCACCGCCACTTTGACTTTCCCCTTCAAACGGAAGGGCCGGTGGTGACCTCGCCGGTTCTGACGGAATTGCGAAAGGGAGAAAATCCCGTAGCGGCCGTGGTCTCGAAAGACGGCTTTTTGTACGTGTGGCACGTTCCGGGAACCACAGCGGAAAAAAGTCACCTGTTGTGGAGTGGGTTCGACTCCTTTCAAAGTGGCCTACAACTTCAGCTAAAACCAGTAAATACAAATAGCAAGGGGGATTTGACGGGAGAGAATTGGGCGTACAATTACCCCAATCCCGCTCGCGGGGAATCAACCACCATTCGGTACCATTTAAACGCTCCCGCAAAAGTTTCGGTCAAAATAATGGACTTGACGGGGAATTTGGTGGATTCCTTTTCGGGACCAGGATTTGGCCCGGCAGACCATGAGATTCCCTGGAACGTGGCAAAAATTCCCAGCGGCGTCTATTTAGCGCGGGTGGAAGCCGTGGGGGGCGGTCAAACCAAAGTTCGTTTTTTTAAAATTGCCGTGGTGAAATGAGGAAATCGGCAACCGAGGAACCACAACGGAAACCTCTACGCGGAGGTTCGGAACAAAGGAAAGACAGAATGACCGGGCGTTTTTTGCAAAAAATTTTGGTAGGATTTCTTCTCAGCATTCTTTGGGCGGCCACAGGCTGGACGCAGCCGGAATCCTACAATCACCCCGAATTAAAATGGTACACCCTCCGAACCCCCCATTTTTATATTCATTTTCACAATGGGACGGAACACACGGCCTACGCCATTGCCAAAATTGCCGAAGATATTTACGGCCCCGTTACCAGGCTCTACCACCACAAGCCCGATTCGCCTGTTCATTTTATTGTCCGCGACACGGACGACTATTCCAACGGAGCTGCCTACTATTACGAAAACAAGATCGAAATTTGGGCCACCCCAATGGATTTTGACCTGCGCGGAACCCATCCCTGGCTGCAAAACGTTATTACACACGAATTTACCCACGTGGTTTCGCTTCAGGTGGCCATGAAATTCACCCGCCACGTGCCCGCGGCTTTTATTCAGTACATGCACTACGAAAAGGAAAAGCGCCCCGACGTGCTCTACGGCTTTCCCGATCGCATTGTTTCGTTTCCGATTGCAGGGGCGGTTTTCCCGCCCTGGTTTGCCGAGGGCGAAGCCCAGTACCAGGCACCCCACAAAGCCAATGATTTTTGGGACACCCACCGGGACATGGTACTGCGCACGGCGGTGCTCTCCCAGAAAATGCTTTCGTACAAACAAATGTGTGAGTTCGGTAAAACCAGTTTGGGAAACGAAATGGTGTACGACCACGGCTTCGGGCTGGTCTCGTACATTGCCGCCAAATACGGACCAGACAAAATTCGGCAGATGACCAAACGAATGCGAATGCCGTGGCGTTTGTCGTTCAACTCCGCATTTAAAGGAGCCTTGGGAAAATCCGACCGGGAGGTGTACCGCGAGTGGCGGGCATTTTTGACCAAATGGTACACCCGTGGCGTTCGAGCCATTCAAAAACAGTCTGTAGAAGGCAAGCTGATTGAACCGCAGGGCATGGCAAATTTGTACCCGGCCTGGTCACCCGATGGTAAAAAGATCGCCTACGTCAGCAACAAGGGCATGGATTACATGTCGCAGACGAGCCTTTACCTGTACGATTTGGCCAAGAAAAAGGCAAAATTTGTGAAAGGCGGTGCGCGGTCATCCGTGAGTTGGTCGCCGGACGGGAAATATCTGGCCTACGCCAAGAATGAAAAGGTTAATTTCGCGGGGAATCACTACTACGATCTGTTTCTGCTCAATGTGAAAAAGAAAAAAGAGAAACGCCTGACACGCGGTTTGCGCGCCAGAAATCCCGCCTTTTCGCCTGACGGTAAAAAATTGGTCTTTGTCACCGGGCACGACGGCACGGACAATCTGGGAATTTTGTACCTAAACAGCAAAACGATCGTTCAAATTACCCACTTCACCGACGGACGACAAATTTTCCTCCCCAACTGGTCACCGGACGGAAAACAGATTGTCTTTGACATTTCCACCCGACACGGCCGCGATTTGGCTCTAATTGACGCCAGCGGGAAAAATTTTCGCTACCTGCTCAAATCGCGGGGAGATTCTCGTTCGCCTTCGTTCAGCCGGGACGGGCGCTTTGTCTTTTTCGCGTGGGATTCAACCGGAATTTTCAATATTTACCGACTCAATGTGAAAACACACCGCATAAAACCCCTGACGAATGTCATTGGGGGAGCGTTCATGCCCAATGTCCATCCGCAAAGCGGACTGGTTTTTTCGCGGTTCACCGCAGACGGCTTTAAAATTGCGTATCTGCCAAAGGCCGCGCCGGTTCGGGTTTCGCCCTACCTGGCGAAGGGAAAAATCCCCCGAATGGGACAGGTGTCACCGCTTCTCCGACTGCGGCCGAAGGGCCGTTCTCACAAGGACGATTTTGTCCTAAAAGCCGTGGAAAAGGAGGCGACGCCCTACAAAGATATGTACACCCACGTGGGTTTCATGCCGCGGCTGTTTTTCGACTACGGCACGACCAAAATCGGCACTTATTTTTATTCCAGCGATATGCTGGACAAATACAGTATTTTCGGTGGAGTGGCACTCAATCGCCAATGGGATTGGGATGTTTTCGGCATGGTCACCTATCGGAAATTCTGGCCCACCCTTTTTCTCGAAGTGTACAATCAAATCCGACACACCAAGGCCGTGCACTCCAACGACCGTTACCGCTACAATCTGATTGAGGCGGATTTGGGCGCGGAATTCAAACTAAACGATAAAAATTTACTGCGCTCGGCTTTTGTACACAGTCGATACGGAGGGCGCCTGGAAACCACCGTCTCGGGGCAACCGGTGAAATTTGGGTACACCTATTTAAAGGGAAATGAGGTTCGCCTTCGCTGGCAATACCGAAGCGTGTTGCCGAGCATCGGAATGGACGCCAACCCCAAGGCGGGTACGGAATGGAGCCTGCAGTATGATTTTGAGGACAACCGCTTTATTAACGGGTTCAAGGTAAGCAGCAAGTACGGGACTCTGGTGGAAAAATACACCCGTTACCGGTACAATCGCCTGCAGGCATCGTTTCGCCATTACTTCAAACTGCCGTGGCACCACACTACCGAAATTCGCTTCACCGGCGGTTACATCGACCGCCCTGTGGACAGTTTTTTCAATTTTTTTGCCGGCGGTTTGGTGGGATTGAAAGGCTACCCGTTTTACAGTATTGAGGGGCGAAAATTGGCTTCCGGAACTCTAATTTACCGCTTCCCTGTGAGTCAACATTTGAATTTCCAACTGGCGCCCATTTACCTGGACAAATTGTATGCGGGGCTGTTTGTCGATTTTGGCAACGCCTGGGATGCAGACGAGCTCAAGTGGCAGGATTTCAAAAGGGATGTGGGGCTCCAATTGCGTTTGAATACCTTCAGTTTTTACAATTATCCCACAATGATTTTTTTCGACGCGGCTTACGGGTTAGACAAAGTTGTGAATCGCGGCCAAACCTACGGGCAAGAAATGCGCTACTATTTCGGTTTGGCTTTTGGGTACATGGATTAAATTCCTCCTGACCATTGAGGTATTCCACAGAATGCCAGGGGGACTGGAAATTGGTTTGAAATAACCAAAACACTGGACTTTTTAAGAAATTTTTCCGATATGAATTTCTGAGAACACAGGATGTTAGCGTTCAATAAAAAGGAATGAGGTAACCAGCATGAAACGTGTCGTCGTTGCTACGAGTGTGCTGCTGCTCTTTGCATTTGGACAGGCCCGTGCTGGGGAGCCGGGAAAAACGGATTTCTCGATGCCGAGGTTTTGGGTGCCGGCATTTCAACCTCCTCCGGCTCCCGGTGCCCGGTGGACCTTAAAGTTCCAACAAAAAAAAGCAGCACCGGTGCGAGTCAAAATAATTCGGAAATCTCCGAAGAAAGCCCTCTTTTTGTCGGCTCTCTTGCCGGGCGCGGGCGAAGCGTACGCCGAATCCTGGATCAAAGCGGGCTTTTTTGCAGCGGTGGAGGTAGGCGCCTGGGTGTCTTACAATCATTACCAAAAAAAGGGCATGGATTTAGAGGACGATTTTAAAGCCTACGCCGACAGGAACTGGAGCAAAGAGCGCTGGGACGCCTGGTATTCCGGGCTACCCGACGAAGCGAAAAGCGCCTTTTCCCACACGCTTCCGAGTCGAAAAACCCAGCAATATTACGAAATGATCGGAAAATACATGGAATTTAACGCTGGTTGGATTGACGTCAAAAATCCGGACCCGGATATTGCCAAACAGGACACCTCAAAAATGAGCCTTTTTTATATGGCCTTACGGGAACGCAGCAACAAGGCACTCAAGGTAGCCTCCGCAATGACGGGTGTTGTACTGGCCAATCATGTTCTCAGTGCCCTGGACGCTGCCTGGACAGCACGCGTTTTCAAAAAGGAAATTAAACAAAAAATTGAAATCGAGTACATTTACCGAGACGAAGTTCCCGTGTGGATGGCTCAGTTGAAAACGGAGTGGTAATGAAATTCTCAACGACGTTTGTTTTTCTCTTTTTGATCGGCGGGGGCGTTGCTTTTGGGGGAAATAATCCGTTTTCACCCCGGCCATTTTTGCCCCTGCTGTCGCCTACCAAATCAGCAAATTATTCTATTCTCGTTCCTTCACCCAAAAACGGTGAAACCGACAAACCGATTCCTCCGGGGCCGACTTTCCTGCGGTCGCTTATTTTACCCGGGTGGGGGGAGTGGAAAGCCGGTGCCCACAAACGTGCACGTGTTTTCTGGGTGTCGGAAAGCGTTCTGGCAGCGGCTTTCGCGGGATTTCGCCTGTACGGTCATTTGAAAGCAAATGACTACAAAGCCTGGGCGGCCATTCACGCAGGTGCCGATTTCAATGACAAACCTGAGCGGTTTGCTACAAACATCAGCTATTACCACGATATTCTGGAATACAATGAATACCAGAGGCGCTTGAGGCGGTACGATTTGGTGTACCCGGTGACGGAAAAAAACTGGTGGCAATGGGATTCACCCGCGTCACGCAAACGCTTTAATAGCCTTCGGATTCAAAGCCAAACCGGCTATCGAAATGCGGTGATTGTTTTGGGGCTGGTTTTTGCCAATCATGTTTTCAGCGGAATAGACGCTATTTGGGCCACACACCAATACAACAAAAAAATAAGTACCTTCAATCGGCAACCGCACTTTCAAATGGGCGCGCTACCTACTGCACATGGAGCCTTTTTAGCGCTCACCTGGAATTTTTAACAAATAAAAAGCACCGCGGGAGGAAAGTTTTTGGTCAATCAGTCCGATCGCAAATTGGTACTTACCGGAGCCTCCGGCTTTTTGGGCAGTGTTGTCCTCAACAAAGCCATCGGATCCTGGCAAACCGTGGGACTTTATTTGAGCCACCCTATTCCGCCTTCTCCCCGCTTACACACGAAACGATTAAATCTTACCTCTCACCGCGCCGTACGGAACTTTCTGCAAAGGGAAAAGCCGGACGTCATCATTCACACAGCCGCCCAGACAAGGGTTGACGCGTGTGAAAAAGACCCGAAGGGTTGCCGAGAGTTGAATGAACTCGGCACGCGTTTTTTGGCCGAAGCAGCTGCACAAGCGGGAAGCCGGTTTATTTTCATTTCCACCGATTTGGTTTTTGACGGGAAGCGGGGCTATTATTCGGAAGAGGATATTCCCAATCCGCTCAGCACTTACGCCCAAACCAAGCGAGCGGCTGAAAAAATCGTCCTGAAAACCTGTCCCAACGCTGTAGTGGCCCGAATCGCAATCCTGTATGGGAAATCGCCGCAGCACCGCTATTCTTTCTCCGAGTGGCTGCGCGAGTCGTGGCAGATGGGTCGTCCTACCCCGCTATTTTACGACCAATTTCGCGCCCCCATTTGGGTTGAAAATCTGGCGGATGCTCTGTTGGAATTGGCGGAATTGGATTTTACAGGAATTGTGCATCTGGCAGGCCCTACACGCATCGACCGTTTGCGTTTTGCCGAAATTTTGGCTGAAATTGTCGGGGCAGACAAAAATCTTCTTGTGCCCAGATCCATGTTTGACGACCAGCCCGCGGCCCCTCGCCCCAGGGACGTTTCTCTGAAAATTGACCGAGCGCGCTCCATTTTGCACACGCCCTTTCTTTCTGTGGAAGAAGGACTTACCCTGGCTTACGGCAGGTAGCCATTATGGAAAATCCGGCC
>CAZOHG010000076.1:0-15378 GCA_964579725.1 uncultured Deferribacteres bacterium
GTTTATTTTATACGTATATTTAAAATAAATCTGGCATGGAACACAATCTCCTTAAAATAGAAGAGGGTAGCGCCCTCAAATTTCCCTTTCTGTTCGATTGATTTGATTTGTTAAGTCTTAGAAAACGCACAAAATAAAAAATCAATTGAAAAACCAACAACTCAATTTTTTATTTTGTGTCTGTGAGGATTAAATGAATGGGAGTCCGGTAGGTAGAAATTAAGAAAGGAGGCCGTATGTACACAAAGAGCACAATTTTCAAGGTTTTTGCTGTGTTGCTGGTAGCCATGATGGTGTTGAATCCGGTTCTGTTGATTGCTCAGGACGAAAGCACCAATGCTTGTATGCAAGCCGAACAGGACGCCACAATGGATACGAATGGGACCCTGTGGTTTGCCGCCGGTTGTTTGGGCGGTGTCATTGGTTTGTTAGCAGCTTACGCGATTCAACCGAATCCGCCGGCTTCCAAATTGGTTGGTAAATCTCCCAGCTACGTGGCTACCTACACCGATTGCTACCGCGCCAAAGCCAAAAGTATTCAAACGCACAAAGCTTTGACCGGATGTGGTGTGGCGGCCGCCGCGTATATTTTATATTGGGTAGCAATTATTGGGACACTTTCTTCTTCAGCTCAGTAATGGATCGTTTTAGTCGGTGTGGGCCTCTCATCCCGTTTTGCAGGAAGAGAGGCCTTTTTTTGAGCCAAAAAACATAGAAAAATGGCGGTGCCAAAATTGGATTCAATACTGTTGACGCCGCGGTTGAATAAAGGATTGAGATTAAGGTTTTGGAGAGGGATGAAACATGCCTCATCTTTCCGTTCAACGAATGAAAGTCATTTTGGCTGTTGGCGTGGTTTTAATTTTTTTAGGCGGAAATACAGCCCTTTTTGCGCAGAATGTTCATGTCCAGGCTTGCCAGCAGGCAGAAGCAGATGCGGAGGCTTTTACTAATCCAGCTCTTTGGCTTGCCGCTGGATTTTTTGGCGGGATTGTGGGTGTTTTGGTGGCTTACGTTCTTCAACCAAATCCACCGGCGTCAAAACTCCTGGGAAAATCGCCGGAATATGTGGCCTATTATTCGGACTGTTTTCGTCTCAAAACCAGAAGCATCAGAACGCAAAAGGCGTGGATTGGATGTGGTATCGGAGCCATTTTGGGTTCAGCTGTTTCAATTGGTATTTCATTTTAGAAGCATGGATTTAGGGTAGGGGAAAATTCATTCTAACCGAAATGAGTCGTAAATGATTGCATTGTTATTGAGCTTGCTGGTGGCGGTTTCGTCCGGTTTTCAAACCATTTCTATGGATTTCCAACGAATAACAAATGAAACCGGAAAGCCGCAGGAGTCGGTGTCCGGGCACCTCTATTTTCAGCAGCCTTTCTGGATGTACGTGGATGTCACCTCTCCGGTTCACCAAATCATGCTCAATCAAAAACGGCAACTTCTCATTTATTACCCTGAATCCCAAAAAGCCTTTCGGATTCGCACGAAAAAAGACAATCCGCCGATTTTCGTTCAGGGGCTTTTGGCCTCTTTGAGTGAAGATTACGGTCTGGAAAAAATGGGCTACAAGCTTACGGGGCACAAAATTCGCGGTGACACGCTGGTGACCACCTGGTCGCCACCTCCCGATAAAGCCAAAGTTTTGGGCGCCTTTGTGCTGAAAATTGTGGAAAACCGATTGGTGTTGGCACAAACCCAAACGGCAAATGGCCAAACCAAAACCGTTTCGCGCTACCTGAATTATGCAAAAATCGGTCGCTTTTGGTTGCCACTCAAAATTGTCACCGAAACCGGAGACGCGTGGCATCAGAAAAAGGAAATTCTTATTTACAAAAATATTCGGCTGAATAATCCCATCCCGGATTCCTTGTTGCAGTTTTCCATTCCGGAGGGGGTAACCGTAAAGGATGTCCAATGGTAGGGCTGCGTCGTCTGTTTTTCCTTGTGTTCCTCACATTGGGCTTGGCATCTTTGTCGAAGGCACAGACGCTCCGGGAATTTCAATCCATTTTGGCGCGCAACCCCATTCAAGGAAAAGCCCAACCGACGTTCCAATTGGAACCCTCCGAATTTAAAACACTGGCTCTTGGGAGCATTCGTCTCTACCAGATTTTCATCGCCACTCAGGACATGAGCGTGTGCAATTTCACCCCGAGCTGTTCTCATTTTGCCGAGCAGGCTTTTCAGAATCTGTCCCCCTTTCGGGCATTGCTTCTTGCTTCCGATCGTCTTCTGCGGGATAACCCCTCGGTGGCCGGTCACTATTCTGTGGACGCCCAAACGGGACGTTTTGCCGACCCCCTGAATTTTTATATGAAATTGTTGAAAATAGGTGCAAAAGGCAAATCCGGGCGTGCGAAAGCGCGGAAATAGAGAAATTTTGTATTATTTTGTGTGTTCTTCCGGCAGATAATTTTTGAGGTTCCTTTGAAAAAACCGTTTCCTTTTTTAATCTTATTTATCCTTTTGTTGCCAATTTCGGCAAAATCGCAAGAGTACTTTTCGCCCCGAAATATTTTGAAATTTGCCGACTATTTGTACCGACAGCACGATTATCTCCGCGCCGCCGCGGAGTACGAGCGCTATTTGACCACAATTTCCCCAAAGGATTCAGTGTTTTACACACTTGGACTTTCTTACAAAAATGCCCAAAAGTGGCCGCCTGCCGAAAAGGCCTTTGAACAAATCCCTGCGCGATTCGGGGGAAGTCCCTTGCGCTCTCGAGCCCTGCTTCAAATGGGTTTTCTCTGGGTTCTACAAAATGACACGGCCCGGATTGGCGAATTTCAAGAGAAAAAGTTGCCCGATCTTGCGCCTGTGCGTACGCGCCAGGCCTTGCAAACGGTTTTGGGAGTCCCCCTTTTATTAAATGGCAGATTCCGATTGGCCGCTTCTTATTTTGAAAAATTAAATCGGCCCGATTTTTCGCAGGAGGACAAACCTTTTGTTCGGAACTTTGAAAAATTGGCGGTTTTGGGCGGAAAAATCCGGCGGAAAAATCCATTTCTTGCGGGAACGCTTTCGGCGATCTGGCCCGGGTTGGGGCGCTTTTACACGGGGCGCCCGGGGGATGGTTTGTATTCAATGGTTTTCATCGGCCTTTCCGGTTACAGTGCGTACCGGGGGTTCTCGCGCCACGGATTGCGCTCGGGCCGCGGCTGGATTTTGGGCAGCCTAACGGCAGCATTGTATTTGGGAAACGTGTACGGCTCCTATTTATCGGCTAAAATAGTGAATGAGAAAAGGGTACATGATTTTCGAACAAAGGTGGTTTTACAACTCGATTTGTGGCATTCTGCTCATCATCTTGGTGAGTTTCCCAAGTGAGTCAAAAACTGCCACAAAAACAGACCCCGTTTTAAAGACGGCGCGTCAATTGCGTGCCTCCGGCAATAGCGAAAGTGCTCTGACGGAATATCTGCGCTATCTTTTTTTCCACCCCGCTGCCCCGAATATAACCGACGTTTATTTTGAAATGGGACAGGTTTATCTTCAATTAAATCAATGGGATGAAGCAAAAGAGGCGTGGCGGCAATCCATAAAGTTGGCATCTGCCGATTCCCTCAAAAATGCCCGACGCGTCACTCTGGCCATTCAAAGCATTGCGCACCAAAATTACAGTTTGGCCGTGCTGGAATTGCTGAAGGTGGTTAGTTTCGGAAAACAGCGCCCGCTTCGGCGAAAGGCGCAATTTTACCTCGGCGTGGCGGAGGTGTACCTCCTTGATTTCAATCAGGCGGAAGCGGCTTTTCGGCGCTATTTTTCGAATGTTCCGTCTTTCTTTGGGAGAAAGACCTGGACGAAATTGCTTGTGCTTCTGAAAAGGGGAGAAGCCCTTCGGCCCAAATCAGACGCGGTGGCCAAATGGTTGTCCACGTTTTTGCCCGGTTTGGGACAGCTTTATGCGGGTGACGTCAAAAATGCGCTCAATGCATTGATTCTAAACGGTGCAATCGGGTACGGCGTAGGGCAGGCTTTTTTTCAGAGGGATTACATTGATGCCATTTTGGAGGGAAGTTTGCTGTTCCAACGGTATTATTTGGGGAATCGGTTTCATGCCGCCCGCCTTGCGAGTGAACGTCCCCTGCAACGGAAAAGGAAAATCGCGGCAAAAATTTTGGACGTATTACACGCCTACCTGAAAAAAACTGCTGAGATTTCTGAACGGTAATATCATATTGGTTTTTTGAGGCTTTACAATTTGAAATTGAGAGCTCCCTCTTTCAATTTTACCGAAAATTTAGATTCTAACTTCACTATTCGCTCCCAAAAGTTCTGCTGAATTTGCCCTTCGCAACAAATCAACCTGACCATTTAGCGGTTACTTTTATTAAATCAAATCCCCACGCACGAGAAATGATGCGGAAACACCATCTTTTCGGAAAAAATCTTTGAAAATCAATATGGAAAAAGAATTTCCTTGACAATGTGGAAAATTCTTTGTAAAATGGGACATATTTGCCGAAAACCACAACCACGTCAAAAAGCCTTTGGGGGCTTTATGATTTCAATGATGCCAAAAGAAAAAGCTCATTTGCCCTTTTAGTAAGAGGAAAGATGGGCTTTTTGTGTTTTTTATGAAAAAGCCCCAAAAGGCTCACGATTCTTGAACCTAAAGCGGCATAAAGCAAGCCAAGAATAAGATGCAGAAAGTAGAAAAACTTTGGCCGGGTTTTTTCTACCATATTTTCAACCGCGGCAACAATCGAGAAAATATTTTTTATGAGGAGAAGAATTACCGCTATTTTCTTCATTTGTGGGTCAAATATATCGTTCCGATTGCCGAAACCTACGCGTATTGTTTGATGATGAATCATTTTCATTTTTTGGTCAGGATTAAAGAATCGATCAAGACCCTTGAGGTGGTGGATGTTTCCCTTTACATCTCCCAACAATTCTCCAACCTGTTCAACGCCTACGCCAAAGCGATCAATAAGGAATACAATCGAACCGGCAGCCTGTTCCAGGCGCGATTTGGCCGCAAAAGAGTCTCAAATGAGGCTCATCTGTACAATCTCATCCATTATATCCATTTTAATCCACAGAAGCACGGTTTTGTGGAGGATTTTCGGGATTATCCCTATTCCTCTTATCATGCCTTTCTAACCAATAAAAAGACAAGACTTGCTCGTCAGGCAGTGATAGATCTTTTTGGCGATATTGACGAATTTATTAATTTTCATGATAGAGGAAATGACTACCAAAATATTCAGGCATTGGTAAAGAACGATGATTTTTAAAAGACAACATAGACCTCAGGGGTCTTGCTGACCCCTGAGGTCTGTTAATAAGGAGTAAGCCATGCGCGTATCTTTACAATTCGATGCAAACGCCCCAATTGTTCTTCCGCGAAGTTACAATCATGAAATTCAGGGGTTTATTTACAGAAATCTTCCAGCGGAAGATGCAGCCAAATTGCACAATCGGGGATTCCCATATGAAAAGCGCACGTTCAAGTTGTTTACGTTTTCACGAATTCAAGGGGTGTACACAATCGATTACGCCAAACAAACGATCTCGTTTGAGCCTCCCGTTGTTTTGAAAATCGCTTCACCAATTGAATGGATTTTGCAGGGTATGGTAGAGGGACTTTTGCGTCGCCAGACGAGTTTTTTGAGTAAAAGTGAGTTGGTGTTGCGCCATATTCAGGTGGAAATTCCACCGGACCTGACTTCTCCCCTTAAAATTGAGATGCTGTCTCCCATGACGGTTTACACAACTTACCGCAAACCGGACGGCCGAAAACGGGTCGACTATTACTCGCCCTTTGAAGCCGATTTTGCGCAGCAAATTTCTGACAATCTTTGCAAAAAATATTTGCTGGTTCATGGTGAGCCCATATCGGCTGAGGTTCAATTGAAGCCGCTATTTTCAGGTTCGCGAGAACGAAATATTCGATTTAAGCAGAGTTTTTTTAAGGCTTGGGACGGCATTTATCGGCTTGACGGCGATCCGGAATTGATTCAGGTGGCGTATGATTGTGGTTTAGGGGCCAAAAATAGCATGGGGTTTGGTATGTGGGAAAAGAAATCTGTTCGATAGGCGTTTGAAAACACGTAACCTCCAATGGAATCGTTGGCAGGCCAAGCCGCATCTGAATTGAAGTAAAGATTTTGAAATCGGTTTAGCCCGAAATTTTTTTTCCCCGAAATTTGGGGGGTATAGCAGGCTGATTTCCATTCGAGAGAAACATCATCAAAAAGAGATGTAAAGCCGAAAAACGTGCACAGAGGTTTGGTTGAATCAGCTAAATTTTAAAGGAGTTTCCCATGATTGAGAGTCTGAGGGAGATCGGAGTTTTTTCGCTTAAAGAGAAGGGTAAAAGCGAAAAAGACATTTTATCTATTCTTGTTGAAAATCCGGCAAACAAATATTACCAAAAAGTGGTGGCGCTGGATTTTAAAGAAACTTCGGAGGGCTTACGCTTCTCCGGGCTTTATTTTGAAGATATGGATTTGGATTTTGAAAAATATCTCTACAAGAAAAAAGGGGCAAACGGCGCCAATTACACCCCTGCCGCTCTGGTCGCCGGAAAGGGCATCAACGGAACCTTTCGAATTAAAATTGTGGCGTGGGCCAGGGGAGCTGTTGGGGAGAAGGGGGATGTTGGCGAACTCGCCCGGGCTATTCAAAGCCAGGAAGAAGAGATTGAAGTCACGTTGGAGGAAAAGGACCGGGAATTGGGTCTCAGCAACACCTTGCTTACAGTGCGACTAAATGGCAAATATCCCGGTCAATTGGAAGCATTTCGGGATTATTTTGTGAGAAACTACTACCAGGCCAAAGGGGCTATTGCCATTCAAAACGGTGTGTGCAGTATTTGCGGTTATCACGGATTTGTGATGGGAAATGAAAAACCGTGGACGTTCTACAGCCTCGACAAGCCCGGGTTCATTGCCGGCGGATTTAATGCAACGACGGGTTGGAGGAATTTCCCTATCTGTAAAACGTGTAGTCTTTTGGTGGAAGAAGGCAAACAATACGTGGAAAAGAATTTGGGGTACCGATTTTCAGGAATTCCGTATTTTCTCCTGCCAAAATCGATCTTTAATAGTGAAAAAACTCTGAAGGAAACCCTTACGTATTTGCATTTTGAAAATCGTTCCCAAATCAAAGATGTCCGAGATGTTCATCAACTTGCAGACGATGAAGACGAAATCCTTGAATTTGCTTCGAAACAAAGTGACGCCATTAACTACAATTTTCTTTTTTATGAAAGCGCAAAGGCTAAATTTTCGATTCTTCTCTATCTTCAAGATGTTCTTCCTTCTACCATTCGCAGGCTTTTCAATGCCAAATCGGAGGTTGACCGGCATGCTGTTTTCAAAGAAGTCTACAAAGAAGAAGACACCCTGAAAAATGTTGTATTCACTTTTTTCAATTTGCGCCGTTTCATCCACACGCGCAAAACCTTTTTGAATCTGGTGGAGAAAATATTCAAACAGCGCCCGATTGACTATTTCTACTTGTTGGAGCAAATTTTGGCCCGCTTGCGATTTGAATTTGCCAATAGCCATTTTACCCGACCCGATACGCTAAGAGCCTGGCAAATCTTTTTGTTTTTGCAGGAATTAGGCATTCTGAATCACTATGAAAAAGGAGAACCACCCATGACCAGCCAAGTCATTGAAAATGATGTGAAGAGAAAAGTGGAGGCTTTCTTTTCTCAATTTGAAGACACATTTAATTCCAACGCCAAGCGAGCGGTGTTTTTGACTGGCGTACTGACCAGTTTTCTGCTGCAGATTCAGTACCATGACCGAGGCAGCGAACCTTTTCGAAAGAATCTCAAAGGTCTCAAAATGCACCAGCGCGACGTGCTGCGGATTTTCCCGGGTGTGCAGAATAAACTCGAGGAGTACGACAAAAATTACTACTCCCAGTTGGAACAGGTCATTTCCGAGTATTTTGTCAGGGCCGGCTCCGATTGGCAAATTTCCGACGATGAAATTAATTTCTATTTCCTCTTGGGAATGGACCTTTCCGATGCCAAAGCGGAAGATGGGCAACCGGTTTTTAAGGCAGTCAAAGAAATGGCTCAAGACGAATAAATTCAAAATTAGGAGGTGAATCATGTCCGAAAGCTTAACACATCGACACGAAATTGTGTTTTTGTACGACGTCAAAGACATCAACCCAAACGGGGATCCGATGGACGAAAACAAACCCCGAATTGACGAAGAAACCGGCCAAAATATCGTAACCGATGTACGGCTAAAGCGTACCGTGCGCGACTATCTTTGGGAAGCCAAAGGACTGGAGGTGTTTGTTCGAGAGACAAAAAAAGAAGATGGCAGTTTAAAAACGAAAGATGAACGTCTGGACCATTTAGATATTTCAAACGGCGAGGAATTGGCCAGAGAATGTATCGATATTCGGCTTTTCGGTGCCACCGCTGCCATTAAGAAAAAAACCATTACCTTTACCGGGCCGGTACAGTTCAAATTCGGACGTTCACTCCATCGCGTAAAATTGGACTATTTTAAGGGTACAACGGTTATGCCCTCGGGAGAATCTAAAAAGCAAGGCACGTTCACGGAAGTGTACACGTTGCCCTATTCCCTGATTGCTTTTTACGGTATTGCCAATGAAAACGCCGCTAAAACCACCGGCATGACTAATAATGACCTGGATTTACTCATGGAAGGACTTTGGAACGGAACAAAGAATTTAATCTCCAGAAGTAAAGTTGGGCAAATGCCCCGTTTTCTTTTGGATGTGGCCTACCGCCAACCGAATTTTCACATTGGAGAGCTGGACAAAAGAATCCGATTGAATACTTCCGTGGAGGATGAGGCCATTCGCGACGTTAATGATTTTACCCTTGATTTTTCGTCTCTGTGGGAAACTTTGAGCAAAGAGAAAGAAAAGATTGAAAGTATTCGTCTGCGAGTGGACAACCGGTTGAAGATGGTACCCTCTTTGGATGCCCCCGAAGTTCAACAATTTCTGGCAGGCATTGCGTTTTCCGCCTTTCAATTTTAACGGGAGACAGGATCATGAAAACCCTTGTATTTGACCTATGGGGCGACTGGGCACATTTTAAGAAATTTTATACAACCGCGTCGCCTCTCAGTTTCCATTTTCCGCCTGTGACAGCCTTAAAAGGTTTGATTGGAGCTATTTTGGGTCTCTCAAAGAATCCCTCAGATAGCCGCTTTTACGGGCGTGAATTACAAGGACTGCGCTGTGCCGTGCAACTGGTGAATCCGGTGAAGACTTTTCGAATGGGATACAATTGGATTGAAACCAAAAAAGCCAAATATCTTTCGAGAATACCCTCTGAAAAAGGCCGGTACCAGACGATAATCGAAACAATCAAAGATCCCTTTTACAGAATCTTTGTGGCGTTTCCGGAAAACGGCGAATTGTATTCCCAACTCCGTCACCAACTTGAACGACACCAAACAGTATTTACCCCATATTTGGGAATTTCGGAACATCTTGCCAATTTTCGGTTTGTGGGTGAACGGGAGGCCGAAAATGTACCTGCGGAAGAGATAATCCCCTTGCATTCCGTTATTCCCATTGAGGAAATTCTCAGAAACGGACGCCCGGCCGTACAAATTCGAGAAGGCATGGCCTACCAGCGCGACCGGATTCCGGTGGAAATGAATAGCAAGCGAATGGTTACGCGCTACGCTTCAGTCATTTATGAAATGAACGGAAAAGCGATTGACGTCCAACCCCAAAAATATTGGCGACTGAACGATGGAACCCACATCTACTTTTTTTAAAACCAATTGGTTTTCACACCCGGGAATCCCGTGGGAGGAGCACACGCGACGCGTGGCCAATTTTGCCAGACAATTTGCCGAGGCTCTGCCGAAGGATGCACAAGCGCTGGTGCCCGGTGGTTTGCTGCCCGAATTGGCCTACTGGACGGGGCTTTTTCACGATATTGGTAAAACAACCCGTTTCTTTCAGGCGTACATTCGGGCCAAAAAACCGCTCAAAAGCGAACGTTCACGGCATAGTTTACTCTCCGCTCTCACCGCTTTTTGGGCGCTCAATGATTGGTGTGCACGCCAACCTGTATGCCAAGACAAGGCCGAGCTTTTGGCTTTTGTGGCCTTTATGGTAATCCGTTACCACCACGGAAATTTGACTTCCCCCATGAAGGCGGCCGTTCTTGGCCCGAATGTCTGCGAACTGGTACAAGAACAGTGGCGTTCTATTGAAAAAGAATCGCTTCAAGCATTTTGGGAGGCTTTTGGCCTTCCCCTTTCGCCCAATGCAATAGGGGAAAAGTTTCTACAATTGCCCCGAAGTTTTCGCCCCAAGCGGATGCTGATTCACCAATTGGGAAAACGGCAGGATTTCGACCTCTATTTTTTGACCAACACCCTGTATTCTATTTTATTGGATGCCGACAAAAGTGCCGCGGGACTTGCCGAATGGTCGGAAGACCTGCCTTCGCTGAAGCCGGACTGGGTAGACCGGTTTCGAAAATTGAGCGGGTGGGACTCCCCAAAAACTGAATTCGATCGCAAACGTCAGGCAGCCTACGTTGAGGCTGTTACGTCTGTTCAAAAAGAAAATGAAAGCCGGATTTTCAGTCTGCAAATTCCAACAGGGTTTGGAAAAACTTTTACGGCTTTCTCTGCGGCATTGAAAATTCTGCACAGACGCGGGTTAGAACGCATTGTTTACGCGTTGCCTTTCACATCTATTATTGATCAGAATTTTCAGGAAATGACCGAGCTTTTACGGCGCGTTTCCGATGTGCCGGTCGATTCCAGATTAATTCTCAAACATCATTACTTGGGCGATGTTTTTTATGTCGGCGGCGGAGAATACGATACGCTGGAATCCCAGCTTTTGCTGGAAGGCTGGGCCAGTCGGATTGTAGTTACGACGTTCGTTCAATTTTTCCACACGTTAGTGGGATACCGAAACCGAATGGTGCGAAAGTTCCATCGCCTGGCCAATAGTGTGATTATTTTGGATGAAATTCAGGCAATCCCGTTCAAATATTGGAAATTATTAAATACAATACTTCAAGCTTTTGTGCGGACATTCAACAGCACGGTCCTTTTGGTCACCGCTACTGAACCCCGTCTTTTCGGGCCCGATGAAAAAAGCGATTTAGTGAACGCCACCCCCTATTTTCAATCGGTTAATCGCGTAATTTTGCGCCCGGATTTCACTCCCGTTCACAACGTAGAGGAGCTGTGTGATTGGGTGCTGGAAAAATCGGTCGGGAAAAAACGTGTCATTGTTGCTCTCAATACCGTTGGAAGTGCCCGAGAATTTTATGAGAGGGTGGCGTCAAAAGTTGACAATCCTTCGTTTTTGTCTTCCCACGTGGTTCCCAAACAGCGGTTGGCGCTTTTGAACGAGCTCCGAAACAGCGATCGCTACTTTTTGGTTACCACTCAGATTATTGAAGCGGGGGTCAATTTGGATGCTCAAATTCTTTTTCGAGATATTGGCCCCTTAGACTCCATTAATCAAGTAGCGGGGCGGTGCAATCGCTTTGCCAATGAAAAATCGGGTGAAGTTTTTGTGTTCAAATTGCTGGATAATCGCACCGGACGGGTGGTCGCTTCGTACGTGTATGATATTGCTCTATTGGAATTAACCCAAAAGGCCTTGAGTAAGCCGGAAATTCAGGAACAAGAATTCTTGCGGCTTTGTGACGTCTATTTTAAACAAATGGCCGCTTTGCCTCAAGGGGAATCTGAAGAGTTGCTCGAATCGGTGGCCAATTTGCGCTATTCGGACGGTGAGAATACCATTGAGCAATTTCACCTCATTGAACAAGGTTACGCCAAAGCTGATGTTTTTGTGGAAGTAGACGAACAAGCCAAAGCCGTCTGGCGTAAATTTTTGGAATTGGCCGAAATTTCGGACGTTTGGGAGCGCCGTAAGGTTTACCTGAGCATGAAGAACCGCTTTCAGAATTTTGTGATTAGCGTGGGCGTAAAGGATTTGAAAAAAAATCCGCCGCCGCTTTTGGGGGGAATGGCCATGGTGCCTTATGAACAATTGAATGAATATTACGACCCTATTACGGGGTTTAAAACCGCTGCCGAAGCGGCCATCTGGTAAAAAAACAAAATGAAAATCTCCGATGTAAACATTACCGGTACTCTTATTTGGTACTATTTTATTTGTCCCCGCGAAGTGTGGCTAATGGCCCACCAGATCCAGCCCAATGAGGACAATGATTTTTTGGAATTGGGGCGCTATTTGCACGAGGAAAGCTACCCGCGCGACACCAAGCGAATCCGGTTGGAATCCATTGAATTGGATGTTATTCGAAAGCACGGAGAGGACATTGTGGTTGGAGAGGTTAAAAAATCCTCCCGATTTCTTAAAAGCGCCACCATGCAGCTCTTGTTTTATTTGAAGAAGCTTTCCGAATACGGTGTGACGGCCCGGGGGGAATTGCTGTTCCCAAAGGAGAGAAAACGTATTTCGGTGTCTCTCACTCCCGACTCGGCAAGGGAATTGGCGGCGGCGGAGACGGAAATCGCCCGAATTGTACGGGAGGAAAATCCGCCCCCGGCCGTTGCCATTTCGTTTTGTCGGCATTGTGCGTACAGAGATTTTTGTTTTGCTTGAGGAAAACAGCGATGAAAAAATCCATTTACATTTTTTCCGATGGGGAAATCAAGCGCAAAGGAAATACCCTCTACTTTGAGGGTGAAAAGGGGCGCAAATATTTTCCGGTGGAAAATGTCCGCGAAATTTACCTTTTCGGTGAAGTTGCCCTGAATAAGAAATTCCTCATTTTCGCCAGCCAACAGGAGATCATCCTTCATTTTTTCAATTATTACGGTTATTATTCGGGAAGTTATTACCCTCGGGAACACTACAATTCCGGCTATATGATTTTGAAGCAGGCAGATTTTTACAATCACGCAGAAAATCGATTGCAACTTGCCCAACAATTCGTTATTGGCGCCGCGGCGAATATTCAAAAGGTGCTGGCGTATTACCAAAATCGGGGGAAATCCCTTAAAAATGTATCAACAGCTATTGCAGCCTTGGAAAAGCGATTGGCTGCGGTTAAGGCGGTAGATGAACTGATGGCTATTGAAGGCAATATTCGCGACTATTATTATTCCGGATTCAATGCCATTCTCGGAAAAGAAAAGTTTCATTTTGACCAACGTTCTCGTCGTCCGCCCAAGAGCCGCATGAACGCCCTGATTAGTTTTGGGAATTCTCTTCTGTACACAACGGTGCTCAGTGAAATTTACAAAACCCATCTGGATCCGCGAATCGGATTTTTGCACGCTACCAATTTTCGGCGATTTTCGCTCAATTTGGATGTGGCGGAAATCTTCAAACCCATTGTGGTCGACCGCTTGATTTTCACTATTGTCAATAAGAATATGCTGAAAATAAAAGACTTCGAAGAAAAATCGGGGGGCGTGCTTCTCAACGAAAATGGTCGGAAGCTTTTTGTGTCGGAATATGACGAAAGGCTAAAAGCCACTATTCGGCACACGCGCCTAAAACGCAATGTTTCCTATCGGGAACTGATTCGACTGGAATTGTACAAGTTGGAAAAACATTTTTTGGGAGAAAAGGTTTACGAACCGTTTGTTGCGAGGTGGTAAACATGTTCGTGATTTTGGTTTACGATATTCAGGAAAAGCGTGTTGGTAAGGTGCTGAAAACGTGCCGGAAATATTTAAATTGGGTTCAAAATTCTGTGTTTGAAGGAGAATTGACACCAGCCAAATTGGAAAAATTAAAGGGCGATTTGAAAAAAATAATCAAGAAAGAAGAAGATTCGGTCTTAATTTACCAATTTCGCTCGCTTAGGTACAGCAAGCGGGAGATTATGGGAATTGAAAAGGGAGGGGAGAGCACCCTTATTTGAATGCGCGTCGCTCCCGAGTTGTGCAATTTTAAGGGCAGATCGACGAAGAACACAAAAAGGGCTAATTTGAAAAATATTAAGGAGACAGAAAAAAAGTGTTAGCATTATGGGAAAAAAATGATTAAAATAAGAATAGAAAAAAGGGGGGAAATAAGCTTATAAAATGGGTTTTTAGGCTTCCTAAGAGGAATTGAAACACAAGAGTTTTTTGCCTAATTCTTTTGATTTGACAAAGTTTTTAGGCTTCCTAAGAGGAATTGAAACACCAGCAGGGACAATGCTTTCGCAGAGAAAGGAATAGTTTTTAGGCTTCCTAAGAGGAATTGAAACTGGATTCCTGAACTGGGTAATTAGCGCAGTCGTGGCGTTTTTAGGCTTCCTAAGAGGAATTGAAACTCAAGATTCCCTCTAGAAATTCGTTCAAGACGTGATGGTTTTTAGGCTTCCTAAGAGGAATTGAAACCTTTTTTTTAATGGCCACTAAGGTCCAAAAATGGCCGTTTTTAGGCTTCCTAAGAGGAATTGAAACACCCGTCTCTCCTCTCATCGCTGGAGACCAGGTCTTGTTTTTAGGCTTCCTAAGAGGAATTGAAACCCCCGAATGTGTTCATGAACTCCTTCATGACGTCTGAGTTTTTAGGCTTCCTAAGAGGAATTGAAACTCTATCCTGAAGTCCTTGACGAACTTCTTCATTACCAGTTTTTAGGCTTCCTAAGAGGAATTGAAACCTGTCCAGGCGTCTCCATCCTCCGCAAGGCAATTGGAGTTTTTAGGCTTCCTAAGAGGAATTGAAACACAACCGGCTGCCAGAAGGCGCCGGTTTCAAGTTTGGTTTTTAGGCTTCCTAAGAGGAATTGAAACAAGAACTTGTCGGTAAAAGAGTGCCGGCCGATAAATTGTTTTTAGGCTTCCTAAGAGGAATTGAAACATTTATGGGCCTACTTCCCCCACAAGTGGGAATGTCGGTTTTTAGGCTTCCTAAGAGGAATTGAAACCCTGGTCGTCATCGGCCGAGGGAGCGTCGAGCGCCTGGTTTTTAGGCTTCCTAAGAGGAATTGAAACTTGATTCATGCCATCCCCTTTCTGACCAAGTGGCCAGGTTTTTAGGCTTCCTAAGAGGAATTGAAACTTTCGTCCATGGATCCTGGCTCTCCGCCAGGTCTCAGTTTTTAGGCTTCCTAAGAGGAATTGAAACTCTTCACCATAGTTTCTGGGTCGCCATCCGCCTCCGTTTTTAGGCTTCCTAAGAGGAATTGAAACTGAATGGTCTGGGCCGACTGGGCTATCCCTCGTATGTGTTTTTAGGCTTCCTAAGAGGAATTGAAACCCCCAAAGGCGTCCATAAATTCCTTCAAGACATCTGAGAGTTTTTAGGCTTCCTAAGAGGAATTGAAACCGCATCCCCTATCCTGAGGGATGTGAGCGGAATTGGTTTTTAGGCTTCCTAAGAGGAATTGAAACAGGGTAGTGGACCGGTAGAGGGATGGTTGTGAATAAGTTTTTAGGCTTCCTAAGAGGAATTGAAACATCC
>CAZOHG010000077.1:0-15335 GCA_964579725.1 uncultured Deferribacteres bacterium
AGGCGGAGTTAATTGACGAGATTGCCATGGAAGAAGGGCTTCGCTTCGCCATTCGTGAGGGTGGCCGTACCGTCGGTGCCGGTGTCGTTTCGAAAATCCTTGAATAATTGGTGAAAAAATGAGAGACATCATTACGTTGGAGTGTACGGTCTGCAAAGAGCGGAACTACACGACTACGAAAAATAAGCGCAAGCATCCTGAGCGGATTGAAATCAAAAAATACTGCCCGAGGTGCAACAAACATACGATTCACAAGGAAACGCGATAAAATGCGACAGGCCTGTAGCTCGAACGGCTAGAGCACCGGACTCCAAATCCGGGTGTTGGGGGTTCGAATCCCTCCAGGCCTGCAAAATTCCGGTTCTTTACATTGAATTTTTGGGTGCTTACGGGAGTCAATAGCGAAATTGTCCAAGAAGAGATTGGCTCCCTTTTTTTGGATTGGAAGAACAGTGTAATTTTTTGAAAATGCGGTACACGTGTGTGCGGCATTTTCGTGTATTTTCGAAATGGGCAAATTTTCAGTGGGATAGTCCCAAAACTGAAGGACGAAGCGGACCAATGATTGAAAAAATTAAGAACTTTTTTCGCGAAGTCAAAATCGAGATGTCTCGGGTTATCTGGCCTACTAAGGAAGAATTGTGGCGGTCTACCTGGATTGTTATTTTGCTTACGTTCGCGTTTGCGATCTACATTTTTGTGGTGGACACGCTTTTCAGGTATCTCTTCAATTTAATTTACGGCGTTTGAAAATGAAGGGGTGAACTCACGTGGAAAAAAAGTGGTACGCCTTGCATGTCCTTTCCGGGCATGAGCAAAAGGTGAAACAATATATTGAGCACGAAGTCAAAGAAGCCGGTCTCGAAGAAAAAATCGAACAGGTTTTGGTGCCTTCCGAGGAAGTTGTGGAAATGCGCGCCGGCAAAAAACGGGTCAAAGATCGGGTTTTCTTCCCGGGGTACATTCTAATCAAGATGGAACTGGACAAGCAGGTTCAGGAGTTTGTGGTCAACATCCCGGGTGTGACTCACTTTGTGGGCACGCAGAACAAGCCCCAACCCCTGCGCGAGGATGAAGTCCGTCGGATTATTGGCCGGGTGGAAGAAAGCAAAGAGCGCCAGCAAATGGCAATTCCTTTCAAGGTAGGCGATGCCATTCGGGTGACCGACGGCCCGTTTACCGATTTTACGGGCTTTGTGGAAGAGGTAAACGAGGAAAAGAATAAATTGAAAGTTATGGTAAGTATTTTTGGTCGTTCCACTCCGGTCGAATTGGATTTCTTGCAAGTGGAGCTGGAAAAATAAAAGAATAAGGGACTGTTATGGCAAAGAAGGTGATTGGTCAGATTAAACTTCAAATTCCTGCCGGAAATGCAAATCCGTCGCCGCCGGTCGGCCCGGCCCTGGGTCAGCACGGCGTCAATATCATGGAATTTTGCAAGGCGTTCAACGCCCGCACGCAGGACAAGCAGGGATTGATTATTCCGGTAGTCATTACCGTGTACGCAGACCGTTCCTTTACGTTTATTACCAAAACGCCGCCGGCGGCCGTTTTGTTGTTGAAAGCAGCCGGATTGGAGAAGGGCTCCGGCAATCCCAAAGCCGACAAAGTGGGTAAGGTGACCCGCGATCAGGTGAAGGAAATTGCCGAGCTGAAAATGCCCGATCTGAACGCCAACGACATTGAGGGCGCCATGCGGATGGTGGAGGGAACGGCACGAAGCATGGGAATTTTAGTAGAAGGTTGACAATAATCGCAAAACACAGAGGCTAGGATGAAGAGAAGCAAGCGTTACCGAGAAATTGCGAAAAAAGTTGACCGCATGAAAGCATATGAGCTTGAGGAAGGTCTTGCTTTGGCAAAGGAGACCGCAACAGCCAAGTTCGACGAATCCATTGAATTGTCGGTGCGTTTGGGCGTAGATCCCCGAAAAGCCGACCAGATGGTGCGTGGAACGGTGGCCCTACCTCATGGCACAGGAAAAGCGATTCGCGTTTTGGTGTTGACCAAAGGCCCCAAAGCAAAAGAGGCGGAAGATGCCGGCGCCGACTATGTCGGATTTGAGGAGTATATCGAAAAGCTCAAATCCGGCTGGACGGATATTGATGTCGTCATTGCCACGCCTGACGTAATGGGCCAGGTCGGCAAATTGGGCCGAATCCTGGGTCCGCGGGGGCTCATGCCCAATCCCAAAAGCGGCACTGTGACCATGGAAGTAGGTAACGCGGTAAAAGCGGTTAAAGCCGGTCGGATCGAATTCCGTGTGGACAAATACGGGATTTTGCACGTTCCAATCGGCAAAGCCTCCTTTGAAATTGAAAAATTACTTGAAAATGCCAAGGCTTTTCTCGAGGTTGTGTTGCGTTTGCGGCCAGCCAGCGCAAAGGGTCAGTATGTGCGATCCGTATTTGTTGCCCCCACAATGGGGATCGGAATTCGTTTAGATCGAAATGCCGTCATGGCGGAACTTCGCTAAAGGATTCCGGCTTTTTTGGAGAGAGGACTATTTTGTTGGATTCACCCGAAGGAAAATTGGCGGGTGGAGGCTGGATTTGAAGGAAAGGAAAGGTGCTAATGCCAAGGCCAGAAAAAGTAGAAGCAGTTGAAACCGTTGCGAAACTTGCCGAAGAAGCCAAGAGCATTTTCATTACCGATTTTTCCGGAATCACGGTTGCCGAAATGACCGAGTTGCGCCGCAATTTGCGCGCTCAGTCCATTCACTATCTGATTGTGAAAAACACACTGGCCCGCCTGGCTTTTCGAGAAGCGGGCTACGATTACGCCGTCACGTATTTAAAAGGGCCTTCCGCTCTGGCATTTGCCATGGATGACCCCACCGCGCCGGCGAAGGTTTTTCGAGACTACATCAAAAAGTACAAGAAACTGGAAGTCCGTGCCTTTTTGATGGAAGACCAGGTGTTTCCCGGAGAAAAATTGGATGCGTTTGCTGACTTGCCGTCGCGTGATCAGTTGCTCTCGATGACGCTTGGCGCCTTAAATGCCCCAATTGTGGGATTTGTAGGTGGCTTGCAAGGCATTCTTCGGAAGGTTGTCTATGTGATGGACGCCATTCGCGAAAAACAAGAACAAGGGTAATGGTAATCGAATTTTATTCGCTAAAAATAGTAAATGGAGGTAATTGAATCATGGCTGAAACAAAAGCTGAAGCTGCTGCCAAAACAGAAGAGAAAAAAACCACAAAGACCAAAGCAAAAAAGGAGAAGGAAGTGGGCTCTGGAAACAAGATAAATGACATCATTGAAGCTGTAAAGGGCTTAACCGTTTTGGAGTTGTCCGAATTGGTGAAGGCGCTTGAGGATGAATTTGGTGTAACGGCGGCTGCTCCTGTAGCGCAAGTGGCTGTTGCCGGTGCTGCCGGCGCTCCGGCCGAAGCTGAAGAAGAAAAAACCGAATTCGATGTGATTTTGAGCAGCTACGGGGCCAACAAGATTCAGGTCATTAAAGCCGTCCGTGCGTTAACAGGCCTTGGCTTGAAAGAAGCTAAAGATTTGGTCGACAATGCTCCGAAGCCGGTCAAGGAAGGCATTTCTAAGGACGAAGCCGAGAAGATTAAGAAAGAAATCGAAGAAGCCGGCGGTACTGTTGAGATCAAATAAGTTTGCCGCCTAAATTTCCCCGGCCGCGCGGCACTCGTTGCATGCGTGGCTCTTCTTGTTTATTGGAAATGACGGAATTTGGGGAAATTGGGTCGGTCTTGAGCGGCGTTTTGCTCTGCACAAGTGGCGAAACGGCGCGGAACCGGATGGAACCGGTTCGAGGGACGCCCGGAAAACGGTCGTTCCGAAAAAGTTTTTGTTACGTGAGCAAAAACTTTGCTTTCGAAAAATAATAGAGAAAGAGAGACTGATACTCATATGTCAGAACTGAAAAACGGAAGAATTTCATTTTCAAAGATTAAGACGGTGGCGGAATTTCCAGATTTTCTGGAAATTCAGCTAAAATCCTTTGAAAACTTTCTTCAGGCCAATATTCCTCCTCACAAAAGGGAGAACAAAGGACTCCAGGCTGTCTTCAAGAGTATGTTCCCGATTACGGATAACAAGGAGAACTATATTCTTGATTTTGTTGAATATTACGTGGAAAAACCCCGGTACACCGTTGAGGAGTGCAAGGAGCGAGGGGTAACCTACTCGGGACCGCTGAAGGTCAAACTGCGCCTTTCCTATCGCGAAAGAGCTGATGAGGACGAGGACTATCAGGACACGGTGGAACAAACCGTCTACCTTGGCTACATCCCCCTCATGACTAAAAAGGGGACTTTCATTATTAACGGAGCCGAGCGAATCGTGGTCAGCCAGTTGCACCGTTCTCCCGGCGTATTTTTTGACGAAAGTCGCCATCCCAACGGAACCAAAATCTTTTCCGCACGCATTATTCCGTTTCGCGGGTCGTGGATTGAATTTGCGACGGATATTAACGATGTCATGTACGTGTACATTGACCGCCGCCGTCGCTTCCCGGTAACCACGCTCTTGCGGGCTCTTGGCTTTTCGTCGGACGAAGAATTGTTGCAACTGTTCGATTTGGTGGAACGGGTTCCCATTAAGGACGGACTGGATGCGGTGAAGCCTTTCTTTGGCCGGCGTATTTTCAAGGATGTCGTAGACACCGAGACGGGCGAAGTGCTGGTGGAAAAAGATTCGTTGCTGGATGAAGCGATTTTCGAGAAGCTGGCGCAGTATGAAATCCCCGAAATTAAGGTCATTAAGCAGGATGTTTCCGGGCGTCCCGATTTGATTGCAAACACGCTTCAAAAGGACAACACCCGCACGGAAAAAGCGGCTCTGGAAGCCATTTATATGCAATTTCGCTCGGGTGACGTTCCCGATGCAGAAGCGGCACGCGCGATGATTGACCGGCTCTTTTTTAATCCTAAACGCTACGATCTGGGTGAAGTGGGCCGCGTTCGAATGAATAAAAAACTGAATCTGAATATTCCCGAAGAGGTGACGGTTCTCACAAAAGAGGACATCGTAGCCATTGTGAAGATGTTGATCGAACTCTACTCCGGTCAGCGCGCTCCGGACGACATCGATCACCTTGGGAATCGGCGTGTGCGAACCGTCGGCGAACAGCTCTCGGCTCAAATGACTCTGGCGCTGACGCGAATGTCTCGAATGATTAAAGAACGCATGAATTTGCGTGATGTGGAACGCCCCACGCCGCAAGATTTGGTCAATGCCCGAACTATTCTGTCCGTTATTACGGCATTTTTCGGGACAAGTCAATTGTCGCAGTTTATGGATCAAACCAACCCGCTGGCTGAATTGACCCACAAGCGCCGATTGAGCGCACTTGGCCCGGGAGGTTTGACACGCGAACGCGCCGGTTTTGAGGTGCGCGATGTGCATTACACCCATTACGGACGCCTTTGTCCTATTGAAACGCCTGAAGGTCCCAACATTGGCCTGATTTCCTCGCTCACCACTTTTGCGCGCGTCAACGAATTGGGCTTTGTAGAAACGCCCTACCGCAAGGTGGAAAACGGGCGGGTGACCAATGAAATCGTTTACCTTTCTGCCGAGGACGAAGATCAGTACGTCATTGCGCAGGCGAACGCACCGATCGATGAAGAAGGGCATTTCCTCCGAGATCGAATTAAGGCGCGTTTCCGGGGTGAATTCCCCGTGGTGCCCCCCGAGCGAGTGGATTATATGGACGTTTCTCCCTTTCAGACTGTGAGTGTGGCGGCTTCATTGATTCCGTTTTTGGAACACGACGATGCCAACCGTGCCCTCATGGGGTCCAATATGCAACGCCAGTCGGTGCCGCTTTTGAAAACGGAAGCTCCCCTGGTGGGGACGGGCATTGAGGGTAAAGCAGCCCGGGACTCGCGGACGCTGTTGGTTTCCGATGTGGACGGCGTGGTGGAAAGGGTGACTGCCAATGAGATTGTTGTGCGGAAAATTCGCCCCAAAGGTGAAAAGCCGAGTTTGGAAGAACTGCTTGATTTTGACCAAACAGACGTCATTACCTACAAATTAACGAAATTCAACCGGACGAACCAGAATACCATGCTGAACCAACGCCCGATCGTCAAGGCGGGTGACAAGGTGACGAAGGGGCAGGTTTTGGCGGACGGTTGTGCCACAGCCGAAGGCGAATTGGCGTTGGGGAAAAACGTATTGGTTGGCTTTTTGCCCTGGCGCGGGTACAATTACGAAGACGCCATTATTTTGTCCGAGCGTCTGGTTAAGGACGACGTTTTTACCTCGGTTCACATTGAAGAATTTGAGTTGCAGGTTCGTGACATGAAGCGCGGGGAAGAGGAATTGACCCGCGAAATTCCCAATGTGAGCGAAGAAGCAACGAAAGATTTGGACGAAAACGGCATTATTCGAGTCGGTGCCGAGGTAAAACCCGGCGACATTCTGGTGGGGAAGGTCACTCCAAAGGGGGAAACCGAGCCCACTCCCGAAGAAAAACTTCTGAAGGCTATTTTCGGAGACAAAGCGGGTGACGTCAAAGATGCTTCTCTGAAAGCGCCCCCGGGAATGCACGGGATTGTGATCGACACAAAGCTGTTTTCGCGGAAGAAGAAGGATCCGAAATCCAAGAAGTTGGAAAAACAGCAGATTGCTCAGTTGGAAGAAAAACTGCGCGAAGACGAAGACCGTCTGCGCGAATTGCGAAACGAAAAGCTGCGTACCTTGCTCGAGGGTGAAGTTTCGGCCGGTCTCCGCGATGTCATTGACGCCAAGCTGGTGATCAAAGCCGAAACGAAATTCACCGACAAAAACCTCGACAAATTAAACTTCGATCATTTGAATCCTACTTCGCCGTGGACGAAAAACGACGAGGTAAATGAAGCGGTTCGAATGATCTTTGAACGCTACAACCAAAAGCTGGCTGAGATTCACGATCGCTTTGAGCGGGAAAAATCCAAGATTCAGGTAGGCGACGAGCTTCCGCCTGGAATTGTCCAGCTGGCCAAGGTGTACGTGGCGAAAAAACTCAAAATAATGGTCGGCGACAAAATGGCCGGGCGTCACGGAAACAAAGGGGTGGTTTCTATTATTGTTCCTGAAGAAGACATGCCGTATTTAGCCGACGGTCGTCCGGTGGATATCGTTTTGAATCCGCTGGGGGTGCCTTCGCGAATGAATTTGGGGCAAATTTTGGAAACCAATTTGGGCTGGGCAGCCGAGAAACTCGGCGTCAAGTTTGCGACTCCCGTCTTTGACGGTGCCTCTATTGACGAGGTCAAGGAGCAGCTACGTAAAGCCGGTCTGCCTGAAAGCGGAAAAACAACCCTTTACGATGGTCGTACGGGCGAACCGTTTGACGCCCCGGTAACAGTCGGTCAAATTTACATGCTAAAATTGTCTCACCTGGTGGAGGACAAACTACATGCCCGTTCCATCGGGCCCTATTCACTCATTACGCAACAGCCGTTGGGCGGCAAAGCTCAATTTGGCGGACAGCGATTTGGAGAAATGGAGGTTTGGGCGCTTGAAGCCTACGGCGCGGCGCACACCCTTCAGGAAATCCTGACCGTGAAGTCCGATGATGTGAAGGGGCGGTCAAAAGTGTACGAAGCCATTGTAAAAGGTGAGAATCTTCCCGAACCTGGGGTCCCGGAGGCTTTCAATGTCATGATTCGAGAGCTCATGGGGCTTGGGTTAGACGTAGAGATGGAATAATTTCGAACAACCGAATCGGGAAAAACCATAGGATTTGGAGGTTTTACCCTTGCTAAATATTAAAATCGATACACCGAAGCTAACGCGACGTCGTTATTCAAAAATTTATATCGGCCTTGCTTCTCCTGACAAGATTCTGGAACGCTCTCACGGAGAGGTGCTAAAGCCGGAGACCATTAATTACCGGTCGTACAAACCGGAAAAAGACGGTCTGTTCTGTGAAAAAATCTTTGGCCCGGTAAAGGATTACGAGTGCCATTGCGGTAAGTACAAGCGCATTCGCTACAAGGGAATTGTGTGCGATCGCTGCGGCGTGGAAGTGACCACAAAAAGTGTGCGTCGGGAACGAATGGGGCACATTTCTCTGGCGGTGCCGGTGGTGCACATTTGGTTTTGGAAGTCACTGCCTTCAAAAATCAGCTACATTTTAGGGATGTCCATTAAAGACCTCGAACGTATTATTTACTACGAGGCCTACGTGGTAATCCAGCCGGGAAGCACGGCCTTGAAAGAAAAAGAGCTGATCGACGAGGACGAATATTATCGCATTTTGGCCGAAAATCCGGACAAGGGCGTTGACGAGAGCGAGAAATTTCTGGCGCTTACCGGCGGTGAGGCGATTTTAGAACTTTTGCGCCGCGTGAACATCCCGAAACTTTCGGCTGAATTGCGGGCAAGCGTGAAGACGGAAACGTCCCGTCAGCGGAAATTGGACACCTTAAAGCGCCTGAAAGTGATCGAAGCCTTTTTGCCGAAAGACGATGGTCGGATCAACAAGCCAGAATGGATGGTGTTGACCGTGCTTCCGGTTATTCCTCCGGAACTCCGTCCTTTGGTGCCTTTGGAAGGCGGGCGGTTCGCAACGTCGGATTTAAATGATTTGTACCGGCGCGTGATTATTCGCAACAACCGTCTGAAAAAACTCATGGAAATCAAGGCGCCCGAAGTCATTCTGAAGAACGAGAAACGAATGCTTCAGGAAGCGGTCGATTCTCTGTTAGACAACGGTCGCAAGGCAGTTGCCGTACGCGGCGACGGAAACCGCCCCCTGAAATCGCTTTCCGATATGTTGAAGGGCAAGCAGGGGCGTTTTCGCCAGAATTTGCTGGGTAAGCGAATCGACTATTCCGGGCGTTCTGTGATTGTGGTAGGGCCTGAACTGGAAATTCACGAATGTGGTCTGCCCAAGGAGATGGGGCTGGAATTATTTAAACCCTTTGTGATCAATAAATTAGTGGAACGTGGCCTGGTAAAGACCGTCAAGAGTGCGAAAAAATTGCTCGAACGCCGCGGCCCTGAAGTCTGGGATATTTTGGAAGAAATTGTTGAGGATCACCCCGTTCTTCTGAACCGAGCTCCCACGCTGCACCGCCTCGGTGTCCAGGCTTTCCAGCCAATTTTAATCGAAGGGAAAGCCATTCGCCTGCACCCGTTGGTGTGTGCCGCTTTTAACGCCGACTTCGACGGTGACCAGATGGCGGTTCACCTGCCGCTTTCGTATGAAGCACAAATCGAAGCGGCAACGCTCATGTTGTCGAGCCACAATATCCTGTCTCCGGCTCACGGAAAGCCCCTGGCTATTCCCAGTCAGGACATGGTTATTGGGTGCTACTACGTTACGAAGGCGAAAAATGGGGCCAAAGGTGAGGGCAAAGTGTTCTCTTCGGCAGATGAGGTGTTAATCGCTCTGAACAATGGCACGGTGGATTTACATGCCAAAATTAAGGTGCGGATTCACGGAGAGCTGCTTGACACAACCGTGGGACGTGTACTCTTTAATACCATTGTGCCCAAGAACTTTGAGTTTGTCAACGAATTGCTCACCAAAAAGCGATTGGAACAGCTCATCGGTGCGGCCTACAAAAAATTGGGTAATTACGAAACCGTCAAGTTTTTGGATCGATTAAAAAGCTTTGGTTTTGCCTACGCCATGAAGGCGGGTGTTTCCATCGGAATAGACGACGTGGAAATTCCACCGGAAAAATACAAAATGATTGAAGATGCCGCCAAAGATGTGGAAACCATTCAACAACAATACGAGCGCGGCGTTATTACGGACGGCGAACGCTACAATAAAATCATTGACATTTGGACTGGGACAACGAATATGGTTTCCGAGCGTCTTTTTGACTATTTGAAACAATCCCAGCAAGGATTTAACCCCGTTTTTATGATGGCGGATTCAGGGGCGCGCGGTTCCAAGGAACAGATTCGCCAGTTGGCTGGCATGCGTGGTTTAATGGCAAAACCGCAGAAGAAAATGACCGGCTCTACGGGCGAAATTATCGAATCTCCGATTACGGCCAATTTTAAAGAGGGCTTGAGCGTTTTGGAGTACTTTATTTCCACGCACGGCGCCCGGAAGGGCCTGGCCGATACAGCATTGAAAACGGCGGACGCTGGTTACCTGACGCGCCGTTTGGTGGACGTGGCTCAAGACGTCACCATTACGATGGACGATTGCGGGACGATCATGGGCTTGCGGATCGGTGATTTGAAAGAAGGCGAGGAAGTCATCGAGCCGATGCAGGATCGTATTTTGGGACGAACGGCCGCAGAGGACGTTTTTGATCCTGACACCGGTGACATTATTGTGGAGGCTGGTGAACTGATTGACGAGGATATCGCCGAGCGCATTTCCAACGCCGGAATCGAATCGGTGTACATTCGATCAGTTTTGACCTGTGAAGCGCCGCGCGGGGTGTGCGCCAAATGCTACGGCCGAAATCTGGCCCGTGGCGACATGGTGACCATGGGTGAACCCGTGGGTGTGGTGGCGGCTCAATCCATCGGCGAACCGGGCACACAGCTTACGCTGCGAACCTTCCACATCGGTGGAACGGCCAGTCGTATTGCAGCGCAATCCAAGGTGGAAGCCAAAGCCGACGGAACGGTGCTTTTTGAAAATTTAAGGGTGTTGGAGCAAGAAGACGGGGCAATTATCTCGGCCCGACGGAACGGCCGCATTCGCCTCATTGACGAGAACAATCGGACGATTTCTCAGTACACGGTGCCGTACAGCGCCAAAATTTTGGTGAACGACAAACAGCACGTGACCAAAGGACAGGCGTTGTTTGAGTGGGATCCTTACTCGGCCACCATTATTGCCGGTAAGAAGGGCATTGTGCGCTACGAGGACATTGTTGAAAATGTGACCTTCCGTGAGGAATTGGACGAAACCACCGGGCGAAAACAACGGGTGATTATTGACACGCACAACCGAAATTTGAGTCCGCAATTGGTCATTGCCGATTCGGAAGGCAACGCACTGGAAACCCATATTATTCCGACGCATTCGTTCTTGATTGTACGTGACGGTCAGGCGGTAAAGCCCGGGGACATTTTAGTCAAAATTCCGCGTGAAATTGCCAAAACGCGGGATATTACGGGCGGCTTGCCGCGTGTGGCGGAATTGTTCGAAGCCCGTCGACCTAAAGACCCGGCCATTGTGAGCGAAATTGACGGGATCGTGGAGTTCGGCGAGGTTCGTCGCGGTGTACGGAAAATTATTGTGGCATCCCGCGACGGGTTGGATCGTCGCGTGTACGTCATTCCTTACGGAAAACATGTCCTGGTTCACGACGGCGATCCGGTGTCAGCCGGTGAAAAACTGACGGAAGGCTCGGTAGCGCCTCAGGATATTCTGAATATTTTGGGTCCCAATCGCGTACAGGAATATCTGGTCAATGAAATTCAAGAAGTGTACCGATTGCAGGGTGTGCGGATTAACGACAAGCACATCGAAGTCATTGTCCGACAGATGCTGCAAAAGGTTCGGGTGGAAGACCCGGGTGACACGCGCTATCTGGAAGGCGATTTGGTGGACAAGTTCCGCTTCTTACAGGACAATGAGCGTATCATGAAAAGGATTGTAGTCACCGATCCGGGCGATTCGAAATTTGAAAAAGAACAAATGATCGAAAAAGAGGAGTTCGACCGAATTAATGAACGATTGGAAAAAGCCGGTAAGCGGACGATGAAATTCCGCCAGCCCAAGCCGGCTACATTTAAGCCGGTGCTTTTGGGTATTACCAAAGCAGCACTTTCCACAGAAAGCTTTATTTCGGCGGCCTCTTTTCAGGAAACCACCCGTGTTCTGGCCGATGCAGCTATTGCGGGTAAAGTGGACCCGTTATACGGTTTAAAAGAAAATGTCATCATGGGCAATCTGATTCCTGCCGGCACGGGCATGAACCGATACGGTGACATTCTGGTTATGAAAAAGGGCGAAGAAGAGGAAGCGCAAGAAAGCTCGGAAGTCCCGGAGGCGAAAATTGCCAATTAAAGGGTCACGAAAAGTTTAAATAAGTTAAAGAAATTTAAAAAATTTATTGACAATCGGGAAATTATTTATTAAATTTATGTTTCGTTTGCCAGGAGGAAAATTTGCCAACGATTAATCAACTTGTTCGGCAGGGCAGAGAAAAGGTCATTAAGAAAAACAAGGTGCCTGCCCTGAAAGCAAATCCCCAAAAACGGGGTGTCTGTACGCGTGTGTACACGTCAACGCCCAAGAAGCCGAATTCGGCTTTGCGGAAAGTGGCCCGTGTACGTCTGACAAACGGGATTGAGGTCACGGCCTACATCCCGGGTGAAGGACACAATTTGCAAGAACACTCAATTGTACTGATTCGAGGTGGAAGAGTCAAAGACTTGCCGGGCGTGCGCTATCATATCATTCGAGGTGCTTTAGACACTGCTGGTGTGGAGGGTCGCAGCAACGGTAGGTCCAAATACGGAACCAAAAAGAAAAAATAAAGTAATCGCACAATGACGATTACTGCTTGCCTCGCTCGGGTGGGGTATGGGTTGTAACAACATAATAGCTTTATTTTCAGGTACCTGAGCGGTGGCAAATGTGGTTTTTATCTTTGGAAATCCCCTCTTCAGGGGGTTTTCATTGTTAAGCTGAAGCAAAATCGTCAGTAAATGTTTGATTTTTTTGAAAATTTAAATTAGTGGAGTTTGCATGCCAAGGCGAAGAAAAGTAACCAAGCGGGAAATTTTACCCGATCCGAAGTATCACAATAAATTGGTTGCGAAATTCATTAATGCGATCATGCGTCGCGGGAAAAAGAGCGTTGCCGAAAAAATCTTCTACACAGCTCTGGATATTGTTGAGAACAAAACCGATCAGAGTGGGCTGGAAGTTTTTGAAAAGGCCGTGGCAAATGTCCGCCCGATTTTGGAGGTAAAATCCCGGCGTGTGGGAGGCGCAACCTATCAGGTGCCGGTGGAAGTGCCAACGGATCGAAGCATTGCTTTGGCTATGCGCTGGCTGATTCAATATTCCCGGGCGCGCGGTGAAAAAACAATGGCCGAAAAATTGGCCTCAGAACTGATTGCGGCTTCTCGGAAGGAGGGCGCCTCAATTAAGAAGCGAGAAGACACACACAAAATGGCCGAGGCGAATAAAGCTTTTGCTCATTTTAGGTGGTAATTTTTGGGTTTGAAAGGATAGTCCGATTAACGCAACACCAATGAAAAGAGAATTTCCAATAGAAAGAACCCGCAATATCGGCATTATGGCCCATATCGATGCGGGGAAGACAACCACAACCGAGCGGATTTTGTACTACACCGGACGCATTCACCGCATGGGTGAAGTGCACGAAGGTGCGGCAACCACCGATTGGATGGAGCAGGAGAAAGAGCGGGGCATTACCATTACCTCGGCTTCCGTGACATCCTTCTGGAAAAATCACCGCATTAACATTATTGACACGCCCGGCCACGTAGATTTTACGGCTGAGGTGGAACGCTCGCTGCGCGTCTTGGACGGTGCTGTGGCGGTATTTTGTGGTGTCGGAGGCGTTGAGCCTCAATCCGAAACGGTTTGGCGACAGGCGGACAAATATGACGTTCCGCGCATTGCCTTTATTAATAAAATGGATCGCGCCGGTGCCGATTTCTACGGTGTGGTCAAAGCCATTCAGGAAAGACTGGGCGGACGTCCGGTACCGATTCAAATTCCCATTGGTTCCGGCGACATGTTTACCGGAATCATCGATTTGATCAAAATGAAGGGCGTCATTTACAATGAAAAGACGCTGGGCGCCAATTGGGATGAAATCGACATTCCCAAGGACATGATCGAGCAGGCGCGCGAATATCGTTCCAAAATGCTCGAGGCCCTCTCGGACTACGACGACACCTTAATGGAAAAATTTTTGGAAGGGGAAGAGGTGTCTGAGGAGGAAATCAAAAGCGCCATGCGGAAGGCTACCTTGGATGTCAGTGCCGTCCCGGTGCTTTGTGGCAGTGCGTTCAAAAACAAGGGGATTCAGCGTCTTTTGGACGCCGTGGTCGATTATTTGCCTTCCCCTGCAGATTTGCCGCCGGTACGCGGATTTAATCCGAAGACGGAAAAGGAAGAAGTCCGCGAGGCGCGGGACGATGCCCCCTTTGCTGCGCTGGCGTTTAAAATTATGAGCGATCCCTACGTGGGAAAGTTGACCTATTTCCGTGTGTACTCGGGAACCCTGAAAACCGGCTCTTACGTGCTGAATACAACATCCGGTAAAAAAGAACGGATCGGACGTGTTTTACAGATGATGGCCAACAAACGCCAGGATATCGAGGCGGTCTTCACGGGCGATATTGTGGCTGCCGTAGGATTGAAAAATACCAAAACCGGCGACACGCTGTGCGACGAAAAACACCCGATTGTTTTGGAAAAAATGGAATTCCCCGAGCCGGTCATTTCCGTGGCTATTGAACCCAAATCGAAGGCCGACGGAGACAAATTGTCCGATGCCCTGATGAAATTAGCGGATGAAGACCCTACTTTTCAGGTGCGGACGGACGAAGAAACGGGCCAGACCATTATTTCCGGTATGGGTGAATTGCACCTCGATATTCTCATCGATCGCATGATGCGCGAATTCAAAGTGCAGGCCAATGTGGGGCGGCCCCAAGTTGCCTATCGGGAAACCATTCGTCGGAAGGTGAAGGCTGAAGGCAAATTTGTGCGGCAATCCGGTGGGCGCGGCCAATACGGGCACGTGGTGATCGAGCTGGAACCGGCTGAAAAGGGTGCGGGCTACTTGTTTGAAAACAAGATTATCGGTGGCGTCATTCCGAAGGAATATATTAATCCCGTTAAGCAGGGGATTGAAGAGGCTCTTGGCAATGGTATTGTGGCAGGTTACCCGATTATTGATGTGAAGGCCACATTAATCGATGGTTCCTACCATCCGGTAGACAGCTCGGAAGTGGCTTTTAAAATCGCCGGTTCCATGGCTTTGAAAAACGCTGCCTCCAAGGCTGACCCTGTTTTGCTCGAGCCGATTATGAACATTGAAATTGTTGTTCCCGAAGAATATATGGGCGATGTTATGGGCGATCTAAATTCGCGCCGCGGCAAAGTGGTTGGGATTGCGCCTCGCAAGGATGCGCAGATCATTGCCGCCATGGTGCCCCTGAGTGAAATGTTTGGTTACGCGACGCAGTTGCGTTCGATTACACAGGGTCGCGCTATTTATTCCATGCAATTTTCGCATTACCAAGAAGTACCCAAGAATGTGGCAGACGAAATCATTAAAAAAATACACGGTTAAAAAAGACAAACAGAATTTTGAGAATAAGATTTTGAGCTAAGGAGGACAGGCATGGCAAAGGAGAAATACGAACGGAAGAAGCCGCACGTGAACGTGGGGACGATAGGACACG
>CAZOHG010000078.1:0-14967 GCA_964579725.1 uncultured Deferribacteres bacterium
TGTGTTAAGCACGCCGCCAGCGTTCGTCCTGAGCCAGGATCAAACTCTCCATTGTGGCTCATTAAATTTTTGAGCGTCGCAAGAACTCTCTCTGTTACGTGGCACGCACATCGAGTTTGTCAATGAACAATTATTCTCTCTAAGAACAAAATCGCTCCGATTTTACCAGAGCGAATTAAATATACGAAATCAAATTCCGTTTGTCAATACTTTTTTTACTTTTTTCAAACAATTTTCAAAGATTTTTTCGCCCCCTTTTTCAAAAGCGACTTAAATATACGACAGAAATTTTGGGTTGTCAACATTTTTTGCGATTTTTTTTGATTTTTCCCTGGCCAAGCATGATCCCTCTATTTTTACCTCCATTACACAAACCGATTCTATTCTACCCGCCATTTTCCCCATTTTTTCCCTTTAAAACGGCTCCGTTTCTTCTTATATTTAGTGAGAAAAGGTTTTTCAGAATCTTCCAATGGATTGAGAGGTTTTATTTAAATTACCCCCGTTAGCCATTTTTGGAGGAAGCATGAATTTTTCCGGGAGGCTCACGTGACCATTCGACACTTCACTCTTGAAAAACAAACCCGCGGGTTTACCGACATATTGGACATTACCCGAGATGTTTCGGAATTGCTTACACAAACAGGCTTAAGGGACGGTGCGGTTCTTCTATTCGTCCCCGGGTCCACCGGCGGTTTGACCACCGTCGAATACGAACCCGGACTTCTTAAGGACCTGCCGGAACTATTTGAGAAGCTTGTTCCCTCGAACCGAACGTACCACCATGACGCCACGTGGGGTGACGGGAACGGATTTTCTCACCTTCGGGCATCATTGCTGGGGCCATCTTTAAATATTCCTTTTACAAACGGACGCCTTACATTGGGCACCTGGCAACAAATTATTTTCATTGATTTTGACAATCGCCCGCGACATCGACAAATTGTGGTGCAAATTTTGGGTACATGAGTTTTCTGACAAAAAGTGAGGCGTATTTATGCCGGTTCGAACCATTTTCTGGGAAAAGGGGGCCGCTTTTCTCATTGACCAGACACTGTTACCCGAAACCTTTGTGTACAAAAAAATCACGACCGCCGAAGAAATGGCCGAGGCGATTCGAACCATGCGCATTCGCGGGGCGCCGGCCATCGGAATTGCCGCCGCTTTCGGGGTTGTTTTGGGATTACAATCCTATTTTGCCGAAACAGCGGAAATCTTTCTAAAAAAAACGCGGCAAGCGGTTCAACTGCTCGCTTCCACTCGCCCAACCGCCGTTAATCTTTTTTGGGCATTGGAACGTATGGGGAAGAAGGCCGCGGACGTGGCCCAGGCCCCTCCGCAGCACCGGAGGAAAGCCCTTTTAGATGAAGCCCAGAGCATTTTAGAAGAAGACCGCCGGATGTGCCGTGCCATCGGCCAAAACGGGCTCACGCTTCTCGACCGCCAACACATCACCTTTTTGACACACTGCAACGCCGGGGCACTGGCAACAGCCGACTACGGAACGGCCCTGGGAATTATTTACGCGGCACAAGAGGCAGGTAAATCCATTCGCGTTTTTTCCGACGAGACACGCCCTCAATTACAGGGCTCGCGGCTCACCGCATGGGAACTTCGGCAGGCCAATATTGACGTTACGGTTATTTGTGACAACATGGCAGCCTCACTCATGCGAAAAGGCGCCATTGATTTGATTGTAGTGGGAGCGGACCGAATCGCCCGAAACGGCGACGTAGCCAACAAAATCGGGACCTACAATTTGGCCGTTTTGGCCAAGGAACACGACCTCCCTTTTGTCGTGGCCGCTCCAAGCACCACATTCGACCTTACACTGGAATCGGGAGAAGATATTCCCATTGAAGAGCGAGACCGGGACGAAGTCATTCGCCGCTTTGGAGTTCTCACGGCTCCGCCCGACGTAAAGGTTTACAACCCTGCATTCGATGTCACCCCGAACGCCCTGGTGAGGGCCATTGTCACGGAAAAAGGAATCCTCAAAAAACCGTACGAAGAGACAATCTCGAAAATGTTAACCGATCACTAAACCGACATTTTTTTATGTGTGGAAACCTTTTTCCGGGATTCTTTTTACGGGTCGAACCAAATTTAAACTTGACATAAAAAAAATAGTATCGTATATTAAGAAGATTTAAAAATTACCACTTACTAATCATTTAAGGAGGAAACATTTCCATGAGAGCCATAAAAACCATTGCCATTTTGGTGGCTGGCATCGCACTGCTGGCCTATTTTTCGGGCTGTAACAGTACGGCCTTCACATCCGCAAAGGTTTATTTGCAACAGGACAATATCGACAAAGCCATTGAGCAGCTGGAAATTGAGGTCAAACAGAATCCTTCCAATGCAGAAGCCCACTATTTACTGGGCGCTTCCTACGCCAAGAAGGGCGACTATGAGCGAATGAATCGAGAATTCGACGCTTGTTTGAAAATCAGTCCCAAGTACAAGAAGCAGATTCAGAATTACCGCCTAAAATACTGGGGTGAAAATTACAACCGCGGCGTTCGCCTTTTAAAAGCCAAAAAGTACGATGACGCGATTAAAAGCTTCGAAACGGCCATTCGAATTGACTCCAGTCGCGCCGACGCTTACCAAAACATGGCTTACGCCTACATTAAGAAAAATAACATTAAAAAAGCGGAAGAATTGTACAAAAAGGTTTTAGAGATTAAGAAAAATGACCCGCGCATTTACTTTACGCTGGGTTCTGTTTATTACAATGAGAAAAAATTCAAACCGGCTATTCAGATGTTTGAAAAAGCTATCGAATTAGACCCCAACAATAAGGACGCGTTTGCCTATTTGGCCATGTCTTACGATATGATCGGCAAACCGGAGAAGGCCTTTTCCATGTACAAGAAGGCTTTGGAAAAGAATCCCAATGACCCAGATTTACTTTTTAATTTGGGACGTCTTTATTTCCAAAAGGAAGATTGGGATCATGCCATTGAGATTTTTGAAAAATTGGCCAAACAGCGTCCAGATGACTACGACGTCATTTACAATTTGGGCAATGCGTACCTGTACAAAGCCGATAAAATTTCCAAAGCGCGTCAAAAAATGGAAAATGAAAAGACCAAAGGTGTAAAAGAAAAATTAGCCAAAATGAAGGCTGAAGAAACGGCTCTGTACACCAAGGCAATCCAATATTTGGAAAAATCAACCCAAATCAAACCGGACAATCCCAATGCGTGGTTTAATTTGGGTGTCGCTTACGTGCGGATTGGCGACCAGGCCAAGGGGAAAGCGGCTTTCGACAAATCCGATCAACTTAAAAAAGGCAAATAAACTTATCCCTCCCATAAAATAGCCCTGGCAGCAGTTTTGTTGCCGGGGCTTTTTATCTTTTTTGATTTTGTTAATGGAAGTCGCTGGTTGCCTATATTTTCCAATTTACTTTCGAAGAACATTAATTGGAGGGAAAAATTCTCCAAACAAAGGCGGTTTTGAAACACTCGAGGTTTACTCGCGATGTGAATTTGCCGTTTCTTTTCTACCGTTGAGGGAGTTTTCATGAAAATTAGATCATGTAAAACAAAAAAGGAGTGAGGCATGAAAAAAATTAGAATCTTGGCGGTTGCATTGTTGCTGTTTTTTTCAATGGCATCGTTTGGTCACGCCCAAACCGATTTGCAGATTGGGTTAAACACCATTGGCGGCGGGCTTGGTTTTGTGAGTCCTTCGGGCAGCATTGGTAGTACCATTGCGCTGGCGGGAAATGCCGGGTTAGGGACATTTATGAAAGATTTTCATTTGGTTGGTTTTGCCCAATTCTGGCGGAAAAAATACGCCGAAAACACCTATTGGGATTGGGGCTGGACAGAAATGGTCTTCGGCGGCGGCGCCAAGTACTATTTCAAGCTGGAAAATATGCCTTTCCTGCCCTACGCCGGAGGCGGATTGGCGCTCACTATTAGCCATTGGAGCTGGGATTACACAGGCCCCAGTACTTATCTGGAGAAAAACAGCTCGGATACAGATATTAATATCGGTGCGCAGATTTTTGCCGGAGCCGAATATCCTATTAATCCCAAAATGAAGGCTTACGGTGAATTCCGTTTTCACACGGACGGCGTCGATTTTTTCGGAATTTTTGCCGGAGTTTTGCTCTCCAAAGGCAAATAAACATTCGTTTCACTCACACAGCGGACTGTTTTTCGCAGTCCGCTTTTTTTATTTTCTTTCGCGATTGCCCGGCCGTTCCACCCTGTTTTTCAATCTTTTATCTTGAATCTTTCCGGAAATTCTGCTATATTGATGTTCAATTCTATGCTTCTAAGATAATTTTAAACCGGGAACGTTGAAAAATGAGCGTACTTCAGGCGATTGTTTTGGGATTGATTCAAGGACTGACGGAATTTCTTCCGGTCAGCAGTTCGGGACATTTGGTTCTGGCCAAATCTCTTTTTCACATTCACGAGCAAGGAATTACCTTTGAGGTTTTCGTCCATTTTGGAACGTTTCTGGCCGTCATTGTGGCGTTCTGGCCGGACGTGGTTAAACTTGTCGTGGTGTTTTTGCGTTGGCTCGCACACCTTTCCCAAACTGCCCGACTGTGGAAAAAAGACCCCTATTTTCGGTTGCTTCTTTTCATATTGATCGGGTCCGTTCCGGCGGGAATCATCGGGGTGCTTTTTGACAAACAAATCGAAGCGGCTTTTTCGAATCCTGTGTTCGTCTCGGTCATGCTGCTCGTGACGGGAAGCATTTTGCTCGTTTCCCGTTTTGGGAAAACAAAACGACCGGTGCCTAATTTGCTGGATTCCATTCTTATTGGTACCGCTCAGGCTTTTGCCATTATCCCGGGAATCTCCCGTTCTGGCTCCACAATTTCAACCGGCATGTTGTTGGGCGTCGAAAAAAGCGAAGCGGCACGGTTTTCTTTCCTGCTTGCTCTGCCGGTTATTTTTGGAGCCTTTGTTTTGAAATTAAAGGACTTACTTTCTTCTGGCGCCGTTGCCAATCATGAAATCCTAACCCTTTCTCTCGGCACGTTGGTCTCTTTTATCTCCGGCTATTTTGCCATTCTTTTTCTGTTGGACGTGGTGAAAAAGGGCAAATTTAGCTGGTTTGCCGTGTACTGTTTTTTGGTAGGAATTGCGGGTCTTATTTATTTTCTGTAGAGTTGCGAATGGCTGAAAAGGAAAAAATAAAGGTTGTTGCCACCAATCGTAAAGCCACGCACGATTACGTTGTGCTGGAAACCTACGAAGCCGGCATTGAATTGGTGGGAACCGAGGTCAAATCGCTGCGCGAGGGAAAATGCAATCTCAAAGACAGTTACGCCACGGTCAAAAACGGTGAAATTTTTTTGGTGAACATGCACATCAGTCCCTACTCTCACGGAACGGCTTTTAATCACGATCCCACCCGCCAGCGCAAGCTGTTGCTCCATCGGCAGGAAATCGACAAGCTCAGCGGGAAAATCAAAGAAAGAGGGCTAACTTTGGTTCCGCTAAAGGTGTATTTTAGGCGAGGACGGGCCAAAGTGGAATTGGGGCTGGTGAAGGGAAAACACACTTACGACAAGCGAAAAGATATTGCCAAACGCGATATGGAACGCGAGATGAAGCGAGAAATGAAGCACAAGGTGAAATATTAAATTTTGAACAGGAGTACGCGGCTGCTAACCACGCATTTAAACATTCGGAAAGTACCGCGCAATTTCAAACGGCATTCGGTTCTAACGCACATGTTTAATTTTTTTCACAGGAGGGTGGATGTTTCCAGGGATTCACGAACAAATGGACATTATTCGTCGCGGGGCAGATGAAATTATTCCGGAGGACGAGCTGGTCAAAAAGCTGGAACGTTCCATTCGGGAAAACAAACCGCTGCGGATTAAGGAAGGATTCGACCCCACGGCGCCTGACATTCATCTGGGCCACATGGTCAGTATTCGGAAATTGCGGCAATTCCAGCAATTGGGGCACCAGGTTATATTTCTGATTGGCGACTTTACCGGAATGATCGGCGATCCCACCGGCCGAAACGAAATGCGCAAGCACATGACCAAAGAAGAAGTTCTTAAAAACGCCGAAACCTACAAAGAGCAAATTTTTAAGGTCTTAGACCCGGAAAAAACCATTATTGACTTTAACAGCCGCTGGCACTCCAAACTCATGTTTGAGGATGTTTTGGTTCTAACCTCTAAATACACCGTGGCGCGCATGTTGGAACGCGACGATTTCGAGAAACGCATGAAAGCAGGCAAACCGATTTCCATCATGGAATTTTTGTACCCGCTGGTCCAGGCCTACGATTCCGTTGCTCTTAAGGCCGATGTGGAATTGGGCGGTACAGACCAGAAATTCAATCTCTTAGTGGGTCGGGACATTATGAGTGAATACGGCCTGGAACCGCAGGTTATTTTGACCTTGCCTCTTTTGGTTGGTTTGGACGGCACCGAAAAAATGAGCAAAAGTTTAGGCAATTACATCGGCATTAACGAGCCGCCCAACGAAATGTTCGGCAAAACCATGTCCATTCCGGACCATTTGATTTACACCTATTTCGAGCTGGCAACCGACGTCCCCAATGACGAATTGGCGCGAATTCAACAACAATTGAAGGACCCGGCCGTTAATCCGCGGGACGTCAAGCGGCGCCTTGCCTTTGAAATTGTGAAAATCTACCACGGAGAGGTCGCTGCCAAAGCCGCTCAGGAGGAATTTGAACGCGTTTTTAGCCAGAAGCAGCTCCCGGACAACATGCCGGAGTTCGTGCTGAAAAAGTCGGAAGGCAAAATCTGGATTGTGCGGCTAATGGCCTCCGCCGGATTGGTCAAAACCAATGCCGAAGCCCGCCGTTTGATTCAGCAAGGCGCCGTTAGTATTGACGGGCAAAAAATCACCGACACCAACCTGGAAATCGAGGCGGAAAAGGATTTTGTTTTAAAGGTGGGCAAGCGGCGGTACGCAAAAATTGTGGTAAAAGAGTAGCTTCTTCAAAATCCTACAACGCCTTCTCCTTTTCCAAATAATCATCAGGGTGCAGCGTCATGCCATCCGAAGCGGCCCGCACCTCTACGCCGGTTTCGTCCGAAAGCTGCTCTGCCAAAATCCAGGGCTTTTTCTGAAGCATGGTCATGCCAAAGTGTGTGAGAACAGCCAGTCTGGGTTGGATGGCAGAAATAATTTCCTGGGCATTGTCTAAATTCAAATGGTAAATGCCCCGCGCTCGGTCCCCTCTGTCTTCATATCGAACCACGTGCAGAATCAGGATTTTCGCATCTTTGTAATCGTCCAACAAATCATCGAAATAGGCCGTGTCAATCATGTGGGAGATTTGCCCTTCCGGTAGCAGGAAGTGAGTGCCGTAGGTTTCCACCGGGTGCTCATGGCGAATGGACGTGCGAAATCGAAGAGCGGAATCGACTTTGTACTCCGTGTTTTCCTTTAGAATTTGGATTTCTTCGGGGAAGGAGCGAATGTAACGCAGAATAACAGGGTCATTTTCGAGGCAGTCAATGGGAGCGAAAACGCGTCCGTGCTTTTTCTTGCCTCCATCCGTCATGGCTTCGATCAGGATGTTAATGTCGTTGGAATGATCAATGTGGCGGTGGGTGAGCAAAATGGCATTCAGTGTCACCGGATCCAACCGCGGGCGACTTTTGGCCAGAGTCACCAGGCTACCAGGGCCGGGGTCCATTAGAATTTTCGTGCCATTTAGATCGTACCAAACGCCCGCAGAACGCCGCAATTGCCGGGCAACCACAAAACGGGCACCGCCGGTTCCCAAAAATTTAATAGTGTTCACAGTTCGCTCAATTGCCCCTTAAAATTCCACCAGCCGCTTAAACGCGGCCACCCGCTCATCCAATTCGTTCCGCTTCAGCTCTCGCAAGCGACTGACACTGAACCCTTCCACACAGAAAGAGGCTACCGCGCTACCGTAAATGACGGCACGGCGCAAATTACCTTCCGTGACCTCCCCCTGCTGAGTTAGATAACCCATGAACCCCCCGGCAAACGAATCTCCGGCACCCGTTGGGTCTACAACGTTTTCAACCGGATAGGCCGGCGCAAAAAAATACGAGTTGTTTACAGAAAGAACCGCTCCGTGTTCCCCCTTTTTGACAATAATGACACGGGGGCCTAACGCCGTCAATTTTTTCATTGCACGGAACAGATTCGTTTCGCGCGCCAACTCCAGAGCCTCTTCTTCATTAATGACGATTCCGTCCACCATTTTAATGGTTTCGATCAAGGCATCGTAGCGGCCTTCAATCCAAAAATTCATCGTGTCCAACATGGTAAAACGGGGGCGATTCATTTGCGCCAACACACACTGCTGAAGTTCCGGTTGAATATTGGCCAGAAAAAGGAAGGGAACATTTTTGTACGGCTCGGGGATTTGTGGGTCGAAGGTTTCAAACACATTGAGATGCGTGTACAGGGTTGTTCTGTAATTCATGTCCTGTTCGTACCGCCCGCCCCACCGAAATGTTTTACCGGGCACCTGTTGAATGCCCTGGACATCTACTCCTTTTTCCTTTAAAAAGGCAATGTCGTTCCAATTAAAATCCTCTCCTACAACCCCGACCACCTTGACCGGCGCAAAAATACTGGCCGCCGCACTGAAATAAATGGCCGAGCCTCCCAAAGAATTTTCCACCTTCTGCTCGGGCGTCTCTACCGAATCGTACGCCACCGAACCAACCACTAAAACCGAATTCATGATTTTCCCTTTTTTCTGGTCCACTTGAAATAACGACAGTTGCCTTTCACTCCAATCTTCCAAAAGCGATTACAGTCCGCCTGAGGCTTCTTGGGACAAAGGTTACATCTTTTCGGGCGCCGTAATACCCATGAGATGTAATCCGATTGCCAAAACAATTTGGACGGCTTTGCTCAGCGCAATACGCGCTTCCGAAAGCGCCCGGTCCTCCGAGATGACCCTGTGATCATGGTAAAAGCGGTGAAAAACCTCCGCCAATTCCTGCAAATATTGCGTAAGGGCGTTCGGTTCAAAATTCCGTGCGATCCGAATCAGAAGCTCGGGAAAGGCCATCATTTTTTTAATCAGGGCCATTTCGGCCGCTTCCACCAGTCGAGTCAAATCGCAGTTCGGATTAAATCGCACGCCCTGTTCTTCCCCGTAGCGCAAAATGTTGGCGATTCGTGCGTGGGCGTACTGAACATAGTAAACGGGATTTTCGTCCGTCTGGCGCTTGGCCAAATCGATGTCAAAATCCAAGGGAGTGGAAATCCGCCGCATGAGGAAGAAAAACCGCGCGGCGTCCACGCCCACTTCGTCCACCAATTCCCGCATGGTGACAATTTGCCCGGCCCGTTTGGACATTTTCACCACCTCACCGCCACGGAACAAATTAACCTGCTGAATAATTTTCACGTCAAAGGCCTCGTCGGCAAACCCCAGGGCCAGAAGAGCCGCCCGCATTCTGGGAATGTAGCCGTGGTGGTCGGGGCCCAACAAATCGATCACCTTTTCAAATCCGCGGTCAAATTTATTTTTGTGATAGGCCACATCAATGAAAAAATAAGTGGGTTCACCCTTTTGCGTGATGAGTACGCGGTCTTTTTCGTCCCCGAATTCGGACGCCTTAAACCAAATGGCGCCGTCTTTTTCGTAGGTGAGATTTTTTTGAGCCAAATGCGCCAACACGTCCTTTTCGGCATTGCTTTTTCGAAGCTCGCTTTCGTGAAAAAAATTGTCAAAATGAACCCGAAAATCTTCCAACACCTTTTTTTGATCGGCAAAAATTAGGTTTAAGGCCAGCGTTTTCAGGGCGTCGACGCGGGCATTGTACTCCATGTGAAGAAATTTGTCGCCGTACTTTTCAATGATTTTTTTGGCAATGTCGTACACATACGCGCCGTGGTAGCCCTCTTCGGGAAAAGCCTCCTCTACACCCAACAACTCACAGTAGCGACTGCTCACAGAAGCCCCCAACAAGCGAACCTGACGCCCCGCGTCGTTCACATAATATTCCCGCCTGGCGTCAAATCCCACGCGATTCATGACGTGAACCATGGTGTCGCCAACGGAAGCGGCGCGGGCGCTTACCACATTGAGGGGGCCGGTGGGATTGGCACTGACGAACTCCACCATGACGCGTTTTCCGCCTCCGAATTGACTTTTCCCGAAAGCGGCTTCCCCTTCTCTCAGAACCTGTGCCAAATAGGTCTGAAAATATTTTTTACTCAGCACGAAATTAATAAACCCGGGGCCGGCAATTTGCACGGATTCCACAAAATCTTCGTCCCATTCGATTCCCTGCAACAGTTCCGTGGCAATTTGGCGCGGATTTTTTTTCAATGCGCGCGCCAAACGCATGGCCACATTGGTCGCAATGTCCCCAAAACGGTCGTCTCGAGGGGTTTCAAATTCGATTGGAACGGTTTCTGCAGGATTCTTTACAAACGTCGCGATTTTTTCGCGCAGAATTTGCCCAAGATACTCTTCAGCCTTCATTGCCTTCCTCAATTTCTTCTACGGGCGCGTCTCCCCAAAGTGATTCCAAACCGTAAAACGCACGCACTTCCTTTCGAAAAACGTGCACAACCACATCCACATAATCCAACAAAACCCATTGTAAATAGTCAAGTCCTTCTTTGTGCCAGGGGCGGATTTTTTCAGCCCGAAGTTTTTCCAGAATTTCGTCCACAATCGCCTTCACTTGTGGCTCCGTTTCTCCCGAACAAATCACAAAAAAATCCGTCACAGAGGTTAACTTCCGTACATCCAGGATTTTTATGTTCGAGGCTTTTTTTGTGAGGGAAAGTTGGGCAATACGTCGGGCTAAATTGTGGGAATTCTGGGTCTTATCCAGTCCGTTTTTGACCATTTGGCGGCAATCGTTCCTTTCCTATTTGTACCCGTTCAGATGAGTAAAATCGTGTCCAAGCACCACGGTCACTTCTACCTGCAAATCGGGGTTCAGTTTGGGTTGCAAATATTTTTGGGGAACCCCGAGCGCTTCGGCCACTTTCCGGGCATTTTCCATTTGAAGCGAAACGCGATCCATGACGAAGGTCTTTTTCACATTAAAACTGGTGTAATTTTTCGTTTCAACCACATCGAAATTCTTTCGGCGCAGGTAATCGGCAAAAGACATGGCCAACCCGGGCACGCCGCAGCCGTTCAGCAACTCCACCCGAATGTGCTTTTCCATCTGGGGCACCGCCGGAGCCGCCCGGGGACGCGGCGTGACTTTGTGAACCTTGGGTGCCTGTTTTTGGTTTTCAAAAATGAGCCGGTACGCCGCCGAGCCAATGAGTCCCAAGTTTATGAAAACCAGCAGCCAAATGCCCAGAGTCCACAAATCGCCACGGGAACCGCTCGAAGACGAAGCGTTTCTTTTTACCGACTGTCGATGTTTTCGTTGAACCATTCGCTACTCTTGTGCACGCCTCACCGGCGGACAGGACCGCCGTAGAGAAGCGTTTCTCTTCCATTTTGTGTCTCGATTTGCCGGGGCTTTCGACACAAGTGGCATTTAATACCCAAGCCACTCGTTTCGAAGACCGATTCCCGAATACGCACCGGCCGGGTAACGATTAAATTCCATTTGGAAATGCGCCTTCTCACCGATTTTATAGTCGAGCCGGGCGTTGGACAGAAAAAAGCCGTTTTTTATCGAAAATCCGGGCGAAAAATTGCCGATTTTGCCGAAGGGTTGATTCATTAAATAACCCCATTGCAATGAAAGTGTAAGGGGTTCTGACACTTTGTATTGCATGGTGTTCAAGTACATCGCCTGGTTAATGGCATGCCCGTTAAAGCTGCTCATCATAAAACTGTAGCTCTGGTGCATTTGAAACCGATCGGGATTCAATAGATTGCGCGAAAACAAACCCACAGGGTTGACACCTGTTCGCAGTAAATCACTAAAACTAATGCCCCGATTGGTTTTCAGTTGGGCCGATAAAATACCCGGCAAAAAAGCCAACAGGAAGCCCAGTAAGATAACGCGTCGTTTCATGGTGCCTCCTTCATTAAACAGTATATGGACGTCCGAGAAATCAGTACATGAACCTTTTATAATTTACGACAATTTTGGAAAAAATCAATTGATTTTTCAGTATTTCCCAAAGAATCGGCGGAAGAATTAATCGGCATATTCTTCAGGGTGAAGCCGGCGAAGCTCTTCCACTTGCCTGAGATGTTCCGGGGTATTGACCCCCAGGATTTCCCAATTGTTCGAGGATTTAAATCCCACCACTTTCAAACCGGCGCGTGCAAACATACCGATTAAATCGGTCAGATAATATTCTCCCTGTGCATTGTTGTTGGAAAGCTTGGGCAAATAGTCGAAAAGAGGCTGTTTTTTGAAAACGTAAATCCCGGGATTACTTTCTTTAATGGCACGTTGTTCAGGTGTGGCATCTTTTTCTTCAATTACCTCGAGAATTTCTCCCTTTTCATTGCGAATAATTCGCCCGTAACCGGTGGGATTCTCTAAATCCGTAATGAGTAAAGTCAAATCCGCCCCGGATGTTTCGTGGGTTTTCAAAAGAGCAGAGATGGTTTTGCGAGTCAAAAGCGGCACGTCGCCGTACAAAATTAGCACATTGCCATCAAAATCACGCAGATTGGACTCCGCCTGCAGAACGGCGTGCCCGGTACCCAAGCGTTCCCTTTGCCAGGCAAACTCAACCGGAAAATCCTGCAAGGCCTGAACTACTTTCTCCGCCTGATTCCCCACCACGACAACGATTTTTTCCGAACCCACAGCGACGGCCAATTCTACCACGTAAAGCACCATGGGCTTGCCCAAAACCGTATTCAAAACCTTTGGAATATCTTTCCGCTTCATTCGCTTTCCCTGCCCGGCAGCTAAAATGACGGTTGCCAGCGGGATTTTTCTCTCTTCTTTCATTCGTCGACGTTCTCCCTTTTGAAATACTTCGATTAAACGGTCAGCATGACGTTGTCAATGAGCCGCGTTTGGCCGAAATAGACCGCCAGCGCAACGAGAATTTCCCCCCGAAGTTCTTGCAACGGTTTCAAATCGCGCGTGTCCACGATTTCTACGTAATCGACTCGCGCCGTTTTGGCCTTTGCCAGCATGTCCACGATTTTCTGTCGTACCCGTGCAGCGTCACGTTCCCCGTTTTCAATGCAATCTTTGGCTGCCATAAGCGATTTGTACAAGAGGGTGGCTTCCCGTCTTTCTTCCGGCGAAAGGTACACATTTCGCGAGCTCAAGGCCAAACCGTCTGGCTCACGCACAATCGGTTCCACAACGATTTCCACGTCAAAATTCAAATCCCGTACCATTTGCCGAATGACAATGGCTTGCTGGGCATCCTTTTGGCCGAAAACCGCCAGGTGGGGTTTGACGATATGAAATAACTTGGTCACCACGGTAGTGACGCCGCGAAAATGCGTGGGTCTGGATTTACCGCACAAAACACGGGTTATTTCATCCACGGTGACAAAAGTACGGTAGGGTTTGGGGTACATTTCACCTTCGGAAGGGTAGAAAAGAAGGTCGCACCCCTCCTGGCGTGCCAGGTGTTCGTCCCTTTCAAAATCCCGGGGGTAGCGTTCCAAATCCTCATTCGGGGCAAACTGGGTGGGATTCACAAAAATGCTCAGCACAGTTGCGTCCGAGAGATTCTTTGCTTTTCGCAAAAGGCTCAAGTGGCCTTCGTGCAAATATCCCATTGTGGGCACAAAACCAATCCGCTGTCCCTCCCGGCGAAGCGCCTCGGCTGTTTGCTGCATTTCCGAAATGGATCGAATTATTTTCATCGGAAAACCCTTTTCGTTCTTTCAGATGAAATAAATAATAAGCAATTTCTTCCATTAAATCAAGCACATTTGCGGAGAGAAACCGGAAGAACCCAATCCGACAGAAAGAAAAAATAGGCGGTTTATTTAGGCACAAAAAAAGGCGGGGCGTAAACGCTCCGCCTTCAGGGAGAAAGGGAAAGCCATTTTTACCAATTGTAGATGTACGTCATGGGATCAACGGGGCGATTGTGTACCCGCACTTCGTAGTGCAAGTGACTGCCTGTAGCGCGTCCGGTGTGGCCAACTTCGCCGATTTTATCCCAACGCTTCACCTTTTGTCCCACACGCACGTCAATTTTGGACAGGTGCCCGTAGAGGGTTTCGTACCCGTACCCGTGATCAATAATAATGTAACGGCCGTAGCCCTTTCGTGCAATGGGCGGGTTGTGCACGGCGATGACCACTCCGTCAGCAGGTGCGTACACGGGCGTTCCGTCGGAAGCGGCAATGTCAATTCCGTCATGATGCCGAAAAACGCCCAAGAAGGGGTCACGACGTCGGCCGAATTTGCTTTTCAGGCGTCCCACCGTAACAGGCCGAATGGACGGGGTGTGTTGAATAAGCGCCAAATTGGACTCTAACTTTTTCTTAATGAGCCCAAAGCTTTCCTTTTCAATCAGGAGTTGACGCTCCATTTTCTCAATATCGAGCCGCAGTTTGCTGGTCTTTTTCCCAACATTCACAGGCAAGTCTTCAATGGAATAGTCCAAATAGTCGGCCGTACCTCCAAAGCCGATATTGTGAGCGGCCTCGTCGACCGGGTTTAGGTTGGCCAAAACGCGCAAATCATTGTCCACTTTTTCCAAATCGGAAATTTTACCCTGAAGCCCTGAAATTTTCTTTTCCATTGTGTTCAATTGCGAAAGCAAAATGGCGTTTTGATGGTTCAGACTGGCCACCTGGTAATCGTGGTAAACGTCCAAACCAACGTAAAGCACAGCGGCGGAAAAGGCAAAAGAAACCAGAAAGAAAAGTACGGAAAACAGAAGGAGCTTCGTAGGCGTTAAAAAATAGGACTTTGCCTCAGACCGATTCTTTGAAAACAACAGCAGTTTTAAATTCCACATCCTCGCCACCTATTCAAATTAGGGATTCACAACTCTTTGCTTTTTGTGAGTCCCCCCTACCGCACCGTAAATCATTTCCTAAGGCAAACTCAACAATGCCTTCTGTCCTCAATCG
>CAZOHG010000079.1:0-14884 GCA_964579725.1 uncultured Deferribacteres bacterium
ATTTGCCATTGGGTGAAAGCACGGGACTTCCCACACGCCCCATGCTCCACATATCCTCCACCGTAATGGCGTGCCTGGGGGCAGAAACGCCCCAGGACACCGCCGTTAAGAGCAAAAAGGCCAGAAAGCACATCTTTTTCATGATTACCTCCGGGATTTTTTAAATGAAATCTTTAAAAAATGATTGATTTGAGATAGTATGAGAGTCCACTCCAATCAGGGACTGAAGTCCCTGTTTTTGTGGGTTTGCCCATTCAAACCCCGCCCTGAAGGGCGGGGCTATTCAATCAAATACTGCCTGTTCGTCCAAGTTGATTAATAAAGCAAGCTCAATGAATGTGTACGATTCAACAAAATAGCGCCTGTTCACCCCGACTTTCAGGCAGAGAAAAAACACGCAATCTCTTTCTTAAGCTCTTTAGAGCTTTTTGGAGTGGACTCATTTTTGTCAAAAACCCCTTTTTCAAAATCAGATAAGCGTTAAACGGTGTATTTTGGTAAACAAAAATTATTTTACCTACTTTTTCGTCTTTTGCGGTTCACGAATTCAACGGTTCCTCAGAGATAAAACGTCAGATTAATATGAAATTTAAGGAATTCTATTGAAAAAAGCAAAGTGATTTTTAAGTGGTGGAAAAGCAAAAAGGGATTGTAAAAAAAGTGGCACAAGATTACGAAGACGTCACAAACGGCCCCAAAACGGAAATCCCGAAAATCAGCCTCAAATTCAGCGGCAAGCCCACCCCAGGCAGGCGGGGTCGTCGTTGCACTGTTTATTTTACGTTGCGTCACGAAACGGCCTTTGCCGGACCAGTCCTTTGGATGGTGTCGAAAAACAGAGCGGTCAGCACATTGCCTTTTGCGCTGCCTCTTATTTGTTTCTTTCCCTGCCAATTTGTTTGGGTTGAAAAATCCAACCGGCACCGATGAGGAAAAATCTCGGGGCAGCCGAAGCATGAAAGAGATTAACCTGGTACAAACGCAGGTGAAGCAGCCATTTTTTCCGTACTTGCAGTTGCACGCGAAACGAGGGCCGCAGGCCGGACAGGCGAGGAAGCCGCTCGCCAAAATAGATCACACCCACCCACACGGAAGACAAATGGTCGGTGGACTGCCAGGCGACACCGGAGGTCAGGGCACCGTAAGGAACGATCAAAAATTTAAGGCCGACAGAAAAATGACCAACGGGCCGTCCCCAGAAACCGGCATACGGAATGAAAGGCAGACCATACGCCGACCGATCGGCGCACCAGCCATTTTCCTGATAAAAGCCGGCAAAACCAACCGCAAATCCGCCTCGGCTAAAAGAACCTTTCCCCTCTAACCGCCACAGGTAGGTGCTGTAGGGTACCCAGTAAGGACGAGGCGGGATCTCTTCCCAGCACTCACAGCAGCCAACTCCTTCGTCCAGATTGAAGGATTTTGCAAAGGCGGCCGTTACCTCCAGACGCTTCGACACAGCCTTCGCTTCCAAAAGAATGGGAGCGTACGTAGAATTTTCGGTTTTGTAACGACTTCCCAAAAGACTGACGGCGTACGAAAACCGCTTTTGGTGAGGGGCAGACGACCGCTGGCACACAACGTGTCCGTTCTTTCGGACCAATTTTTTTATTTTTGAAAACGGATAAAATTTTGGAGGGGGATCGTAAAAAAGGCTGACCTTTTGCGGATCAAAGACAACGCCATCCTTTTTGATTTGTACAATTTTCCCAACCACACGTTCACCGTCAGTTAATTCCAGAACGGCTTCTTTTCCTAACAGAGATGCGAATTTGCGTGATATTTGGGCGTGAGCCGGTTGAAAAAGAGCCAAAAAAGAAATCAACACGAACAAAAAGCGGAGATAGTGTTTTGAAGCGGCAAAAAACACGGAGACAGCCCTTCCTTTTCTCCGAACCAAAATCAACTTTTCACCATTTTCTTCAAATCCATTCCAATGAGTTCAAACAACCGTTCGATGACCTCGCCCAAGAGGCTGTTGGGAGTAGAAGCGCCTGCGGTGACGCCAATTTTTACAGGCGGTTTCGGCAACCAGTTTTTTGCGATTTTTATTTCGCCCGTAGCTGCGTGACGAAAACGAATGGTCCGGGCATCCAGCAAAAAATCGGCGGATTCAATTTGAAAGGTGGGGACCCATTCCGAAGCAATCTCCGTTAGATGGCCGGTGTTGCTGCTCTGAAATCCCCCCACCACAACCATCACATCCACTTTTTTCTCCTTGACCAGTTCCAGCACGGCATCCTGTCTGTCCTGCGTGGCGCTGCAAACCGTGTCGAAATTGCGGAAATGCTTATCTAAATTCTCTTGCCCGTAGCGGTCAATCATGGCCTGACGAATCATCTCGGCAATTTTCAGCGATTCGGTCCGAAGCATGGTGGTTTGATTGGCCAGTCCGATTTTTTGCAGGTCCCTTTGCGGATCAAAATGAGGCGAAGCGGCTTTTCGAAAATGCTTTAGAAAAGTCTCCCGCCCGGAGCCGGTTCGGATAAATCTGCAGACGATTTCAGCCTCCTGTTCATTCAAAACCACCAGATAGTTTTTGGCGTGAGAGACGGTGGCCCGCGTTTCCTCATGATCGTATTTTCCGTGAACCAGCACGGTAAATCCGTTCCGAACGTAGCTTTCTACCCGTTTCCACACGGAAATCACGGAGCCGCAGGTGGTGTCTACGAGGATACAATTTTGTTGTTTCAGAAGTTCCAAAGTGTGAAGGGGGACCCCAAATGCGGGAAGGACCACCACATCCTCTTCTGAAATAAAGGAGTAATCCTCTTTACCGGCTTCAGGAATCGGCAAAATCCGGATTCCCATCTCCCGGAGTTGCCGGTTCACAAACGGGTTGTGGATCATATCGCCGACCAGAAAAATCCGACGATCGGGAAACTTTTTACGGGCCTGGTAGGCGTAATCGACGGCCCGCTCCACACCGTAACAGAACCCGAATTCACGGGCAAGGTAGAGGGTGACCTTACCCGCCGAAAGAACGTTGCCGTGCGCTTTCAGATAAGAGACTAAACCGCTGGTAAAATCACGCTGAAGCTGTGGGGCAATTTTGTCTCGTATTCCCAGACCCCTTCGGAAAATCTGGTTTTCAGGGTGGCTCATTTCTTCCTTAATTAATGGGCTGTCGACACAATGCGATCGATTTCCACAATTTCTTCGTGGGTCATTTTCCATTCAAAGGAACGGGCGCTTTCCTCGATTTGTTCCGGGCGCTTGGCGCCACAAATCGCCGAGGTCACTGCCGGATGGGCCAGCACCCAGGCGACAGCCAGTTGGGCCGCCGTGTAGCCGCGTGTCTCCGCGTAATTTTTCAGTGCTCTGGCAATGGCAATATTCCGCGCAAAATTCTTCCCCTGAAACAAGAAATTTTCCGCACGAAAATCATTGGGTTCAAATTGAACCGGCGCTACGTATTTTCCGGTGAGGAGTCCCATGGCCATGGGACTGTACACCACGACGCCCACATTTTTTTCCTGACACAAGGGCAGAAGCTGGACTTCCGTGTGGCGCGTCAGCAGATTGAGAAGGGGTTGCAGCGACACCACCGGCCCGTAGGACAAATACTCCCGAAGCTGGTCAGGTGAGAGATTGGAGGTACCGATGTAGCGAATTTTCCCCTCTTTGACCAGATCCAAAAGCGTGCCCATCGTTTCGGCCACGGGTGTGTTGGGATCAGGACGGTGAATCTGGTACAGATCAATCACATCGGTGTTCAGGCGGCGCAGGCTGTCCTCCACGGCCTGGCGGATGTAAGCGGGACTCAAATCCGCCCACACGGTGTTCCCGTCGGCTGACCAGCGATTGCCCACTTTGGTGGCTACAATGACTTCTTTGCGGCGATTTCCAAGGGCCTTGGCCAGCACTTCTTCCGCATGCCCCCGGCCGTACACATCGGCCGTGTCAAAAAAATTAATGCCCAAATCCAATGCCCGACGAATCGCCGCAACGGAATCCTCATCCTCGACGCGGCCCCAACCCCGGGCACCGATGGCCCAGGTTCCGAAACCGATGACCGAAATTTTCAAATCCGAGGTACCCAATTGACGATAGTCCATTGTCATCCCTCCTAAATATTACATGGCATTATTTTACTCGTGGTTTGCTCCCTCAGGTTCAAATCGGAACGATCCTTCTATTTTACCCATTCAAACACCGCTTTGTCTAACATTTTCGGGAGCGGACATTGGCGCAAAACCGGTTTCCGAAAAGCGTATTCCCACACTTCCGGGCTTTCCATACAAAAATAAACCGTTACGTCAGGAGCGCGATTTTTGACCCATTCCACCATTTTTCGGAACATCTTTTGGCGAATGGGGCGAAAATAGCGCAGCTTACCGTCTTTCCCCGAGAGCAGTTCCCCTAACACAATTCGGCTGTCCGGGTGATTCTCCCGGATGACGCGATCCATTGGTGCCGGATAACGGAGCGCACCCAGACTGATCCAGGCAATGTTTTCGGGATGAACGGCCTCGAAAAGCCTGTCCACGGTTTCGCGGTAGCCCGTTTCCCAATCGGGGTAGTGGATCATGGGATCGAAATGGAACCCCAAACGGTAACCAGCGGCATCTACTTTCTTTGCTGCCTCAAGCCGCTCGCTTAAAGAAGGGGCATTTTTTTCTTCCGTACGAATGATTTCATCCGGGTTCAACGACCAGGAAACCACAACCTTGCGCCGGTGGTCCAGATGAAGCAGGTTTTCGATTTGTGTGGTTTTGGTTTTGAGTTCCAAAATGGCATTTTTTTGCTTCACGAAAAACGGCACCAGTTTCTCGCTCATGTGTGTGAGATGTTCCAGCGTGAGGCTGTCCGTCAGTTCGCCCGTGCCGATTCGGTAGAGGGGAAATTTGCACTTGCCCAAAACCTGCTCCAGTTCCCGAAAGGCATCCTCAATGTTCGTGTACACCACCATGAACGGGATGTTCAAATAGCCCTGCAAAATACAGTAGGTGCAGTTGACGTCGCAGTTGGTGGCCACATTGAGAAAGTAGTACCCGCAGCAGACGTAGTTTTGTGTGCCCGGGCAGGGTTTGAGAAATTTCCCGGACTGTTTAGCCAGCGCCAGTGTGCGTTTCGCTTCGGAGGCGGGAATCCCCGCCTCCCGGACTTTCTGGGCTTCTTCCTCGACGGTCGCAATTTTCCGAACCGGAATTTCTTCCAACCGACTCAAAATTTCCTGCGTCCAGGGTAAATGCCACACCCGCTCTTCCACAAGAATTTTTTCGGGGAAGTATTTTTGGTAGGCCATTAAATCTCCTCCCAGAGGCGGCCGAGCGCCTGCAATTTGCCCGAAGCCACCACGTCCTGCAATTTGCTCACGATTTCGGCAAAATCCTGTTCCGTCCGAAAGCTGAATTCCAGACGGAATTTATCGCCCTCAAAATTTGGAGGCGGTCTTAACTGGACAACCGGCGGTAAACGCAAATCACGCACAATCTGCCGAAAACGCTCGTCCGTCTTTGAAAAATACGGGTAGCGCCAGCGCCGCAGCACCGTCCGTACCTCCTGCGTTTTTTGTCCGAGCGAATGCGAATCCCTTTTCCAGATGGTTTGGATTTCCTCTTTTTTCAATACCTCCGCCAGGGACAGTTCTTCCCGGAGAGCCACGTCGCGCAAAAGAGTGAAAAATTCCTTCTGGCGATTTTTGCCCAAATTGAGCGCCTTGAATAGCCGTGTGAGCAGCACGCGGCTTTCACTGTCCAGAGCAGGTAGAAATTCAAACAGATCAAAGGTGAGTGCGTCCCTGGCAATGGCTTCCTGCACCTCCGGCTCGTAATCCGGAATGGCTGCCAGCCAGGTTAGCCATTTTCGATTGGAGCCGATTTTCAAAACAGGAAACCAGTCGTGAACGAGGCTTTCCTCCGAAACCCCGAACAAATGCCCGAGCTTCTGAATAATTGTTGCTTTTTCCACCCAGTTGAAAGGCCGAAGCGCCAGATTTTCGAAAAGAACCCGTTTGTAACGCTCCAATTGCCAATCCGCTTTGGCGGGGAGGATTTCCGCCACGAGTGTCTGCCAGCCCAAAAGGCGAGCCGCTTCGAGGCGTCGGAAACCGGACAGCACCCGAAATTGTCCGTCCGGTCTTTTTTCCACCCAAATCGGCTGAATTTGCCCAACCGCTTGCAACGACTCCTGCAGAACCGTCACATCAAAAAAATAGCTCATGCAATACGTTTTATCCGATTGAGCAATCGATTCAATTGGAATAGTTTTTTTCACCTTCTATTTCCACCTAATTTTTTCTATTTTTATTTTTCTTACTGCTCCGCACTCGCACAGATGGGGGTAACTTCAAGCGAAGCACGCCCCATTCTCCGCGTAAACTCACGGCGCACTTTAAAGATAAGGCATTTTAGGGGGAAAATCACGAAATTTTAGGCGTGTTTTGCCGGGGTGGGAACTCAGGAAGTTTAGCCCAAAGACCGTTGGATTCCCGACTGTTGCGCTCCAAACGTTTGCCGATTTAGGGGACCTTTTTACTTCAAAAGCAAGAGGCGGCGGGTGGTTTGCCGATCCCCCTGGCGTAAAACCGCCCAATAGAGGCCGCTGGACACAACCCGTCCTGTGCTGTCAGTACCCTTCCAAATCGCCTGGTGCGTACCGGCTGCCTGATTTCGGCTGACAAGCGTCGAAACAGCCTGTCCCCGGGCATTGTAAATTTTCAGGGACACCTCACCGCTGCGCGGAAGGGTGTAAGAGAATGTGGTGCTCAAATTAAACGGATTCGGGTAATTCTGCGCCAGGCGGAATGCCAACGGCGCGGCGTTCTTTGCTTCGTTTACCTTCGTCGGGGTGCTGAGGTAGTAGCCCACAATGGGATCGGCGGTGTCGGAGCCCCACACCGATTTTTTGCCGTTGTACCCGGCCTCGACGGCGCTTTCGGAAAGTTCTCCGCTAGCCTCTAAGGAAAAAGATACGTCCAGGGTGTCCCCCAATTGGACGATCCGTTTGCCGTTTTCATCCCAGAAAAAGCCCCACATGGGCGCTTTCATTTCCGCCTCGTGTCCGTCCGGCGACACCGCCACCTGAATAATCCCCCCGTTGACAACCGGCCCCCTGTCTTCCACGTACACAAAGGACGTGTCCGGGAAGGTAACCCACTGCAAATAGTAGTCGTAGGTTCCCGGCGCCAGGCGAATAATGTGGTTGGCCAAATCCACGCGTCCCTGCGCCAGAGCCGCCTCACTCAAAAATTCATGGTTAATGTAATGACCGGTATTAAAGGCCCCGTCGTAAAATTCGACCTCCATATTCATGTCGTAGCCGGTGGAATTGGGCCAGTAATTTCCCTCCTGGAGGGCGTACCCGGTGCTGTCATTGTTGTCCACGTCAATGGTAATAATGAAATAATACCGTCCGGCTTTTTGACCGTCGGCCGAACGGGAGGTTCGTCCGATGACGCCTCGAGCCTTCACATATCCGTAGAGATTTTCCGCGTCGTGCGTAAATTTGACTTCCAAAATATCCACGTCGGCATATTTCCGGGGGCGCGGTTGGGGAAGGCCGTCCCCAAACCAATCGGTGTCGTGTTCGTCGTGGGGCGGGTCTACGACCAAAACCGGCAGATCGGCCCAATCGTCAAAATTCCCATCAATTTGAATGGTTTTTTGTGCCTGCAAGGAATGGGAAAGCACAAGAAGTAAGATCAAAAGAAAATAGCGCATAGCACGTCCTTTTTGTCGGGTTTAGGTCTTTTTCGACTGAGCCACGGCTTCCAACTTTTTCTTTCTGGCAAATTGGAGCGCCTTTTTAAAATTCTTTTTGACAAATTGAAAATGGTATTTCTTAATCATTTTGTCCTCAAATTGCCCCCGGTAAAGATTTTCCAGCTCAGCTCTTTTTTGAACGATTAAATCGTGCAAGGCTGATTTCGAAAGCTTTTTCCCCTGGGCAGCGCGAATAGAATCCAATCCGGCGGCCACTTTGCTGAGGACGTATTTCTCGTACATGGCCTGCCGCAGGAGCCCTTTTCGAATCTTCTCCAACCGTTTCTGCACGTCGGGAAGTTTTTCGTACCCCTTTTTCTTGGCATCCAGGGCAAAAAGACGCTCCTGCGCAATTTCGTACAATCGGTTTCGGAACTCCCACATATCCTGGGGACTTTTGGTTCGATCCGAAAAAATGTCGCCAATGGTAATTTCCCCTCCGTCGTACAAGGCGACCGGCTTTCGCAAATCCTCTTCTGCAAATTTTGCCGGATTCAGGGCGATGTAGCGCTGCCGCCCCTGCCGCTCCTTTTTCCCGATTTTTTGAATGACCCACTGTACGCGGTCTTGCAAGACCCTGTAATGGTACATAGGAGCCAACTGCTTAAATCGGGCATCGATTTTTTCCTGAATGGCGTGCTGCCGCGTGTGGTAAAGGGTTTGCCAGATTTTCGCCCGAACAGCCTCAAATTTCGGGCGCGGCACGTTCCGCTTTTTCCCCTTGAAAAGAATGTAAAAGCCCCCCACACCCTTAAACGGTTTGGAATAAGAATTTTCCGAGAGCGACCGGAAGGTTTTCCGAACAAACGGGTCCCCCAGAGATTCGGCAATCACGTAGCCGGCATCTCCGTTTTTCTTGGCCGTTGTAACGTCCTGCGAATATTTTTTGGCCAGGGCTCCAAACTTTTCGCCGCGCTGCAATTTGCGGTAGAGCCATTCAATGGTGTCCTTCTGCGCCCGGGCAAACCGCTTGGAAGCATCTTTTGGAACGGCACGAAAAATGTAAAAAAGATGGTATTGAGGGGTAAATTCGTTGTAAAACTTGTGGATTAAACTGTCCGTGACAACCCGATTGACCATTTCACGTTGAACGTAATCCTGAAACAGCGTCAACGCCTCACGCGTCTGGAAGCCGCGTTTAAAGAGCGAATCGCTCTGTGTATTTTCCGCTTTTGCCTCCAAAACGGCGATTTTGGCAATGCCTTCATTGAAAACGGTTTTCCGCAAATTGGCTTCGTCGGGCATTTTTTTCGGTTTGTACACCGTGCTGGCCAAATAGTGGGTCACATATTCTTGGGTAGTTACCTGACCTCCGTCAAATGTAGCCAGCGGCAAATTTTCCACCTGTTGGCGCACACACGCCAGGCCCAATGCCAAAATGATTAAAACAGCAAGCTGCTGCCACCTGTTGTTCCGAATGTTGAAATTTCTCAACCTGTTACCTCCTACTACCCCTTTTTGACACTTCGCCCTTTTACAACGACCAAGATTCCGTCTTTGTTTCTCTTTTTACCCGGGAATTGAACGTTTCGTTGGTCTCCTTCTCTCTATAAAAAAATAAGGGATTGCCTTGAAAAAGGCAACCCCTTATTGCTTTAGTTGACCATTCTACTGGAGAAAAGTCATGCGTTTGGTGATTTGTGTTGTGCCGGACGAGAGTTTGTAGAAATAAACGCCGCTGGACACCATTCTTCCGGCATCATCTCTTCCATTCCAGGTAACGGCGTGGTTACCAGCCTGGACGGTTCGGTTTACCAGCGTCCGAACCTTTTGGCCGATGGTGTTGTACACTTCCAACGTTACAGTGGCTTGTTTCGGCACACTGTATTCAATGCGGGTTTCCGGATTGAACGGGTTCGGGTAATTGTCTTTCAGGACGAACCGGTCAGGAGCCGTCACACGACCCTTTTCTGAAACGGCGGAACCTCCGAGGTGCAATTCACCGCGCGGGGTCATTTCCGTCGCCCAGTGATCCATCGGGGTCTCAATAAAACCGGCTACACCGATGACGTCGCCTGGTTTCATGTAATCTTTGCCCTGTTTTTCCCAATATTTCCGGAAGTCATCCAGAGAAACGCCGTACTCGAGGAAATCATACCCCCAAGCGTGACCGGCCCAGTGAAGAGAAGCGGGGTCGTCGCCCACTTCCACTTCGTGCATGTAGCCGTCAAATCGCTTTGTTTCCAGTGTGTCCAATTCTCCCGGATGAAAACCGAACATATCGTAGCCGTTGCCTGTGCCCGTCTGGTAATCCTTTTCGTGCACATCTTCGGCATAATAGGAAATTTCCTTCACAGCACCGTCTTCTTTCGGGGGAGACCAATTTTCTTTCAGTCCCAACTGGAGATAGCATTCCGCCCCTACGTTTTCCGTGTGGGCAATGCCTTGACTGTGGTAGTAGCCCAGCGGCGTGTAGTGCGTTTCGTACCAGTAGGAATCCCAACCGGTGGTCGGGTCGTTGTCCAAATCCAGCAGCATGTGGTAGTAGCCACGGTTTCGGGTCACATGCCCGTAGGTGGGATCGTCTTCTTCGTAGGCGTGATTGGGCCACACGGGGCCGCCCCAGAATTTCATGAAGAAATAGAAGCAATCTTCATCAGGATTCCAGAAGGCTTTGATTTCTTTCAGATCGATTCGGTCGTCCACAGCCGCACCCACTTCCGCAGGAAAATAATTCGGTTGGTTGTTCAGTGCGGTGGCTAAAACAGGATAACTGTTCCAGTCGGTGCTATCGCCATCAAAGTGAATGCTGCTCGGCCGTTTGGGAATATTCGGGACAATGATCTGGCCGCGCGGGGTCATTTCCGTTGCCCAGTGGTCCATCGGGGTTTCGATAAACCCGGCAATCCCAACGGTGTCGCCCGGTTGAAAATAATGATTACCGGCTTTTTCATAATACTCAATGATTGGCGTCAACTCAACGCCATATTCGAGGAAATCATATCCCCAGGCGTGGCCGCCCCAGAACCGACGCAGAGTGTCGTCGCCTACTTCCGTTTCCCGCATGGCACCGTGCCGCATTTTGGTTTTGTTGGTGTCCAGACTGTCCGGCCGGCAACCGAAAATATCGTAGCCGTTGCCTGTACCGGTCTGGTAATCCTTTTCGTGCACATCTTCGGAATAGTAGGAAATCTCCTTTACTTTTCCATCCTCTTTCGGGGGGGACCAATTTTCTTTTAGTCCCAACTGAACGTAGCACTCCGCCCCTACGTTTTCCGTGTGGGCAATGCCTTGACTGTGGTAGTAGCCCAGCGGCGTGTAGTGCGTTTCGTACCAGTAGGAATCCCAACCGGTGGTCGGGTCGTTGTCCAAATCCAGCAGCATGTGGTAGTAGCCACGGTTTCGGGTCACATGCCCGTAGGTGGGATCGTCTTCTTCGTAGGCGTGATTAGGCCACACGGGGCCGCCCCAGAATTTCATGAAGAAATAGAATACGTTACCCACAATTTTTGCTTTGATTTCCTTAATATCAATCCGATCGTCCACAGCCGCACCCACTTCCGAAGGAAAATAATTCGGTTGGTTGTTCAGTGCGGTGGCTGCAATCGGCACATTGGCCCAGTCGCTGCTGTCCGCATCCATTAAAAACTGAGCCATTGCGGCTGTACTGATTCCCAAAAACAGGGCAACCGTCAAAACTCCCAGTACCTTTTTCATACAACCTCCTTTTTTTGTACCCTTACTTTCCTGCTCCAACGCACAATTCGTTGCCGGGCATCCCTCCTTTCCTGTTTTTTTTGATTTCTCGTTTCCGTCGGCATCCCTCCTTTCGTTGCAGTTTACAACAATCGATTGTTTTTAGGCTACATACTTCTTTTGCGCTTTTTTGCCTTCTTTTCAGGATTACCCCCTGCCAGCAGATGTCCTCGCAGAACAATAGGGAATGACCTTCTAACCTTTGACTGGTAAGAGATGCCCCCTCGACAGAACTCGGTTAAAAACTCACCCAATTGGGGTCAACGGACGGAAAAACCATCTGCCCTGAAAACCTCTTCAACACCAAGAACGAAAAACTTCGGTGATTTTTCCCCTCCGGTAAATCAAGGGAATCCAGGATTTTCTCATTGACCCGAACGGGGTATTTCGTCTTTAACTCCTTTATTTTTTTATCCAAAAAGGCAATCTGTTTTTGGTGGAGCAATTCGTTGTAGGCCTCGATTTTGTAATTTTCGAATTGAGTTGTGTCCACATCAGCTACGCCTAACGACCGCCAATTTTTCTTGAAAAAGGCTTTTACTTCGGCATCTGTTACCTTGATGTTTCGAACCAAATAGCGGCGGTAGGCTTCGTACGTCCATTTGCTTTTCCATTCTTTCAAGTCTTCAGCTACGGAAGCCGAATCCTCAAAACCGTCGTGCCGTGCAATGGACACAAAGGCGTCGTTTTTCATCATTCGCCCGATTTCCGTTGCCAGCGCTTTTTTAAATTCCTCCAAATCTCGATGATGTTTCAGATGGCGCCTGAAATAATCCATGTAATTAATGTAGTCGCGCACCGTCTTTTTGCCCCCCTGATAGGTGACCAGCGTCTTGTCCAGCAGGTGGTTGATTTGTACCAAATATTTCTTCGACGTATCCGGGTTTTCCACGGCTTTAATAATGGGCGTTCCGAAAGGGAGCTTGGCCTGAATCCATTCGTAAAGCGGGGGAGCCAAGGCCTCGAAGACATCGCCCTTCACACGGATTTTCATGGGAGTCAAAACCGAATCCATCAGGGTACGCACAATTTTATCGGCCTGAATGTCGTGCAAGCGGTTTTCCATTCGCTTGCGTTTTACCCCGTGTTTTAGCTCTTCGGTAGTTATGCTGGCTCGCCGAAAATCCACAACCTGAAAAAGAGCGTAGCCGTTGTCAAAGGGCAGAGGTTTGGAAATTTCCCCCACCTGCAAATCTTTAATGCCGTTGAGAATTTCGGGCCGCACGTCCAAAAAGTCCAGATACTCCGTTTCAAAATGCCTTTCATCCGTCAGGTGCATTTCTCTTTTTTTGAGCTGATTTTGAATGTAGCGTTTCAGCCCAATGTGTTGAGCGGCCGCTCGCGCTTTTTCCGCCTCCTGTTTATTTTTGCACGGCCAGATCCTCAATTTAAAAGTCACGGTACTTTTTTTCAACGCGTCTTCCAGCTTTTTCTCCGGAATCTTGACACGACCGTGCACATACTTTGCGTAAAAGGCTTCCAACAAATCATTGTATTCTCTAAATTTGCTGCGCCTTTCCACATATTCGGAATGATCGAATCCGTGGGCCGCTCCATCCAATGCCAGCAGGCGTTCTTTAATCATGTAGTCCAGATAGGCGCGCCGTGCATTTTTTCCACCCTGCACCGGCGGGACAACGGCAAATTCGTAACTGTATTTGAATTCGCTGGCCGTAATCGGGCTTTTCCCCACCCAGGCCACCACTTTTTCGGGTGGACGTCTGGATTTTTTCCCCTTCAAAAGCAACCATCCCCCAATAATCACCCCCCCTGCGGCCAAAAAAAACAGCACTTTTTTCAACGGAACAACCTCTAAAAAACCAACTACTTAATAACCGCAAACTTCCCTCGTTTGACGCCGATGCCGGGCGCATCCACGGCGTAAAAATACATCCCGAAGGCGATCTCCGGCCCGTCTTCCGTGGTCAAATCCCAACTTTGCCTCCCGTAATCCACAGGGGCGTTGTGGTGAAGAATTTTGACCACCTTTCCCGAAGCCGAGAAGATTTTTATAGTACACTTGGGCGGAAGATTGACAAACTCGATTTTTCGAGACGAACGGCCACCCAAATGGTAAATCGATTCAAATGAACTGGACGCCACGTAGGGATCGGGAACCACGTAAATATCCCGCATGCGGTCTTTCGCCATCTTTTTGTCGAACTTCCCTCCAATGATCTTAAATCGGTACACATCATTTCGGTCCGGGTTGCGCACTGTCCGAAATCGGAAAATGTCACCCGGGTGAGGCGGAATGACGGGGTTAAGGGAATCGTGCACGTTTTTGAAGAACCGGACTTCCCAAGAGGCGTAGAGATCGGGCTTTCCGTAATCATTAATGTGCGGCCCGAACATGATCACTACTCGGGTGCTGTCCCAGATCTGTCCGAACATTTCCGGGTGCTGGTCCTTTGTGGTTTTCTTTTGATCGTAAAATACGCGCACCTTCATTTTCTCCGGGTTGTTCGGATCGGCTACATTCCACACCGAAAAGTTCAGCGGCTGGACAACCTCGCGGACAATTCCGTTGGCGTCGGGCAAATGGGTAATAGACGTGTCGATCCCCATGTGGTCGCCCACACGGATTTCGAAATCATACGGAAGGGCAAAGGCCAATTTGTTAATTTGGATCGAATAGGCAAAGAGATTGCAGTCGGTTTTGGTGGCCCATTTTTGCCATTCGCGGGTCTTCCGCATTTTTTTATTCCATTTAATGACTTTAATGCCCTGGTAAGGATCATCCCAAAAACTCCACTTGCTTGGCAAAGGCCAGGTCAAGTCAAAATGCAACCCTTCGTACAAGGTTTTCTCTAAAATAGGCGGGATGTCCTTTTGAAAAGCGAGGTAATTGCTGTCCGCATAGTCGAACAGAACACTATCCTCCGTCAAATTGACCAGTTTAATTCCGATGACATTGCCATGGTGGTAATGCGGGTCCAATTTATCCAACCACCCGTCATCCTTGAAGGTCAGCTCGTATTCATTCCCAACTTTGACGTGATCGCGGTTGAAAACCTCAATATTGTGACGACCGCCTCGGGCAAATCCGCGCACGTGTTCGATTTTCAGCGTGTCCACGTGGGGATCTACGTAGCCGGCTGCCATTTGCCGTGGGATGACCATGGCGGCATCCCGACTGTGGTAAATCACTTCACCCAGACGATTCACCACAATGCTGAAGGGGGATTCACTGGGCATCGCCCGCATGGGGTGTTTGAGGGTCACCAAACCGCGTTCGTAAAAATCCACGTCATTTCCCACATCAATGGAGCTGACGGCGTAGAAATAGGCACGGCCATTGTCCACCAACGTATCTTTGTACGAATGCTTCAGTCCGCTGTCGGTCCCCATGTCGTAATGAACCCCGAGGGAGGGAAAGGGAACCGGGTGCGGTCCTTTAAGCCCGTCGATCTTGTCGTAAATGGCAATGGGTTTAAACAGAAGCACATTGCCAAAAGCATCGGTAATGGTTTTCTGGTCGT
>CAZOHG010000080.1:0-13777 GCA_964579725.1 uncultured Deferribacteres bacterium
AAGAATGGTCACATCTGCCGGGGCTACAACGGCAGATCCCCCCATTTGTTTGATTTCTGAAGCGACTTCCTCGAGACGTTTTCGATTACGTGCCAGAAGGCCAACGGATACCCCCTCTTTGGCCAATCCCAAAGCGGCGGCCCGTCCGATGCCGCTGCTGGCTCCGGTAACGATTGCCTTTTTGCCCTGGAGCTCGAAAGTCATTTTTTTACCTCAAAATCTTTGTTTTTTTGTATTTTTCAAACTGGAGCCCCCGTACTCGAAAATCTCCGTTTCGTTCGGTTACCTGTAAATTGTCAAAATATTCCAAAAGCGGAACAGCGTATTTTCGGCTGGTTTGCAACAAATTCCGGAAATCCCCCACACGAATGGCATCGTTTTTCTCAATGAATTGAATGGCTTCTTTCAGAGCAAGGTGAATAAATTTCATTAAGAACGGAATATTTCCTTCCAGAACAAGCAATTCCTTTTTTTGTATTCCGTATTGAATTAGATTTTGAACGATTTCCTTTTGAACAGAAAGCAATTCCGGTAGCTCTTCAATTCTGGGCGGTTGAAATCGATATGTTTCTAACAGGTCTAACAATTTCTGGTACAATTTATTTTGATTGTCATCTAATCCAAATTTAAAAGAAGGTAAGCGAACGCGCTCATTTTCAATCCGAAGAAGGTCATTTTTTTCAAGATAAGAAAGCAAAGCCTGAAAAACGGATTCTTCAAGGTTCGGATTAAATTTGTGGTGCAATTCGGCTTTGGGAATCCCCGGCAGAACCGGAAATTGGCGGTGAAAATCCGACACAATCTCGGGAATGACCCTGCAATAGTCGGACAGCACACCTGAAGAGACAACGTACTCCTTTTTTCCGACAGTGAACAGATAAACCTGTTTCTTTTTTTCCAGAGCCGCCAAAATCTCCTTTGTTTTTGAAGGCGGAATTCCTGCCCCGAAAGCCAATTGGTCGATAGGACGAGGAAATCGGTAGGTGTTTAAAAATTCCAAAAGGACATTTTCCGGCTGATTCGATTCCAAAAGCCTTAGATGCTCGAGCACGGATTGTTGAAAGCGTTTGTGACGGTGAAGCGGATGATTGTCCAGTACAACGCCTCCCCCGATGGTCATTTGCGGTGAGTACCGACGAATAACGAAGCGATCCAGGCGGTTTAAAACGACGTCATTTTCAAAAAACAATTGCGCAAAACCGCCTTCACCCGGTTCGAGGGCATTGGCATCGAGAAGACGAATGCGAGCAAAAACCTCAGAGGTGCCCACATGAAAACGAACCCGTTCCTGATTACGAACCGATTGGGGAGCATTTTTTAAAATTTGAATTTTTACATCGATTCGCTTGGTTGCGCGACCAAAGTTTGGCGTTGCCAGGACATTGCCGCGTTCAATTTCATGCTTGGCAATTCCCGCGAGATTCACGGCCGCCCGGTCTCCCATTTCCACCCGCTCAACAGGCTTTTCGTGCTTTTGCAAGCCTCGGACTTTTAGTAGCCGATGCGCGGGCAAGAGTTCCACAGTCTCAGTCGTCTTCAATCGGCCTGAGAGCACCGAGCCAGTTACAACGGTTCCGAATCCCTTAATACTGAAGGATCGATCAATGGGCATCCAGAAGAATCCGCGGTCCAATTTGGGTGAAGGAGTTTCGAGAAAACTGTCTAATGTCCGGCGGATGGCGTCCAGACCCTCTCCGGTGGTGGCCGAAAACCGTAAAATGGGCGCATTTTCCAGAAAGGTTCCCTGAATTAAATTTCGAACATCTTCCTCAACCAATTCAACCCATTCGGTTTCAACCAAATCAATTTTGCTTAAGACCACAAAGCCGCGGGGAACTCCCAAGACGTTTAAAATATCGAGATGTTCGCGGGTTTGCGGCATCACACCATCGTCAGCCGCCACCAACAAGATAGCCATATCGATGGTGGTCACGCCGGCCACCATGTTTTTAATAAAACGCTCGTGGCCGGGGACGTCAATGAAGGCTGCTCGGTCGCCGTAAAAGGCAAACCCAAGGTCAATGGTCAGGCCGCGTTCCTTTTCTTCCGTTAAGCGATCGGGATCCATTCCCGTAAGCGCCTTAACCAGAGTACTTTTACCGTGGTCAATATGGCCGGCCGTTCCGATAATGATATGCCGCTGGCTCATGACACCTCTTCCCCGATTTTTTTCAGGGCTTCGCCGACAAGGATTAATTCATCCTCGCGTATTGTACGCAGATTCAGAAAGAATTCTTCATCTCGAATGTAGCCGATAATTGGGGGATTGTTTTGTCTGAGAAGTTTTGCTAATTGATTGGGTGATAGCGAAATAGGCGCTATTTTTAAGACATAGCTTTTAATTTCTTTTAGCGGAATGGCTCCGCTTCCAACCTGCGACGACCCGAAAACAAGGTCAATGTAAAAGTATTGGGACAGATCCTTTTTGAATCGACGCAAAAAGGTTTCGCCGCGTTCTTTTTGTATTTCAAGGGTTTCGGTCAGCATCCGAAGGGCAGGGATTCGTTGGACAAAATCCCTCTTAAAATAAAGCGCAAGGGTGGCTTCGAGAGAGGCCAATATCAACTTGTCCAGACGAAGGGCGCGCAGCAAATGATTGCTGCGAATCTTCTGAATGTACCGTTTCTTGCCTACCAAAATACCGGCCTGCGGCCCGCCCAAAATTTTGTCCCCGCTAAAGGTCACCACATCCACCCCCAATTCAACCTGCTTTGAAACGATTGGTTCGTGGGGTAGTCCGTATTGTTCCAGGTCGATAAAAACCCCTCCCCCTAAGTCGTAAATGACCGGAATGTTTCGGGAATGTGCCAGCGCCACAATTTCTTGAACAGGGGTCTCTTTGACAAAACCCAATACCCGGTAATTGGAGGGATGAGCGATCATGAGGGCACCCGTGTTTTCCGCAATGGCCGCTTCGTAATCCCGAAGGTGGGTTTTATTGGTGGTACCGACCTCAACCATTTTGGCCCCGCTGGCCATCATTACTTCCGGAATGCGAAAAGCCCCTCCAATTTCAATTAGTTGGCCCCTGGAAATGACCACTTCCTTTCCCCTGGCCAGCGAGTTTAAGGCCAAAAGAACCGCAGCAGCATTGTTGTTCACCACGGCGGCGGCTTCTGCACCGGAGAGTTTTACAATAAATTTCTCCACAATATCGGTTCGCTCCCCCCTTTTTCCGGATTCCAGATCAAACTCCACGCTACAATAGTGCTCAATAAGCTCGTCCAATTTTTCTTTGACCTCTTTGGCGAGAGGAGCACGTCCCAGATTGGTGTGCAAAACAACCCCTGTTCCATTAACAACGCGCTTGAGACGAGAATCCAGAAAATTGTGGAGTTTTTTTTGCGCTATGGCAAGGATGGCTTGTTTCGAATGACTCTTGTTCTTTGGCGTAACTTTTTGTTGCAAGATTTCTTCACGAAATGTCTCCAAGGATTCCCGTAATAAATTGGTAATAAACGCTGTGTCGAATTCCTGCAACCAACCTACCACGGGCTCCTCACTCAAAAGGGCATGAATCGAGGGAAGCGTTCTAAAAAGATTTTCAAAACTTTCCATTGAAATCTCTATTTTTTCTCCAAAAATGGTTATTCAACTTCGTCCACCACTGGCAGGCGAAACGTGTCCTTTGTTTTTCCTCTCCCCTTCCTCACGATTGTGCCTTTCCAAATTGCCCAAACGCACCGAAATTTAGGCCCAATTACCTGCGGGGTACCGCAGCGTCCGACCATTCGCCTGCCGACCTGGCGCGCAAGATTAGCCAAATCCCCAAAAAAATAAGTTCAGAAGCGTAAAAAATCCGAATAATTGGCAGAGAGACCCAGGTACTAAGCAAAAAAAGGCCCAGCGGTGTCAGTACAATTCCGGGAATTAGCGTCCAGTGCATTTCTTTTTGTTGGGGCATCAGAATGTAAAGATACAAAAAACTTAGCCCAAATCCGAAAAGAAAAAGGGCGCCGTTTAAATTGTTCTTGATTTCAAATTGTGCAGCCAAAAAGTGGCTAACGGAGAAAAGAAACACCAAAACAGACAAAAAGTAAACCAGAAGTAAATGCGGCTGGCGAAAATAAAGGCGGATCAGCACCACAGAAAGAGAAAATCCCCACACGTCGGAAACCGCCGAAAAAAGGTGAAGTGCAGCGGCACCATAGCCAAATGACCCAATAAGCAGAAAAAGACCGCTTTCTCGAATCCACATCCGATCACGGGTACCGAATTTGACCGAAAGCAATAAAAGCAAACCCGAGATGAAAAACAAAAGAAAGAGGACCCCATTCCGCCGTGCGGGGAGCCCGAACCAATCCCAAAGCATCCAGAGAAGTCCCAGTAAAATAAAAAAATACCCTGGCCAGAATTGTTTGTGAAACAGGCGGTTTTTACCGAAAAAGCCCATAGTTAAAATTCCTCACCCGAACCTGTTCAAGCCTGAACGTGTGTTTTATAATAATAAATTGTGGCGAAAAAATCAATGAAAATAGATTTTTGGGGCGGATCTCGTTGAAAGGAGTTTTCTGGGTTTAAGGACTTTTGGGCCAAAAAGGTCGCTTTAAAACTTGCGGTGCAGCTCAAGGGTGAAAATGGACACTCTGGAATTGTTGTGTTCTAACTCCTGGTCAATAGCGGTGTCGTTGTGCAAAACCACGTCCAGCTCGTAATGGGCCCAAAACTGCCAGGAAGCAAAAAGCATGGCTGCCGTTTCATTTTGATTGGTGTAAAGATTAAATCCTTCCGTGTCCCCTTCTTCCCCATTGGGGTGGCGGCGCATTTCGTAACTGATTTGACCCGAAATCAGCAAATTCCGAAAATTCAAAAAATCAATGCCCACCTGAACCCCGCGGACAGTGTAATCCTTGACTGCCCAATTGGCCCCTTCAATTTCCCTGTGCCTGTACCGTTTCTGAATAAAAAGGTAGCCAAGATCAATGGTAAAGTTACTTGAAGGAGACCAGCTAACTGCCGAAACTGCCGTAAGATAATCGTAATCAACCAAATAGGTATTTACAGGGCTGTAGCGGCGCTGTACATTCATTGTACTAAGTTTAAATGCAAAGGGTCCGCCAAGAGGTTGTTTCAATAGAAAGGAACCGTACCAATCGTGGTAACTTCCCAAAAAATACAAAGAATCGAGGGGAGTAGAGTTGTCGTTCAGAAATCGGCGATCTATTTGTAAGGTCAGCTCCGACCGCTTTAAAACAAAATACGAACGCAGGGAAATTCGTTTCTGGGAATAATCTAATTTTGAAAATTGCTGGTGGCGGCGATTTTCCATTTCTGCCGAAAGGCGCATCCACCGCACCAAGGGGGGAAAAAACTGAACGTACCCCCAAAAGCGGCGGCGCGAGTAATTGGGGAAATTTTGATCGGGTTTGTCGTAACGACGGTACGAAATTTCGTATTCGCAAAGCGCGTTGATTTTGTCTTTCCAATTGGCCTGCCACTGAATCCCACCCAATCCCTGAACATATTTCATCTCAAATTCCCGACGGTAACCCATTCCCTCCCAATCCGTCCAGATTGTAAGATTTTGATTTTGGTGTAGAGGGAGGTCACCCGAGGCGTGAAAGTCCCCAAGGGTGTAATCCCGGCTGAGCCGAACCGATCCGTTCCAATTTAGATTGGTCCGTTCCCCGATTTTTCCAAGACCGTCTAAGCTGAAGCCGACAAAGGGATTCTGTGTGGCGTCAATAAGATTACTGTCCCTGCCGCTGTAGGTAATTTCAAAGTCCTGGCGCGATACGTCCATTCCGGAAGACACTCTCCACTGGTTTTGAAAAATGGGCGTGGCTCGAATTTCCGTTTGGCCGGCAGACATTTTAGACGGCCCGGGCGGAGGTGCCAGTATGTCGAGAGCGGACTGCACGTAAATTTGAGCCAGATTGGAGTCCCCGTCATCCAAGGCTTGAAGCGCCATTTTTTTAAATAACCGAACCTCTCCGGCAAGATTGGAATCGGAAAGAGAGATTAATTTTCGGTCGATTGTGGAAAGTTGAAGTTTCAGTTGGATTATCACGGACAATGTGTCCGGTTGAAGGCCTCCAGACTGAGGGCAGGCATTGACGGAAGGGAATCGGCCCGCCAAAACAAAACCACAAAAAAAGATGGTCCATCTTGGTAGGAAACCGAGAAATTTTGGGGGATTTTTTTGCCGCATACAAGTCAAATCGAAAAAGTCTACATCATTCTTGGATTTTTTGCCAGGCAATTTGAGCGATGTGCAATAGCTGAGAAGCCTGTGATTTTTGGTTCGCACGTAAATACTGAGCGATTTGTTTCAAAAGGCTCTTTAACAAATCATAATAACTTTTTTGAATTGGAGTCAATTTACTAGTTTCAATCTCTGAAAGGTGACCTTGCAAATCCTCAAATTGCTTTTGTAAATCCAGGTTGGAAAAATCAGGTGAGACGGCTGAGGAGGTTTGAGACAATTTGTCAAGTTGAATGGTGAGTCGATTGGCAACCAAGATATTAGCCGCGCTTTTCTGGAGTTTTCCCGCCGAAAGGTTTTGCTTGGCGGCATTCAGGAAACGACCGGCCAGTTTGAGCAATGTTTTTGCCGCCGGAGAGTTCATTTTTTGGGCACGCAAATTCTGCAAATTCTGGTCGATTTCGGAAATGTTTTCCTGAAGCATATTGCGGTAGTCGGCATTTTGTCCCATTCCGCTGCGATTGAGTTGCGTCGCCAATTTCCGGGCGACATCGGCTTCTTGCATGGCTAAGGGGTAATTTTCACGATCGAAATCACGCTGAGCCTTGCGAAGGAGGTTTTGTGCCTGCAAAAGCAGCTTCATTTGCAGGCGTCCGGTATGAGCGCCCGGGCCGTGGATTTGTTGTTCAGTGGAATGGACTATTTGCTGTGAAAGCGTCAGGGCTTCTCGAGCCTGCTCGGCAACGGCACTATTTTGACCGCGCAGCAAATCGATGGCACGCAACATGAGACGCGTCGCCCATTGGTAAAAACGGGTTGCTTGTTCCACATTGCCTTTTTTGAAACTTCGATTGGCTTTCCGCGCTTGCTCAAGAGCTTGGTGGTACAGGCTGACTCCCAGAGGGGTTCTGGCGTTTTGCAGAAGAGAATCCGCCTGTTTTCGCAGATCCTGAAAATTCTGCAACTCGGTTTGGAAGGCAGCCAGATTTTCCGGTGAACTTTTTGCTAACAATTTCAGACAATTTTCCAACACTTTTTTTTCGGTTTTTAAATAGCTGTTGGCTTTCGTGTAATTTCCATTTTGAAAGGCTCGAATAGCTTTTTCGCGAAGCTGCTTGGCCGTTTTCAGCAGGCGGTCAGCATCGGGATTGTAATGCTGGTGCAACAAAGCCTCAGCCTTTTGAATTTGGTCGTCCAATTCACCCTGGAGTGAATTCCGAATGGTTGTGAGCGATTGCTTGAGAGCCGAATCCGAAAGGCGAATCGCCAGTTTCAGTTCCTGTTGCGCCGTCGGAATTCTTCCCGCTTTGGCATCCCGCAGCGCCTTTTGGCGATAATCTTTAATGGTTCGAATCGTTGCGTCTAACTTTTTGTTGGGATATTGGCGAGCAAGGGTTTCAAGTTTTTGAAGTCGTTCGTCCAATTGGTTCACCAATCGCTGAATTGAGCCGGGGGTTGTTCTTTGGGCAAATACTGAAGAGGAGCTTAGCTGGAAAAGCAAACAGCCAAGAAAAAGGAGAAGGAAAAATGTCGGTGTCTTACGTGTCATTTTTGTGGGTTGTTCTTTTTCAAATTCTGCAAGCGCTACATAGTGTCGCCCTATTGCTCTTTTTTGTGCTATTGCCGTCTTTTGTGACGGCCAAATGGCTTGCTTAAAAGGTACCGAAAATTTTCGCTCAAATCAATAAAAAAGCACGAGGTGCCGGTTAGAGGCCGGCACCTCGCAAAATTCTCTTACCGCATGAGCACCATCTTTTTAACGGACTGGAAAGCCGTTTTTCCTTGTCGGCGTACCTGAATTTCGACCAAATACACGCCGGATGAAACCGGTTGACCGAAATCGTTACGTCCCGCCCAGCGCACGAAGTGAACACCAGCCTCCTGGTTTTTGTCAATTAAGGTACGCACCTTTTGTCCCAGCATATTGTACACGTTAACCGTAACCAGCCCTGATTGCGGAAGCTGGTAGGAAATCTGTGTCTCCGGATTGAACGGATTCGGGTAATTTTGAAGAAGCCGATAGGTGGCCGGTTGACTCGCATCGTCCGTTTCCTGAACAGCGGTAAAAGCAACTTCGGCCATGGTAATACTGGCGTTTTCAATGTTTTCGCCGCTTCCTACCGAGACGTCCAATGAATCGCTGCCCGACGTGCTGTCCGCAGGCTGTTGCCAGAAACCGACTCGAGCGGCAAAAATGCGGTAATGGCCAGCCGGAATGCCGCTAATCCGGTAGTTGCCGTCTTCGTCGGACACGGCAAATCCATTGGCACCATTCCGGCCGTAGGCGTAAACAAATACGTGGTCAAGAGGCTGATCTTCGTTGTGCGAAAACACACGACCCGCAATGGAATAGGTGCCTTCGGAAACAGGCACAAGACTAAAATTCACATCGTCAACCACATCGGGAACGTTCACTTTGACGGGCGTCGCTTTTTTCCAATTGCGAACACCGTCGTAGAATTCACCTAAAAATCCTTTTGCCCAGGCTAACACAAAATACGTTCCGCCGGGTAAATTGCTAAAATTGTAACTACCGTCCGCCGACGTAACCGAAATGTAGGGCATTCCCTTTCGTTTGGGAAAAGCCAACACCCAGGCGCCTTCAACCGGAAGGCTGTCTGCTTCGGACAAAACCAGTCCCGAAATGCCTCCTCCCTGCTGTGTTACAGCATTCAGGGAAAAGTTGATCTGGCCCAGGCTGTCGTCGGCGGCAAGCTCCAGAACGGTCGCACTGTCTCGAACCGTTTGATTCAAATAAAATTGTCGGTGGTAGCCGCGTGCGAGTGCTTTTACGATGTATTTGCCCGGTAAAAGGCCCTTCAATTGGTAGGAGCCGTCTTGTTTGGAAAAGGCTTCGTAATCGATAGGTTTTCCAATCATTTTAGCCACCACAATAGCTCCCGGAATAGGTGCACCGCTGCTATCTACTGAAACCGTGCCACTAAGAATGGCGCCGCGGCTTAGTGTAAAATCAATATTTTCAATTGATTCATTCAATCCCACCTGTACCAACTTGGCGTCTTTCAGGCGATTTGCCTCTTCAAAAAATTCCGGCAAATAGCCCTTCTTTTTAGCGGTAAGCACGTAAATCCCCGGACGGACAGAAGGAATTTCGAAGTTTCCGTTTTCATCCGTTCGCACGGAATAGGGTTTCCCGTGCCAGATTTCTGAAAAAGCTGTGACGCGGGCCTTGGCAATCGGCTGACCTGTTGACTGGTCGGTGACCGTACCGGAAATAGAGGCAAGCGGTGACAGCGAAAAATGAATCCCCGTGGTGTGTTGATTTTCAGCCACGGTGACGGGGGTAGCGTCGGAAATTTTCGAGGCACCGTCGAAATATTGGGTGGCGAAACCTTTGGCTGAAACGCCGACCACGTAATTATCCGCCGAAACAGGGAGCGTGTAGTTACCGTTTTGATCGGTCCGGGTGCGTCGAAACCAGTGTCCTTGAGGACGCGGTGACAATTTTCGGGCAAAAACCGTGGCACCCGAAATAGGAGAACCGGTTTTTGCCGAGAGAACCTGCCCGCTAATGGCACTTTGGGTGTCCAACGTGAAATTCAGGTTTTGAAGTGTGTCACCGGTGACAACCGACAGGATTTTGGCTTGTTTGACGTCCGACGTGTTTTCGTAATATTCTCGTTCAAAACCGGATTTTTCTGCCAGTAAAATGTAATTTCCGGCCGGAACTCCCTCCACGGCAAAATGACCCAGCGAATCACTCACAGCATGAAAGCGAACAAGGGAATTGACGACCAATCTGGCTTCCACCTGTGCTCCGGCCAACGGAATGCTGTCATTTTCCGAGAGGACGGTGCCTACCAAAACGGCTCCGTGTTGCAAGGCAAAATCAATGCCCTGTGTGGTGTCCGATCCGCTTACGTGTACGGGGGTGGCCAGCCGCATGAAATTCACATTGTCGTAAAATTCCGCCACGTAGCTTTTGGCTCTTGTGAATACTACATAATACCCGGGAATCAGGTGTTTTAAGAGGTACTGGCCCAGGGAATCGGTGCGGGTTTCAATTGTCCAGGGTATTTTGCCAATATGAATGGCTCTGACCTTCGCCCGAACAATGGGTTCGCCAGATGTTTCGTCCGTCACAACACCGGCGATAGCTCCGCTCTTTTCCGGAGTAATCACAACAGTTGCCTCTGCTTTGTACCGTTTTCCCATGAATTCGGTAAACACAACCACAGAAACCAAACCGGCATGTTCACCGGCCACAAAAACACCACGTTGAGAAATCGTTCCCATTCGGTGTGGCTTGACGTACCATTTGTAGGTTAAATGTGGTTGGACGGGCATGAGTGACCAATTGTGTGCTTTTACTCGAAATCTAAGCGTGTCGCCGGGTTGTGCAACGGCCCTGGCAGGAATAATTTGGAGTTGCAAAGGAAAGCGCTTTTTCGAAATCACCACGCGCGCCTCGGCGTGCATTTTTTGACCACCCGGACCTGCCAACATAGCGATTACTTTGCCAGTGCCGGCGCTTCCTCCGGCTACAAAGTAACCGTCACTGGAAATCGTGCCCAGTGTGTCGGGCGCAACCTTCCACGTAATCAGATTGGTGGGAGCAGGCACTCCTCGACTCAAAAAGAGTTGGGCGCGAAATTGCTGTCCCTCTCCCGGTGTTAGCAAGACCTTGTTGGGCGTAATAACCAAAATTTTCGACTGCGCTTGTAGCGGTGCCTGAAATAAAAGCAACGCCAGCACTACGAACCATCCGACAAAATACCGATTTTTCTTCATGTTGGCCTCCTAATGTTAGGATTCTTGTTGATTGAGTACCCTGACTGCGCTCATTTGGTACGCCGACTTTCACCCTGTCTTTTTTCAAAAGCCGTGCCGCATTTTTTGTCTCACCCACTTTTGCTAATTTCAAGAAAAACAGGAAGGCACAGAAAGAAAAAGGGACAATGGGGAGAAAAACATCCCAAATAGTACATTTGCGTGTACCTCTCGGTACATTTTTCATCGACACTTGAAAATAATTCTTGATTTACCCGTCTGGTTAACGTAAATTTTAGCGCCTGCTTTTTGCAACGATTCAGGTGTTGGACAGCAAACCGCGCTGAAAAACGAAACAGTTTTTGTTTCTGTTTGAAAATGAAACACGGATTTTCAATGAAACCTTCTCGTCACATTATTGTGGACGCCTACAATATGATTCACCGCGTGAGGGATTTGCGAACCATTTTGCAGCAAAACCTCGAACAATCTCGGATTGCGTTGGTGAATCGTCTCGCCGTATATAAGAGGCAAAAACGCGTGCGGGTGACAGCCGTTTTTGACGGCGCTTCCGTGGGATTGCGATCAACCGCTCGAAAATCGGGAATTGAGATTATTTTTTCCTCCTCCCCGCAAGACGCCGACACGCTCATTAAAAATCTCGTCCTTAAGTCCCCTCACCGTGCGTCGGTTTTGGTTGTCTCTTCCGACCGTTCCGTGGCTGACTACGCCCGCAGTATGGGCGCAGAGAGCATGAAATCGGAACAGTTTTTTAATCGGTTTCTGCGCCTTCAAAGTCCCCACCCCATTGAAGAAAAATACGACCAACACCTCTCGGAAAAGGATGTTCAGGAATGGTTGGATTTATTTAATGGGTCCAACCCGCCTGAGGACGAGACGTAATGTCCGGCCCCAATTCTCGCGCGGTTCGAGCGACCTATTCCCGTCAAATGATGTACGCCGTTGCTCTTATTGTGTCGCTCTTTGTGGTGTTTTTTCTCTTCAATTTGGATCGTTGGTTTTTTCTCCAAAACGTTTTTCAAACTTTCGACGAAAAATTGGAGCAACGCTTGTACAGCATTGGGGTTCTTTCCAGCGAAATTATTGAAGGAATCGGGGTGGATCATTTGAACCAAATGGACGCCAATCCCTTAAAAAAATTGCTTTTAGAAAGCCAATTGCGCGAAATTAAGGCCAAAAATTTCTTGGAAGCCGCCTACATCGTAGATCAAAACCTGCGTGTGATTGTGGAAAGCCAATTCGGGGGTAGGAATCCGATTCAACGAACGTACATTCGCGCCGACAGCCTCTCCCTAAAACGGGCTTTTCAAGGGCACCTGACGGCTTCGCCTTTACACGAGATTGCCGGCCAGTATTTTAAGAACGGCTACGCCCCTCTTCGCGACTCCCACGGCCGCATTGTAGGCCTGCTGGTGGTGGAAGCAAGCGACCGTTATTTTGCCACAATCCGCAACTACAAAAAGGCCTTCTGGGCAACCCTTTTGGCCAGTCTCTTGCTTTTTATTCTTTTTTCCACTTTCGTTTGGGGGGCGTTTAAAAAGGTGCTTCGAGCCGAAGCTTCCCTCCGGGAATCGGAACGGCTGGCTTTTATGGGAAAAATGGCGGCCGTCCTGGCTCACGAAATCCGCAATCCCCTCGGGATCATTCGAGGCACAGCCGACGTGTTGAAAAGTAAATACGGACAGAAAGAAGAAGGCGCCCTCTTTGACTACATTCCGTCGGAGGTTAATCGTCTGAATCTTTTAATAAACAACTTTTTGACCTTTTCGCGTGTGCAGAAATTGTCCCTTGAACGGGTTTCTCTTCCGGATTTAATTGAGCAAATTGTGAAGCAATTGCGCCTCGACAACCAAACGAAACAGATTGCCCTTGAAACGCAAATCGAGTCCGAAAATCTCGAAATTAAAGGAGATGAAAATCTTCTCAAACAGGTTTTCTTGAACATTATTCGGAACGCCGTGCAAGCCTCCCAAGCAGGTGGAACCGTAAAAATTACCCAGAAACAGGCGGAGCGAAAACGACGCTCGGGCGTTTTGCTTTCCGTTCAAGATTTTGGGGAAGGCATTGAGGGGGACGTCGATCGAATTTTCGAGCCGTTTTACACAACGAAAAGTAGCGGTACGGGGCTCGGAATGGCTATTTCCAAAAAAATAATCGAAGCACATGGCGGACACATTTCAGTCGAAAGCGAACCGTCCAAAGGAACTACCGTTTTCATTTGGTTGCCACGCGAACAAAATCGAGGAAATTAAGCATGTCGGATGGCAAATATTATCGCCTGCTCATTGTGGACAACGAAGAGCGAATGTGCCACTTGCTAAAAACCTATTTGGAAAAGGACCGGCTCAAAATTGACACGGCTTTCAGCGGTGAAGAAGCGCTGAAAAAATTCCAAAAGAATCGCTACGACGTGGTGGTCACGGACCTGAAAATGCCGGGGAAATCGGGATTGGATGTTTTGGAGACGATTAAAAAGCAGGCGCCCGAAACGGACGTTCTTTTAATGACGGCGTACGCAACGGCACAAACAGCGGTGGAAGCCATGAAACGCGGCGCTTACGACTATTTAATCAAACCCTTTGATTTTGAAGAAATTCGACTGAAAATCGACCACATTCTTCACCAGAAAAATCTGCAGGCGGAAAACCGGGGCTTGAAAAAACAATTGCAGCGCCAGGAGCACTTTGAGCCCATTGTGGGGACCTCAAAAGCCATGCGCAGGGTATTTCAGTTGGTGGAAAAGGTGGCGGATACCACGGCAACGGTTTTAATCCGTGGCGAAAGTGGCACAGGAAAAGAACTTGTGGCGCGAGCCATTCACCAAAAAAGCGGGCGGCACAGGGAACCCTTCGTCGCTGTCAATTGTGCGGCCATTCCCGA
>CAZOHG010000081.1:0-11071 GCA_964579725.1 uncultured Deferribacteres bacterium
ATTTTTCAGCGAAGAAAGGAAGGGATTTATTTTTGGAAAACAATCTACCCCCACTCATGAATGGGTGGGTTCGCTCTCAGGTTGTCTCTGCGGGACACGAGTTTCCGGAGACCAATTTTTGAGACTTGAACCTTCGATTCTATTTCCGTGAAGAAATCCAAAATAATTTTCTGGTCGGGTACTTCACACTTCCGTGTTCAAAAAATGTCAATTCGCGACCTTCTCGCTTTTTGTGCCAAAACTCAACGCCCACAAAATGGCGGCAAAAGCCAAATACGCCGCCGTAAAAAGATAGGGAGAGTTTTTGCCGGTCAGCCAGGGCAAGTAAATATCGCCGTTAGGCATGACGGAATGAATCACCCCGAAAAATGTAAGCGCCGCCGTAACCAACAGGTACCAAATGGCCTCCTTTAGTTTGTGGTCAATAACAAAGGCCATTATGGCTCCCCAAAGCATGCCTGTTAGAATAAAGCCGTGTCCCAGCACCATAATCACCTGGTAAGTGCTGGCTAAATCTGCCGGTAATTTGGTCATATCGCCCCCCAGGACACCCAGCATGCTTCCCATTTCAATAAGTACCAAATCGGCCACAATGGGCAGAAAGGCAAAACCGACCGCCGGTGCGTGCCGATCGGGACACACCTGAAATGCCTGCGCAATAATGACCAACCCGATGAAAATCAAAATGGGGGCCACCGCCGCCACCGGAATCAAGTCCACAATAAAGGAGACGTAACCGAGAACCCCGCCCAATCCAATAAAAAGACCAGTGAGAAATGTGTACCCTGCTCGTCCGCCCATTTCTTTGTAGGCCGGATGTCCGATGTAGGGGGTCGATTGTGCCACACCGCCAAAAAGTCCCGCCAAAAGGGTTACAATAGCCTCGGTTAGCAGAATGTTGCGGGTATTGTAATTGTCTCCTGCCACACGAGCACTTTCCGTCACATTAATGCCACCCACAATGGTCAAAATACCGAAAGGAATGGCAATCGGAATGTACGGAACGGCTGCCTTCATGCCCTTCAAAAATCCCAATGTGGGCAGGGGCCAGGCCATGTGCAGGGTCATTTCCGGCGTCTTAAAAGGGGCGCCCAACAGATGAAGGGGGCCCAAAATGTAGTAAATAAGCGTCCCAAGAGTGACAGCCACCAAAACGGCCGGCACATTCCCGGGCAATTTAAATCCTGCTACCACTGCGTAAATAATAATGCCCAGGGACACCAAACCGACAACCGGCATTTTGAACACATCGATCAGTGGTAAAAAGGCAAGCAACGCGACGCCGATTCCGGCCAGAGAACCCAACAAACCGGCCTGCGGAACCACGCGTTGGATCCACCCGCCAAAAAAAGAGAAAAATACCTTAATTAACCCAATCACAATCATCGTCGCCATTCCCACGTACCAGGTGAGCATGGCGTCACCCGTGCTCACGTAAACAGGCCCCAAAACAGCGAAAGCAATCCCAATGGTGGAGGGGGTGTCCAATCCCAAAGGCATGGCGGTGACCTTTGGGTTTCCCGTTTTTTTGGCCAGCCGAATGGCCATCCAGGTGTACACCAGGTCACCAAAAAACACACCCAAAGCCGTACCTGGAATCATTCGGTTAAAAACAATGTCCAAGGGGTAGTGAAAAACGCCCACCAAAATTCCGGTTAACATGACGAGATTCGTCACGTTGTCCAGCATCAGTCCAAAAAAGGCATTTAAATCGTCCCAAACAATCCAGCGGTATCGTGTTTCTGTCATCGGGAAATCCTCAAATTCCGTTCTCATTTCGCCTGTGGCAGTATTTCTACTGGAATCCATTCCCCTGCTTTTTCTCTTTCCGATTCGTTTGAGCTGCGGTCCTCGATCAGAAAAAGCATCTTCTCAAAGATTTTGAATCAAATAGTCCGTCATTTTTCTAAAAAGGAAAAGCCGGGCCTCTTTCCCTCGAATCGAATGACGTTTTCGCGGAAACGTCATGAGGTCGAATTGTTTTTGAAACTTCTGAAATTTGCGAATCAACTGAGCCGTATTGGCAAAATGAACGTTGTCGTCCGCTAAACCGTGCAAAATCAGCAAATGCCCTTTTAGTCTGGAGGCATATTGCAGGGCCGAACTGGCTGCGTACCCCTCGGGGTTCAATCTGGGCGTTTGCATGTAACGTTCCGTCCAGATGGTGTCGTAATTTCGAAAATCGGTTACGGGAGCTACGGCGACACCTGTTTTAAACACATCCGACCCTTTGAGCAAACACATAATCGTCATGTAGCCGCCACCGCTCCAGCCCCAGATCCCGATCCGATTTTTATCCACGTACGGCAGTGTGCTCAAATACCGAGCGGCTGCAATTTGATCGTCTACATTTTTGCCACCAATATTTTTGTAGATGAGAAACTGAAAATCGGCTCCTCGGGCTCCTGTTCCTCGATTGTCCACGCTAAAAACAATGTACCCTTTTTGAACCATGAGCTGATGCCACCAATTGCCCCAGCCGTTGCGCCAGGTGTTGGTGACGGTTTGAGAACCGGGCCCCCCGTAGGTGTAAATCAACACCGGGTATTTTCGGGTCGAATCGAAATCCACGGGGCGAATCATGTAGGCGTTTAGTTGAAGCGTGTCGTACAGGGTAATTTTTAGAAATTTCGGTGTGGCGAACCGGTATTTTTTGAGGGCAGGCATTTTCCCGTCGTTAATCACGCGAACTTTCTTGCCGTCGTTTCGAAGTAACACAAGTCGAGGCGGTGAGGTGACATTGGAAAAGGTGTCCAATAGGTAATCCTTGTTGGGGGTCAATTGTGCTGAATGCCACCCGTGGCCCTCCGTCAATCGCTGCAATTTTTTGCCGTCCAAACGAACCCGGTAAATTTCCCGCTCCAGGGGATTGCTTCGGGCGGCCTGAAAATAGACCCACTTTTCTTTCTTTCCCACGCCTACCAGCCCGGTGCAATCCCACGAGCCGTGTGTCAACTGGCGCTTCACCTTCCCGTTTTTGTCAAGCAGGTACAGGTGCCGAAAACCCGACTGGTTGGAAGACCACAAAATGCCGTTTTTTAAGAATCGCCAATCGTGGTTCACCTCAATCCACCCGTTCTGACGTTTCTCCCTGCGCAGTAGCCGGGTTTTTCCCGTTCGGACATCAGCAATCAACAAATCCAATTGGTTTTGCAGACGATTTAAACGCTGAATGGCAAGATGGTCCCCGTCCGGTAGCCATTGAATCCTCGGAATGTACTGGTCCGTTTCGGGACCAACGTCCATCCAGATGGTTTTCGCCTTTCCGATTTCCACGACTCCAATCTTTACCAGACCATTTCGGTCGCCCGCCAGGGGATAGCGTTCCTGTTCCACCGTGTTGTGCGTGGGCATAAAATTGACAATCGGGAAAATCGGCTCTGGACGTTCGTCCACAAGAAAAAACGAGAGGCGCTTGCCGTCCGGCGACCAAAAAAATCCGGTTCGAATACCGAATTCTTCCTCGTAAACCCAATCGAACTGTCCCACCATCACGTGTTTTTTCCCGCACGTTGTGACCTGTTTGGCCTTTCCATTTTTTAGGTTCAGAACCCAAAGATTGTGATTTTTTAAAAAGGCAATCCTTTTTCCGTTGGGGGAAAATCGCGGATCCCGTTCTTCGTCGGCATCGCGAGTCAATTGTAAAATCTTACCGTTGCGAAGATTATAGAGGAACAAATCGTGAGAAGCGGGGAGTAAAATCTGCTTTCCGGTGGGAGACAGGCGGTAACTGGGCAACAAAAACCGCTTCTGACGGACAGGCGGTTGAAATTGCGGAACCTCTTTTGAAGAAAGCAACTGCTTCCGGCGTCCCGTTTTCAATTCGTACTGCCACAGCTCCAAATCCCCCGTTTTTTTGTTGGTGACTACATACGTAAAGGCTTTTCCATTCGGCAACCACTGAATTTGGCTGAAGGTTTGTGCCTTGAAATCGGGGCTGTTGTAAATCTTCTCAAGCGTTAACTTCTCCTGCCCTGCCACGGCCGCTGTAAAAGTGAACAACAGCCACCCGGCCATGACTAAAAAATTCCAGTACCCCCTTCGCACGTTTCGCCCGGTCATTGTGTTACTCCTTCAAATCGATTGACGTTCTTTTAGTTGAAAAGTTGTTCGTAACGCGCGTGGTGAATTTTGGGGAATGGCACATTCGCCCCCTTAATGGCTCCCCAAATCACCTGATTCAGGGCCAACTCGGGGGTTTCATCCTCTTCACGAAAATCCATTTTTAGAGAGCGCCTCGCCCCGAAGGCCGTTTTTGTGTTGAAACGGTCCAGCGGGTAGGTATTTTTAAGATGCGTGTACGGCGCCAGATTCGGCTTGTCCTGAAAGGCCGGAATAAGCGGAAAAGCTGCGGCGTCGTACTGACTCATGGGCGGCAACCCCAAAATGAGCTCAATGGTTTTCAGGACACTGGCGGTGTCGTACATGTTGTGATCCACATAACCGTGCCGGGTGTAGGGTGAAATAGCCAACAAAACGGAACGGTGAGCGTCCACGTGGTCGGGGCCGTTTTGGGCGTCGTCCTCCAAAACAAAAATGGCCGTCTCTTTCCAAAATTTACTGTGGGAGATGGCATCTACCACCATGCCCAATGCCAAATCGTTGTCCGCCACCATGGAGCGCGGGGTGTGCTTCCCGGGTGTGGTTCCGTAGGTGTGGTCGTTGGGAAGTCGCATAATCATGAGATTCGGCCAGTCGCCGCTTTTTTCATATTGGTGAAGTTCCCGAATAAATTCTCGTGCTCGCCAAATGTCCATATAATTTAAATCCCAGGGCCGAAAATGCGGGTCAAAATGACCCTGGAGATTTTTCATATTTGTGTAGCCGGGTTGGGCCGTGTCCTTAGGCGTTTTAATGAATTCGGCGTAGCTTCGATAAGAAATTCCTGCACGGGCGGCGGCATCCCAGATGTAACCCTTTTCAGGAAAAGCGATCTTGTAATTTCCCTCAGCAGGGTAGCCCTTTCCGCGACCGGAATAAGTAGTTGGCCAGGTTTTCTCCACAAAATCGGTGGCAATTGCAGCCATAGACCACTCGTGTCCGTCCGCACTTACTTCGGCATCCACGTAGAAATTGTCGAAGAGAACAAAATTCTCCACCAATTTGTGGTGATTGGGCGTCACTGTTCGCCCCAAAATGGCAAGAGTCGAATCACCGTTTCCCTGCGGCAAATCGCCAAAAACCTGATCGTATGTTCGATTTTCCTTAATAATGTACACCACGTGTTTAATGGGCGAAGGTTCGCCCACGTGGCGTGGAATGGCGTGAACGGCTTTCTCTTTCAACCTTTCTTTTTCTTCTTTTCGCCCATTCCATCCGTTGTTCTTTTTAACTTGTTCGGTAAAGCTCGCCAATTGAAGCGAATCCGGAACCGGGAGAACCGCCACCGTTCCCCACAACAATCTTCCGATATATTGAGCGTTGCTGTGCCCCTTCATTTTTATGGGTTGAGGGCCCTTGGGATTTGCCTTCGAAATAATTCCCTTCCCGTTAGCTACAAACAAAGTGTCGCCAGAGACGCTGACCGCTGCAGCCGTCGGGTACCACCCGGCGGGGATAAAGCCTTTGACGTGGGCGTTGCCTTTTTGCGAAATGTCCACAAGCGTGACGTCGTTGTTGTCCGCGTTGACCACAAACAATGTTTTTGCGTCAGGTGTGACGGCCAAACCATTGGGCGTGGTACCGTACGGAGCTTTGGGGTACGGGGCCACGGAAATGGTTTCCAAAACGCTGTCGGTTTCTGTGTCGATCTCCGAAACGTTGTCCGTGTTGGCGTTCGCTACGAAAAGACGGCCGTCAGAGGCCAGGGCCATTTTGTTGGGATGACTTCCGACGCGAATGGTTTTAAGTAGCGTCAGTGTGTTGGGGTCCACAACCGCCACTGCTTTTCCACCCCACACACTCACGTACAATTTGCTCTGATTCGGTACCAGCAAAACATCGTACAGAAAATGATCAAAGGGCAAACTTTTTAGGATTTTCCTCTTCTTAAGCGAATATTTTAACAATTTTTTGGCCGTTTTGGTGGCGACGAAAAGATTGTCTCCCTTTCGGGAAACCGCTACCCCGGTCACAAACCACTCTTCCTTGGAATTGGGAATTAGATTAAGTGAATCCGACCGTACGAACTGGCTGTCCTTTTTTGTGAAAACGTACACACAGTTTGCGCCCCCACCGGAGGCAAAAAGCTTCTGACCGTCAGCGCTAAATGCCAATCCGAAAAAGGACGCGCGTACCGGAAGTGTTTGAACCTGCCGTGCACTCTTCACATCTAAAATAGACACAAATTGTCGACTGAACCCGTTGTTGGTAACGGCCAACGTTTTTCCGTCAGGACTTAAAACCATATTCAAGGGAAGATCCCCGACGGGAATTTGCTTACCCGCCGGTGTTAATTTGTAGTGATTGGGCAGTAAAATGGAACCGTCCGCCAGTTTTCCCGGTAATTGCGTTTTGGACTTCTTTCCGCACCCTGAAATCGCCAGCAAGAGAATCAACAACACAGGCCCAAAAAAAATCTTCACTCGTTTCATTTTTCACCTCATGATTCGTTGGATTCCCTCAAAACACCGTTCTTTTGGTTTTTGAGGAATTTATCGGAATTTTTTATATTGTGAGCAGAAATAGCTCTTAATTTAATTTTTTTGTTGAGATTCCTGTGATTTTTGTTTCCAGCCGCTCAAAAAATCCCCTCTATTTTCCTAATTCAAATTCCAAAATACGCAGCGCACTTTGCTTACCGGTGAGTCCGACTTCCAGAGCAGGCCCCACGCAAGAAGGACAACCGGCTTCGCAAGGACAGCCCTTAATAAGATCATACGCTGCCTGAATGAGCTGACCGTGAATTTCAAACAATTTTTCGCTAAATCCGACACCTCCCGGATAGTTGTCGTAAATGTAAACCGTCGGTCGTGCGTTGAATGGATCCCGCACCATGGGAACCGTACGAATGTCTTTGGGATCGGACATGATGTAAATGGGAGCCACATTGGCCAGTACATTGGAAAGTCCGTGCAGCCCTTCGCCAAAATCCAGGCCCTCTTCACGCAGCAGAGCCTCGTAGCGCAAGGGCAAAATCCACCAGTACGACGTGGTGTGCATTTCCAATTCGGGCAGCTCGATTTTTCCCCAACCCAAATTTTCGTGGGTGTGGAATTTGATCTTCTTGAACATGGTGGGTACGGTGGTAACGCTCACCTCGCCCCAGGCCTTTTCGCCGGCAGCGGTGGTTTTCTGTTCCGTTACCTCCAAAATTTTAATGTCCGTTTTAAGCTGTGCGTCGGTGTAGTAATCGGTGTCCACCTCGTGGACGTAGGCCTTGCGTCGCTCCCAATCCAGTTTGTCCACGTGGTACTGACGACTTTCGTGAATGTAAATGGCGTCGTCGTGAAGCAAAAGCGGAGCACTGAACAAATCCATTTCACCAATGACGGTATTTTCTCGCGTGGTGTTAATAATAACAAAATTTTCAGGAGAAGCGCTGCGCAGGCTGACTTCTTCGGCAGGGTAGATTTCACTCGTCCAGAAGAATTGGCCGTCCTCACGATGGAGCACGCCATTTTCTTCCAAATATTCCAAAATCTCTGCCACCGGATTGGGGCCAAAGGTCTCCCCTTCCGCAAAGGGCAGCTCAAAGGCCGCACACTTAATGTGACTTATTAAAATAATGAGATTGTCCGGGTCAATAATTCCCGACTCGGGTGGCTTTTTGAAAAAATATTCCGGGTGATTGACGATGTACTGATCCATCGGAGAACTGGATGCTACCAGAATAGCCGCCGAAATTCCACGGTGACGGCCGGCTCGTCCCGCCTGCTGCCAGGTACTGGCAATGGTTCCCGGGTAGCCCGCCATGACACACACATCCAATTGTCCGATGTCAATGCCTAATTCGAGAGCATTGGTACTGACCACACCCCAAATTTCCCCGTCACGCAGTCCTTTTTGAATTTCCTTTCGTTGTCGGGGCAGGTAGCCGCCGCGGTAACCTCGAATCAAGTCCGGGGATTTCTTGAACCGCCGCATGGCTTCCTTGAGGTACGTTACCAAAACTTCTACCCGAAGGCGGCTTCGTGCAAAAACGATGGTTTGAATTCCGTTGCTCAAAAATTTCTGGGCGATTCTCGACGCTTCATTCACAACGGATTTTCGAATACCCAATTTGACATCCACAACGGGGGGATTGTAAAAAATGAAGTGTTTGGTTCCCCGGGGTGCCCCGTTCCGATCGATGAGTTCCACGGGCTCTTCTAAGATGCGCGAAGCAAGCTCCGCCGGGTTGGCAATGGTAGCGGAGCTGCAAATGAATTGGGGCGTGCTTCCGTAAAACGCACAAATCCGCTTGAGTCGTCGAATCACATTGGCCATGTGACTGCCAAAAACACCCCGGTAATTGTGGACTTCGTCCAGAACCACAAAGCGCAGATTTTCAAATAGCTTAATCCACCGCGTGTGGTGAGGCAAAATCCCCTGGTGCAGCATGTCAGGGTTGGTAACCACAATATGTCCGGAGGATCGAATGGTTCGGCGAACATCGGCAGGCGTGTCTCCGTCGAATGTGTAGGTTTTAATATCCTGCTCCAACGCATCCACCATTTCCTTTAGTGCCACCACCTGATCCTGCGAAAGCGCCTTGGTAGGAAACAAATAAAGCGCACGTGTCTCCGGTTTCTCGAGAAGGGTTTGAACAACGGGCAGATTGTAACACAGGGTCTTTCCGGAAGCGGTTGGGGTTACCACGACCACATTTTTGCCATCTTGAATTTTCTGGTAAGCCTCGGCCTGGTGGGAATACAAACGAGTAATCCCCTGTTTTTCCAGCACGGCTTTTAGCTCAGGTTTCAAATTGGGTGGGAAATCTTCGTAACGTCCCTCTTTAGCGGCAAGGATTTCCCAGGCCGTGATTTGACGCCGGAACCCCCAATCTTCTTTTAGGTGCGTGAGGATTTGTTGAAGTGTATTTTGGCCAAAACGCATCATGTTTTTTGAATGGCCTCCCAAGAAGGCAAAACGACGGCGCTGCCTGCCGGAACTCTTTCACACAAAGTTTATAGCCCCAAATCAGCCGCAACCGGTTTTAGAGCCTCAATCACAAAGGCAATGTGTTCGTCCAGGTCTACTCCCAACTCTTCCGCCCCTTTGCGAATTTCTTCCCGATTTACCTGGCGTGCAAACGATTTGTCTTTGAGTTTCTTTTTGACCGATTTCACCTTCACTTCTTCCAACTTTTTGCTTGGCCGTACCAGAGTCACGGCGGTGATGAAACCGCAAAGTTCGTCGACGGCGTAGAGGGTTTTGTCTAATAGACTTTCGCGGGGCACGCCGTGGAAATCATTGTGCGCTTTAATAGCGTGTACCACATCCTCCGGGTAGCCCTTTTCTTTCAAGATTTCGGCTCCTTTGAGGGCGTGGTCTTTCATGTCGGGGAATTTTTCGTAGTCAAAATCATGTAGAAGTCCCGTAATGGCCCATTTTTCCTCGTCTTCGCCAAATTTACGGGCGTACGCTCGCATGGCAGCTTCAACGGTCAGAGCGTGCTTAATCAGACTCTCACTCTTTGTGTACTCCTTTAAAAGCGCAAAGGCTTCCTCACGATTCATTTTCACCTCTTTTCCTGTCCCGCCATTTTTTTCTGTTTAAAAATCGACTGCAAAATCCTGACACGTCTTTTAAGATTCAGACACCTTGTCCGCAATAAGCAATCCCATAAACTCTCGGGCATTGGCAAATTCGTCCAAATGCCAAATGGCGTCAGAAATTGTGCGTTGTTTGTGCGGAGAAAAAATCGGATTGGCCAGACTGCTGAATTTAACGGTCAATTCATCCGGCGTCATCGGCGCCCGGTAGTCCCCCTTGGGGTAGTCCACGCGACGCTTTAATTTTCGGCCGTCAGTCGTTTCGATCTCCACAATCGACGCCTTTAATTCAGGGAAAACCGCCTCCAGTTCAGAATCGGCCACAACCTCGATTTTCGGCAACAACGCCCGAATCCGAGGGTCGTTTAATTTCTGAAATTCAAATTCTTCCGGTGTAATTTTCCCGTCCACAATCGCAGCCGCAATGACGTACGGCAGGCTGTGGTCGGCGGTTTCTTTGGTAGTGGGATTGTACTTGGAGGGATCGGCCAAAATGTCCCGGGCGCGCTCAATGGTGTGGACGACCACTCGGGCCACCCTTTCCGGTTTCAGATTGTGTTGGTGCACCAAATCCAGTGCCGCTGTAATGGGCGAATGGGTGAGCGCTTCGGTGGGAAAAGCTTTCATCGAACAATTTAGAATCCGAAAGGATTTTCCCAGATCCTGCGTCAGCACGTCCAAATCGAATTCCCCGCCAAATGTGTCCACAAAACCTTCTTTTCCTTCGAAAATTGCTTCGGGGCCCTGGTAGCCCTTTCGCGCCAGCTCCGCGGCAAAAACACCGCTCTGGACGGCCATCGGGTCGACCGTGTTTTTCATCATGGTCAATTTCCCGGCCGTAACGGCTCCCGGTGTAAAGTTGTGGCTGCCGGAGATTCCAATGGCATTGGCCATTTGGTTAACGGTTAGACCCATTATTTTCCCGGCTGCAATGGGAGAAGCAAACTGGGTAAGTGTGGCGTGGTGCCACTTGCGCTCTCGAATACCGGGAATAGCAAATTCACAGAGGCGCATTTCGAATTCGTAGGCCAACACAATTCCCACAATGACATCCTGCCCGGATTTGTCGTATTTTTCGGCCGTTGCCAGAACGGCCGGGATTAAGTCGCTGGGGTGGCTGGGGTCTTGCTTCCAGTAAATGTCGTTGTAATCCATCGCGCGCACCATAATGCTGTTGGCCAACGACGCATTTACGGCAGAAGTTTTCTCGCCGCTTCCAATGACCGTTGCTTCCGGATTTCCTCCCATTTCCCTCAGCACATCTAAGGCGATTTTGGCATCCTCCACCCGGTAGCCGCCGAATGAACACCCAATCGTGTCAAATAAAAACCGCTTGGCCGTGTCCACCACCTCTTTGGACAAATCGGAAAACTTCAAGTGGACGGCAAATTCTGCCATTTTGTGTGAGACCGTTTCCATTCCATCTCCTTTTTCCA
>CAZOHG010000081.1:11171-13594 GCA_964579725.1 uncultured Deferribacteres bacterium
TTTTTTTCTACTCAAAAACCGCTTGCCCTAATGCTGCGACCGGGAAAAATGTTCGTGCACAATCTTCCAACCCTCTTCCCGCTTGACGTACACATGGGTACCTCGACCCTGAATTTCGCGGCGCGTTCTGCCGTTAAAAAGCACCACCAACCAGTAAAAGGTTGCAATAGCCACATTTTCCCCGAGAATTTTAATAATGGGACTCACCATGCTGTATTCCAGGTGGTCGGCTTCTTTCAAGTAGTAATGAAATGTTTCCCGAAGCGCATTGAGCCCCACCAAGCGTTCGTGTTGTGTGGACGAAAAACAGATTAGCTCGTCGTCAAAATGTTTTAGAATGTCCTCAACCTTTCCGGCATTGAACGCATCCGACATGGCGTGTTCAATGGCCAGAATTTCACTCTCTGCACTCATGGTTTTCCCTCCCTGTTTGTGAGAGACCTCAACGCACATTTCAAAAATTAAATAGGGGAAGTTTTTCGAGCGTTCGCCTTTCTACCCCAATTGCGCGTAAACACGGGCAATTTCTTGGCCCATTTCCAGCGTTGTGTTACTCCCCCCCATATCGTAGGTCCGCACTTTTCCTTCCGCAATAACCTTTGCCACGGCACTCTCAAGCCGCTCGGCTTTTTCGGTTTCGCCGAGGTAATCCAACATCATTTTGACCGATAGAATCATGGCCGTTGGATTGACCTTGTATTGACCGGCATATTTGGGCGCCGATCCGTGTGTGGGTTCAAAAACGGCATAATTGTCCCCAATGTTACCCGAACAAGCAAATCCTAAACCGCCCACCAACTGGGCGGCCAAATCCGAAATAATATCTCCGAAAAGATTGGACGCCACCAACACGTCGTATTTTTGGGGATTTTTCACCAACCACATGGCCATGGCGTCGATGTTGGCCTCCCAAAGCTCCACAGACGGGTAATTTTTGGCAACATCCCGGGCCATTCGTACCATGAGGCCGGAGGTTTCCCGTACCACATTGGGTTTTTCTACAATGGTGACGGATTTGTAACCGTGCTTCACCGCGTATTCAAAGGCTTGTTTGGAAATATTTCGGGCGGCATTCTCGGTCACAATGCGCAGCGAAATTGCCATTTTGTCCGCCGGTACCGCTTTAAACCGCGCCATTTTGGGGTGATTTTCCAGCAGCACCTTCAGAACAGATTCAGGTACCGGGTGAAATTCGACCCCCGAATAGAGGTCTTCGGTGTTTTCCCGAAAAACAACCAGATCAATGTCGTCCCTGTAATTGAGGGGATTACCCGGGTAGGCTTTGCACGGGCGAAGGTTCGTGTGTAAATTAAACAATTGGCGCAGTCCCACAATAGGGCTTGAATACACGTACCCCTTCCCCTTTAACTCAGGGGACAATTCTTGCTCGGCTTCTTCTTTCGGCTTTGAGGTAATGGCCCCGAAAAGACAGGCGTCTGTTTCCTTCAGCAATTGAATGGTTCGGTCGGGCAAAGGATTACCCTCTTTCTTCCAGAATTCCCACCCAATGTCCCCAAAGCGATACTCGGCGTCCAATTGAATGGTTTTCAATACGAGCATGGCGGCGTCCGTGACATCCTTTCCGACACCATCCCCCGGTAATACGGCAATTTTGTATTTGGCCATTTATTGTTTCCTCTTACTTTGTTTGCAACATCCCATTAATTATTCCGTTCCCCTCGCTCTCCCAAAGACTTGCGCTACCGTTTCAAGCTTTTTCTATCCGATTAAATCAAAATCAATAAAATCCGCGTGGTGAAAAATAATTGCTTCCGGGGAACGCGGAAACTGGTCGCCCTCTTTGGAATGAACTGCGGCAATGTGCAGCACTTCTTCCGGGAGCCCGTGCTTAAATCCCAATGCAACCCCCGTAAAGGGATGACGCAAATATTTGCCGTGCTTGCTTTTCACGATCTTGCCATCCTGTTTTTCGTATTCGTACAACTTCCCCACGTCAGCAATGAGGGCACCGGCGACCAAAATATCCCGATCGACGGGTGTTTTTCGATCGCCGTAGGCCTGCGTAAGTACCTCGTTAATTGCAAGGCTCATTCGGCAAACGGTGCGAACGTGTTCCAGAAACGTAATTTTCACATTTTGTTTGAGAAGTGTAAAGGGAATCGCGAGAAGTTCCCGGATGGTCCAATTTCGGTACGCCAGGGCTTCTTCCCAAACGGCCACCACTTTCTCGCGCAATGCCTCGTTTTTGATTTCATTTAACTCGGGAATGACAGTAAGCAATTCTTCTCGCATAAAAGGGGAACCTCCGTTTACGTTAAATGTCGCTCTGCCGGTCCGTCGTATTCGTGATCGGCAGGGTGAATTTTTCGCATGGGTTTGTAGCGGGTTTGCTCTTCGTAAATGTGCGCCACCATTCCCGGAACGCGTGCCATAATGAAAAAGGCATTGGCCAAGGCGGAGGG
>CAZOHG010000082.1:0-13562 GCA_964579725.1 uncultured Deferribacteres bacterium
AACACCTCGTTATTTTTCAGACCGGCGCGCACCTCAATTTCACCTTTGTGGGTAAACTTTACCGCGTTTCCCACAATGTTCATAAAAACCTGGTACAACTTTCGGGAATCGACGTAAATCGGGGGGAGATTTTCCTCAATGTGAAAAGTTAATTCCAACGGCAAATTGCGAACCATTGGTTCCACAGTTGCTCTCACCGCTTCAACTATATTGTTCACTAAGCAGGGCTCAGGGTACAGATTCATATTTCCGTTTTGAAGCTTGGAAAAATCCAGAATCTCATTGATTAAATCCAGCAGGTGATTGCCGGAGGTCAAAATATTCTGCAGGGCTTTGCGCTGTTCGTCATTCACGGAGCCGTAGACGCCGTCCCGCAGAAGTTCGGCGTAGCCCAAAACGCCGTTTAAGGGGGTTCGGAGCTCGTGACTGACATTAGAAACAAACTGAGATTTGAGTCGGTTGATTTCTTCCAACTTCTCGTTTTTTGCCTTGAGCTCGAGATTCAACTTTTTTAATTCCTCACTCTGCCGCAGCAATTCGCGCTCAGTTGCCAGTCGTTCCGAAATATCCCGGGCAATGCCCTGGTACCCCTGAATCGCCCCATTGCGCACAATCAGCGTAATATTCAATTCCACTGGAATATCCGTGCCGTCTTTCGCACGAATTTTTGTTTCAATGTGGTGAATGACTTTCTTAGAGCGAAGCTGTGCGATTTTCTTGGAAAATCGACGCCGTTCTCCCGGGGCAATGAGATGACGAAAATGCTGCTTCAAAAGCTCACGCCGATTGTAACCCGTGAGCACCTGAATTTTTTTGTTGACCCAAACAAAGTTCCCCTTTTGGTCTAAAACGTAAATTCCGTCATCGGCATTCTCAACCAAATCTCGGTAGAGTTGCTCCGTTGCATCTAAACGTTCCTCCAACCCCCTGTTTTCCAAGACCTTACGAACTGTAATGGGAAGGGTCATCAGATACCCTTCCGACTTAATCAAATAATCGTAAGCCCCCCGTTTGATTGCCTTTACGGCAACGGTCTCGCTTCCCATGCCGGTTACAATAATAACCGGCGTTTTAATGCGGCTGGATTTGATTTCGTCTAAAACCTGCAACCCGTCTTTGTCGGGAAGAGAGTAATCGAGAATAATGGCGTCGAACTCTTCTTCATTCAGAGAATCCAGGCACTCCTGCCCGGAAAATGCCTGAACAATTTGAATATTCCGAATGTGTTTCTTCAGGGCAATTCGGGTGAGTTCGGCGTGATCTCGGTTGTCTTCAGCCAATAAAATTTTCTTCTTTTCCGTCATGCGTACCCGACTCTCCTCACTTCCCACTATTTTTCTACCACCGATGCACTGGCCGCATCGGTTTTTTCTTCGCGGCGCTCCTCGGTGTCCGCTACGGATTGGTGGGGCAGAATAACTCGAAAAACCGAACCCACACCGACCGTACTTTCTACTTCAATATGCCCCTTGTGCATTTCCACGATTTCCCGAACCAGAGACAGCCCCAACCCGGTTCCTCGCTCTTCCTGCGCGCGTTCGTCCTTCACCCGATAAAATTTGTCAAAAATCCGGGAGAGATGATTTTTGGGAATCCCGTACCCCTGGTCGCGGACCTCAAGCACCACGCGAGTCCCTTCTTCCCGCAATTCTAAGGTCACTTTTGTACCGGACGGGCTGTATTTAATGGCATTGGACAACAGATTTAAAATCACTTCCGAAAACAACTTGGCATCCACTTTAACGGGAGCCATGTGACGCGGGAGATGAACATCCAATTTGATTTCTTTTGTTTGCGCCTGACTGCTGGCGATGTAGAGAATGCCCTCAATCAGTTCAGGAAGCTGCAAAAGCACCGGATGAAAATCAACTCGACCGGCTTCAATTCGACTCAAATCTAAGAATTTGTTGACCAAATCGGACAGACGGTCGGATTCCTGCTTAATTATTTTGGAATATTCGAGGATTTCGTCCCGGCCCAGTTCGGCATCCTGCAACAATTCCGCAAATCCCGAAATGGATGTCAGAGGCGAGCGCAATTCGTGTGCCACCAAAGAAACCAACTCGGTCTTCATCCGATCAATTTCCTTTTCCCTCGTAATATCCCTTAAAATAGTTACTGCTGCGATTTCGTGCCCCTCGTGGTCGTACACCAGACTGGCGCGCGCTTGAAAATAGGTTTCCTTACGGCCGCCCTCTAAACGGACACTAAATTCACGGGTGACGGTTTTTTCTTCGGGATTAAATCGAATCTCCCGCACCAAATCCTCCAGGGCTTCTACCGGAATCGCCTGTCCTAAAAAAGTGTCCACCACCTGCGCTTCTTTAATTTTAAACCAGTCCTCCACGGCGGAATTGAGCATCACGATTTTGCCGTGTTTGTCCGTTACAATCACTCCGTCCGCGATATTCCGGAGGATGGCGCGGGTTTTGGCTCGCTCGGAAATAATTTCATTCAGATTCATCTCATTCAAACGCCGAAGTTCAACCACCATGTAATTGAAAATCTTCGCCAATCGGCCGATTTCGTCGTCCGAATGGATTTGAATGGACTGGGTAAAATCCCCGCGAGCAATTTCCGTTGCTGATCGAGCAAAATGCTGCAATGGTGCGGTAATCTTTTTGGCAAAGAAATAGGCACCCAAAAAAGCCATTGCGATTCCAAAAAGCAACAAAATAAAAAAGCCGTATTGGGCTCGGTAGGCGGGAGCAAAAACGTCAATCTTCGGCACGGCTCCCACGACCCAGAGTGGCAACTGCTTAATTTGACGGGTGACAATCAGCCAATTTTTGCCCGGTTTTTCAATGCTGGCTTCAAATAATTTTACAGATCGTTCCTGCGGAGCCCGAATCACCGCCGCAATTTTCGCGGCGAGAGCCGGCGCTATTTTTCCCGAGGAAATCGGAAAATAGTGCCCGTTTGCGTCCAAAAGCCCCAGAAAAAACGGCGATTGGGAGGTTACTACCTCCTGTCTGAGGTTGAGCAAAACAGCGGGCATTGAAACAACCGCTGCCCAGTACCCCCGATTTCCGTCCATTTTTCGGGCAAAAAGAAAATAGCCTACTCGATTGTTCCGCGTGGGGTAAACCGCACTGCACGCCATTTCAGGCGCTGGCTGTTTTTTTAAGAAACGGGCAAAGGTGTTTAAAAAGCCGGTAGCAATTAGCGGATGGTCTGCTTGGCCAGGAGAATAAACGACTTGCCACCCGGAGGGGGTTAGCTGAAGAACCTGTGCGATTTCGGGCACTCGGTAGGGCCGGTGTCCTGCCGAAAGTCCGGCGTCCCAAAATTGCAAATAGTCTTCCCACCTTTCCACCAGATGGAAAGCCAATTTCATTTGCAAAAGACGGGTCTGACTGTGCAATTGTGCTTCGGCCGTGGTACGAGAAGAAACCCACCTGCTCCTGAAAAAGTAAAGTCCCATTAAAATAAGGGGAACCAAAACAATCAGCAGCGTGACCGAAACCAGTTGATTTCGCAGACTTTTATGTTTAAAAAGGCTCATTCACTCGGTAAAATTGCGACGACTTTATTGCGTCCGGTTTGTTTTGCCGCGTAAAGATTGCGGTCGACATTTTCAATCAATTGATTCGACGTTTTGCCGTCTTCAGGGTAGGTTGCTACCCCAATACTGACGGTAAGGCGTCCATTGGGCTGTGCCTGCTCGTTTCGAAAAGGCATCGCCTCGATTAATTTTCGAATCTTCTCAGCCACCACCACAGCCGCCGACTTGTCGGTGTCCGGCAGGATCAAAATAAATTCCTCACCGCCGTACCGGCATGGAACATCTATTTTCCGAATATTTTCCTTCACGGCTTTGGCGATTTTAGCCAGTACTTCGTCCCCCGCCGGGTGTCCGTTGGTATCGTTATAATTCTTGAAAAAATCAATGTCCAACATAATAAGAGACAATTTGAGCTGGTGGCGACCAGCACGTGCCAACTCGTGCTCCAATTGGGTACGAAAATAGCGGTAGTTGTACAGTTCAGTCAAACCGTCCGTTACGGCAAGTTGCTGCAAGCGCTTACGGGCGTTGTCCAATTGCTCCACTTTGTTTTCCAGTTCGTCGTGAAGAAATTTAAGTCGCAAAAGCGAACGTACGCGAACCATAAGTTCCGTTTTATTGAAGGGCTTTGAAATAAAATCGTCGGCTCCGGCCTCAATACCGCGAATTTTATCTTCAATATCTTTAAGCGCCGTAACCATAATAATGGGAATAAAACGCGTGGTGGGATCATTTTTCAAAATTCGGCAAACCTCGTAGCCGTTTTTCTTGGGCATCATGATGTCCAAAAGAATCAAATCGGGCGACTCCGTGTACACCTTCCTCAAAGCCTCTTCACCGTCCATGGCCATGACGACTTCATAACCCGCCCCTTGCAAGTAAGCTTTCTGGAGTTCCAAATTAATGGCGATGTCATCCACCAACAGAATTTTCGCAACTTTGTCCTGAAATTCCTGAATCTTCTCGGTGTTTTTATCCCGCGCTCCCTCTTCAGCCATGCACTACCCTCCACACCTGCATTTCTGCATTTTGCTCAATTCCTTTTGACGAAATGTTACTTTTTGTCTTGTTCCGGTGTCCATTTAACTTGAAGCTGACGAGCCGCCAAAGCTTCATTTAAACGCCGTACGGGGGTTGTAACGGGAGCTTCTTTAACCAACTCCGGATTTTCCTGCACTTCTTCAGCAATTTGAAGCATGGCCTCCGCAAAAGCGTCTAACACCTGTCGCGATTCCGTTTCCGTGGGTTCAATCATTAGGGCTTCGTGAACAATGAGCGGAAAATAAACCGTCGGGGCGTGAAATCCCAAATCCAAAAGGCGTTTCGCAATGTCCAACGTTTTTACACCGAGTTTTTTCTGCCGATCTCCCGAAAGCACAAACTCATGCATCGGGCGTCGCTTGTAAGGCAATTCGTAGGCATCTTGTAGTTTGGACAACAAATAATTGGCATTTATTAAGGCATTTCGGCTCACCTGTTTCAGGCCTTTGTCCCCCAACATCCGAATGTACGTATAGGCCTTTACCATAACAGCAAAATTACCCCAAAAAGCCTGCACTTTCCCGATGGAATCCGGACGATTGAAGTTTAGAGAATACCTCTCGCCTTTTTTTTGAATCGTGGGCACTGGCAGGAAAGCTTCCAACCGTCGCGACACGCCCACGGGGCCGCTCCCCGGGCCACCTCCGCCGTGCGGCGTTGAGAATGTTTTGTGAAGATTAAAATGCATGACGTCCACACCTATGTCGCCGGGGCGTACAATGCCAAGGAGTGCATTGAGATTGGCTCCGTCCATGTAGAGCAGGGCACCGACGTTGTCCAACAGGCGCTTAATTTCCTCTATTTGCGATTCAAAAAGCCCCAGCGTGTTGGGATTTGTCAGCATGAGTGCCGCCACGTCTTCGTCTAAATTGGCTTTTAACTGCTCAATATCGATTAGCCCCTCTTCATTTGAACGGATTTGCACCGCTTGGTAGCCGGAAATGACGGAACTGGCCGGGTTCGTTCCGTGGGCGGAATCCGGCAATAGTATTTTTTTTCTGGGATTGCCCCGTTTTTCGTGGTAGGCTCTAATCATCATGACACCCGTCATTTCTCCGTGAGCTCCAGCCGCAGGTTGCAAGGTAACGGCGTGCATACCGGAGATTTCGCACAAGTAGTTTGAGAGCTCGTACATGAGTTGGAGAGCCCCTTGCGAAAAACGGGCTTCCTGTAAGGGGTGAACGGCCGCAAATCCCTCCAGACGGGCGGCATTTTCATTGATTTTCGGATTGTACTTCATTGTACAGGAACCCAACGGGTAAAATCCCTTGTCCACGTGGTAATTTTTCCCGGATAAATGCACAAAATGACGCACAACATCGGGCTCGGAAACTTCAGGTAAATTGGGCCGTGATTGCCGCAAAAATCTATTGGGAATGAGAGCTTCAACCGGCCGCGTAGGGATCTTCAAATCGGGCAACGTGTACCCTTTTCTGCCCTTGGAACTTAATTCAAAAATGACTTGATCGTACATGTAGGCCTCGTTGTCCAGAATCGTGAGAAGTCAAAAAACACCATCTCTAAAATAACAAAAATCAAGAGATAAAGTCAAGTTAATTTTTGCTAACATTTTACTTAATAGATCGGCACTTTTCCTTTCAAATCGCCCCGAAATCTTTGCAAAAACATGCCCTTTTTGCCGAGTATCCGTTTCAGCCCAAAAGAGCCGCTTATCCCGCCCCATTCCAGTGAAAATGCAACAAAAATACAGTCGGAGAAGAAAACGCATTCCCCCGGGGCATTGACGACAATCGGATTGACAAAACAACTATTCGGGGGAATTGTCGTTCAAAATTTTTCGAATTACGCGGACATCAGCCGCTGGAAAGGGCAGTTCACGTAATTGCTTCGGTTGAACCCATCTGAAATCGTCCACGCCATTCAATTTCGGCCGGCCACCCAAAAATTCACAATGAAACATGTGGAGCGTAATTTTAAAATGCGAATACGCGTGTTTGACATCCATAAAATGTCTTCCTACCCGGACCGTAAGATTGAGCTCCTCGCGAATTTCCCTCTGCAGGCAGGTTTCCAGCGTCTCACCGGAAAGGCATTTCCCTCCCGGGAATTCCCAGAGTCCCCCCAACATTTTGTCCGTGGGGCGAAGGGTGATCAGAATTTCTCCGTCTTTCCAAATCACCCCTGCCGCTACATGGTAGTGAGGCGTTTTTTTGCGGGGATTGCGGACAGGGAGTTCTGCCTGTCTTTCCGTTGAAAAAGCGCCGCAGAAATCCCTCACCGGACAGACGGCACATTCGGGCTCCCGCGGCGTACAAACGGTGGCACCCAATTCCATGAGAGCCTCGTTGTGTCTTCCCGGGGCCTCCGAGGGAAGCAATTCCTCCGCTAACTGCCACAACGTTGCCTTGCCCTTAGAGCTGTCCACAGGCTCCTCAAAAAGAAACACCCGACTCAACACCCGAATTACATTTCCATCCAAGACAGGCTCCGGAACGCCAAAAGCCAAACTGAGAATAGCACCGGCCGTGTAGGGGCCAATTCCGGGCAATTGTAAAATAGCCTCTTTGGAATCGGGCAGTTGTCCGCCAAATCTTTCCAAAACCATTTTGGCGGCGCGGTGCAAATTTCGAGCGCGGCTGTAGTAGCCCAGACCCTCCCAAACTTTTAAAACATCCTGCAAAGGTGCCTGGGCCAGAGACTCAATATTGGGGAATTTTGCTACAAACCGAGTAAAATATTCCGCTACTGAGCGCACCTGCGTTTGTTGCAACATGATTTCGGAAACCCAAACCGTGTACGGCGTGCGGAAACGGCGCCAGGGCAGGTCGCGCCGATTTTTTTCAAACCAATCGGCCAATCGCTTTTGAAAAATTTCAACATTCAAATCAAATTTTTCACTGGTCAAAGGATTTATTTGGGCTTGTTTTTTCTCGAACTTTGTCATGTGGACACCGCGTACGCAAATTTCCTTTTTAATAAAGAATAGCACAGGATTCCAAAAATTGCCACATTTTCTCCCCCTTCGTCACCGGTTTTCGGTTGATTTTTGTCGACGGATTTGATATATTAGAAGCCAATTCCGAAACTATTTTTCAGATGAAAAAGGCTGTTGGAGATTGCTCACAAGTGAGATTTTGAATGCAACGCACCCGGTACACGCGTTTCTCATTTTAACAAAATACCGCCGTTTTTTTTGAAAAACCTAAAGGGGCACGTCTTGAAAAAACAATTGCGGCCATTTTTCTTTTTCTGGCTAATGGCACTGCTTGGCAGTCCGACCCTTTTTTTCGCTCAAACACGTACCTACCGCTGGCCTACCAACGCCAGTCGTGTTTTAAATTCCACTTTTGGTGAGTACCGCCCCGCCCATTTTCATTCCGGCGTTGACATTAAGACGTGGGAAAAAGAGGGGTTTCGCGTTTTTGCCGTCCGCAATGGGTACGTTGCGCGCATTCACGTTTCGCCCTTTGGCTACGGGAAAGCTCTTTACCTCAAATTGGACACCGGCGAATTTGCCGTGTACGGTCATTTGCAGCGATTTGCTCCGAAAATTGAGCGGTACGTCAGACAAATTCAAAAAAGCCGCCGTCACTATTCCGTGGATTTGTACCCAAAACCCGATCGCTTCCCGATTCGTCGTGGTGAAGTGATTGCCTTTACGGGCCGAACGGGCATCGGAGCCCCCCACCTTCATTTTGAAATTCGGGACGCCTTGAACCACCCTTTAAACCCTCTACTGAAACATTTTCGATTGGAAGACACCGTTTGGCCTACCATTACGGGTTTTGGAGTAATTCCTTTTGACCGTTTCTCGCAGGTGGACGGCGAACCTTTGCCAAAAATTTTCACGGTTCAGCGCGTGCGGCGCGGCCGATTCCGCCTGCCGCACCCGGTTCAAGTTTGGGGAACCCTCGGACTTGCTGTTTCCGCTTACGACCGTACAGCAGCCATTCCGAACAAGTGCTCGGTTTACCGCCTTTCGCTGGAATTGGACGGCCACACTCTCTTCTCAACGCAGTACGACAGCCTTTCTTTCAACAAAACCCGTCAAATTGTCCTGGATCGAAACTACCGTTTCATTTCGTGGTACCACGATTATTTCAACAATCTTTTTTTACTCCCGGAAAACGAGCTCTCCTTTTACAACCCTCGAGAGACCGGTGCGGGTCTCTTGGAAACCGATCCCGGTTTGCTGCCGCACGTAGCCCGTGTTTTCGCCGTTTCACAGGACGGTGCCTCGAGAAAGGCCTCACCCAATTTTTGGGCCATTTCCCGCCTCTCTCCGGGCAGGCACGTCTTTAAAATCAGCGTGTCCGATTTTTACGGGAATCAATCAACGCTGACAGGAACGCTTGTGGCTGCCGAAAAAACCCCCACCCTGGTAAAAATCCGGCAAAAAAATGAATTCCTTCAACTCAGGCCGCTGTTCTCAGATTCCTTGCAGGTAGCGATCTCTCTGAATTCAGGGAAAAACTGGCAGCCCTTTACCTCCGCGGGAAAGAATTCCCAAAACGACCTCCTTTTCAATCTCCCCTACCCTGTACAAAATCGGTCCGTGCTCCTTCGGATTCAAGCCATTGATTCGCTTGGACTTTTACAATTCCCCGAATTTTACAGACCTTTTCCATTACCTAATGACCAATTTTCTCTTTCAAAAGTGCTCAAACGTGTGCGTTTTCTGGACGATTACGCCCTTTACACCCTTGATTTACCCATTCCGGTTACCTTTCCGCTTTTCTTACGGTACCACAGCGGACACAAAAGCGGGCGAAGCCGCCTGTTACCACTCACCCCCACCCGATTTGAAGCAACAGTGCCGCTGGATTCCGTCGCTGGTTACAATGCATTACTATTTTTGGATTTGGGAAGAAAAAGATCGCACCGACCTTTGGACACCCTGCGGATTACTAAAATCGGGCTCTCCGACGAAGTGAGATTGCCGCTCGGCCGGGACGGAACGACTATCCGATTTCGTCCCCACGCTGCCTACCAGCCGATTTTTTTTCGATTTTCCCGAGAACCTCTTTCGGCGGCATCGGCACCCCTGCCAGGCGATTCCATTACTTTTCTTCTCAATTTACAGCCAACGGATATCCCATTGAACCGAGGCGCCATTTTGAATTTTCACATTCCGGAATCGGAAACCAATTTAGGCAAATTGGCTGTGTACTCTCCGGGAAAAACAAAATGGCGTTTTCAGAGTCATTACCTCGATCCTGCCTCCCACTCAATTAAAGTTCCGCTTCGCAGTTTAGGCCGATTTACTATTTTGCGGGACACCATTCCGCCGGAAATTACCCGTGTTTTTCCACGTCCGGGCAGAAAACTCCGCACACAATTTCCTACCATTCGCGCCTACTTTCGAGATAATCTTTCCGGAATTGGCGGCGAAGAAGCCGTGCGCGTCTATTTAGACGGGACGTTTCAGGTGTCCGAATACGACCCCGAAATGCGACGCGTGACGTTTGTTCCGGACCAACCTCTTCAAGTAGGCAAACACATTGCAGAAGTGCGGATTTCAGACCGGTGCGGAAACCTGAGTCGAAAACTCTGGTATTTTTACATTCGAAAACGGAAAAAATAAGTCGGCGGGAAACAGACATCTGAATGTCAAACGTGAGACAATCCTTGTTCGTCAATCAAATAACTTGTGAAAAAATGATGGCTGTTTTTTCTCCTTCCAAAATGAATTTTGGACGCAACCTGAATTTTATCTTCCCTGCTTTAGGGTGGTTTTTGATTAACGTTTGGCTTTTTACCAGGGCTTGCCTTGGGCCATTGTATTGTGCCTTTTTGGGGGCGCCTATTCTCGTTTTAACGAATAAAAACAGAGGCCGTTTTTAAAAATAGCTTTCGTCTTCCGAAGGAAAATCCCCTTTTTTCACATCTTCCACGTAGCGTTGAAATGCCTCACGCATTTGCACGGCCAATTCGGTGTAGCGGCGCACAAATTTCGGACGAAAATCCTCAAACAATCCCAACATATCGTGACTGACCAGTATCTGCCCGTCACAGCCCGATCCTGCGCCAATTCCAATGGTGGGAATCCGCAGTGATTGACTGACTTCTTTGGCCAAGTCGGCCGGAACCTTTTCCAAAACCAGAGAGAAAATCCCCGCTTCTTCCAGCAGCTTGGCTTCTTCTACCAATTTTTTTGCGGCCGCTTCCTCCCGCGCCTGCACCTTGTAGCCGCCAAATTTGTGGTAAGATTGAGGCGTCAGCCCCAGGTGCCCCATGACGGGAATACCAAACTCCACTAATTTGGAAATGGCTTCCAAAACCGGCTTGCCTCCCTCAATTTTGACGGCTTCGGCGCCCCCTTCTTTCAAAAGCCGACCGGCATTTTCCACGGTTTTTTCCGTGCTCACTTGAAAAGAGAGAAACGGCATGTCGGCCACCAAAAGAGCACGCGGGGAGGTTCGCGCGACCGCCTGTGTATGGTAAAGAATGTGCTCCAATGTAACGGGCAAAGTGGACTCAAATCCGCTTACCACCATCCCCACCGAATCACCAACCAAAATAACGTCAATGCCTGCCTGATCCAATATTTTGGCCATAATGGCATCGTAAGCGGTGAGTGACGCGATTTTTTCACCCCGCGCTTTCATGGCCGTTAGTTCCGGAACCGTTACCTTTTTCTCTCTCATCGAATGCTCTCCTGAATAATTCCGCCACCCAAAACGAGGTCATCTTCATAAAAAACAACAGATTGTCCGGGCGTTACCGCGCGCTGTGGGGCGTCGAAAATCACGCGCATACGCCCGTCAGAAATGGGCTGGAGATGGGCAAAAGACCCGGGGTCTTTGTACCGAATTTTGACAAAGGCACGCCGCGGCTTCTCCAACCCGGACAATGCCACCCAATTTACGCGCTCGGCAACGAGTCCGCGGCGGTACAAATCCTTTTTACGCCCCACCACCAATCGATTGGCGCTCGGGTCAATCTCCGCCACGTAAACCGGTTCACCCACAGCGATTCCCAAGCCTTTGCGCTGCCCGATTGTGTAAAACGGGTACCCTCGGTGCGTCCCCAGGCGACTTCCCTCCACGTCCACGATTTCTCCTTCCGCTAACCCCTTTGCCGCTTCCGGTGCCTCTTGCCGGATGAATCGATTGTAATCATTGTCCGGGATAAAACAAATCTCCTGACTTTCCTGTTTTTGCGCCGTGCGCAAATTGAATTTCTCCGCCAGGGCCCGAACCTCGGCCTTGGTCAATTCCCCCAACGGGAGCAGTGTTCGCGACAGGCTTTCCTGAGAAAGTCCCCACAAGGCATAACTCTGGTCTTTCCAGCGGTCTTTGCCTCGCAGCAGGCGGTAGCGCCCCGAGTCGGTGTCGTACGCCACACGGGCGTAATGCCCCGTTGCCACCAAACCGCCGCCCCAACTTTGGACACGAGCCAAAAAGCTCTCCCATTTGATCTTTGTGTTGCACAGCACACAAGGATTGGGGGTGCGTCCACGGAAATATTCCTCTATGAAATTATTGACCACCCACCGACGAAATTCTGGCTGCAAATCCAGCATTTTGTGGGGAATGTTCAACTGCTGGCACACCATTTTGGCCTCGTTTACGGCACTGAGAGAACAGCAAATCTTGTCGGGATTTGCCGCCGCAATCGGCCTCTTCTCCTCCCAGAGGCGCAACGTAACCCCCACAACCGTGTACCCGGCCTCCAAAAGCAACGCCGCCGCTACGGAACTGTCGACCCCGCCGCTCATCCCCACGTAAACTGTTTTCTCTTTCTGACTCATGTCAAATCGATTTTCTCTCTTTAAAAACTCCGACTTTAATCACCCGCTTTTTTACCGGCACCCGCAATATCATTCTCCTATTAAAACGAGGATTCCTCTCAAAACAAATTATTTTTTCTTCATAATTTCTTGATTTCAAATAAGTACGCACATAATCCAATTGTGTTCCACTTTCGACAGGCATGTCGTACGCAGGGTTGAACCGAAAAGAAGTGAAAAAACCGGTCGCCTTTCACCTGGTTTCCCGTCCCAAATTGGAAGGTTTGAAATGTTTTAAACACTCAGGTTTTTCGCTCCGCTTCGAGTACCTCTCGGAAAAAACCAATGGCATTGGAAAGAAGGCTTAAAAGGCTTTCACAATGCTCAACCGGTTTAAATTCCCGATGGCACCTGAAGCAGTCAATCCGTAGTCCAGGTGGTAGCCATTCCAAACAAAGCCGGTTCCAAAGGAAATTCCCGCGAATTTGTCTTGACTCACACCCAATTTTTGTTCCTTGCCAATGGAATTGTACCCAAAACGGAGAAAGAAATTTTGGGTAATGGTAAACTCTCCGCCAAAGGCGAAGCCAAAATTCTCGTTGCCGAATTTGTACCCTTCCGCCGAAAGTTGAAGCGGCAGGTGGGCTAAAATTTTCGAAAATCCCAAACGGTAATTAAAAGGAAGGGCTTCTTTGGTACGAATAAAGGGCGAAAAAGATTTGCCCACGTTGAAAACCCCTCCGGCCACAACCAAGCCTTGAATCGGCGTTTCGTAGGTAAACCCAAAATCCGCCGCCATTGCCGTGGAAGCGTACTGGGCGATTTTGCTGTAAATGAATTTCACGCTGACGCCGTAGTGAATATTGGAATTGTGCGCCTGGAAAAGGGCGTTGGCATAGCTAAACGTCACCGCCACATTGGAGGCCCCGAATGTGCCCAACTGGTTGCCGCTGGCATCTGCTTTCTGAAAACTCCCGTAATTAAAGTACTGCAACCCAACTCCCATTCGTCCCCAATTTTCAACGGGTTGGGCAACCGCCACAAAACCCGACTGAAAATCTAGTACGTGCTTCAAATAGGAAAAGGTGCCGGTGCGCTGCGAAATGAGCGAAAGCCCCGAGGGGTTATAAAAAACGTCGTGGACGTCACCGGGCATGGCCACAAACGCCCCTCCCATGGCAGAAGCACGTGCACCCACGGGCGTGCGCAAAAATTCGAAGCCCGTCCCGGCGGCTTGTAAACCGGTGGCAAAAAAACAAACCGTTAAACCAAACAAAAGAGTGATCGCATATTTTTTCATTTTGTTCACCTCACGTTTTGTGC
>CAZOHG010000083.1:0-12741 GCA_964579725.1 uncultured Deferribacteres bacterium
TTGAAACATTGACAAACGCCAGTTACCAACCCGAGATCGCCTATTTTGAATGCCTGCACGAAATGAAACTCATTGTGGATTTGATCTACGAGGGCGGCATTGCGCTCATGAATTACTCCATTAGCGACACCGCGGAATACGGGGAGTACACGCGAGGCTCCCGAATTATTACGGAGGAAACACGCCAGGAGATGAAAAAAATCTTAGGTGAAATTCAGGACGGCACCTTCGCCAAGGAATGGATTTTGGAGAACAAGGTCAAACGACCCTCGCTCAACGCCTTTCGGCGGCAGTTGGAAGAACACCCAATCGAACGGGTGGGAAAAGAATTGCGTGGTATGATGAGTTGGCTCCAAAAACCGAAAGAACAATAGGCAAAAAAGCTCGGTTTCATTTTTCACCCTAAAAAACGAACGGGGGAAGGATTAGAAAAGCAAAGCGAACCATTTGTCACGAGATTTCCGGGAAGAACCACACGAAAATGGAAAAAATTCAAATCTTCGACACCACTCTGCGGGACGGAACGCAGGGCGAAAAAATCTCACTTTCCGTTGAGGACAAACTGAAAATTGCTCGACGTCTGGACCAATTTGGCGTCGATTACATCGAAGGAGGGTGGCCGGGATCCAATCCCAAAGACAGGCTTTTCTTTGAACAAGCGAAAAAAATGGCCTTCCGTCGAGCCAAATTGGTGGCGTTCGGAAGCACGCACCACCCGGCCCGTTCCGTCGAGAAAGACACCAATGTTCAGGAGCTTTTGCGTGCCGAAACGCCAGCCATTTCTCTTTTTGGGAAGTCCTGGATTTTGCACGTTAAAGAAGCGTTGAAAATTGAACCGGAACGCAATCTGGAAATCATTTACGAAACAATCGCCTATTTAAAGGCACACGGGCGCGAAGTCATTTACGATGCCGAGCATTTTTTTGACGGCTTTAAAGATGACCCGGCGTACGCGTTGCGAACCTTGAAGGCGGCGTACGAAGCGGGCGCCGACATTCTGGTTCTGGCCGATACAAACGGAGGCTCTCTGCCGTCCGAAATTCTTCGTGCCATTTTGTCCGTAAAAAAAGACCTGCCTGCACCCCTTGGAATTCACGCACATAACGATTCCGATCTGGCCGTCGCCAATTCGTTGGCGGCGGTTCAGGCGGGGTGCATCCACGTGCAGGGTACCATGAACGGGTACGGTGAGCGGTGTGGAAATGCCAATCTTTGCTCTATTATTCCAAATCTTCAGCTCAAAATGGGCTACCGCTGCGTACCCGACGAAAGTTTGCGCGAATTGGCGGCTTTGTCACGGTACATTAGCGAAATCGCCAATCTGTCGCACCCGAACAATATGCCTTTTGTGGGCTCCAGTGCTTTTGCCCACAAGGGCGGTATTCACGTGAGTGCGATTTTAAAAAATCCGCGCACGTACGAACACTTGCAGCCGGAAGAGGTGGGAAACAAACGACGCGTGCTCGTGTCCGATCTTTCCGGCCGAAGCAATATCCTGTACAAATCCGAGCAGATGGGCATTGATTTGGAGAACCACGCCAAGGAAGTCCCGCGCATTGTGCAGGAAATCAAACAATTGGAACACGAGGGGTATCAGTTTGAAGCCGCCGACGCTTCTTTTGAGTTGCTGCTCCGGCGTGGGTTGGGAGAACCCACCCGCTTTTTTGAGCTTCAAAGCTTTCGGGTGGTCATTGAAAAGCGACCCGACGAGCCCTCGACCTCCGAAGCATCCATTAAGGTGCGGGTCAACGATGTGGAAGAACACACGGCGGCCGAAGGCGACGGTCCCGTCAACGCCCTGGACAACGCCCTGCGGAAAGCCCTGAATAAATTCTTCCCCGAGCTGAAGGAAATGAAACTCTCCGATTACAAAGTGCGTGTCCTAAATGAAAATTACGGAACAGCCGCCAAAGTCCGGGTGCTCATTGAATCGAAAGATTCACAAGCACACTGGACAACCGTGGGCGCGTCGGAAAACATTATTGAAGCAAGCTGGCAGGCGTTGACCGACAGCATTTCCTATTTTTTGCTCAAAAACCACAACGTGCGGCGCGAGAATGCTTTGTCAAAGACGGATAACAACCGTTCCGACAAAGAGGAAATTTCGATTCTCGAAACCAAATAAGAAGGAGACCACCATGCGAAAAATCTATATTTTTGACACCACTCTGCGCGACGGAGAGCAATCTCCCGGAGCCAGCATGAACGTGGACGAGAAAATGCAAATGGCCAGGCAACTGGCCAAATTGAACGTAGACGTCATTGAAGCGGGATTTCCCATTGCTTCCGAAGGCGATTTTGAAGCAGTTTCGCGCGTGGCAAAAGAAATTAAGGGCCCCACCATTGCGGCTCTGGCGCGCGCCAACGACGTGGATATCGAACGTGCCTGGAAAGCCGTCATGTTCGCGGACAAACCGCGCATTCACACCTTTATTGCCACCTCCGACATTCACCTGAAATACAAATTGAACAAATCGCGCGAGGAGGTTTTGGAAGATGCCGTCCGCGCCGTGAAATTGGCCAAATCTTTTACGGACGATGTGGAATTTTCCGCAGAAGACGCCTCCCGAACCGATCCCGAATACTTGATTGAAATTTTTACCAAAGTCATTGAAGCGGGCGCCACTGTTTTGAACATTCCCGACACCGTGGGCTACGCGGTTCCTTCGGAATTCGGCGCTCTGGTCAAAAAGATCAAAGAATCCGTGCCCAACATCGACAAAGCCATTATTAGCGTGCATTGCCACGATGACCTTGGGTTAGCCGTCGCCAATTCACTGGCGGCCGTGGAAAACGGAGCCGATCAGGTAGAATGCACCATTAACGGCATCGGCGAACGAGCCGGCAACGCTTCACTGGAAGAAATCGTCATGGCACTGAAAACCCGCCAATCCCATTTTCAGGCTAAAACCGATGTCAACACCAAAGAAATTTACCGAACAAGCAAATTATTGACCTCGCTGACCGGGATTTTTGTGCCGAGAAACAAAGCCATTGTGGGACGCAATGCGTTTGCTCACGAAGCCGGTATTCATCAGGACGGCGTGCTGAAAAATCCCCTGACTTACGAAATCATGATGCCTCAAATGATTGGCATTCCCGCCAACGAGATTGTTCTGGGAAAACATTCCGGACGTCACGCCCTGCGTCAGCGCTTGGAAGAATTAGGCTACACCCTGGATGCCGACGCACTGGACAAGGCGTACCGGCTCTTCACGGCCATGGCCGACAAGAAAAAGGACATCTACAACGAGGACTTAATTGCGCTGGTCAACGATGAAATTTTCGGCGTGCCCCAATATTACAAATTGCTCAACATTCAGGTGCACGTGGGGACGCACATGATTCCAACCGCCACCGTGGAAATGACCCGGGGCAAGGAGAAATTTGTGGATTCCGCCACGGGCGACGGCCCCGTGGACGCCGTGTACCGGGCAATCGAACGCATTACCCACTTCACGGGGAAATTGGTGGATTATTCCATTCGTTCGGTCACTTCAGGAAAAGATGCCATGGGCGAGATTTTTGTAAAAATCGAATTCCCCAACGGGATTTTCAATGGGCGGGCGGCCAGTACAGACATCGTTCAGGGAAGCGCCAGTGCCTATTTGGATGCCCTCAATCGCGCCCTTTACCGGCAAGAACAGAAGGAAAAAGAAAAGAATTCGAAGGTTGCGTAGTACGGAATCGGCCTTGCCCGATTTTTTAGCGGACAAGGCCTTTTTTTGAATCGAAAAAGAAACGGAACAACCATGGGAATGACATTAACGGAAAAAATATTGGCCCGGCATTCCGACAAAAAATCGGTCAAACCGGGAGACAACATCTGGATTCACACCGACTACCTCATGACGCACGACGTGTGCGGTCCTGCCACTTACGCTATTTTCAAGCGGGAGTTCGGCGAAAACGCCAAAATCTGGGATTCGGAAAAGGTGATTGTTATTCCGGACCACTACATTTTCACCCAGGATTTTCACGCCCGCCGAAATATTGACCTGCTGCGTGTTTTCGCCCGTGAACAAAATCTCGTGCATTTTTACGATGTGGGTACGCCCCGGTACAAAGGGGTGTGCCACGTAGCTCTGGCGGAGGAAGGCTTTGACCGGCCCGGACAGGTACTTTTCGGAACGGATTCCCACACGTGTACGGCGGGTGCCTTCGGATGTTTCGCCACAGGAATCGGCAACTCGGACGCTGCTTTTGTTTTGGGGACCGGAAAACTTTGGGTAAAAGTACCGGGCACGTACCGATTTGAATTTTCGGGAAAGAAACCGGCGGCCATTCTGGCCAAAGACATGATTTTGACCATTATTAATGAAATCGGCATTGACGGCGCCACTTACAAAGCCATGGAATTTGCTGGAGAAGCCGTGCACCAACTCGACATCGAGGAACGAATGACCCTCTGTAATATGGCGGTTGAGGCGGGTGCCAAAAACGGAATCATCGAACCGGACGAAAGAGTGGTTGATTTTGTTAAGCAGCGCACAACGGCGCCGTTCGACCTCCTGCTCAATGATTCCGACGCTCAATTTGAAAAGATTTTCCACTACGATGCCAGCCAATTGGTGCCGCTGGTAGCCAAACCCCATTCCCCCCAAAACGGGTCACCCGTTACAGAAGTGGCGGGAACAAAATTGGATCAGGCATACATTGGTTCCTGCACCGGAGGCAAGCTCACTGATTTTGTCGCCGCCGCTACGCTTCTGCAGGGGCACGAGGTTCGTGTGCCCACATTTGCGGTACCCGCAACTGTTTCCGTTGAAAAGGGGTTGCGGGAAACCCTCGTAAACGGGGAAAGTATTCTGAATATTCTGGAAAATGCCGGCGTTCGGGTAGGTCCCCCCTCGTGTGCGGCTTGCCTTGGCGGCCCTCCCGACACCTTTGGGCGATTGCAGGGCTCGGAAGTCTGCATTTCGACCACCAATCGGAATTTTCCCGGGCGAATGGGTTCCAAACAAGCACAGGTGTACCTGGCTTCCCCGTACACGGTGGCCGCTTCGGCCATTCGAGGTGCCATTACCGATCCACGTGAATTTATGGAGTAATGCTATGTTAGCAAAAAAAATTTCAGGAAAAGTGTACGTTTTGGGCGATAATATTGACACCGATCAGATTATTCCGGCTCAACATCTGGTGTACGATCTGGAAGATCCGGAGGAACAAAAACTCTACGGTAAATTCTGCCTGTCGGGCGTGCCGGAAAATCAGGCGGGATTGCCGTACGGCCATATTCCTTTTGTCAAAGAAGGACAAACCACGTCGGAATTTCGCATTATTGTGGCCGGTTCCAATTTCGGCTGCGGTTCTTCGCGCGAACACGCCCCCGCCGCCCTCAAAATTGCCGGTGCCCGCGCCATTGTTGCGGAAAGCTACGCCCGCATTTTTTACCGAAACGCCATTGACGGCGGTTTCGTTCCCCCCTTTGAATGCCGCGACCGTATTTTGAGCGCTTTTAAAACCGGCGACGAAGCCGAAATCGACACCCAAAAGTATACCTTGACCAATCTTTCCACCGGCCAAACGGTGGCTCTACTTCCCTTGGGGGACATTTTGGACATCCTGAATGCAGGAGGAATTTTTAATTACGCACGTTTGAAAGGAGATTTTGCCTCGTGAAAACCTATCACATAACGCTTCTACCCGGAGACGGCATTGGCCCGGAAGTGGTTCAAGAAACCGTAAAAGTGCTGCAGAAAGTCGCCGATCTATTCGGATTTTCCGTCGAAACGGAGGAAGCTCTCATTGGAGGGAGCGCTATTGACGCCACCGGCCGCCCGCTACCGGAGGAAACCATTCAAAAATCTTTGGTAGCGGATGCCGTTCTTTTGGGCTCGATTGGCGGGCCCAAATGGGAAAATCTACCCCACCACCAAAAACCGGAGCAGGCACTTCTCGGAATTCGCAAGGCGTTGAACACCTACGCAAATCTGCGGCCTGCAAAGGTGTGGGAACCTTTAATCTCCGCGTCGACGCTCAAACCCGAGGTAGTCCGGGGCGTTGACATCCTGATTGTTCGTGAATTGACAGGCGGCATTTATTTTGGCCAACCGAAAGGAATTGAGTCCCGAGACGGCGGGAAAAGGGTTGGATTTAACACAATGATTTACGAAGATTGGGAAGTCGAGCGCATTGCCAAGCTCGCCTTCGAAATTGCTCGTCAGCGAAATCGCCGCGTGACATCCGTGGACAAAGCCAACGTTTTGGATGTGTCACAAATGTGGCGGGACAAAGTGATCGAAATTTCCAAGGATTTTCCCGATGTGGAACTCACCCACCTGTATGTGGATAACGCCGCCATGCAGTTGGTTCGAAATCCAAAACAATTTGACGTCATTGTAACTGGCAACCTTTTCGGCGATATTTTGAGCGACGAAGCTTCGATGCTCACAGGCTCGCTCGGCATGCTTCCCTCCGCAAGTGTGGGCGGCTCCGTCGGTATTTTCGAGCCCGTACACGGCTCGGCACCGGACATTGCCGGCAAAGGCATTGCCAACCCTCTGGCAACCATCGCCACCGGTGCCATGATGTTGCGGTATGCTTTCAAAGAAGAAACCGCTGCCACCGCCATTGAAAAAGCCATTGAAAAAACTCTTTCGGCAGGATTCCGCACGGCTGACATTGCGGAAAGCGGTGCCACCGTTTTGTCCACCGCCGAAATGACCCAAAAAGTGATTGAAAATTTAGACCACTAATTGCGAACAGCGACCCAAAGGGGTTGGGCATTCTACATAGGGAATTTGCACAACCCTTTTGGGCTTGGTTCCTTGGTTATTGCTTCATTTCGGCTTTCGCACTTTTTTTCAAAATGTGTTCCCGAAAGGCTTCGTACGTCCACGGCATTTTTTCTTTGAAAATTTCCTCAATAATATAGGCGTAGGCGCGAATTTCATATTGCGCGTGCACGTCCGTTCGAAGTTTTAGAAAATTCATCAGAGAGCGGGCATTTACGGCCCAATAAAACTGGGTATACAGCGCCAGCGGAAGCACAATTCGCGCCTGCTCCTTGGCAACGCCGTCGCTCAGCATGTCTTCGTAAAGTTGGTACGTGTTTTCATAAAATTCCTGCAGCCGCTGATTCCACTTTTGGCTGACTTTTTCATCCAAATCCGCATATTGGTAATTTTTCTTTTCCTGAGTTCGAAATTTTTGCGGTAGGTAAAATTCATGTGTCATTTCCGTGTAACGCCCTGAAATTTCATTGTAGCTCGCCCAGCGATGCCGAAACCATTGGCGGGCCACAAAAATCGGACATTTCACATGAAATTTAAAAACAGCCTGTTCAAAGGGCGTTTCGTGAGCATTTCGAATCAAATAATGAATCAATTTCCGGTCTTTTTCCTCCCCTTTGGTTCCCTGCCCGAACGACACGCGGGCTGCTTGAACCACCGCATTGTCCCCCCCCATAAAATCCACCAAACGAAGAACACCGCGGTCCAAAACCTTAAATTCCTTTTGCAAAACAAACTCCTCTTTTTTACCCAAATTAAAAATTCACGTCTTGCAACATTTTTGGGCGGGTGTTGTTTTAAAAACCGTTCTGCCCCGCCTGCACGTTTTGAAAAAGCTTTTGAAAACGGCCTCTATTCGGCAATAGCCTCGGCCACCAATTGCACGATGTCGAGGGTTTGAATATTCTCTTTCCCTTTGTCCTTTAGGCCGTCGTCCAGCATTGTGTGGCAGAAGGGACAAGCCGTGGCCACTACATCCGGATTTACCCCAATGGCTTCCTCTGCCCTTTCGTGATTTATGCGCGTGCCCAGAGTTTCTTCCATCCACATCCGGCCGCCGCCTGCCCCACAGCAAAAAGCGTTCTCCTCGTGACGTGGCATTTCGACCATTTTCACACCCGGAATAGCCGTTAGCACTTTTCGAGGAGCTTCGTAAATCCCGTTGTGCCGGCCCAGGTAGCAGGAATCGTGGTAGGTAATCCGTTCGTTGAGCGAGCGGGTTAAATTCAATTTACCCTGCTGAATCAACTCTTCGATCAATTCGGTGTGGTGCACCACCTCGTAGTTTCCACCAAATTGGGGATATTCATTTTTCAAGGTGTTGAAGCAATGGGGACACTGGGTCACAATGCGCTTGAATTTGTACCGATTGAGGGTCTCGATATTTGCCTCTGCCTGCATTTGGAAGAGATATTCGTTACCGGAACGCCGGGCTGGGTCTCCCGTGCAATTCTCTTCTTTGCCCAGAATGGCAAAATCTACTCCGGCTGCGTTCAAAATTTTCACCATGGCTTTGGACGTCTTTTTACCCGAATCATCAAAAGCTCCCGCACAGCCAACCCAATACAGCACATCGACTTCTTTTACGTCGCGCATTTTTCGAACATTTAGTCCTTCCGTCCACGCCTCCCGCTCACTGGAACCAATACCCCAGGGGTTGCTGTTATTTTCAAGATTTTTGTACGTGGTAACCAACTCTTTCGGAAAACGGCTCTCCTCCAAAACCAAATGGCGACGCATTTCCACAATCCGGTCAATGAACTCAATTGTAAGCGGGCAAACATTCTCGCAGGCGCCGCAGGTTGTACAAGCCCAGATCACCTCTTCGGAAATTGTGTTGCCGACCAAAGGATCCCCTTCCAATCCGATTTCTTCCAACTCCTCTCGGGAATGAGAGATGATTGCCTTCATGTTGTCGTTAATGTAATCCCGCATATGCTCATTGAGCTGTTTGGGTGAAAGCGGCTTTCCAGTATTAAAAGCGGGACAAACCGATTGGCAACGTCCGCATTCCGTACAGGTGTACACATCCAGAATGTCTTTCCAGTCGAAATGGTGAATTTTGGAAGCCCCGTAGTGGGTGGCGTTTTCGATGTCCAACTTGGGCAGGTAACCGGTGTCCAGCCGCTTGAAAAATACATTAAACACGGCTGTAATGACATGAAAATGCTTGGAAACAGGCAAAAAGTTCAAAAAGAGGAGCACAACAACCGCATGGGTCCACCAGCCGATATTAAAAATTATGTGCGCCGTTTGCCAGCTCATGCCATGCGCCAAAAAATAATGTCCCACCACATTGTGAACCAGCGAAGCGTTGGCCAGATCCTTCGGGTGCATCACCCTTGCCGCTCCGTTCATAAAAAAATCCGAAACCATAATGAGGAAAATAAACGTTAAAATAAGATAACCGTCAAAATTGACCGTGAGGCGTTTTGGTCTCAGAACGGCCCGCCGGAAAAAGGCGTAGAGAACCATAATGACGACAATAATTTCAAAAATATCGCGAATGTAATTATAAACGGTGAGAGCACCGGATCCCTCACCCAAGAAGGGAAAATGAAAATTGTGGTACAAACCGCCAAAAATCACATTGCTTGAATTAATCAAAAGCACTACAAATCCCCAAAAAATGAAGGCGTGCATAATGCCGGCATCCATAAATTTGGGATTGAGGATCCGAACTTGTCCCAAAACGATTTTAATCACTTCCCAGATGCGCGTACCAATACGATCAAAACGATTAATGGGTTCTGCTTGAAGCATCACTTTCAATCGCTGCCAGATCAAATACGCAAATAATAGCAACATCCCAATAAAAAACACCAAATAAATGGCGTAGGCTGTTGGACTACTGGTCGGATGCATGGTCACCTCTCATTTTATTTAGGGAAGATGTTTCAGTTCCGTTTTCAAAATTAGCACTTTTTCAGTGTTTTTCTTTTTCCTTCACCAAAACCCGAGCGGTCAATTTTTTTTGAAGAAAAAATGCAGAATCGTCGCCTTTAAAAATTTCTACTACATTGTACGGAGATTTTTTTTTTTAGTCAAGCAAAAAAAAGAAGCTTCATTTGAAGCTTCATTTTTTTGCCTTGGTGAACTCTCTACAGGCAGGAGGTGTGCAGCTCGTCTGCGATTTTGAGCAGGAGTTTCTTCCGCTCGCGGTAGTGCATAAAAGCACTCTTAAAGCCAAACATGACAATTTTCTTAATCTCTTCCTCCGTGAGGTTGAAAATCTTCTGCGCCAGAAAGATTTCCTTGCTGACGGTCGTATCTGAAAACAGGCGGTTGTCCGTATTCAGGGTAATCCGGAGGCCGTAGTCCAAGAACCGGCGTAGGGGATGATTGTGTAAAGACTTAATGCTTCCCGTGTGCAGATTACTGCTCAAGCACACTTCCAAAGCAATTCGATGATCGTTCACGTAATCCATTAAATCCATGTCTTCAATGAGATGGGTTCCGTGGCCGATTCGGTGAGCGCCCAGATAGTGAATAGCCTGGTGCACGCTCTTGGGGCCGTACGCTTCGCCGGCATGTACCGTGCAATTAATATTATTGTTGCGAATGGTGTAAAAGGCTTCGATGTGGTGTTTAGCCGGGTAATTGTACTCGGCGCCGGCCAAATCAAATCCAATAGCCCCTCGATTTTTGTACGCTACCGTCAATTCGGCAAGCTGCAGGGACGTTTCGGGTTCCATGTGACGAATCCCGCACACAATGACGCCCGTTCGAATGTCATATTTATTTTCGGCAGCCCGCAAACCCTCAATGGTCGCGTCCATGATGGTTTCCAAATTCAGGCCCTTTTTCGTGTGCAAAATGGGAGAAAACCGCATTTCCAGCAAACGGATGTTCTCTTTAGCGGCGTCTTCTGCCAATTCAAAAGCAGTGCGAAAAAGCGCATTTTCTGTTTGTAACACACTCAGGGTCATGTCGAAGCGCTTAATGTACGCCTCCAAATCGGTTACCACCTGTCCAACCTGCAAATATTTTCGCAACGAAGCCACGTCTGAAAAGGGAAGGTCAATTTTTTGTTTTTTGGCCAAATCCAGCATGGTTTCAGGGCGAATCGAGCCGTCGAGATGGACATGTAGTTCAGCCTTTGGCAGGCGTTCGATTTCTTCTAAGGTTAAAGCTTCCATTCGTGTCTCCTTCTTTTTAGATACAAAAAAGGTGGCCACATTCCGACCACCTTTGCTTTCTTCGATTTAAATGTATTGAATCGCTCGGGTTTCTCGAATTACCGTTACTTTAATATGCCCGGGATATTCCATATCCGATTGAATTTTGTGGGCGATGTCGGACGCCAGCACAAATGCGGCGTCATCGGTAATTTCCTCGGGTTCCACAATCACGCGCACCTCGCGCCCCGCCGAAATTGCGTAGGCTTTGGCCACCCCTTCAAAGGAATCGGCCAATTTTTCCAGGCGGTCAATACGCCGCACGTACCCCTCTAACGTTTCCCGTCGTGCCCCGGGCCGCGAGCCTGAAATCGAATCGGCGGCAGAGACCAGAATAGAAATGGGGTGCGTGGGCTCTTCGTCTTCATGGTGCGACGCAATGGCATTAATGACAACCGGATGTTCCTTGTACTTTTTAGCCAGTTCCACGCCAATTTGTGTGTGAGTGCTTTCGGAATTTTGACTGAGCGCCTTTCCGATGTCATGAAACAGCCCGGCCCGTTTAGCCAGCCGGACGTCAAATCCCAGTTCCGCAGCCATGGCTCCCGTAAGAAAAGCCACTTCCTTGGAATGCTGCAAAACATTTTGTCCGTAGCTTGTCCGATATTTCAATCGCCCCAACATTTTGATCATTTCCGGGTGTACCCGGCCCACCCCCACTTCCCGAACGGCTTCGTTGCCCGTTTTCCAAATAATTTGCTCCATTTCCTTTTCGGACTGGCGAACCACTTGTTCTACCCGCTGCGGGTTGATTTTACCGTTCTTAAGCAATTTTTCCAGTGAAATGCGGGCAATTTCCCGCCGAACCGGGTCAAATCCCGACAGAACCACCGCTTCCGGAGTGTCGTCCACAATGACCTTGACGCCCGTAAGTGTTTCGAAAATTTTAATATTCCGGCCGTCCCGCCCAATAATACGGCCCTTTACGTCTTCGGAATCCAGATTCACCACCGAAATGGTGGTTTCCACCGTGTGATCCGAGGCCACCTTTTCAATGGCTTCGGTTACAATTTTTTTGGCTTCTTTGACGGCATTCTCTTTGGCGTCCAACAAAATGGATTTTGTCAGGTGAGCTGCTTCCAATTTGGTGTCGCGTTCAATCGTTTTGTAGAGGATTTTCCGAGCTTCTTCTGCCGAAAGGCCGGCCACGCGTTCCAATTCTTGACGTTGTTTGGTCAAAATTTCATTCAACTCGTCATTTTTCTTTTCGTATTCCTGACGCAGGCGATTGACTTCTTTTTCCTGGTTAATCAGCTTTTGTTCTTTTCGGTTTAAATAATCGCTTTGGTCTTCCAGCGATTTCTCCCGCTTCTGAAGATTTCTTTCCTGCGCCTCCAAATCCCTGCGCCGTTCTTTAAACTCCCTCTCAACGGAATCCCGAATCTTGTGTTTTTCTTCCCGAGCTTGTAGAATGATTTGATTTTTCTGTTTTTCTGCCTGCCTCTTGGCCTGTTTAATAATATCTTCCGCCTTGTACAGCGCCTTTTGGGTTTGTTGCTGCTTGTAAATATTGGCAAACAACCAACCTGCTACAAACAAAGCCAACCCCCCTAAAATGTAAATAAAAACAGCCATTTATGTTTCACCTCCTACGGTAATTGCACGGTTCGTACCTTGGAACAAGGAGCCATCCTCCGCTTTGCCGCTTAAAAATCAGGCGGCGGCCATTTCCGCTTTCGCCCTTCGTTCCAATTCCGTTAATTTACTTTTGATTTTCATTTTTTTCACGGCGCTCAAATAATCCACAAAAAGAACGCCGTTTAAGTGATCGTATTCGTGTTGAATGGCCCGGGCAAAAAGGCCGTCCGCTTTGAAATGAATGCGCTCTC
>CAZOHG010000084.1:0-12563 GCA_964579725.1 uncultured Deferribacteres bacterium
CGATCGTTTGAAGCTCTGGCGGATGTTCTGGGCATCTCGTATATTGACTACAAAACGAAATCGGCCTGTTGCGGTTACCATTCCTATTACACCAATCGAACGGTTTCCCTCAAACTGGGGAAGCGCTATTTGGACGGCGTGTACCAATCGGGGGCGGAGGCTATTGTTACGGCATGCCCTCTCTGTTTTAAGGCTCTCGATGTGTACCAAAAGGAAATGAATTTGGATTATCAGATTCCGGTTTTTTATCTGCCGGAGATTGTTGGGCTTGCATTCGGATTTTCGCCGAAAGAAATGATGTTGGATTGGCATCAAATCTCGCTGGCTCAAATTTTAAGCAAAATGGGAGACTTTGAATGACACAAAAAATCACGCGACGACAATTTATTCAGACAGCCGGCTTGTTCGGGGGCTTTGCTCTTTTAAACCCCATGGGCTTGTTTTCTCCAAAAATTTCCGGAGAAGACGCACTGTACGCAGCGGATCGGGTAAGCTGGGTGCCGAGTATCTGCAATTTTTGTTCTTCGGCCTGTGACATTCAAGTGGAAGTGAAAGAAAAAAGGGGACAAAAACGAATTTCAAAAATTGAAGGGAATGCCAACAGTCCGCTCAATCGGGGAAAAATTTGTGCCCGCGGACAAAGCGGCTTAATGCAGGTTTACGATCCCGATCGCCTAAAACAACCGCTCATTCGCGTAAAAGGGAGTAAGCGGGGTGAATGGAAATTCCGAGCCGCCACCTGGGATGAGGCGTTCGATTACATTGCCGAAAAATTGAAAAAGGTACATCCCTGGGAAATCTCAATGGTCAGCGGATGGCAATATTGTGTTTCTTACATGCAATTTAGTTTGCCTTTTATCATGACGCTCGGCATTCCCAATATTGTGGGGTCGCCACTTCAACATTGCGTGGCGGCTGGCCATTTCGGAACCGACCTCGTCACCGGTAATTTTAATATTCACGATGAACTCTTGGGCGATTACGAAAATGCCCGCTACATTCTGTTTAGCCTGAATAATGCCTCCATTGCCGGTATTTCTACCTCACGGGCCGTACGCTTTGCCGAAGCAAAACGGAAGGGGGCGCACGTCGTTTGTCTCGATCCCCGCATGAGCGAATTGGCCGCCAAAGCCGATGAATGGTTACCCATTAAACCCGGCACGGATATGGCCTTTTTCCTGGCCATGTTACATGTTCTGTTACGAAAAAAACTCTACGATGAGAAATTTGTAAGAAATCACACCAATGCGCCTTTTTTGGCGTTTCGCGACCACTCGGGAACCGTGCAATTGCTGGTCCAAAAAAATCGAGACGGATCGGTCGCCCACTATTATGTCTACGACCGGATTAGCGAGAGAATCCTGCCTGTTCCGGCTTTTATCAATGCCAATGGACGGACAACAAAAGGTCAGCGAATTGTACCGGCCCTTCGGGCGCCAAAAACTCTTTTTTGGAATCATCCCGACGCGATTTCACCCAGGCCCGGCCCGCGCGTTCCCATAAAAACAGTGTTTGATTATTTCATTGAGCAAACGGCCGATTATTCACCGGAATGGGCGGCAACCATCACGGAAATTCCTGCCGAGACCATTGAGCGAATCGCGACGGAATTCGGTCAAGCACGTCCGGCTTTCGTGGATCCCGGTTGGATGGGGGCGCGCTACCATCATTTGATCCCCCAGCGAAGGCTGCAAGCGATCATTCAGACATTGGTTGGCGGGATTGACCGTCCCGGCGGCTGGATTATGGGCGGCGAATATCGGCAAAAGGTAAAAGAATATTGGGAGCGGTACAAAAAGGGGGAACGCCAGCCGACAAATATTTCCGAACTTCCCGGAATGAAATCTGTGGAAGGAATGAATGAATTCTTCTCCGATCCCAAAATGTGGGCGCACGGGCATCCGGCGTTCTCGTATGTTTGGGCTGAGCAACAAAAAAAACAGGGCAAAGAAGGGGCTTTCTGGCCGTTGATGGCGGATTCCGGCCTGTTAGACGCCGTTGAGGGAAAGCTAAAATGGAACGGAGAGCCCTACCGAATGAGGGCGTTTTTTCTAAACGCCGCCAATCCCATGCGTCATTATTTTCCCGCCGATCGGTGGAAGAAGATTTTTACCCATGAAAACGTCGAATTGGTGGTCGCTGTGGATGTGCTTCCGAGCGATAGCACCCTGTACGCAGATGTGATTCTGCCGAATCACACTTATCTGGAACGGGAAGAACCGGTGGTTTATGCGGCCGGGCCTGCTTCGGAACTAGCGTACGTCACCCGTTTCAGAGCCATTGACCCGCTGTTTGATACGCGGGATTCAAGCGACATCTTCTTCTCCATTGCGGAACGGTTGGGCAAATTTGACGCTTTATTGTCGGCGGTGGCCGATTTTTCGGGGTGGGATTTGCAGCGCTTGAAAAAGGAGGTGTACCGCGCCAAAAAACAAGGGAAACCGATCAATTCGCTTTTTCTAAAGGCGTCCATCCGAAAAACAAGTGCCTACGCCGAGGAAATCACCGGCCGAAAAATGGAACCGGAAAAACTTGAGGAAATTTTGCGTGAAAAGGGAGTTGCCGTTTTGAAATCGATGGAAGATTTATTGGAAGAATCGGCCATGCCCTGGAAAATTCCTTTGCCTACATCGTCGGGCCGCCTGGAGCTTTTCAGTCCGGTGCTCGCCTCATTTGTCAGGGAAAGGGGCTATCAGGCGGAATGGGACCCGATTGTAGCTTTTGTTCCGCCCCGATTTCAAAACGGGCCGCGACCCAAAAACACGCTGCAGCCGGATGAATTCTATTTTACGTACGGAAAAATTCCGATTGTCTCCCATGCATCGACGAATAACAACAATCCCATTTTGGATGCGATTAGGCGCACGAAAGTGGGGGTATTTGAATATTTGTGGATGAATGCAACCAGGGCAAAAGAACTGGGACTGAAAAGCGGGGATCGCGTGGCAATCAAAAATCTTCGCGATCACAAAAAAGTTACCGCCAGACTGTTTACGACCCAAATGATTCGGCCGGACACCGTTTTTTTGCCCTCGGCATACGGATCGAAAAACCCAAACTTGCATGTGGCTTCGGGAATCGGAACGCCTCTCAATGAGCTCATCCCTTACGCTATTGAACCCATTGCAGCTTCGTTCATGTCTCAGGAGTTTACCGTGCAAGTCCAAAAAATCTGAAAAATAGCTGGAGGAATGCGGGAATGGCTCGATACGGAATGGTTCTCAACCTAAAAACCTGCGTGGGATGTGGGGCGTGCATTGCAGCTTGCTCCATTGAAAATCAGACGCCTTACTGGGATGACAAATATCGAACCCACGTAGAAGATAAAATTCAGGGCGTTTTTCCCGAAGTAAGCCGCGATTTTATTCCGCGCTTGTGCATGCAGTGTGAAAATCCCCCTTGTGTAAGCGCCTGCCCCACAAAAGCGTCCCATATTGTGTCCGGTGGCATTGTTGTGGTGGATCAAAATCGCTGCATTGGCTGCAAGGCCTGCATGATTGCCTGTCCCTACGATGCCCGTTACGTCTACGAAAGAAAGGATGTGAAACGGGCGCACGCCTTATATGCGGAAGAATTGGTTCAGGTGCTCCCGCACATCGACAAATGTACCTTCTGCAAGCACCGTTTGGACGAGGGAAGAGACCCTGCGTGCGTGGAAACCTGCCCAACGGACTCGCGTATTTTCGGAGATTTGGACGATCCTGCCAGTGAGGTTCACCGGCTTTCTACTTCCGGCGTTGCCAAACCGCTGAAACCGGAAATGGGAACGAATCCCAAGGTATTCTACATTTTTTAAGGAAGAAAGGAGCAAAAATGTCATTCGTGCAGCAGGAAATTTGGGGATGGCCGATTGCAGCCTATCTTTTTTTGGGAGGGCTGGGGGGCGCGACCTTTGCTCTGGCCGCCCTCGGAGATTTATTTGAAGAATTTGACAAAAAAATGCTTTCAATCGCCGTACTTTCGTCAATGGTTTTTCTGGGAATCGGTACACTTTTTTTGCTTTCCGATATGCTTCAGCCCTTTAAAGCCTTCTTGGCCTTAAGCAATCCGCTTTCATGGATTTTCTGGGGGGTGATTTTCATCAATGCTTTTTTTGCGGCCGCCACATTTTATTTGATTCCGATTTTGGAAGTCTGGCCTTTTTTAGTGCCGATTATTCGAAAAATCCCAAGATTTGCCCTGAATTTACTGGAGCGTTTTAATCGGCTGGCAGCGCTTGGGGGCGCCACCATGGGCTTCTTGGTGGCCATTTACACCGGATTATTGGTTTCAGGCGCACCGGGGATTTCCTTCTGGCACACCCCGGCCATGCCCTTGCTATTTGTGGTGTCGGCATTTTCGACCGGGGCGGCCTTTCTCATGCTGCTCATGAAATTTTTCCCCCAATCGCAAAATCTTGTAGACCGGTTCGAGGAATTTGATGCCGCTCTTATCGTAAGCGAGATTATTATTTTGGGCGCCTATTTTAATTTTTCGTTTTTTCTTCCCAATGCGGCCCGTTATTCTTCCTCTTTTTTAATGCGGTCACCAGGATTTTTTATCGGATTTGTTTTGTTCGGGTTGTTTGTCCCGCTCGGTTTTGAAACCTACGGAATTTTCATCGCCAAAAATCGAAAATTGGTCAACAATCTCATGGTGTTCGGCACGCTCTTAATTCTTTTAGGCGGATTTTTGTTACGGTACTACGTCATCAAAGCGGGAGTTTTCCAATATCCGTGGTAAGTGCGATTGGAACAAAAACGCAAAACGGCCATTCCGGGATTCTGAAATTCCTGAGCAAGGCCTTTCTTTATCCCGACCAAACAGTTCTCGAGCAATTGGAGAAACAACTTCAATCGTTGAGGCAGAATGAATTTCTGAAACAAATACAGACTCATTTTGAAAAAGAACCGCTGGTTGAATTGCAGGCGGAGTACACCCGTTTGTTTATTAATGGGTATCCCAAAACCTGCTGTCCTCCTTACGAATCGGTTTATCGTGAAGGCCAAATCATGGGAAACGCCAATCAGGCCGTTAGTGACACTTACCGAAACTGGGGCTTTTCGGTGCGGCCGGTTTTAGCCGACCACATCGCCACCGAACTGGAATTTCTGGCATTTTTACGGACGGCTTTGGAAATTCCGGAAATTTCGGAAACGGCCGGTGAGGAATACGCCCGATTCCTTGCCGATCATGTGAACCGTTGGTTTCCGCCTTTTTTGGCCGATTTGAAGAATGGGGCGGCCCTTGAGGCGTACAAACTGCTGGCCGATTGTCTGGAGGATTTATTGAAAGAATCGAAAACTTAGCAAAAGTGAACTTTGTCAAAACGGATAATATGTAGGATTTTGAGTAATTTGGGTAGATTCAAGGCCGTAAAAAATGGAAAACTGAGTCATTGGAGCACCGAACCAAATCGCAATAGGTAAGATTTTCGCGTGAATTTATTTTGAAAAAAAACGTCAATTTCGTTCCTCCTGGGAGAAGTCCAAAAAGGGGGACTGAAGGATTTCCTTCAGTCCCCTTTGATTTTTTGGCGACGCGGAACTTTTGCTGAAAGTTTGGAATAGGGGAGCGAATTTGATTGTCCAAATCTTGGAGAGAGACAAAAAAAATTGGGCCGCTTGGCATTTCTGAAACGGGTCGCCCATGTTTTTTTGCACAAACTCCGTTTCCAAAATTGGGGAGGAAAACACGTGTGACTCTGACAAATAGAAGGGAGATTTTCCCCGGGGAGAAATTTTTATCTAACCCCCGACGAGGCGTTTTGGAATTTCCCAGACCTTTGTTTTCAAAAAAAGAAATTCCTTGAAAAATCGAAAAAAATTGTGTAAATTTATTCAAAATTGACATTGTTGTAAATAATTCCTATTTTGATTTACAAATTTGTTCCCCTCGATCTCAACAATAATCGAAGCAATTTCTCCCTTACTGAATCGGCGTTTTGGGTTTTCGTCTCAATGGGTAAGAAACGGTCGAACAAATCGATTCAACTGACGTTAAAATTTCTGAAGAGAGATCGAGGCTAAAATTACCCAATTCCGAAACATTCGATCACATGCGATGGGTCAACAAACAGGAGGTCTGACATGTCGAAACGAACGAACAAGCTGTACCAATTGTGGCGATTTATTATTTTGAACATTAAAATCCTGAAAGCGGTGGATCACAGCAAGCGGGTTTGAGGAGTCATTTTCAGCCCAATAGGGCGGTTTTGAATCGGCTAAGGCAAGTTTAAGCACAAACGGAAAGGAACTCTTCCAATGGCCAAAGTTGTGATTATTGGGGCTGGTTTTGCCGGACACACGGCGGCGCTGTACCTGGGATCAGCTCTGGGTAAAAAACATGAAATAACCGTCATTAATGCACAGGATTATTTTCTCTTTATTCCCTCGCTTATTTGGGTGTCCACTGGGCGAATGGACCCTGCGAAGGTGCAATTTCCCCTATCGCCCGTTTACAAAAAACTGCATATTCGATTTATTCAGGGTCGCGTAGGCGAAATTCACCCTGACGAAAATTATTTGTACGTCAATCTTCCGGGTGAGGCGGGAAAAGAAAAAGTCGCGTACGATTATTTAATTAACGCCACGGGTCCCAAATTAAATTTTGCGGCGACGGAAGGACTGGGACCCGAAAACGGACACACCTATTCGGTATGTACCCTAGGGCACACCCTTCAAACGCGCGAAAAGGTTCTGGACATGTTCAGCCGGATGAAAAAGGGTGAGAGTTTTAAAATTGTTGTGGGAATGGGGCATCCGGGTGCCACGTGTCAGGGAGCGGCATTTGAATTCATTTCCAATCTGCACAAAACCTTACTTCGGGAAGGCGTGCGTGACCGGGCGCAGTTGATTTGGCTGAGTAACGAACCGGAGTTGGGCGACTTTGGTGTCCACGGCGTAAAAGAGCGCCGGAAAAAGGGCATCTACACCAGTGCTGAATATGCGCAGGAGATTTTTGGGGAATACGGAATTGAGTGGGAAGTGCAGAAGGGCGTGTACAAAGTGGATGAGCAAAAGATTTATTGGCAGGATTACGACGGGAATTTTGGGGAAACCTCGTACGATTTTGCCATGCTTATTCCGCAATTTTTGGGTGTTCCAATAAAATATCTGGACAAAAACGGCCAGGACATTTCTTCCAAGATTGTGAACAAGGCGGGTTTTGTTTTGGTGGATGCCATTTACGGTTTGCCTTACGAAGAACTGGAGAAAAACCCGGACGCCTGGCCGGCCGTTTACCAAAATCCGAATTACCCCAATATTTTTGCGGCAGGGATTGCGTTTGCCCCTCCGGGGCCGATTTCCAAACCGCACACAAATCCAAACGGAATGAGCATTTCACCGGCGCCGCCTCGCACAGGAATGGTTTCCGGAATCATTGGGCGGGTAGTGGCGAAAAATATCATTGAACTGATTAAAAAAGGTCGCATGTCCCACAAAGAAAGAATGACCGAAATGGTCGCCGCCTGTATTGCTTCAATGGGGGAATCTCTCTGGGACGGGGACGCCGGAACCATTATTATGTACCCTGTGGTGCCCGATTTTCGCCGCTATCCAAATGAAGCGGGGCGCGATTTGTTCGTTACGCACATGGAGCGGGGTTTGGCGGGGGCCTGGATGAAACGAATGATTCACACCACGTTTATGTGGAAATTTAAAGGCCGGATTGGGTGGAGCATCATTCCGGAATAGGAGGAAAGTAATTCGAGATAAAGCGAACAAGCCAAGACACAAATTCAAAAATATTTTGCGGATTTTTTCCTGCGGGCTGTTTTTCTCTTGATTCTTTGAAATTGTTTCATAAATTTATATCGAACCTTTGAATCGCCGGCAAATGAAAAAGAAATGGAGCCGGTGTGCATCTTCCTTTGAGGAGATGGTCCGTGGAAAAGGAAATGGTTTGGAGTCCAATCAACCGCAAAAAAGGAGGGTTTTTCCCATGAAGATTAGAAAAATGAAAGGTGGGTTGGGTATTTTGTTTGCGGCAGGATTAATTTTGGCCTGGATGAGCACCGGATTTTCCGGAATGCCTCAGGCGAAAAAGAATCAATTCAAATACGTGGGCGTGTTAAAATGCAAGATGTGTCACAACAGTCCGAGAAAAGGCAACCAGTACAAAATTTGGAAAAACAGTCCCCACGCCAAAGCGTACGAAGAATTGGGAACGGAAAAGGCGAAAGCAGTGGCGAAAAAAATGGGGATCGCCGATCCGCAGAAAAGCCCCAAATGTTTAAAATGCCACGTAACCGGCTACGGACTCCCCAAAACGGCTTTTGGGCCGCGGTACCACATGGAAAACGGTGTGACGTGTGAGGCCTGCCATGGACCGGGTTCGGCCTATTGGAAGGTTTCCGTTATGCGGAAAATTTACAAAGGCCAAATGGACGGTTCGAAAGTAGGCTATGTTCGGCCCAATGAACAAACCTGCAAAAAATGTCACAATCCCGAAAGCCCGACCTACAAAAAGTTTGTGTACGCTACGTTCTGGAAGAAAATTGCCCACGATATTCCCAAAAAGTAGAATAAGCATTGGTTTTGAGTACAAAAGCCGGTCTGGATTTTTTTCAGGCCGGCTTTTTTATTGGGCTGTTGAATATTTCAACAAATACCTGCCGAATTGAAAAGGATTTTCTTTCCCCACCAAATAAATCAATTTTTTTATTGATTTTTATTTCTTAAAGTGTAAATTGTTAGGCGAAAAAGATCGGCAATTTTCCTTTTTTAGCCAACTCGGAAAGTTCCCTGAATATATTTTTTCGGGAACTTCTCTGCATAGCTTTTTTCTCTTTTTTTATGATGGGCCCGTCTTTGGGCTGTGTTCCGAAACAAATCGTCAAAATAGATGAAGGATTAGGGAAAATGAAGCGTGTTAGGAAAATTGCCACGATTGCCGGATTGGTTGTTTTTGCATTTTTACTGTCCCTCCTTTTTGTCAATCCTGCTCAGCAAATTCATTTTCGTGCTCAGGAAAATCAGGATTGCCTTGAATGCCACGGGGATCCCGAATTCACGGGTGAAAATGCGCAAGGGCAGGAGGTTTCCCTTTACGTCAATGTGGATTCCCTAAAAAACTCGGTTCACGCCGGCCTTTCCTGCACCGATTGCCATTCGGACGTCACAAAAGTCCCGCATGAAACGGTTCCCAAAAAAGTAAATTGCGGACAATGCCACGGAGATATTTACAAAAGCTACATTGAAGGTTCCCATGGAAGAGCCTATTTGACGGGCGATAAAGAAGCCCCCACCTGCGCTACGTGCCACGGCACGCACAATATTCATCCTTCCAATTCGACGCTTTCTCCCGTATCCAAAATTAATCAGCCTAAAACCTGCGGTCAATGTCACGGGAAAGCGGAATTTCAACGAAAACACAATATTCCGCTTCAAAAACCGGTTCATGATTATTTGGCCAGCATTCACTACAAAAAAATCAAGGAAGGTGGCGATGCCGCCGCCTGCGGTGATTGTCATGATCCTCATGCAGTTTTAAACGGTGGAAATACCGCTTCGAAAATCAATCGGAAAAATTTGCCCGAAACCTGTGGCCAATGCCATTTTAACGAGTACAAGCAATTTATTGACAGCATACACGGTGAGGCTTTGCTACAGGGTGTTGACGATGCTCCCAATTGTACCGATTGTCATGGTCAGCACAAAATTCTTTCCACCCAAAATCAAAAATCCCCTGTAAATCGATTAAACGTTTCGTTACAAACCTGTGCACGTTGCCATTCCAATGAAGTACTCAATGAAAAGTACGACATGCCCAGTGACCGGGTTTTAACGTACGAAAACAGCTACCACGGTTTGGCCATTCAGGGAAAATCCAAAATTGCCGCCAATTGCACCAGTTGCCACGGCGTACACAATATTTACCCCTCCTGGGATTCCCGTTCCACGGTGAATGTAAATAATTTGGACCGCACCTGCGGGCAATGCCATCCGGGTGCCAGCAAAAAGTTTGCTTCTATTCCGGTTCACCAGCCCAAAAGTAAAGCTGTAGCTGTAGCATCGGATATTATTACCAAAATCTACATTCTTTTGATCATTTCCGTTATTGGCTCCATGTTTTTGCACAATTTCTTGATCTGGTTGCAGGCCGTCCTGCGAAAGTACCGAAAGGTGGTGCAAGAACCCTCCATTACCCGCTTCAACAAAAATATGGTGGTACAGCACCTGTTGCTCTTTCTTTCATTTACCACATTGGTCATTACCGGTTTTGCTCTCAAATTCCCAGACGCCTTTTGGGTGAAGTTTCTTTCTTCTATCGGGCTTCATGAAGGTTTGCGCCACATTATTCACCGGGTGGCCGGAACCACCCTCATTTTGACCAGTTTCTACCATTTGTTTTGGTTGTTTTTCTCCAAACGAGGGCGACTGGAATTGCGCTACATGGTTCCCGTGCTGAAAGATGTTCAAGATGCCGTGTACAGCGTAGAGTATTATCTCGGACTTCGGGCCACCATGCCGGAATACGACAAGTACGATTACACAGAAAAGGCGGAATATTGGGCGCTGATTTGGGGAACAACCGTCATGGGAGCTTCCGGACTTATCCTCTGGTTTCCGGTGATTTCGGCCAATCTTTTTGGCGGGTGGATTGTCCCGATTGCGCTGCTTTTCCATTATTTTGAGGCGATTCTGGCCACATTGGCCATTCTTGTGTGGCATTTCTTCTTTGTAATTTTTCATCCCAGTGAATATCCCATGAGTTTGGTCAGCATTACAGGCAAAATGCCCTGCAAGGAATGCAAGAAACATCATGGTTTCTGGTACCGAAAACTCATGCACGAGGAACCGCCGGAAGTGCGAAAATTTTTTGACGAAAAAGGCGAATGCGAGGAATTGGAAGAAGATTAAGCAAGCCGGTTCCGGAAATCGCTTAAATAAATATGTTAACCGTAAGCGGGGGCGATGGTCCAATCGCCCCCAAATTATTTCCACCAAAAGATTTTTTCTCCTGAATGGCCTTTCCCCAAATTGAAAGTCTCCGAAAAATTTGCGCGCTTTCCTTCTGAGGCGCGACAAAAACTTGCGATTTGTTGTAAAATCGATTAATTTTTACCCAACAAGAAACACCATGAAAAAGCCCGATTTCAAAAGAGAGGCGGCTTTTGGGCCGAAAATGGCAATCCGATGAAACGTCGCGAGTTTTTGACTAAATCCTTGCAAAGCGGGGCGGGGGCCACCCTGGCCGCAGCTGCGCCTGTAGCGCCGATACTGGTCCTTCCTTCCCACCGCACAAGCGCCAAAGACCTCCTCGACCACAAGCACATTTTTGTCCTAAAAGAAGCACAATTCTACAAAAAGTTAGAACACGGTAAAATTCAATGTCAGATTTGTCCCAGAAAATGTGTTATTGACAACATGGAGCGCGGATTTTGCGGCAATCGGGAAAATCGTGGTGGCACTTACTACGTTTTGGCCTACGCCAACCCGTGTGCGGCCCATATTGATCCCATCGAAAAAAAGCCCTTTTTCCATTTTTTGCCCGGTACACAGGCGTTTTCCATTTCCACTGCGGGGTGCAACCTGGTCTGTAAATTCTGTCAAAATTGGCAGATTTCGCAATTTCGCCCCGAGCAAACGGACAACATTTTCCTTCCTCCCGACAAGGTGGTGGAAGTGGCCAAGCGGCAGCACGTTGCCTCCATTGCGTACACCTACGCGGAGCCAGTGGTATTTTATGAATATATGTATGACACTTCCGTAGACGCTCGGCGGGAGGGCATTCGCAGTGTCATGGTTTCAGCCGGATTTATTAATCCCGATCCGCTTCGGCATTTGGTCAAAAAATTGGATGCCGTGAAAATCGATTTGAAAGCCTTTACCGAAAAATACTACCATGATGTTTGTTCGGGTGAATTAAAACCTGTTCTTAAAACGCTTGAGGTTTTGCACGAAGCAGGCATTTGGTTTGAAATTGTATATTTGGTGGTTCCTACATTGAACGATTCGGCGGGGGACATTCGAAAAATGAGCCGGTGGATAGTAAAAACGTTGGGCTCCGACGTACCGCTGCATTTTTCTCGATTTTACCCCCAATATATGCTCAAAAATTTGCCCCCTACACCGGTCTCTACGCTGGAACGCTTACGAAAAGCCGCTCTAGACGCCGGTGTTCATTTCGTTTACATCGGGAACGTTCCGGGGCATCCGGCGGAAAGTACGTATTGCCCGCACTGTGGCAAACGGATTATTTACCGAATCGGATACGAAATTATTGAAAACAAGCTCAAGAACGGCCGCTGCCCCTATTGCGGGACAAAAATCCCTGGGGTGTGGCGTTAAATGATCGAAAATTCAAGGAGTAAGGAATAAATGCAGGAAACCGGAATAATTCGAGAGGTCTGGGGCGACGAAGCCAAGGTCGAGTTGACCCCTGTTTCCTCGTGCAGCAGTTGTGCGCTGAATTCTTTTTGCAATCCGAAAGATGTGGAAAAACCTGTCTTAACAGCAGCCAATCCGATTCACGCAAAAGCAGGGGAATGGGTGAAACTCGAAATGAATCCGGAAGCCGCGGTCACCTCCGCGTTTTTGCTTTTTATTTTTCCGCTAATTGGCCTTTTAGTGGGTTAT
>CAZOHG010000085.1:0-12063 GCA_964579725.1 uncultured Deferribacteres bacterium
ATTACCTGGCTGGAGCCCATTCAGGCAACACTTCATTACGGGACGACCCACGGTTCCTACACAAAGTCCATTTCAAAAAGCGGCACGCAATCGCTCACATTTGTTCCGCAGGACGAAGGCATTCAACCCGGTTTTTATTACGGCATTATTACAAATGGTTCCTTGAAGTCAGAAGAATTCCCGTTTATTATTGAGGCGCCCGCTTCTCCCATTATGAGAAAACCGGAAAATAACACGACCGTTCAAACGGCCACTCCGGAATTCCAGTGGGATGAGGTCTCGGGTGTTCCTTTTTACCATTTGATTCTTTCCGATCACGAAGCAGTCATTTCGAGAGATGAAAACGGAAATCTGCAATTATCAGGGGCCAATATTATCTGGCAGGTGATTACTCCCGAAACACACATCACATATGGCGATCCGGACCCTTCGGGCTATTTTTCGGATTTCAACGGAACCACGCCGCCGCTCCTGAATGGTAATCATTACACGTGGATTGTGTTGAATAATTACGGCAATAATCCGGCTTTTACGTCTATTGTTCAATCCGGAGTCAGCGCGTTTGATGTGGATTTGAATCTGTCAGTTGCGGCGCCGACGCTTATTTTTCCTGCAAATAACGCCGCCCTTCATTCAAAAACAATTACCTTTCAATGGCAGTCGGTTTCCGGTGCGGCCAATTACCAAATCTCACTATTTGAATATATTTATCAGGAGGGCAGCTCGTCCAGCTTTTTAATCTGGAGCGCGACGACGTCCAACACATCCATTGAATTGCCTGCGCGTTCGATATTGAAAGGGACTCATTATTCCTGGCGGGTGCTGGCCATGGATAATTCGGGAAATGGGACGCCCAGCGAAATACGGGATTTTATTTACGAGGTCCCCATCAGTGCGCTGAGTATCAGTACATTTCAGACGAATGGTAAGAGGTTGCCCCGAACCAATGTAACGATTTCAGCCATTGACGGTACATCTGATAATGTTTCTTTTATTACCTCAGATAACGGCTATTTTACGGCCTCTGTGCGTCCGGGTTCTTATGCGATTACAGCCTCCAAAGAAGGATTTTTGGACACAACCAAAACGGTGCAGGTTGAAGGAGGGGACACCCTTTCGGTGGCAATTCGTTTGCGGCCGGCTTCGCATCGGGTAAGTGGGATTGCAAAAGATCAATCGAATCAACCGCTGCCTGCGGTATCCGTGCGTGCAAAGGACAATTCCTCCGGAAGGATTCTGGAAACGGCGTCTGATGCCGACGGTCATTTCGTCCTGAGTTTGGCTACAGGACTGTGGGACGTTTGGGGGCAAAAAGAAAATTACTCCAATTCTGACACCATTCGGATCGAATTGGGTTCGACAAAAGAAGTGACGCTGACTCAACCGCTGATTTTAAAAGAATTTAACGCTTTTATCCACGGAAAGGTGATCAACGCAAACGACCAACCGGTGATTACGGCCAAAGTTCGTGCTCAAAAGGGTGAAAAAATCGTTTCCCAATTCACGGCCAACAACGGGACATTTAATCTTCAGGTTAGCAGTGGAGAATGGGTTGTAACCGTAACGAAGGGCGGTTATGTCAGTCCGGCACCGCGGGTGGTTCAGGTAACCCCGGGTTCAACTGTTGAAATAAGCCCCGACTTGCGGTTGACGCCGGGTGCGGGAATTTTAACGGGCTTTGTTTTTAGCGGACAGAATTCTGTCAGAGGCGCTGAAGTGAAGGCTGTTCCTCCTTCCGGTTCGTCGTATTCGGCGTTCACCGATCCGAAGGGGGCGTATTTGCTAAATGTGCCGGCGGGTGACTACACGGTGACGGTTTCCAAACAAGGGTACGCTGCCCCAACTCCATTGCAAATATCTCTCGGCGCCAGGGAAACAATTTCAAATTTAAATTTTTCTCTTCAGGAAAATCCCGTTTTTATTTCCGGGAAAACCACTTCCAACGGATACCCGTTGGAGGGCGCGATCGTACAAACAAATGGTGCCGCAGATACATCGCTTGCCGATGGTTCGTACAAATTGTGGGTACAGCCGGGAACGTACAGAATTGAGGCGGCCAAGCCCGGATTTGCCGCGGATCAGGTTCAAACGGTTACAATCGGTTTGGGTGAAAGCAAAACAGGGATTGATTTTACACTTACCCCGAACAGTGGTACCATTAAAGGAAATGTCCACCGGGGGAATATGCCGCTGGTCGGTGCTCTCGTTCTCGCCATTTCCGGAAGCGACACCTTTCAAACATCGACCGATGATCAGGGCAATTATGCCATCTCGCTAAAATCCGGCGCATGGACTATTCACGCGGTAAAATCCGGTTTTATTCCTGGACAAATCAACACGGCCGTGCAATCGGGACAGACTATTACCGGTGTTGACTTTGATCTGACACCCAACATCGGGACAATTGTGGGACACATCCGGGACAATCGCGGGCAGGCAATTTCCGCTGCCACAATCCGGGTGGTTGGCAGGGCACTGCAGGCGATGACCCATTTATCCGGGGATTACTCCATTCAACTCGAGCCGGGAACCTATCAATTAAAGGCTTTCAAGGAAGGTTACGGAATTCAAACAGCCTCTGTTTCCGTTTCGCTTAATTCGACGGTAACACGGAATTTTTCACTAACCACAATGGGCACTTTGACGGGAAAAATTACCGACAGTTCCAACGGTAGTCCGGTTAGCAAAGCTCCGGTTTGGGCCATTTCGGGTTCGGACACATTTGAAACGCACTCCGATTACACGGGCGAGTACACCCTTTTCTTGAATAGCGGAACCTACTCACTGTATGCCGACCAGTTGGGGTACCATCAGCGGCAGGTTTCTGTGACGATTACCGCCGGGGCAATTAGGGTACAAAATATGGCCCTTTCGCCTGCTCCCGAAGAAATTGCGGGCGTTAGCGGACGCATTCTGGATGATTTCAACAAGCCGATGGCGGGTGTTCCCATCTCTTTATCCGGTGGAAAGGTAGATTTAATCTACACCGAAACGAACGGCACGTACAGCATTAAAAAGCTTCAAACCGGGCTCAATTATTCGCTGCGGCCGAAATTAGCCGGATTTTTCTTTGTTCCCGAAAAACGTGTTTACAAGCCCCTGACAGCGAACCAATCTAACCAGAATTTCAGCGCTGCCCTTTACGGCGACGTAAGTGGCAACAAAGAAATCAGTTCGTTTGACGGCTCTCTCATTCTTAGAATCAGCGCTCAGCAGAATGTGACGCCCTATTTTACAAATCAACCGCGGGATTCCATTGCGGCAGATGTAAGCGGAAACGGGCAGGTGAGTTCGTTTGACGCCTCTCTTATTTTTCGCTATTCCGTTCACTTGATTTCCCGATTTCCTGCGGAGCCTTCCCGCTTGGGGAAAATACTTCAAATTTACTCCGATCCCGTCACTCACATTTTTACATTTGGAGTCAAACATCTTCAAAAAAATAGGTGGGCGGTAGACATTCGATCGGACAATTTGAATCACGTAATCGCGACTCAGTGGAAATTTCACATCGATCCCCAGTGGCTGATTGTAAAAGATTGCAGCCTTTTGACCGGGTTGGCTGGCCACCGATTGGCCTGGTCGGAAAAAAACGGAACCCTTTCAATTTCCACGGCCGGGACCAGACCGGCGAAAGGCGGAGGCGAGGCCATTCGGATTCTTGTGGAAGTAAAAGGTGATCCGTCCATTTCGCCCGATCATTTTATTCGCGTTGAACGTCTGGAGGTAAATGAAGGGCTGGTGGCGGCGGAATTCCAGGCACCTGAACCAACCCAGTTACCGGCTGAATTCCATCTGTACGACAATTATCCCAATCCATTTAACGGCGAAACGCAGATTCGATTTGCTCTGCCCGGAAATGGGGACAAAAAATTACGGTTTACGGAACTCTCGATTTACAATGTGTTGGGTCAAAAAATAAAGGATCTCGTCCGCAAAGAATTGCCTCCCGGGTATTACCAATTCAAATGGAACGGCAGGGATGAATCCGGCAATTCGGTGACCGGAGGCGTGTATTTCTACCGGTTAAAGACGGGAAATTTTGCAAGAGTTAAAAAACTTTTGATTTTGAAATAGGTCATTTGAATGAAACGAATCATTTTCATATTTTGGGGAATTTTGTTTTTGGCCGGAGCGGCTTTTGGGCAGACGGCCACGGTTTCGGTTCCCGATGTTCAAAAATCGGAGGGAAAAACTTTTCGGCTGCCTGTGAAGGTCTCTGATCTTTCCGGGCTGGGAGTTTACTCCATCGATTTTACGCTTGTTTACGACGCATCCGTTTTGACGGCTCAAAATGCTCAAACCTCCGGCTCGCTGACGGCACCCTGGGGAACCCCAACCTACAATATTTCCAACGGCCAGGTACAAGTGGGAATGGGCGGTACAGTAGCCCTTTCCGGCTCCGGGGATTTAATCTACATTAATTTTAAAGTGAATGACGGCGTGGCGGTCGGAAAAACTTCTCCCCTGACATTTACCAAATTCAAATTCAATGAGGGGAAGCCCACGGCTCAATTGAATAACGGGAAATTTACGGTCATTCTTGACACAGAGCCGCCAAAAATCACTTCGGGGCCGCAGGCCGTCAATGTGACTTCTCACTCAGCGGACATTCGCTGGCAAACGGACGAACCCGCTGACAGCAAAGTGGAGTACGGTACCTCTACTTCCTACGGGCAAACGGCGGAAAATACAAATCTGGTTACCTCACATTCGCTGAATCTTCACGCGTTGAAGCCCTCTACGGTTTACTATTATCGGGTGTCTTCGTCGGACAAATTGGGCAACGGCCCTACGGAATCTCAACAAAAAACGTTCACAACGTCCGATATTGTGGCGCGCTTACCCTCACTCTCCCTTGACCCCGGGGCGGAAATTGAATTTCCCCTGACCATTAGCGACGTTTCGGAACAGGGGATTACATCCGTGGAAATCGTTCTCACCTACGATGCCGATTTATTATCTGCAACAGGGGTTAGTTCGAACGGCACCATCATTTCCGCCTGGAATTCGCCGGATTTCCGGACGGAAACTGGAAAGATCATCATTCATCTTTCCGGAGCTGCGCCGCTCAGCGGGCAGGGTGTTCTGGTAAATATTGAATTTCAAATTGCGGCAGGGGCCAAAATCGGCCGGGAATCGCCGATAGCGTTTCAGACATTTGTTCTCAAAAATTCCGCCGGAGAAACGATTCCCGCAACGGTACAAAACGGACTTTTCACTGTAGAGGACACCCGGCCGCCGGAAATTGTGTCGGGGCCTCAGGTGGAATCCATTACGGCCACAAGTGCGGTCGTTACCTGGCAAACCAATGAAAAAAGTACCAGCATTGTTTGGTTTGGCCGGGATGCCTCGTACACGTGGCAGAAAAAAAATCAGACCCGAACAAGTGACCACAGAATTTTACTGACGAATCTTTCTCCCTCAGTGACTTACCATTTTCAGGTCGGCTCTGTGGATTCCAGCGGGAATGGCCCCACAAAAAGCACGGATGGTATGTTTACGACCGAAACAGGTACGAGGATTATTTTGTCATCCGAAAATGCAACGGGTCAGGCCGGAAGTGATGTGACGGTACCGCTCCGCATTTCGGATGTTTCCGGCCAGGGTGTGAGAAGCTACACCGTCGTTGTTACATACGATTCCGATTTGATTTCCGCTGTTTCCGCCAGCTCAACGGGAACACTGACGGCTGACTGGGGGAATCCCTCCTTTCAAAAAGTGGACGGACAGGTGGTGATTCAGGGAAAATCCACTACAGCTCTCTCCGGGGAAGGAATACTGGTAAATCTTGTATTTCATGTTCAGGCGGATGTGACGGACGGCGTAACCACTCCGATTTCACTTGTCTTTGCCCAATTGAACACCGGCAGCCCGGAAATTACCACGGCGAATGGCCTGCTGACCCTTCGGGGAACGCCGGACACACAGGCTCCGCGCATAACGTTCGGGCCCTTCCCCCAAAACATTTCCGCCACGGGGGCACAAATTATCTGGATGACGGACGAGCCTTCGACAGAGATCGTGGAATTTGGCGAGACCGCTTCCCTTGGGCAGGCGGCGGGGCAATCGGTTGTTTCGGGAAAATTGCACCGCGTGGCGCTGTCAGGTCTGCTTCCGGGGAAAACCTATTATTTTCAGGTCAAATCGTCCGACCGCTGGGGAAACGGCCCAACGACCAGTTCAGTGGGTTCTTTTACAACCACCAGCGGCGGGGAAGTGCAAGTCTCCCTGCCGGCCAGGACGGTTCAAGCGGGTGCGCAATTTGACTGGCCTGTGCAAATGGGAGACGTTTCAGGGAAAAAGGTTGGATCTGCCGACATTACAATCCTGTTTGATCCGGATGTGTTGACGGCCATTTCGGCATCTACTGCGGGGACGCGCGCAAGCGGCTGGGGGCCACCCACGTTTACAATTTCAAGGGGGAAAATTATTATCGCCATGGCCGGAATCAATTACCTCAGTGGGAGCGGCAGCCTGGTGAAAATTCATTTTCAGGTGGCAGGCGGGGCAAAGGCCGGCACAAAAATACCGGTTGTTTTTAAGCGATTTGTGTTTAACGAGGGCACGCCGGCTTCTATTTACAAAGCGGGGGTGTTCACGGTCAAAGATGTGCAGCCTCCGAGAATAATAGCCGGCCCGACGGTTGTGGGGAAAACGGCCTCAACAGCCACCATTTTGTGGGCAACGGATGAGCCTTCCACCGGAAAAATTGAGTACGGAGAAACGGCTTCCTACGGGCAGATGGAAGAAAGCGGAATCCTTGAGAAAAGTCACCTTGCTGTTTTGACAGACCTCCACTCGGGAACGACCTACCATTTTCGGGTGTCGTCTACGGACGAAAGTGGAAACGGGCCCACCCAAAGTGCCGATCAGGCCTTTCAAACAATCGTCGAACAGGCGATGATTTTGCGCGTTCCTTCTGTGCAGCATGATGTCGGGCAGACATTTGATTTACCTATTCAACTGGACAGTCTCGGCAGCGGCAGCCTGTATTCGTTCAAATTTACGCTGAAATTCGATTCGGATTATTTGAAGGCGGAACAGGTACTTACAACGGGAATTTGACGGAACCCTGGGGAGCGCCTGCGGCAACTATTGGCGCGGATTCCGTTCAAATTGAAATGAGTTCCAGTGCGCCGATCCAACAAAATGGAACACTTCTCAGGATTCGCTTTCGTGTGAAGGAAAATAGCGCGTACAATCAGTCCTCTTTGTTGGTCTTAAAAGACGTGTTGGTGAACGGGCGTACCTCCGGTGTCGTGGTTCGAAACGGAAAATTTACTTTAAAGGATTTGACACCCCCCAGGATTACTTCCGGGCCGAATCCTGCGGAAGTTGGTGCCCATTCCGTACACATTGTGTGGAGCACGAATGAACCCGCCGACAGCAAAGTGGAATTCGGACGAAGCGAAAACTACGACAAGGCTGTTACTGACGATCAATTGGTAACCTACCACGATTTGGCCGTGGCGGGACTCAGTCCAAATACAACCTACCATTACCGCGTCAGTTCAACGGATTCTCTGAACAACGGGCCCACTCAAAGCGGAGATCACACTTTTACCACCACGGCAGGCAATGAAATCCGGGTGACGATTCCGGATACACTGGCCCCCGTAGGCCAAACTCTTTGGTACCCGGTTTGGGTTGAAGATGTGACCGGCAAAACGATTACCCGCTACCAATTTGATTTGAAATTCGATTCCTCGGCCATCAGGGCGCTTCGGGTAAGAAAAACAGGTACCTTGACGGCAAACTGGGATGATCCCTCCGTGGCGATCACCGATACATCCGTTTCGGTGACGCATTCGGGAAGCACTGCGCTAACGGGGAAGGGAACCCTCCTTGAAATTCAATTTCAAATCAAATCAACCGCCCGTCCCGGGAATGTTGTAGGGCTGATTTTCGATTCTTTTCAATTCAATCAGGGCGACCCGCCGGCTTCACCAAACAGCGCCCGCTGGCTTCTCGTCGACCGCACCCCGCCGGAATTTGTAGGCGTGCCGCAGGTTTTGGAGGTTGGCTTTAATTACGCCAAAATCCGGTGGAAAACCAATGAACTAACCGTCGGAGAAGTGGACTACGGCAAAAGCGCAGCCTACGGGAGCCAACTAAAGGAGACAAAAATCGACACGATTCACCACGTGACTTTAAATAATTTGACGGCGTTGAGTACGTATCATTTTCGTGTCTCCATTTCCGATACGGCCGGGAACGGGCCCGTTCACAGCAGGGATTTGCAGTTTAAAACGCTTTCGGACACCGTGGTGGTGACCGTACCGGATACAACCGTTGCCATTGGGAGCGCCTTTGAACTCCCGCTGCACGTAACCAATCTAACCGGTTTTGGAATTAGGCATTTTGTCATTGAAATTGCCTACGATCCGGACAAGCTCTCCGCTCTCGGGGCTTCTTCCTCGGGGACGCTTTCTGAAAAATGGGGTGTACCGGCTTTTTCTTCCTCCAACAATATTTTGCACGTGGAAATGTCCGGAACGGATTCCCTGGCGGGGCCAGGTGTCTTGATTCGATTAAGATTTCAGCTATTGGGCGGCGTTATTCCGGACACGGATATTGAGATTCCTTTTCGAACCTTTCAATTTAATAGTGGATTTCCGGCTGTGAAGGCAAATCCGGTAAGAATTCACACAGTTGCCGGCGGGAAAGGCGTTGTTGTTTCCCTTCCCGACACCAGCCTCTTACCCGGTCAAAATACGGCGCTGCCGGTTTTGGTTTCCGATTTGACCGACAAAGGGGTGTTTTCATTTGAAGGCAAAATCAATTTTTCCTCTTCCGTTTTCCAGGTGCTTGGGATTGATCAAAAGAATTCGTTGTCTGCAGGCTGGGGAAAAGAGGACGTCCGCGTTTTTTCCGACAGCGTGGTTTTTTCGGCTCAGGGGACGACGGCCCTTTCCGATTCGGGCGTGCTTTTTTATCTGACTGGAAAAACCAACCCCGGGGCCAACGAGAACGACACGACGAATTTGATTTTTGGCCGATTTAAATTTAACCGGGGAAATCCTGTGGCCAACTTACGAAATGGGGTGGTTCGGATCGTTATCCGGCACGACGCCATCTCCGGAGCGGTATTTGAAGCGGATAGCGTAACGGCGATAACGGGCGCCGTTGTCAGTGCCCGGGAAGCGGGGGGACAAAAAATCAAGACAACTCAAACAGACACGACGGGATTTTTTCAGATTACCGATCTGGATTCCGCAAAAACCTACGATGTGATGGTTTCCAAATCGGGTTACACAGCGGTAGCACCGGCCCAAAATGTAAAACCTGGAACACGGAACCTGCGTTTTTATCTCGAAAAGCAAAATGGATTCATCGATGGGTGGGTGAAATCAAATGACGGGGAGGCCGTGGTCGGAGCGCTGGTGGTAGCGGACGATGGACACAATCATTTTGGCTCCGGGAACACGGACTCTACCGGGCATTTTGCGATTAACAATTTGGCCAAGCGGTACCCCTACACTCTGAAAATCACGAAATATGGCTTTCACGATAAGCTTTTGTCCGGAATCGCGGTCAATCAAACGGTTTCGGTTACGATGAACTGGTTTTACGGACGGATTTTCGGAGCCGTAAAGGACACCACAAATGCGCCGCTGGACAGCGTTTGGGTACAGGCGCTAAATCTCAAGACGGGGGCGCGAACAGACAGTTTTCGGACCGGCAAAGACGGCCGTTACAAATTGGACAGCCTGAAAGCGAATCGGTATTTGCTGTACGCCCGGCGGGGCGGCTTCGTCAGTACCCCAAATCAGGTGACGATTAATCTGGCTCCGGGCGATTCCGTCAGAACCGATTTCACCCTGGAAAAGGCTGTTCTGGCCTCGATTGAAATTTCGGGCGATGTGGAAATCCCGAACAATGCACCGTCTCGATTTGATTTTGTGGCAAAAACGGCCAGCGACAAGGTAATGTCGCTTCGCTCGCCGGTCTGGAAACTCCGGCCGAAAGCTGCGGGCGTTGTCAGTGGGGGAACGGTGTACCCGGATTCCCAATATTTCGGGCAGGCGTATCTGTCCGTTACGGACCCGTTTAGCGGAATTTCGGACACGCTGCAAATTTCTGTTTACGCACCTATCGGTCCCCTGTCGCAGGCGAAAGTTACAGATGCAAACGGAGTGATTCTAACCGTTCAGCCAGGTTCGGTAGATCAGCCGCAAAAAATAAAAATTCAGTGCATTGATTTGCCTCCGGTTAAGAAGAGCACAAGAAAGTATTCCGGCCTTGGAAAGGGCTTTATTTTGAAACCGAGTGGTTATCGGTTCAAAAAGCCGGTTTTGCTTGAAATACCGGTACCCGAGGGATTTGCGGCGAGTCGGGCCATTATTGGCCGCTGGAATCAGGAAAAAGCCCATTGGGATCCGCTGAAATCAGCCGTTTCCGGAGATCATTTGCTTTCCGCAGAAGTTGAATCCTTTTCATTGTTTGCCGTCATTAATCCGGCCCGAGATCTTGGATTGGACTTCTTGAGGCTAAAGCCGAATCCCTTCTCACCGAATGTGGATTCCGACCGAGATGGCACTCCCGGCCTGAAAATTGAATTGCTGGTGGCGTCGCGCGATACACGTCGGCCGTTTGTCACAATTCAGATTTACAACATTCTGGGACAGAAAGTACGAACGTTAATCGATCGCCACCCGGAAAACAAAGATCAACTCCTGCATTTCAACTGGGATGGTTTAACGGATGACGGCCGAATGGCCCGGAATGGCCGCTACGTTGTAAAGGTAGATGTTTCGGACGCAACAGGAACAAAATCAAAAATAAAAACCGTGGTTTTGGTGAAATAACATGAAAAAGCGACTCATAGAAATCCTGGTTGTTCTCTTTGTAATGTTGGATTCAACATTTTTGTTTTCGCAGGATTTGTCGGGTATTCCCGCCGCATTTGTGGACATCGGTTTTGGAGCCCGGCCGCTGGGGCTGTCCGGTGCGTACACGGCGGTGGGAAATGATGTGCAGTGCTTACTCTGGAATCCGGCAGGTCTGGGCGGGGTTGGCTATATTCAGGGGACGTTTAGCACCACACGCCAGTTGGGCATTATCCCTTATCAGATGGCTGCCGCGGCATTTCGTTTCGGCCCGAATTTTGTTCATTCGGAGGGAATCATTCTTTCCGGGGATGACGCCATGCGGGAGTTCACCTTTTTGGTGGGAATGAGTTACGAAAAACGCTGGGTGAACGGTTCCTGGGTGAGGGGAGGAATCACCCTGAGTTACCGGAATGCTAGTTTTGGCAAGAATGCCGCAGCCGGAACCGGGGCTGTGACAGGGAGCGCGTTCGGCTCGTCAGCGGATTTGGGGGTACAATATTCACCCGCACCGCACTACGTGTTGGCAGCGGTTTTGAAAAACGTGGTCAATTATTTGCAGTGGAACAGTTCTGCCTCCGGAAAATACACGGAAGGCACGCCGCGGCGATTGATTTTGGGACTTGGGGCTTTGGATTTTAAACAATTCAATTTTGATCTGGATTTTGAAAAGGCTTTGTACCGGGATGTGTCGGATCAATTTTCCTTTGGAGTGGAGAGGCCGCTTTTCCGGTACTTTTTTCTGCGCGGGGGATTTTCTCGGGGTTTGGTTCCCCACGAATTTTTGAAAACCGCTCTTGGCGGCGGCTTGCACTACGGCTTTTCCAACGGTGTTACCCTTTTTTTGGACGCGGCGTACGTTTTTCAGGATTTAAACAACAACTTTCGCCTCTCGGCAACGTTCGATTGGAAATAGAAAGTGGATTTCCAAGGCAAAAAGTCCAGCGGCCTCCCCTTTTTCATTTCCCGCACATGTCAAATCTTTCCACCGCACCTCTAACTGAATCCACTTTATTAAATGAACCGCTAAAAAAGTGTTGAAAAAAATCTCTCGCTAAATCTCAAGTCCAGCCAAAATTTTGAAAAGGCTCGAGCTAAAATTGGTTTCTACAAGTTGCGTCTTTGTTTTTTTTATTCCGATTTGCACTCCATTTTAGTCGCTTGACAGGGCCCTTTAAACATTGCACCCAGAAATAAGGCTTTGCATTTTTTCCATAAATTTTTATATTAAACT
>CAZOHG010000086.1:0-11725 GCA_964579725.1 uncultured Deferribacteres bacterium
CGAATTGTGGTCACAGGGTGACAGCGGGCGGCAATTTCTCCCTTTTCTTGCTGTGTTGCTCTCTGTGATTTCGATTTGCCAGTCGGTCTCGCTGCCTGCGGCTTTTCCCCCATTTCAAAAACAGGGTCCGAAATCGGGCCAAAGCAACCCAGTGAGCGCTCCCCCTTGCTTACCGATATTTCCCGTAGCAAAAGGCAGCTTCGTAGGCGGCGACAATATTTTCAGGCGGTACATTGGCTTGAATATTGTGCACGGGGCAAAAAACAAAGCCGCCCCCGGGCCCAAAGATTTCAATCCGCTCTTTTACGTGCGCCTCGATTTCTTCGGGTGTGGCTTCAGGCAAAACCGACTGGGTGTCCACGCCGCCGCCCCAAAAGGTGAGGTGGTCGCCAAAGGCTTCCTTTAATTTCCGCGGTTCCATTTTGGCTGCCGAGGTTTGGACGGGATTCAGAATGTCCACTCCGGCCTCGATCAGGTCGGGAATCAGATCGTACACCGAGCCGCAGCTGTGCAAAAAAAGGTACAGATCCGAATGCTGTTTGACATATTGGTAAATGGCCTTGTGGCGGGGTTTGAGCAATTCCCGGTACATGTCTGGCGACATTTGGGTCGCGGTTTGTGTGCCCAAATCGTCCCCCATTTCAATAATTTGGACAAAGGGGCCGACGGCCTGAAGAAATCCCTCTAAATTTTTCAGATGCACTTCGACCATTTTGTCCATTAAATCCAGCACAAAAGAATTGCGCAGGGCCAGGTCCACCATAAAATCTTCCCAGCCACGCAAGCCCTGTCCCCATTCCAAAATGCTTCCGCCAAAATTGGCCATGATCGCAAAATCGGTCTCCTCGGACAAGCGTTTGGCCTTTTCCTCCAAAGCCCGAAGCCTTTCGTCCTTAAGGAAGGGCCAGGGGTACGCCTCAATTTCCCTGGCGGTCGAGGCATCTTTCAACGGCCAGTAGATTTGGTCAAAATAGAGCCCGTCTTCCGGCATTCTGGCCACGTCGCGAACGCCGTCGTTTAGAACCCAGGCTTTTCCCCGGCGCACAGGGTACCATTCTTTGGGAACCAACCCCGTCGAGCCGTCCGGCAGTGTCCATTCCCGCCAGGCGTCGTTGTTTTCCCCAAAGGTGTTGGTCAGGTCCACCACATCCACGTGAAACCGCTCCAACAGCCAGAGTTCGGGTTCGGCCAATTGCTGTCCGACGTCGTACACGCGGGTTTCCCCGGTTCGAATCCCCAGAAATTTTTTCAGCCGATTGTAGGCAATAGCCATTATTCCGGTGGAAGGCATTGCGCCCAAATCAATGGGGACGCGATCGGGCTCCTCATGGCGTAGAGTGGTCAAAACGCGTTCGCGAGATGTCATCGTAATCTCCGTCGTTTTGATAAAAACTTTTTCTAAATTTAACCGGGAAGAAAACAAAAAACAAGGGCGATTTTTGCCCTTTGGCGTTCCGCTGGTTTTTTCCTTTTTCCGCCCGACAAATGGCTTGATTTTTTGTCGGAAATACTTTACTTTTAAACACTCTGATTCAAAAAAGGCTTTGTCCATTAAAAAATAGGTGGTTGTGTCAGGCAGACGGCCGGTTGGGGCGCGGCATGTACAAAATTCTCTCTCTCGGGAAAATGGTGGCGGTGTCGCCATCTTTGATTTCCGACAATACCGTTTTTTCAAGAAGAAAACCATGCGTTTTTTCAGATTTTCGGCAGTCCTTTTTATTGTGATTCTGTTCGTTTTGCCGTGGCGCCTCAATGCACAGGAGGTTCCGGGGGAGATCATTGTCAAACTCCGCCTGCGCACGGTCCAGGTGAATCGACAACGGCCTGTGCCTTCCTTCGCGCCGGTCTTAAAATCCCTTCAGAGTGCTCTGGTTTCGGCTGCACCGCTTTTCACACCGCTGCCCGCCTCGGCTAAATCTGCCTTTTCCCGGGTTAAAGCCTTTGGCTCGCAGTTTTTGCTTCTTCGGGTGAAGTCTTCGGTTTCCACGGATTCGCTGCGCCGGCGTCTCAATGGGAATCCCGCCGTTGCCTACGCCGTCCCGAACCACCTTTTTCGGATCGACTGGACCCCAAATGACCCCGATCTCCACCAGCAGTGGGGAATCCGCAAGATCGAGGCGCCCAAAGCATGGGATCTCACCCGGGGGGTGTCGTCGGTTTTGCTGGCCATTATTGACACCGGGGTGGAGTACACACACCCCGATTTGAAGGCGGCTCTTTGGGTGAATCCGGGTGAAGATTTGAACCACAACGGGGTGGTGGATTCCTCCGATTTTAACGGCGTGGACGACGACCACAACGGATTTGTGGACGACATTCGCGGCTGGGATTTTGTGGATGCCCCTCATTACCCCGATGCGGGGGATTACCTGAATCGCGACAACAACCCTGACGACGAAAACGGACACGGAACCGCCATTGCCGGAATTTTGGCGGCGCAGGCGGACAACGGCATTGGCGTGGCCGGTGTGGCACCCGGCTGCCGCGTCATGAATTTGCGCGCCGGAACGAGTCGCGGTCTTTTGGAAGAAGACGACGTAGCGGCCGCGCTGCTGTACGCCGTGGAAAACGGCGCTCGAGTTGTGAACATGAGTTTTGGAGACGTGGCGTTAACGCCGTTTTTGCGGGACGTTATTCAATTTGCCTACGCTCGAGGCGTCCTGTGTGTGGCGTCCTCCGGAAACGACGGCAACGACAAAATGCACTATCCCTCCGGTTTGAGCGAAACCCTTTCCGTGGGGGCCAGTACCCGGTACGACGGGCGTGCTCCTTTTTCCAACTTCGGGTTTTCTCTGGATTTGACGGCGCCCGGTTACCAGATTTACACCACGGAACGCGGAGGAAAATACGGTTCGGTGAGCGGGACGTCCGCTTCTGCTCCTTTTGTGACCGGTGTGGCCGGGCTGGTGCTTTCCCGAAACCCAACGCTCGGCGTCCAAACTCTGCGGCACATTTTGACGTCCACCTGCGACGACGTTGGTGAGGCTGGTTGGGACACCAGTTTTGGGGCAGGGCGCCTGAACGCTTTCCGTGCGGTGCAGGCGGTCGGCGCTCCCATTGCCGAAATCCGCTTCCCCCGCACGGACGCGGGCTTCGCTTCGGGCACAATCCCCATTGTGGGAACTGCGGCCTCTCCTCTTTTCGACCACGCGGAAATCCGGGTCGGGATGGGGGATTCCCCCGAAAATTGGCACACTCTTCGCCGATTGTCATTTTACCAGGCGATTGACGAAACGCTGGCTGTGTGGCCGGTTCCCCAGGGCCCTGACACCTCGTACACGCTGCAGGTTGCTGTTTGGAATCGGGACAGCACAACCGAACGCTCTTTTACCCGCCTTTTTGTGGATCACACCCCGCCTCACCTGGTGGACACAGTGCAGGTACTCACCGGCGTAGCGGGAAATCGAACGGAAAAAATGGTGGGTTTTAACGTGGACGACGTGTGTTCGGCCGAGCTTTTCTACCGGAAACGCGGAAGTTCCGCCCCCTTTGGAAAGAAGACGCTGCCCTACCCCGGCAAGCACGTGGCTTTTCTTTTGGACCCCGATTCTTTTCCGGCAGCAGGGGAATTTTACTTGAATTTGAAAAATCGTGCGGGACTGGAAACACGAATCGACCAAAACGGTTCCCCCTTTGTGTACAGGCTTGACCCGCCTTTTTTGACCGATCGAATGGCCCTGTCGAAAACGACATCGATTCCCGCTGGCTACGTGTTTAACAAAGTCACCGATTTCAACCGCGACGGCCGCCCGGAAGTAGTTTTGAACCGTTTTCGCAACCACCATTCCTTCGGCGGACTGGCTATTTACCAGTGGCAGGGGGGAGAGTTTCAAAAAAAGTACGAAACGCCTTACGTGCTGATTCCGCGGGACGTGGCGGACACCGACGGCGACGGCTGGCCGGAGCTGTTGGCCGGAGCCGGTGGGCGCGCCTACCTTTTTCACACGGGTGCAGACGGCTGGCCCTCGCAGCTCGTCTGGTGGGACACTCTGGACATTTGGGCGGCGCAACTCGCGGATTTGGACGGTGACGGAAAACCCGACATTTTGGCTCGGCGAGGAGTGACATACAAACTTTTTCACAACTACGGACAAAATCACTTTGTTGCCACCGATTCATTCCCGAACTTTACTCAGGGCGGAAACGGCGTGGGCGTACCTCACGTGGAAATCGGGGATTTTAACGGGAACGGGAAAACGGACCTTCTGTTTGGCGACTACGACGGAGACGTGTACGTGTACGAAATTCAGGGTGCGGGCAAGCGGCCCAAGCCGCTCTGGCAAACCCGACTACCCCTGGGCGACGCCATTGATTTTTTGGCGTCGGGAGATTTCGACGGCGACGGCGTGACCGACTTTGCTGTGGCGTGCCACAGCACTAACGGAGTGGATCTGGAACACCAATTTGACGAACGCCGTTGGCTGGCCCGGATTTACACGCACGATTCGGAAAAAACCTTCACATCCCGTTGGCAGCAGGTGTTTTTCGACTACCACGGCCCGCAGCAATTTTCCTCGGGTCTCTCCGCAAGCGACGTGACCGGTGACGGGCGTGCCGAGCTTTTGCTGAGTTTCTACCCCCATTTTTACGTGGTGCATTTTGACCCACAAACGGCGCATTTTGGGATCATTTGGACACAGGCTCCCGCCCGAAGCCGCGCGGCGGTTGTCCACGATTTCGACGGCGACGGCCGCAGTGAATTTTACTTCGACACGGGCTCGGGCTTGACCGGCTGGGAATTTCAGGGCGGTCCGTCTTCCGTGCGTCTTTTTTCGGATTTTTCGGCCGTTGCTCTGGACAGTCAGCGCGTTCGTCTGCACTGGCGCCGCCAAAACGACAGCGTCAAATTTCGTGTCTTTCGCTCCATTTCCGGAGGCGATTCGCTCTTTCTTGCCACTGTGCAAGACACGCAATTTGTGGATTCCACCGTGGCTGCTGGTCGGCGGTACGCCTACTTTTTGTGGACGGAATCGGTTCTGCCGCAGCGCTCGGTGACGGTTTGGGTACGGCCGCACGTTCCGACTCGCCTGCTGCGTGGGAGCTACCGCGCACCCAACCAATTTCGTCTGCTTTTTTCCGAGCCGCTCTCCGAAAAATCGGTCACGCCGGACGCCTTTTCCGTTCGGCGTGAAGGGGAACCCTCCGCCCAACCGGTGCACTCCTCCGCGTTGGCGCGCGGGAAAACCGAGGTGATTCTGACGCTGGCGGCTCCTCGCCTGCCCGAGGGCCGGTACACAATCTGGGCGTCCACCTTAGTCGATTCCGAGGGAACCCCCGTAGACAAAAAATTTCAGTCCGTCGACGTAGCCGTGTCAAAGCCTGCCCGGGCGTTTTTTCTGACCCGTGCGGAATTTCTACCGCCTCGACAAATCCGATTAACCTTTAATTTACCGGTGGATTCCGCCTCGGCCGTGGCCCCGGCGCATTTTAAAATCACACCGACAATTTCCGTTGTACAAAGCGTGTGGCGTCCCGAAAAACCGGCGGAAATCCTCCTGAAATTGGGCTCGGAGCGGCCCGTAGGAGCGCTTGGTCTAACTTACCACCTGTTTGTGCAGAACGTTCGTAGCGCCGGGGGCGAAACGTTGGCAGAGGGCCCCGGTAGTCAAGCAGCCTTTGTGTTCTTTCAAAAAAATCTGTCCCGTGTGTTTGTCTACCCCAACCCGGTGCGCGAGGGTATCGACGCTTCCCTTGTGTTTGCCAACCTGACGCGAAAAGCCACTGTTCAGGTGTTTGATTTTTCGGGCAGACCCGTTGTTACCCTGAAAGAGACCGACAGCGACGGCGGAGTGTGCTGGGACCTTCGGGATTCCCGGGGACGTCCGGTGCCCGCGGGAATCTACCTGTACCGGGTGTCAAATCAAAAGGAGTCGAAGTGGGGCAAATTGGCGGTGGTGCGATGAAAGAAAATCAAAAAAGCTTGCTCGTGGTTGGCGTAACGGGAATCATTGGAAGCGGCAAATCCACTTTTAGCCGATTTTGGGAAGAATTGGGTGCCCGGGTTCTGAACACCGACCGATTGGCTCGCGAAATCATGGAAAATTCCACGGCCGTCCGCCGCAAAATCGAAGCGACCTTTGGCCGCGACAGCTACGATGAAGCAGGAAGATTGAACCGCCGCAAGATTGCCGATTGGGTCTTTCGGGACCCTGAAGCCCTGCGCCGCTTGAATGCTATTGTGCACCCGGAGGTCATTCGGGCCGTCCGGGACCAAATTCGGGAACTGGCGCAGGAGGGTTTTCACGGGCTGGTTGTCGTGGACGCCCCGCTGATTTTCGAAACCGGGCTGGTGCAAATTTTGGATGCCACCGTGGTGGTGGCGGCTTCAGAAGAAACCTGCGTGCGCAGGGTGAAGGCGCGCAGCGGGTTGACAGAAGAGGAGGTAAAGGCCCGTCTGAAAAACCAGTGGCCGCTTGAGGAGAAAATCCGACGCGCCGATTTTGTGGTCTGGAACGAAGGAAGTTTAGAACAGTTGAAAAAACAGGCCGTTGCCCTTTTTGAAAAACTAACGGAAAAAATAAAAGACAAACCAAAACCATGAACCGTTTTCTGTACCCGTCGTCCGGGCGCTTTAAGGGGTTTCTATTTTTGAGCGCCGTGGTACTCATTTTTGTGCTCTTGTTCTACACAAAAAACATTGTGGAGGACTTGCGGGACGAATCCCGCTCGATTATTGAGTTTTACGCCAATTTGTACGCCCGGGCCGCTTCCACCGAGAGCGACGCAGATTTGAGCTTCATTTTCGACGAAATTATTCGGCGCACCAATTTCCCTATTATTTACACGGACAGAGACCGTAACCCGGTGTCCTGGAAAGGAATTGAAATCGCTCCGAACGACCGCCGCCCGGAAAGTTTGGCCAAAGTGAAAAAAATCATGCGGCGAATGGAAAAGATTGCCCGCCCGATTCCTATTCGGTACAAAGATATGGTGTTGGGTTACCTCTTTTACGGAGATTCAGCCACCATTACCAAACTGATTTGGTTTCCCTACATTGAAATCGGGGTGTTGGCTTTGTTTTTGCTGATTGCGTTTGTGGGGTACGGAACCATTAAACGCAGCGAACAGCGCCTTATTTGGGTGGGAATGGCCAAGGAGACGGCGCACCAACTGGGCACTCCCCTCTCGTCGCTAATGGGTTGGTTGGAACTTTTGGAAAGCCAGACCTCCGGCCGTCGGGAGACAAAAGAAATTTTGGCCGAAATGAATCAGGACGTAAAGCGTCTCCAAAAAGTCGCAACACGGTTTTCGCAAATCGGGTCGCTTTCCGATTTGGAGGAACGCAACGTGAATGAAATCCTGAAAAATGTGGTGACGTATTTTCGGCGGCGGCTCCCTCAGTTTGGCAAACGGGTGGAAATTGCGGAGGCCTACGGGGAAACGCCTCCCGTCCCCGTCAATGCCGACCTGTTGGAGTGGGTGCTGGAAAATCTTCTCAAAAATGCGTTGGATGCCATCGACAAGGACAACGGGCTTATTACCATTTCCACGGGTGTACACGAATCGAAGCGGAATCGAATTTTTATCGACATTTCGGACAACGGGAAAGGCATCCGGTACGGCGATCGAAAAAAGATTTTTAAGCCGGGTTTTAGCACCAAAAAGCGCGGCTGGGGATTGGGGCTGAATTTGGCGCGTCGAATTGTGGAAGAATACCACAAAGGGCACTTAACTATTAAAGAAACCCGCCCGGGCGAGGGCACGACTTTTCGCGTGGAACTGCCTTTGGACTGAAAGGAGCAGCAGCGAGAAAAAGAGAAGGAAGATTTGAAGTCTGAAAAAGACGTTCCCCACGCACGGGATCCTTTGGAACCTAAAAATGAAAAGACAACCTAAAAATAAAAAGGGAAGCGAAAAAGCAGCAAATGACCGAATTTTCTCAGAACGAAATCACGCTGACGTCTGACAACTGGGAGGACGTGTTCTGGCAGTTTGTTGACGTCGTGCCGATCCTCAAAAACTACCTAACGCGCTATTTAAGGCGACACAGGGGCCGTTTGGGGCCGGATTGGGTGGAGGCCGTCAGTAGTTTTTTGGGGCAGGTGACCGCCGAAAAACCGGACGAAGCGCTCCGAATTTTTGAGCAGCGGTTGACCTCTTTTCCGCCCAACGGCTGGTTGTCTCTTTACGCCGCTGATATTTTGTGCTACAAAAAGGCGGACTATTTTAATGCGCGGCTCTTGTACCGGCAGGCCGAGGCGGAAATTCCCGAATTTCCAAAAGTCCACCTGGATTTGGGGCTCATTTTCATGCTGCTAACCGATTGGAACAGGGCGCTGGCGGCGTACGAAAAAACCTTCGCTTTCGCGGAAAACGACCCCAAAAACGCCGAAGATTTACGTGTCAAGGCGCTGTTCAATCAGGCAATTATTTACGCCAATTATTTGCACGATGTGCCGCGGGCCGCAGGCCTTCTCCGCCGGACGCTGGCCATTCGCCCCGATTACGAATTGGCTCGACGAGCCCTGAAAAACATGAAACAAAGTATGGTGTAGAACCCAAATGCACAATCCAATTTCACCAAAAAACAATGTAAAAGATGTCTGGATTCCCACACCCCTTGTGGGTGAAAAGTTGTGGCAATTTTTGGACGAATCCTTTGTTAACCGCCCGCACGAAACCCTAAATGAGCGTCCCATTTTTGAGGTTTTGTCCGAGCCCAAAGGGGAAGAAACCGTTCGGGAATTTTTGCAGGCGTTTCCCCCGCGACCGGGCAAAACGCCGGACGATGTTTTGGCAGATGCCGCCGTTCAAGCGGGGCCCTTCAAATACGAAACCGCCTACTCCGCCAGCGGCGGCCTGTTGAATATTCTTCTCCCTCGGCCCAACGAGCGGGTGGACGAGGTGTGGCAAGATTTGGTGACGCAGTACTACCGAAAGGTCTCCTTTGCTTCGGAGCAGGAGCAGGAAAAACGCCTGAAAGAATTGGGGATATTGTGGAATTACACACCGAACGACATTTTTTCGATGCTCACGCCCGCGCAGGTTTGGGCGGGAGGCGGACTTCGGGAATCCGATTTGCTTACCCGCTTTTTTGAGGAAATTACCCTCCGATTTTCCAAGAAAATTAAATCCCCGGGAGAGGCCATTCTGCGGAGTTTGCTTTATTTGCGGAGCTGGCAAACGGTACCGCTGGCCGAGTACGGCTTTCGAACGGCATTTCAGATTATTCGGGCGGAACGCGAGGAAATTCGCCTTAAAAAAGAGGCTTTAGCCGGGTACCACCGTCCGGTGCTGACGTTTCACATTCTATCCGAATGGGACGCCGTGGCCGAGGTTTTGTTGGACGTGCTTTCCCCGCTGTACGAAGCGGAATTTGTAGAGGCTTCCCTGAGGCTTTGGCGGGATGTTTCGGCAAAAATCACCCCCAAATCCGTCGAAGGCGCAGCAGCGGCCGTTGCTTTTTCGGTGGCGCAACGCCTCGGGTGGGAATCCCCCGCAGAGCATTTTGCCACACTCTTCGGCGTTACCCCGGAGGCCGTCGAAGCGATTCAAGCAAAAATAGGAACTTCACCCGAAAGGAATTCGTAAAATAGGCAAATTTTAACCACGCAACATGGCATGGAATCGGTAGTTGCGCGGAATGAGACAGAAACATGGAGGAGAACTCGTTGGAAATACCTAAGCATTTTCGCGCCGGGTACGTGGCGTTGGTGGGCCATCCGAATGTGGGGAAATCTACCCTCATGAACGCCCTCCTGGGAACAAAATTGGCCATTGTGTCGCCGAAACCGCAGACAACACGCCACAAAATTTTGGGGGTTTTGACCGGGGATAACTACCAGATGGTTTTTCTGGACACGCCCGGATTGATTCAGCCGCAGTACGAGCTTCAGGCAGTTATGATGAAAACCGCCGAAGCCGCTATTGCGGACGCAGATGTGGTGGTTTTTATGATTGAAGCCTCCGAGAAACCGGCGGAGCGAGATTTGATTATCTTAGAGAAACTGAAAGATTTCCGGAAACCCATTATTTTAGCGGTGAATAAAATCGATTTGGTACACAAAGACAGGCTGCTTCCTCTGATTGAAGCCTACGCGCAACGATTTGATTTCAAGGAGATTATTCCCATCTCGGCTCTGGAATTGGACGGCTTGGACGAACTCAAACGCGCCATCCGCGACTTGTTGCCGGAACACCCGCCCTACTACCCGGAAGATTACCTGACTGAACATTCCGAACGGTTTTTGGTGGCCGAAATTATTCGGGAGAAAATTTTCTATTTGTACGGCGAGGAAATCCCCTATTCCACTACGGTGGAAATCGTGGAGTTCAAGGAGAAAACCGGACGGAAAGATTACATTCGCGCAGTGATTTACGTGGAAAAAAGCACACAGAGGGCTATTTTAATCGGGAAAAAGGGACTGGCGTTGAAGCGGGTTGGTTCGCTGGCCCGAGGAGAAATCGAAGAACTTTTGGGGCGTCCGGTGTATTTGGATCTTTGGGTAAAAGTGCGGGAAAAATGGCGGAAAGACCCCGAAATGGTGCGAAGATTCGGCTATTCGACGAAACTGCCCAAATAATTCCGCCAAGGGCTTAGGAAAAAATGCGGGTTGTTTTCATTTTTGTGGACGGGTTGGGGCTGGGGGAACAAAATCCGGATTTTAATCCCTGTACGGCAGACGGTAGCCAAATGCTAACCAACTTCAGGGATTCGGTTCCGCGGACAGTTCCCTTTGGCGGGCGTTGCATTGCCTTGGACGCCACCCTGGGGGTGCCGGGAATTCCACAGAGTGCGACGGGCCAAACGGCTCTTTTGACCGGTGAAAATGCCGCCAAACTTTTGGGGGAGCACCGTAGTGGATTTCCCAATAAAATCCTTCGCGATCTGTTGAGGGAAAAATCCCTGCTAAAAAGGCTGAAAGCCAGTGGTCTGCACCCTGTTTTTCTCAACGCCTTCCGCCCGATTTTCTTTCAGTTGGACGAAAGGCTGAAATGGCTGCTGTCAGCCACAACCGTCGCCACGTTGGCCGCTGACCTGCCTTTTTTTACGCTTGAAGATGTGAGGGCCCGCCGTTCCATTTACCAGGATTTCACCAACCGCGATTTGATTCGCAAGGGTTTTGCGGTTCCCGAACAAACACCGGAGGAAGCCGGGGAAATTTTGGCGGCACAGGTGCCACGGTACGATTTTGTTTTGTACGAATACTTCAAGACTGACCGCGCGGGGCACGCTCAAAATAGGGCTCAGGCGCGGGAGGAATGTCAAAAATTGGGTCAATTTTTGACGGCTTTCCTGCAAAATGTTACTCTAACCGACACACAGGTCATTGTGACCAGCGACCACGGTAATATTGAGGATTTACGGACGAAAGATCACACACTCAACCCCGCGATGACGCTTTTGTGGGGGCCCCTCACACCGACTTGGGAAAACAGGCTCCGTTCCTTAACGGATGTGACCCCTGCAATTCTTTCGGCACTCACGAAAAAAATTGTAGCGGAAAAGCAGAAAATCCCTTGACAAATTCAAAAAATTTCATATATTATTAACGTGACTGCGGGGTGGAGCAGCTGGTAGCTCGTTGGGCTCATAACCCAAAGGCCGCAGGTTCGAATCCTGCCCCCGCTACAAAGGAGAGAAAGCCTGATTGAGAAAATCAGGCTTTGTTATTTGGAGCCCGCCATGTTCACTACCTACGTTTTGTACTCGGAGAAATACGACAAGATTTAGTTGACCCTGAAAAACCCCATAAGATATTAAATATATTGGAAATAAATGGCC
>CAZOHG010000087.1:0-11705 GCA_964579725.1 uncultured Deferribacteres bacterium
CTTTTTCCCGTGGGAAACCAACACGGTGTCAATTTGAATGCCTTCCCAATTAGTGGCATAGCCGTGATTGTAATTGCGTTCGGCCGCGATAAAAAACCGCAACTTTTTCCCCGAAATAAACGGGACAGGACCGCCGGCTGTCATCGTGTACGTGTTGTACCCCCAGGATTGCGTTCCCAGAGTTTTACCTTCTTTGTTCTTGAAAACCTCATCCGAGATTCCCTCTAAACTAAAATGGTAATTGGGGCCACCGGATTTGGTTGTGGTAAAAAGAACGCCCGAATTGGCAAATCCGTACTCGGCATTAAAACCACCGGCATGAAAATTGGCTTCTTCAATGGCATTGTTAATGACCGAAAGACCATTGGTCGTTCCTCCCCGAAGCAAGGTCGTCATCACGCCGTCAACATACGTCACGTTTTCTTCGGAACGGCCGCCACGCACGTGGGTTCCGCCCACCACGGCCGAAGACAAACTCATAACCGTTTGCACCCCTCTCATGGGGATGTTCTTCAGGTCTTCCGCTTCCAATGTCCGAACGGTGTTGGTCACATTTTTGTTAATGATCGGCCTTTCCGCCACAATGCTCACTGTTTGGCCCTTTAGCACCGTACTGCTAAGTTGAAAATTTACTTCCGTCGTCAAATCCGGGTGCACGCGGATATTGGCAATTCGTACACTTTTGTAGCCGATATAATCGGCCCGAATCGTGTACGTGCCAACGGGCACATTAATAATAATGTAATTACCCTTCATATCCGACGCCGCCCCCATCATGGTGCCCTCGATGAGGACATTCACGCCGGGGAGTGGTTCTCCCGTACCTTTGTCCGTCACCTTACCGGCAATTTTCCCGGTTGTTCCTCCAAAGGCCACCAGTGGAACAAACAGGGCAAACAAAATAAAAGCAACTAATTTTTTTCCCATGACTCCTCCATATTTATTTTGATTTTGAACAAAAGTGCCTCTAAAATTCCGAATTGCATTTTCGTTCCGCAAAGTCCACAGAATATTTTGGTTTTTTGGTTGAGCTGACGCCTTAATTTTAAATGTCCGGTTAGTGTTTTTAAGAAAAGCTTTTTTCCCCTAAAAAGGGGCATTGAAAAATACCCTATCCCAAAGTTAGAGAGTACATTTTATAATTTTAGATAGACGAGACAGATCGACGAATAGTGAGATTTTTCAATTGTGCCTCAAAGTAAGCATTTTTTCAAAGAATATCAAGTAAAATTTTTCGATATTTTAACAATTGCATTTGAGTGCCGATTTGTACACGGGGAAATTTGGGCGGATTTTCGCAGGTCGCCTTTTTCTATTGGGGTGATAAAGAAAACTCCACCTGTTCCAAATATTTGAAAGAAACGGACGGGGCACTTCCCAACATAAAAAAATCAAATATTCAATCACTCTCAAAGAATTGCCCCCTCTTAAAAGACGGCAAAATCGAGTGTAATCCTTTAGAATTCACTAATAATTTTCATATAATCTGGATTGTACACCTCCCCCTTTAGCGTGGAATGCAACAGCCGGTAATCTTTTAAACCATTTAAATCGGCAAAAACAAAAATCACCCCTCCCTGCAATTCATTGTAATGCCATACTTCGTAAGGCTTTCGACTCCCGTTATAAGGGAAATGGTCAACGTTGGTCGGGGGGCCGTACAGAATATAAACCCGGCCGCGATCGGTTTTCCAACCGCTTCTGTGAAAGGCTCCGAAATGCTCGTTGGCATAGCGAATTCGTTTCTGGTATTCTTCGTAACGTTCGTTGCGCGGCGTGTTTTTAGTAGGATCGAGTTGGTACCAAAAACCAAACATAAAGCGTCTTTTGGAATGAAGGGTTTTAAGTTTTTTATAGATTTGGCGCCGTCCCTTGGTCATGAGATAGCTGGCGTAATCAAATTGCTGATCCACTTCCGATTCGCTCATGCTGGCGAATCGGCTTTGCGCAAATAATTTTTCAAATTGAACTTCTCTTTTCGGCGGGGCATAATTGGGTTTGTAGACATAAAATTTTCTCTTAATGGACACTTTATTTTGATTGGCCGGATCAATTAAATCAAATTTAAGGTAGTAGACGCCCGGATTTAACGCCATTACATTCACACGCCCGATTTCCACACTGGAATCCGCTTGTTTCTTTTTTTCATATTGAACGGCCTTGACCAGAGAATCAGGTTTTTCATTCATGTCACAAACATAATATCGAACCTTGTAAATGCTCCCCTTGATTTGCTCCATTAAATTGTAGGCTTCAACATAAAAAAATAAGGCAGGAGCGGCGGGACTAAACAGTGCACTTGGATTCGGTTTAACGATGAGCGAATTTTTGTAAAACGGGTTATGGGTTGCGTTGGGATTTTGGCTGATAGAAGAAGCAAATTCGAGATCACTTAAAGCAACGCGATTATCGGGAAAGGAATTAATTTCAATGTCCTTAAGCACCGAATCCATATTTGTTTTTTCATTCAAATCCTGTACCCGAAACAGGACATGATATTTCCCCGGTTCTGCCAGCAGTGCGACCTTGTCCAATATTCCCCTTGCAGCTTGATTGGAATCAGCAAAAACATCCTGCACGCGCCAGGCATTGTCGTACCAAAGGGAACTACCTTTATTAATGGTAAGATGAACCAAAGCCTGAACCTGATTTTTGCCGGAGGCAGTTCCAATCGGTTTTAGGGAATTTTCGTGGATGTCATAATAAATTTCCCAGTAGACCGTGTCTTGGTTAAATTTAAACAAGGCATAGTTCCACTCAATATCAATACTGGCCTGTGCCTTTTCGGATGTTCCAACCAATAAGAAGAAAAAAGCTGCCAAAATTAGAAAAAGATGGACATGCTTCATATACATCACACTCCCAACATGGCTTATTTTTAAAAAGCAAAATGGGTTGAGCCATTTTCACTCAACCCATTTCGCCGATTCATTTTGCGTACACTCGTATGTTAGAACGTAAATTTCAGGGTGTACAGGTGATTTCCACCAAAATATTGTGCCGTTCGATATGTGTAATCGAAAATCATGGCTGCATTCCCTCCGAGCCCGTATTTAAAGCCAAAACCAAAGGCAGGGCCCCAGAGATTGTCTTCACTGCTAACCGTCGTTTGGTAGAGATAGCTGCCTCGAATGAAGAACATATCATTAAAGGCAAACTCGGCCCCCCCCGAAATACGATCACTGCCAAAATTATTGTTGGTGAAATTCGCTGCCACAATTAAATCGGACTTCGCCATGGGTTTTAATTCGTAAGACAGACCAATTTCAAACAAGGACGGCAGTTCCATTTTCATGGAAGGAATGGACAGCCGATGGGGCGGTGTATTGGGTTCGGTATCCGGCAAATAAACCAGACGTTCTAATTCCGGCCCGGAAAAACGCATTCCGGTGCCATAGTTTTTCATGGTAACACCCAATTTGATCCCGACACTGGTAATATATTGCACACCCATGTCGAAAGCAAGCCCGGTTGCTTGATTGTCGGCGATGGTTTCCGATACGATTTTCGCACTGGTTCCAAACATAATCCGATCGGTCATCGCCCGAGAGTAGGTCAATCCCACTGTCATAAAATTGGGTGTAAACGTAGCACCCGTGCCATCGGGAGCGTCTTCGGTCGTTACCGGGATATTGCCGAAACTCAGGGATTTAATGCTGACGCCAAACCAGCCGATACCGGTTCTGGCGCCTGCCGCCGCGTAGGCCAGATTAATATCGGCAATGTAATTCATGTACGAAAGCATCGCTTCGGCACTGCTTTTGGTATTGGCCAAACCCGCAGGGTTCCAGTAAATGGCATCGATGCCGTTAATACCGGCGGAATAAGCACCACCCAGAGCGGTACCGCGAGAACCCACAGGAATCAGCAATTCCTGCGCAGCCGCTGTACCCAACTTATCCGTGTTCCCCGCATTGGCTTGCATGACAAATCCGAGAACGGAAATGCAAACCAATGCCACGATAAAAATATTTTTTATTTTCATATCAGATCTCTCCTTCTTTTTTTTCTCCAATTTTGTAAGATACCCAGGCCTGGCTCGGTGATCTTTGGCGAGCCAGGCCACAGAGACCATGGAGATAAAATTAGAAATGTCGATATCTCTGTTCACGGTTAATCACAGCAATTTTCAGAATTTTCTGCCCGACGTTCGGGACATCAATGTACGCAAGATAAATACCACTTGCGACGGGAATATTGTCCTCGTTTTTCAGATACCATTTTTCGAACGGAGAATCTACATTGTGTTTGATTGTTTTCACGTGACCACCCGCTAAGGAGAAAATCCGAATTGTACACGTCTTCGGCAGATTGATAAATGTCACAAACTGCGTATAGAATCCGGTTTCGGCCTTGTTTGAACCATAATAGGGATTCGGGAAAACATTGATGTCTTTCAGCCGCATTTTGGCAACCGCTAATCCCTGGCTCTTCTTGTAATCCTTGGTGCTGAACGTAAACTGATCAGCTTTTGAATTCGGTTTATTGGTTAAAAACCGCACGATGGTTCCGGCGGCAGGATCACCGGTTGCTGTGTAATTACCCACAACCAAACGACCCAGCGGCCGATTGTACACCATGCCCCACATATTGTCAGCTGCCTTGAAATCGCCCTTGTCGCAGGCAGCTTTCAAATCGGCATAGCCGTTGGGGGCATTGTCAACATAATAAAAATAAATTCTGTCACTACACGGCAATCCAAACACCTTATCTTTTGCATTTCCGTTGGGAATATCCCACACATTTGGGGTACCACCGTCTTCGTAAAGAACCGGGATCATTTGCACATCATCAGACGGATCGTCCGGCGTTGCAAATCCCGTATCCCAAATCTGAAACGGCACCTTAATATATTTGCCGCTGGTAAAGGCAAATGTTGCCCAGCTTGAATCCGCGGTCCATCGAATCTCATAGTCATGGGATTTGGATAGGTCACCAATATACGCTCCTTGGTAGCTGAAGAAAAACCGTCCATTGAGATTGGCGTCGTCCGGACAGCTTAGGCTGAGCCACACATTGTTGCCGTGGAAAGGAGCACCCTTCGCATCCCACTGATCTTCAGGCAAACCGTTTGGTAGTGGAAAATCGGGATTGGCCACTTCCACAACGGCTTGCAGACCTGGTGCAGGACCAGCCACCTTTACCAGCATTCCGTCCACCACAGGAAAAGCATTGTCATTTCCCTGATGGAACTGATCATTTAATAGGATTTTGCCCGTAGTGGTATCGACCAAACGCCAGGCAACCTCACCATAATGGGCACTGGTCGTGTCCTCAATGGTGTAGAATTCAACTTTGTAATCATCTCCGGTAATGGCACCGGGGTCGACAACAGTTACAATCACATTGCCCTGACTGGGTCCGGTGTGTTCCACTTTAATCGTATCGCCTGCATTGGCATTGTATTTAATATCCAACACCGGATTTTGAGGAATGGCAATAACTGTTTTAGGCGTATTTTCCAGAGTCTTTGGAACACCGTTCGGGTTGTAGGCATAGCCTGTAACCGCAAAATAATATTTACGGCCGTTTACCAGGGGAACATTGTGAATGTAATCTTTATTCACTTCAAAGTGAAATGTCAACCCGCTGTCTGTTCCGCGTTGAACCGGCTGAGTGACCAAAGCACCGGCTTCGCTATTGAAAGCCAAATCGGTGATGGTAGCAATATTGTCCACTTTGTCAAATGTTTTAATTTTATGCCAAGGTCCGGAAGCCGATTCGCCCTGGTAAATATTGTAGCCTTCAAAATTGTAGCCCAATTCCGAAAAATTAACAGCCGCTTGATCCCAGGTCAGGACCAATTTGTCATCCAATTGAACGACTTTAACTTTCGGCTGAGGCGGAGGAGAGGCCACTTTAAAGGCTTGATTGTAAGCAATCTGGGCGCCCTGGTCATAATATTTCATCACAGTAATGCTACTTAAATTATCCGATCCGACGCCCACCACAATACCGGCCACAACGGACTTTGGCTCATTGGGAGGCAAATCAAACGGGCCGGAAGAAAGCAACATACGCATATCTTTCGGAGGCGTCACTGCCTGAGGCAACCAGCCTGTCCCGGAAACCGGATCACCCGAGTTAACGAACTTCGATTCCTTCCCGGTAGTGGGATCTTTGAAGGCGGAACCATCCCACACCAGACCTTGAAGGTAATTGTAAGCTTGCTCAGCGCCGTCGGGACTTTGCAGTGCAGGGTCCTGATAGGTAGAGCTTCCGTTGATGTACATAGCAAATGCCGTCATCGGAAGGATTTTTTGATCCTGCAAAACCGTGCCGTCCGGCAAAATAGCTTTGTCACCGGGAGACGGAACAATCGGGCCTTGGAAGAAATCAAACGCCATGGCCGGAACGGCGGAACCGTATTCGCTATCATAGCCGTCGCCATTGTACACATAACCAATGCTCAAAGTTGTGTCGCAAGCCACGTAATCGTCATTTGCACCGCCGTCATCGGGATCAGCAAATAGTCCCACATAGGCAGCTTTTAGCGTATCGGCGCTTTTATTAATGAACGTGAACTTCATAAAAACCGTATTTCCAAGGGGCCCGGTTTGGTTATATCCCCAAACCAATTGGTGAACTTCCAGACCGATTGGCGGTAACTGCCACACATTGGCGTGATCGGCAAAGTCGTTGTACACACAATACAGCACCTGATCACCAATCATCAACGGATTTCCGGCTGAATCCACCGGCGCACCCTGATCGACCGGCCACTCGGCATAATCCTTATTGTAATGAGGACTATTGGGGTCAGCCGAATCGCCTTTATTGATTTTATAAACGCGATATTTGGGAAGTGTCGGGTCATCGGGTCGCCCGTTCGGCAAAATTAAGCCTGGCTGATATTCCGTAGCGTAGTCAGCGGCCGCCGAGCGAATTTTGCCATTTATTTTTCCAACGACCCACAAACCTCCCGTGTACAAAACCGCCTTGTCGCGCTGTCCCTTGGGATAGTACAAACCGGCCTGACCGGTAACGGGATCACTTCCGAAAATACCATCGTTTTTTACCCACATATCAATGTTGTTCACATTGATATCTTTTGCGCTTGCAACCATCGCCTTCGCTAATTTTACTTTTCCTGTATCTTTTGCATAGGTTGGGGGTTGCGCCAACCCATAGGCAAAAATGAGGGCAAGCAAAACCAGGAAGTATTTAGTTAGCTTCATAATATTTCCTCCTTTATTCCTGAACTTCTTAGAGAATTAAATTTCGAGTTCATTTTAGCGACCCTTCCGCTTTTTTATCGGAACTCGAATCTCAGACCCAGACGAATCTGCCGGGGCGACCCCACATTTCTGGTTCCACAAAGAGATTGGACAGCATTGTACCAATGAATGGCATTTGCCGGGTCTGTTTGTGCCGCTGCCCATTTTCTTCCTTCAGGAGTCTGGAGATATGCATCATTCTGCGGGTCACCAGATGGACGAAAGACATTCAAAACATTCTTTCTGTTCAGGACATTTAATACCCACAAATAGGCATTAATATTGACCGGTCCCAAATCAAACGTTTTATCCAATTTCATATCCAGGTTGTAGAACCACGGCATATGAGAGGAATTGTACGCCTCAATCGGATAAGGAGCATTGTAACCAAATACTTCACTCTTCCCGTCTTGTGCAACACGCGTAAACGGGTTTCCGCTATGGTAGGTGAACAGGAAGTTCATGCCCACGCGCCCCAAAATATGATGTCCCAAGAAAACGGGGCCATCAGTGGGACGTGTCCGCACATCCACATTGATGGTTCCTTTGTGGCGTTGGTCAAAATCCAACGGTGCGATTACTGACGGAAACACAGGGTTGGCCTCCTGCCACGCAATGTCGAAATGGCTCCCAAAGGCGGAACCCGTACCTTTTGCAAAGGACAGGGTGTAGTTGGCCAAAACCTGCACACGGGCTGTCCGACGCAGATTGAAGGTAGCCGACAGGCCTTTGATGGTTCCAAAATCCTGATTCATTGTGAAATAAGGCGCCCGGTAATCGGGAATTCTCGGGATAATCACACGCAGAGTAGCCAGATCACGCGTGTCCTTGTAAAATGCCGTTATGTCTAAGGCAGCATTCATTCCAAATTGCTGCTGAAAACCGAATTCGTACGATGTGGTTCGCTCCGGTTTCAGATTTGGATTGTCCAATAGAACCGCGTAACCACCACCGTATAAAAAGTTACTGGTTTCACCGTATCCTCTGCCGAAAAGCGCAAAGAAATCGGGCATCTGGACAAATTTCCCGTACTGGGCGTGGAAGACGGTTTGATCCGTCACCGGGAAAGAAAATCCCAAACGCGGACTAAAAATGGTATAGGTCCGATTGGGGCCGAAGTTGCTCTCGTCAATCGTCCCCGACTTACCTTGCTTAATAGCCGCCAGGTCTTTTAAGCTCTTCGTACCGGAATTAAAGTAATCCATACGAATACCGGCATTCAATACCAGATCCTTCAATTCGATCTTATCTTGAAAATAATAAGCGGCCATAATCGGGTGTTTGGGAGCATCTTCACCGTTAAAGGAGACCTTTTGCCCGCCCACATTTCGGGTGTAGGTTTTGCTGGAATTAATTGGGTTACCATAAATATCATACCCGAAATTTCGTAAAAACAGGCTGTAATACACATCATAATCGGTCATCTCTTTCGGCGTGCCTAGTGTTGATTTTTGGTTGGACAACGCTTTCAGGAGATTTCTCGCCGTAATGCTGTACCGGCGAACCGTGTAAAAATTGTATTCACCGCCGGTTTTTAATTCATGATTACCCCACTGGTGAGTCAAATCAAATTTGACACCCATATAGCTCTGTTCTTGTTTATTGTAGTTCGCCTGAGGGGTATTGGGCCAATCCATACTTAAACCGTAAAGGTGAATGCGTCGTGTTTTGCTGGTATCCACTAAAGCCGGATTTAATTTTGGATTGCCGTAATCCTTTAAATCCTCCCAAAAAATGGGATCTCCGTTTTCTTGCTTATTAAAGAAATAATTTAGATTCAACGTGTAATAGGTTTTCGGATTGATTAAATGGGTTAATTTCAAATAAGACGAACCATTCCAAGATTTGTGCAACCGACCCCGAAGAGGCACACTGTAAAAATTGCGGGGATCGGCCGTATGGTCTTGGCTCCTGTTGTACGCATAGGAACCACCCACTTTTATCCGAATGGGTTTGTGGTCCCAAACCAAATTCCCATTGAACAAATTAGCCGTAGCACCTCCCCCGGGACGCCGCCCACCAGGCACGTCCATGTACAGATTGGTGGTATCAATCAAGGTATCCGGCTTAAGCGTGTAGTACGTTTCCACATGTTCCAAAGAATCCTGATGAAAGCCTCTGAAAAACGTAGCGTTGTCCGCCGTGTACGCACGTTCTCCTGCCACGTAAAACTTCAGGCTTTTCATAAAGGGAACAGGTCCGCTAAAACTTGAAATATAGCGGTTGTATCCGTAGGAATAGGTGTTGTTCAAGCCTAACCACTGATAGTTTTGGCTTTTGACCCCAAAAATATCGTCTGTAATGACTTCGCTCATAAAATTATAGTGACTTCCACCCGTTTTGGTCACGGTACTCACCACACCGGAATTAGCGAAACCATACTGGGCATCAAAACCACCTGCCTGATAGGAGACTTCCTCCACCGATTCATTAATCACAGACAGACCATTTCCACCGCCTAAAGGCAGCGTCACCAAAACACCGTTTACATAGCGCGCCGTTTCATTGCTTCGGCCACCACGAACGTGTAAGCCGTTTCGATTGACAACACCTGCCTGGAGCGCTACGATATTCGCCACCCCGCGTACCGGCAAATTGGCAATGTCCTCAGAACGCACAACATGAACCTCATTGGTGCGGTTCTTGTTGACCAACGGCCTTTGTGCCACAATGACCACAGACGCTCCTTTTAAAACGGTGCTGGTCAGCTGGAAATTAGCTTCTGTGGTTAGTGACTGGGTAACATAAATATTTTTTAATTCTACCGTTTTGTATCCGATAAAATTGCAGACCAATGTGTACTTTCCAACAGGGACATCCAAAATCACATAATTTCCGTTCGCGTCCGTGGAAGCTCCCATTGAAGTTCCTTTAATAATCACATTTGCGCCTGGCAACGGTTCTTTTGTCTGTGCATCTACAACTTTTCCTCGAATTTTTCCGGTAGTTTGTGCCGAGACAAATACCGGAATCAAGGAGACCATTGCCAAAACTGCCAAAATAAAAAACCATCGACTCCTCATAAGTTTTCCTCCTCTTACATTGGTTCACTCTATCTGCTACAATTTCTTGGCTACACAATGACCAAAAATCACCACCTCCTTTTCGCTTATTTTTACTTCCTTAATCTGTTCAAACTGTTTTCACATTCCTTTTTAGATGTCATCTTCCATTTATTTTTTTAACAAACCAACTGACTCCAAAACAACAATTTCTCAAAAATCTCAAATCAACTCATACACAGACACAATTCACACGCCTTTCGAGAAAAGCAAACTTTATGTGCCAATAGGTCGTCTAAAGAGCAGGTGATATCTAAAATTGCGTAAAAAGGTAGGATTAGCGGAATGAATCAAACCACGTTTCATACCCCCAAATGTGGATATTGAATAGAGCATCGTTTAATTTATCACAATTAAGCCAGAAATGATTTTTCAAAAACAATTCTGAACTTATTGTTTTAAGCTTCCCTAACAAATTGCCGAATAAAATGACTTCATTAATTTGCCTAAATAATATATTCTTTTTGAAATTAATTGTCAATAGAAATATTGCAAATTCGTAACTTTCGCTCATTTTTTTCGGTTTTTCACAACAACTTCACAAGAGCTTACATTCATTTTCCCCAAAAATGAACGGTGCAAAATGGATTTTAAACAAAAAAATGAACCTCGCCCTGCGGCCCAAATTGAATTTGGAACGTAACCGGAATAGCCTTCGCCCACCGGTGAACCGGCGGGCTCAATCACCAAACCGCACGTCCCGTGGCTTTTAAATCACCCCTAACTCTTTTCCCACTTTGGCAAATTTATCCGCACCGTAATCAAGGTCGTCTCGGGAATGGCTGGCCGAAATCATGACACGAATCCGCGCTTTGCCCTTGGGAACCGTGGGATACGCAATGGATTGGGCAAAAATGTTTTCATTTTCAAAAAGTCTGCGACTAAATTCCGAAGCGGTTTTTTCGTCGCCGATCATCACCGGGGTAATGGGCGTCACGCTAAATCCCAGATCAAACCCGACGTTTTTCATTTTACCCTTAAAATATCTGGCGTTGTCCCAGAGCTTTTCCACTAATTCCCCTGAATTTTGCAGAATGTCCACCGCCGCAATACAGGCCGCCACGTCCGGGGGTGTCACGGCGCTGGAGAACAAAAACGGCCGGGCTTTTTGGTGCAGGTAATCGACAATCAACTTTTTTCCCGCCACGTAGCCGCCAACCACTCCAAAAGCTTTGGACATCGTGCCCACTTCAATGTCCAAACGGCCGTGCAGGCCGTAGTGGTCGGCAATGCCGCGTCCGGCCTTCCCGAGCACGCCCTCCCCGTGGGCATCGTCCACCATGGTCATTACCTCGTAGGGTTCAGCCACGTCCAACAATTGATCCAATGGGGCGATGTCTCCGTCCATACTAAAAACACCATCTGTAACCAACAATTTTTTGCCGGGATGATCTTTGTATTCTTCGAGGCGTTCCTTCAGAGAAGC
>CAZOHG010000088.1:0-6670 GCA_964579725.1 uncultured Deferribacteres bacterium
AGTGTGCCCGACCTGGTGCTGTCAGATGTCAAAATGCCACAAATGAACGGTCTGAAACTGCTCGAGCGCATTCGGAAAACTCATCCGAAGCTTCCGGTTCTCATGATGACGGCCTTTGCCAGCGTGGAAGACGCAGTCCTGGCCATGAAACAAGGAGCCGATGACTATTTAATAAAACCCCTGAATTTAGAGGAGCTACGTCTAAAGCTTCTGCGTCTGCGCGAAAAGGCTGCTCTGCTAAAAGAAAATCGCACGCTGCGAGCCCAACTGGAAAAACTCCGGTTTCCCGAGATTGTAGGCATGAGCAAAGCCATGCAAACGGTGTTTCAATTCATTGAAAAAGCGGCCGAAGAGCCCGACATTCCGGTCATGATTTACGGTGAAAGCGGCACAGGGAAAGAATTGGTGGCACGAGCCATTCACCGAAAAAGCCCGCGCTCACAAAGAGCATTTGTACCGATTAATTGCAGCGCTGTTCCGGAGAATCTCATCGAAAGCGAGCTTTTCGGGTACACGCGCGGCGCCTTTACCGGGGCTACTCAAAACAAACCCGGCCTGTTTCAATCGGCTCAAGGGGGTACGCTATTTTTGGACGAGGTGAGCGAAATGAGTGCCCAAATGCAGGCCAAATTGCTTCGTGTCTTGCAGGAAGGACGGGTGAAACCTGTGGGCGGCACGCGCGAAATCCCCGTTTCGGTGCGGGTAATCGGTGCCTCGAACCGAAATCTCCGGGAAGACGTCGCGGCGGGCCTCTTCCGCAAGGACCTTTTTTACCGCCTGAATGTGCTGGAAATTACCCTGCCGCCTCTGCGGGAAAGACGGGAAGATATCCCCTTGCTTATTCAACATTTTGCCGAAAAATACGCCAAAAAGGGTACGCCGCCGAAACGTTTTTCTCGGGAAGCCGTCGCTGTGCTTTCGGCGCAACCGTGGGGCGGAAACGTGCGGGAATTGGAAAATGCCGTACGGGTGGCTCTGGTCACAAGCACAGGAGACGTGGTAACACGCGCTGACGTGCAGGTGGAATCCGCCAACTCCGGGCAAAATGAAACCCGTCGGGAACCCTGGAAATGGAACGGCACCAACTTCCGCCAAAACCTCCGTCAGGTGATTGCCGATTTTGAACGGGAATTCATTGCCTTTCATCTGAATCAAACCGACGGAAATGTGTCGAAAACGGCTGAAAAAATCGGCCTTTCGCGTGCCGCCCTTCACAAAAAAATCAAATCGTACGGACTCAAAACCTGAATGGGAATTCCGAAACGGCAGCCGCTTTCCGCTCCGAAAGCCAAAACTGCAAAGAAAATTGGGAAAGACTTCTAAAAAACCTCTTCGGGCAAATTCTTACTTTTTGAATGACAAAGGCGCTGCCAACGACTCAGAGAAATAGGCGGTTTCCTCTGCCCCCTGCGATCTGCCTTTTGAAGGTGAGAGGGCTGCCTTTTTTACCTGTAAATTTGGGTTTACACTGTAAAGCCGCGCACACAACTTTTCCCCTTTTTCAGACGCCACTGTAAAAGGAGGTGTACACTTGCTGGCCGCCTTCTTTTCAAAACCTACGGTAAGTCACTAATTATTCACTGGTTACATTAACGTCCCTTTTTGGCCTCGTCTTTGCCTCCCTTCCTGTGTGACAACGAAAAAAAGAAAAAGAAGGAGGAAACGATGAACATCCCAAAAACAGCGGCTGTGGTTGGTATTTTAGTTGGCCTGGTGGCAGTGAGTTGCTCAAAAAAGAGCAATCCTGCCGGTCCAGAGGAAAAGCAAAATCTTCCGACAGTGACCATTCAGCAGATTGCCGTTCCCGAACACATGGCGCAATCGTCTAACCCGAACGCCCAAATGGCGGCCAATTACATTGGGATGGCAAATGGATTTGCCTCTTTTGCGTACGCCTTTACTCCACCCAACGGATTGGCCAAGCCGGCGAGCGTACTGGACGACCCCACCTGGCGACGCACGTGGACACACAATGGTCTTACCGTAACGCTGAGCGTATTTGAAACGGTAAAACAATACATCTGGGAAACGCGGTTGGACGGCAAAGACGAAAATTTCACCTACGCCAACTGGCTATTTATGAAAATCGAGGAAGCAAAGAACGGGAAATCGGGTACCATGACGCTGTACAAGCCGGTTACGTCAAATGTGCAGGCGGAGTGGACCTGGGAAACAGACACCCAAGATGCCTACACCCTCATTTACCTCCTTTCTGACGGCGAATCGGGCTCCAAATTGACAGTGACGCAAAACGCCGATCATTCGGGTTCTTTGCAGTTAGAAGAAATAAGCGGCGGTTCGTTCGTCCCTTCGTACCAATGCCAGTGGGACAGCAAAGGCACCGGAAGCTGGAAGCAATATTCAAACGGAGAGGTCGTTTCGTCCGGCAGTTGGGGCTAACCCGCTCATGAAAAAACACCTGATTATTATTGACGAAGACAAATCCCTGGCCGAAGGCATCGCTTTGGCGTTGCGATTTGATTTTGACGAGATTTCTTTGCTCCAATCGCCCCTTTTTGCCTGGAATTTGCTCAAACACAATCGCAAAGCCGTGGTTCTTTCGGAAATTCGATTTTCCACCGTCGACGGAATGGAAATGATTTGCGGATTGCAAAAGGCCTACCCCGCAAGCCGTTTCATTATTTTAAGCGCTTATTTCAGCGAAAAAGCAGTACAGGATTTAAAATCGGCGGGTGTAACCACGGTTTTGGAGAAACCGATTCAAATGGAAAAATTAAAAAATGCGTTACGAAAGGAGAAGACAGATGAACTTTTTTAAGCGGATGGTCTGGATCGTCGTAGCGGTTCTTTTGTGGTTTGGTGGAACTGCTTTTTCACAAACGGAAAGTCTGACGCGGAGCAACGTTCCCGAAGTCGTCGAACGGGCGCAGCAGCACCTCAAAAATCTGCCGGTACCGATTGTACTGGCCACCCCTCGCACGGCACTGTTGGAAATGTTGCAGCAAACCTGGGTCGACAACAGCTGGTTGGACTACATGAAAACAACCTACCGCTACGATACCCACGGAGTACTGGCCGAAGAAAGAACTCAAAAGTACAGCCTCGACAAAGGGTGGCAAAATGAAACCAAGCTCTTGTACGAGGTTGACGCCAATCAAAACGTCACCGTCATGTCGTTGTTCGAATGGAAAGAAGGAAAATGGGCCGGCTTTATTAAGATTGAAACCCAATACGACGCGGACAATCTACCGACGGAGACTGTGAACTACAAAATGGTCTCGGGGGAGTGGCAAAAATTTTTGAAAATGATCACTTCTTACAACGCCGACAAATTGCCGGAGAAAACGACCATGCAAATGTGGGTCGGAAATGCCTGGATGAATACCCTCCGCAGTACCTATCGCTACGACAGCCAAAAGAACCGTATTGAGGATATGACCGAAATCTGGTTGGGCGTAAATTGGAGCAAATCGGAGAAAAATTCCTACGAATACGACACTAAGGGGAATAATACCCAGCGCATTCACCAAACCTGGGATCAAACGAGCTGGCAGAATGAGGACAAAACCACGTACGCGTTTAACGGAGATAACAACGAAACGGCGAGAACCGAGTTTAATTGGGACGGTTCAAGCTGGAAAAAATCGACCCGAAAATTAACGACGTACAATAGTCAGAAAAACCTGTTGGTCGAAACCACCCAAAATTGGTCAAACAACACCTGGGAAGATGACTCGCGCGCACAGTACACCTACGACAGCGGCGACAACTTGGTCAAAATCACGCACCAAAATTGGCGGTCCGGTGCCTGGGAGAATCTGGACCGCCTGCTGTACACCTACGGAAACGCTACACGTGTCGCTGCCGCAGGTGACATAATAGCCCCGGCAAGATTTGCGCTTTCGAATTACCCCAATCCCTTCAATCCCGAAACGCAAATCCAATTTCAATTGCCGCGGAAGGCTTCGGTTCAACTGGCCATTTTTGATGCCACGGGGCGTCGGATTCGGGTTTTGATTCGCGGGACCATTTTGCACCGCGGTTCCCACACAATACTCTGGGACGGAAAGGATTTCCGCTTCCACAATGCCCCTTCGGGTGTGTACCTTTACCGCCTCCGGGTGGGCAACCGCGTTCTGACGGGAAAATGCAGCCTGCTCCGCTGAAAGCCGTCTTTTTTCCCGGCGTTAAAAAAGCCCCTGCACCGTTTGTCCCCTTTGCAGGGGCTTTTGTGAATCTTCACGGTTCGGTATTTTTATTTGGAGAAAGGCACGCCCCTCCAAACGACAGGCTTAGCCATGTTCCTTCGTCTGAAAGGCTTGGCGGAGAAAATCCCGCAAGCCGGTAAAGCGCTGTTGAACGCGGTTGTTGTTGACGGCAATAGAAAGGGCTTTTCGTGTTCCGATTAACACCACCAATTCCTCGGCACGCGTAATGGCTGTGTAAATCAGGTTCCGCTGGAGCATGATGTAATGGTGCGTGGTAATCGGGCAAATGATCACCGGGTACTCGGAACCTTGACTTTTGTGAATGGTAATGGCGTAAGCAAGCACCAATTGGTCGGCCTCCGAAAAATCGTACGCGACGCGGGAATCAAAATCGACCCAAAATTTTCGTTCTTCTGGGTCGATGCCGGCAATAAGCCCAATATCCCCGTTGTACACCCCTTTTTCGTAATTGTTGCGCATTTGCATGACTTTGTCCCCACGGGCGAAAACCAGCTTGCCTTTTTCCTTGGTTTTGGCACGGGGGTTAAGTTTTGCCTGCAACAGCCGGTTCAGTCGATCCACCCCAATCGGGCCGCGGTACATGGGAGTGAGAACTTCGATGTCGCGTAAGGGATCGTAGCCGTAGCGTTTGGGGAGTTTGTCGGTAACCAATTCCAGAATCATGTGAGCTGTCTGCTCCGGGTCATCTTCCTGAACGAAAAGGAAATCCCCAAAATCGTCAATTGGCTTGAGTTTTGTCCCCGCTGGGAGATTTCCCACACCGGGTTTGCGTTTGATTTCAGGCAAAAGGCCGCGGTTAATTCGGTGTGCGTTGACAATAATCTGGCTGTTCAATGCCTGACGAAAGACCTTTTTTAAATGAACCGTTCCCACGGTGCGGGAATCAATTAAATCCCGCAAAACGTTACCGGGGCCCACAGAGGGAAGCTGGTCCACATCACCCACAAGAATTAATTTGGCTCCCAAGGGCAGGGCTTTTAACAGGTAGAAAGCCAAGAAAATGTCCACCATAGAAAATTCGTCTACGATGAGAACATCCAGAGCCAGCGGGTGGTCTTCGTTGTGGTAGAACTGCCCCAATTTGGGGTCGAATTTGAGTAACCGGTGAATGGTTTTCGCTTCGCGGGAAGTGGCTTCGGCGAGGCGTTTGGCGGCCCGCCCGGTGGGTGCACACAATTTTACCTTCATTCGGTAGGCGTCAAAAAGCTGAATAATGCCCCGAACGGTGGTTGTTTTCCCGGTTCCGGGGCCGCCGGTCAGGACCAGAATCTTTTCCTGCATGGCCAGCGAAATGGCCTGTTTTTGTTCCGCTGTGTACGAGATTTTTTGCAGGTAGGAGAGTTGCTCAACCCGCCGTTGAACTTCTTTCGGATCAGGCATTTTTATTTTGGCCTGCGTCAGAGCCACAATTTTATGTGCCAGTTCTTTTTCGGCGCGGTAAAAACTCGGAAAGTAAATCCGCTGGTTTTCTTCCGTCAAATGGTTCACGGCAAGAAGTTTGTCCAAAACATCTTCAATGAGAGTCGCGGAGACCCGGAGAATCTCCACACTTCGACGGACAAGCTCCTCCCGGGGCAAATAGGTGTGGCCTTCCTCCGTCCCCTTTTGAAGAGAATATTTTAAACCCGATTCAATGCGTGCGGGTTCTTCTAACGCCACGCCCATGTGACGGGCGATTTTGTCCGCCGTGAGAAAACCAATTCCCCGAATGTCGTCTGCCAATTTGTATGGATTGGTTTGAATGATGTCCAGAGCCTGGCCCCCGTAGCTTTTTACAATTTTGGTGGCCAGCGCCGGGCCCACATTGTACTGCCCCAAAAAAATAATCACGTCTCGGAGAATATTTTGCTCTTTCCACGCCTGAAGAATCTGGTAAAACCGTTTCTCCCCGATTCCCTCCACCTCCAGCAACCGGCGGGGTTCGGTTTGAATAATTTTCAGTGTGTCTCGTCCAAATTTTGCCACAATGCGCCTGGCAAATTTCTCCCCAATCCCTTCCACCAGACCCGAACCCAAATATTTTTCAATCCCCTTTTCGGTGACGGGTAAAATAGTTTCGTATCTTTCCGCCTGAAATTGAGCGCCGTACTTCGGGTCTTTTTTCCAATTGCCGAAAAATCGCACGTGCTCTCCCTTGTTCACAAAGGGAAAAAGACCGACCACAGTGGTCGATTGCTCAAGGTGATGGTCTAAAACAAGGCGCAGGACGGTAAAGCCCGTTTCTTCGCTACGGAAAACGATGCGCTCCACTACCCCCTGAATGTGTTCCCGATCGGAACGATCGGCGTTAAAAAAATCCTCTTTGCGCATAAATCGGCTTACTTCCGTTCCCTATTAACCTTTTTTCATTTCGCAAGCGGACTGCTAAAGGTGCCTGGGGCTGCCCTCCCTTTGGCTTCCTCAAAATATCTTACGCTTTCGATTGTGAAAAAACAGCAGGCGAAGCGGGGTCAAAACGAACGCTTCCCCAATGGACCGCA
>CAZOHG010000088.1:6770-11617 GCA_964579725.1 uncultured Deferribacteres bacterium
GACCGCAGCGGCGTGGCAATTTGGAGACACGTTCTCTCCGATTGAAAACCGGTTACCTGTCCCAGCCCGAGCGTTAAACGGTTCCCCCCTAACAAGCCAACCAGCAGGTTCTGCCACTCCGAAAACGGTGTTACGTGCAAATTGAGGGTATTCCAGGCACGCGCCGCAGACAACCCGTTTGCCGGAGCAGGAGAAGTATCGGTTAGAAGAAAAAGTCCGTTACGGGTTTTTTCACCATAAAACACCTGCGTGGCCAGTTTTTCGCCCAGCCAACGGATTTCTTCGCGGGACAAAGCGGTTCCCGAACCCAGCCAGGTGTTCAAAAACACTGTATGTGCCGCGGGCCATTCGTATTGCTTTGCGTGTCGAAAATACCGGGCCAGTTTCTTCTGTCGGTATTGCTGCCGCATTTCGCGGGTGCGGCGCCGAACGCCGACCGCTATTGGAAAACGCTGAATTTTCGTTCCCCGCCAAAACCTCGGTAAAATGTACCGCAGGGGAAAAGGCACCCACAAAATGGGAGTAACGCCGGACTGTTTTACCCGCGGCGGAGAAAATCGTTAGATTGAGCGTTCCCGGCAGTCCTTCGCTTGTTTGACCCAAATCCGTGTCTAAAAAAGCGGCCGTTTTGCCCGCAGTTAGAACAGTTCTTAGAAGAAAGGTGGCCAACGTGCTCTTACCGGCGTCCGTCGTCCCCAAAAGGGCAATTTTCCCTTTCCCGCGCAGCGCCATTGCGGCAAATGAGTCCCAGGTGGGCGGCGATTTGAAATTCGATGGCAAGCGTTTCATTTCGAAACTTCCAACCCCATTGAAATCAGACTGTCGAGGCTCGACGCAAACCGACCCCTTTTTCTAACAACAGCAGAAATGTACCAAAAAACAAGAAGTTACTTTAATGTAGAAAAAATACACATTTCTGTTGAGATCTGCAAGCAAAAAATGGTCGAGTCCACGTCTTTTGTCCGCCCCGAAAAATCTTTTCTTTGAAGACGCAAACGTCCTGTGTCGAACCCGTGTTTTTCAACTGTGCGCCAACCAGGCCCGGAAACCCAAATCATCCTCTCGCAAAGGAAACAGCGGCTTTTAGCCCCCTTTCTCCAAAAAAGTGTCAATCCACCGAGCAATTTCCTCTGCCAGTCTGGTTAAATCGGTTGTGTCGTCTAATGTAAACCAGCGAATGCGTGGGTCAGCCCGAAACCAGGTTAATTGACGTTTGGCGAAGCGCCGCGTGTTGCGTTTAATCAGGCGAACGGCTTCCTCCAGTGGAAATCGGCCCTCCAAAAAATCGAAGATTTCCCGGTAACCGACAGTTTGCAAGGCCTGTTGTTCCGGCCCAAAGCCCATTTGGCGGAGCCGCTCCACTTCGTCCACAAGACCTCGGGCCATCATTTGGTCCACACGGGCTTCAATCCGCCTGTACAGGGCGCTTCTTTCCATGGTTAGTCCGATGAAAATCGGTTCGTAGGGCGATTTTTGTCTATTTCGCCGCAGAAAAACCGACCGGGGTTCGCCCGTGAGTTCAATCAACTCCAGAGCCCGCAAAATGCGCTGTTCATCGTTTGGGTGAATTTTTGACGCCGAGTCCGGGTCAATTTTTCTGAGTCGCCTGTAAAGCGAGTCGAGTCCTTTTGTTTCGGCTTCTTTCCGAAGGCGCCGCCGCATGTCCGGGTCGGAAATTTCACCCTCAAAAAGGCCGTCCACCAAAGCCCGAATGTAGAGCCCGGAACCGCCTACCACCAGGGGGAAAGCACCCTGTTCCTTGCGCGCGGCAACGTTTCGGCGCGCTTCCTTGCCGAATTTCCCCGCACTGTAAGGTTCGTCCGGATTACAGATGTCCACAAATTCGTGCGGGACGCGGCTGCGCTCTTCGGCCGTTGGCTTGGCGGTTCCGATATCCATGTAGCGGTAGATTTGCCGGGAATCAGCGGAAATCACCACAAGATTCGGGAAAAATGTGACCAGTTCCAGGGCCACGGCTGTCTTTCCGACGGCTGTGGGACCTGTCAAAACGGGTAAAAACATTTTGGGGGTGGAAGATTTCACGGTCGCTACAGCCGAAGAAACCGCTTGTCCAATTCTTCGAGGGGAATTGTCACAATGATCGGCCGCCCGTGGGGACAAAAATAGGGATTTTGGGTCGCAAAAAGTCCGTCAATGAGCGAAATCATATCTTCCTGCGTAAGAGGATCCCCTGCTTTAATGGCGGATTTGCACGCAAATGAGGCCGCCACCTTTTCACGAATGTCGCGATCGGAATTGTTCTTGTAGTCGTCGATAATTTCCCGCAAAATCGTTTCTTCGTTTCCACGAATATTGGTTGGCACGGCCTCAATCGCCACGGTGCGCCCACCGAACTCCTTAACCACAAGTCCGATTTTTTTCAAATAAAAATTCATTTCCTTTAAAATTTCGTAGTCTTCGGGACTGAGTTCCAGGGTTTGAGGAAAAAGCAACTGCTGAGAAGCAGGGGGCCGTTTGTTGAAGTTTTCCATGGCTCTTTCAAATAAAATGCGCTCGTGCGCCAAATGTTGGTCAATAATAATAAGGCCGCTTTTGATTTGTGAAAAAATGTACTTGTGGTGCAGTTGCCACACAGAAACCTGTTCGCCCCGAGAAGCGCGGTACAACTGTTGCCGGATTTGCGGGCGGTTACCGGATGGGCTTGCCTGGGCCACCGGCTCTTCGGCTTCTTTCTGTTCAACCGACTGTCCGGGAAGGATGTCTTCTGCGTCCGACCTTCGGCGATTAGCCGAAAACTCCAGCGGAAAATGCAAACTTCCCGTTTCCCCTCCCGCACGACCAAACGGCCGATTCGATGTGTGGACGGGCGGCTCGAAAAATTCTGCGGTTTCTTCGGGTGCACGCAGAACCGGAACGGCGTCGGCTGAGTTCAGCGCTTCCTTAACGGCTGTGAGCACCTGACGAAACATCCGGCGCTCGTCTTCAAACCGCACTTCAATCTTGGAGGGGTGAACATTGACGTCCACCTCTTCCGGATCAATTTGTAGGTCCAACACATAAAAAGGGTACTGCCCCTGAGGGAGCATTGTACCGTAAGCCATTGAAACTGCGTAATTTAAAGATTTATTTAAAATGTAGCGGCGATTCAAAAACAAATATTGGTAACCGCGTGCACCCCGAAACAAATCCATGTTTCCCACGAAGCCACGGATCGCACTGCTGCCAAAGGCAAAATCCACCGGAATTAGATTCCCTTCGTACTTTTCTCCGAAAAGCGCCACAATGCGTTCCCGAAGAGACTGGCTGGGGTAATTGAAAATCTGTTGGCTATTTTTGTAGAAACGAAAACTGATTTCCGGGTAGGAAAGGAGAAATCGATTGACCACAGACAAAATGTGCCGGTATTCGGCGTTGTCCGTTTTTAGAAATTTCCGGCGTGCGGGTGTGTTGAAGAAAAGATTTTTGACCGAAAGCGATGTCCCCCGGTGCCAGGCAACCTTCTCCAGGGTTTTGACCACGCCGCCCTCTAATTTCAAAAGTGTGCCTTCGGGTTCCTCGGGGACGCGGGTTTTCAGTTCCACCATAGAAACCGAGGCAATGCTGGCCAGAGCTTCGCCGCGAAAGCCAAGGGTCTCAATGCGGTGCAGGTCGTCCGCGGTAGAAATTTTGCTGGTGGCGTGCCGTTCGAACGAAAGAATGGCGTCCGCTTCGGACATTCCCGAACCGTCGTCCACAACTTGAATGAGACTTTTCCCGCCGTCTTTTACGATAATGGTGATCTCCGTTGCCCCAGCGTCAAGAGCATTTTCCACCAACTCCTTGACGACAGAAGACGGACGGTCTACCACTTCTCCCGCGGCAATTTTATTGCTGAGAAAATCCGGGAGAATTTTGATTTTCGTACTGCGAGCAGAGTGATTCACTGGCATTTTCGGGGAACGATTTAAAATACGACCTCCTCTCCCATTTTGTAATCCTTCCCGGTAAAAACCACCCGGGACGCTGCGTGAAAAGGATCGTGTTCGTACATGAGAATCCAATTTTCCGAAACGGCCGTGGGAAGAATATCTTTTTTCTCCTCTAAGGTGAGCAAGGGATTCAAGTCGTACGCCATGATCCAGGGCAAAGGAATGTGCGAAGCCGTGGGAATTAAATCCGCACAATAGAGCAGGGTTTGACGAGCGCTGTACACCCGAACCACCTGCATGGCGGGGGTGTGCCCAAATAGGGCACGCACCTCAATCCCGGGGAAAAGTTCCGTAGAGCCGTCCAATAGTTTAAGCTGTCCGGCTTCTTTTAGAGGAAGATAATTTTCGGGGAAAAAGCTGGCACGGTCTCGCTCCGAAGGTTTTTTGCCCCACGCAAACTGGCCCTTTTGAATATAATAGGTGGCATTGGGGTAAGCAGGCACAACATTGCCATTGTCGTCCAATCGCGTTGCCCCGCCTGCGTGGTCAAAATGCAAGTGGGTGAGGATGACATCCGTGACGTCGGTTCTGTTTATCCCCACCCTTTCCAAGGATTTTTCCGTATTGCGCCGGGAATAATCCACCTGGTAGATGGACATTAGCTTTGGGGGAAGCTTGTCCCCAATACCGGTATCCACCAGAATAACACGGCTGTCTCCCACAAGCAGCAGTGAGCGTAGCGCCATGTCAATCCGATTTTTTTCGTCAGCGGGATTTGTTTTTTCCCACAGCACCTTGGGCACTACACCGAACATGGCGCCGCCGTCCAATTTAAAATCTCCGTGTTCGATTGCGTACAATTCGTAGGGGCCGATTTTCATGATTTGCATTCCACTTTCTGTCTCAATTCGCTGCCGAGTTAAACCGAACCAATTTCTCCCAATCAATGAGCCCATCGGGACAAAATTGCTGGCTAAA
>CAZOHG010000089.1:0-11584 GCA_964579725.1 uncultured Deferribacteres bacterium
ACAAAAAAACCTTGAAGGTTTTAATTTCAAACGGGCCGAAATCGATTTTTTGCTCTCCGTTCAACGGGATTTCTTCCCCTTCTGTCCATTCCATTAAATTCGTCTCAACCACGCGCTTCACCCTCGGGGTACAAATTAGACGCCCCACCGTGTGGCCTCCGAGGGTTTCCACCACCCGCAGGACAACGGCTTTTTCTTTTTCCGCTTTTTTCAGCACCTCCAGCGAAAGCCCTTCCCCCTCCACCCTGCAAGGCAATTGCACTCCCTTTTGCCGGAATCCGGGGAAAACAACCACACCGCGGTTGAGACGTTCCGCCTCTGCCTGCACGTCCGAATGCACCAAATCGCCTGTGTGCGGCAAAAGGCTGTACGTAAATTCGTGGACATGTTGGTCGGCATCCGGGTCGGGATTATTGGGCGACCGCAGCAAATTCAAATCCAGCACGTTGTCCACAACCTTGTAGCCGTATTTGCAGTCATTGAGCAGAGCCACGCCGTAATCCTTCTCGGAAAGATCGGCGTAGCGCTGGCCGGGGACTTCGAACCGGGCGCGATCCCAACTGGTGTTGCGGTGATTGCTGCGCCGCACAAAGCCGTACTGAATGTCAAACGTTGCCTCCGTGGTTTGAACGGCCACAGGGAACGCCACGCGAAGCATCCGGTGCTTTTCCCGCCAATCAACCTGCGTGCGAAAATCCAGTCGCTTGCTGTTTTGGCCAAGCAAAACCCACTGCTGTACGGAAGAATGCCCGATCTTCATTTCGAAATAAAGCCCCTGGCGCACCGGCCCGTCCGTCCAGCGCCTGACCGTCACGTCGCGGGGATTTTCCAGCGCACTGGTCTCGTAGAAAATTTCTATTTCCCACGCGTCAAAATCGTTGGGGTGATCGTCGTAGAGCGTCAACACATTGCCCGGTTGTTCGGGAATGAGAATCTCCCGCGCCGCTTCTTTGTCCCAGCCCCGCACCAATTTTCCGTCTTTTGAAAACTCGTACCGCACGCGATCGTTTTCCAAAATCAACGCATTACCCGGCGGGACAAAAGAAGTGTTCTTGCCGGCGCGTGTCAGCGTCACAAAGCTCTGCGGAGGAACGGACACCAGCGCCACGGCGCCGTCCGGGTCTTTTTGAACAGGCACCTCTTCGCCGGACGGCCCCTGAGCACCTTCCCAATTAGTCGGCAGATGAACCACTCCCTCAAAAGGCACGGACAGGCTGTTGAACAGCACCAAAGCATTTTCGTCCGTTTCAAACAAACGTTCGGCTGCCTGCCGCTTCAAATTCTCACCCGTTTCCAGCATTTTTTCGTATTCTCGGTGAACCGTTTCGTACACCTGGTGAATGCTGGAACCGGGAATAATATCGTGAAATTGATTTAAGAGCAGATTTTTCCACAGCGTTTCCAGGGTATTTTTCGGATACTCGTCCAGCGGCAAGAGACTCCACAAAAACTCCACTTCCCGAAGGATTTGTTCCAATTTTCGGTTCATTTTTTTGACCAGTGCGTGGGTGGTCAAGGTCCCGCGGTGGGCTTCCAAATACAATTCACCGGCCCAAACGGGCAATTCCTTCTCGTGCTTTTGCAGACGTTCAAAAAAATCGGCGGCTTTGCCGAAGCGAATTTTCGGGGCTCCTTCCAGATCCGCCATTCGGAGACCGAACTCCAGATTTTCTTCTTTCGGGCCGCCGCCACCGTCACCCACGCCGAAAAGCGACATGAATTCGTCCAAAAAATCCCGTTCCTTAAAATTGTCCCGTCCAAAAACAATGTACTCCGGCGTGAGCTGGCTGTTGTAATTGTTTTCAGGGGGAAAATGAGCCAGCACCTCCGTGCCGTCAATGCCGCGCCAGAGAAACGTATGGTAGGGGAAATCATTGACCTGATTCCAGGACATTTTTTGGGTTAAGAAAAAATCAATACCGCTTTTTTTAAGAATTTGGGGAATCGCCGCCGAGTAGCCGAACACGTCGGGCAGCCAAAGATTTTTCACGTCCACCCCGAATTCGTCTTTGAAAAAATTCTTGCCGTACAAAATTTGCCTTACCAACGACTCCCCGTTGGGAATATTGCAATCCGCCTCCACCCACATGCCGCCCAGGGGCTCCCAGCGACCGGCCTTAATCAGCGCCTTGATTTTTTGGAAAAGCTGCGGGTAGTGTTCTTTGACGTAGGCGTACTGCTGGGGCTGAGACGCGCCGAACACGTAATCGGGGTACGTTTGAATGAGCCGCACCTGCGAGGAGAACGTGCGGGCGCATTTGCGAATGGTTTCGCGAACCGGCCAGAGCCAGGCGGTGTCGATGTGAGCGTGCCCAATGGCCAGCGCTGACAAATCCGACGGCGCCGCCGGTTTTCCCATTTCTTTTTGGAGGATTTTGCGGCTCCTGGCAGCATTTTGGGGATCGTCACCGAAGGCGTCGATGGCCTCGTTGGCACAGCGAATGAGCCGCAGACGCCGAACGCCTTTCTCAGGAAGCTTTTTAACCAAGCCGAGCAGCACCCGTAAATCCAGCCACAAATGCCACAACTCCTTTTGAAACACGCACAGGCGCATGTGTTTGACGGTACTTTCAAAATGGCCGAAGCGTTTCGGGTCCCCGGGGGCGGGATCAGGGTCCAAAAACACGCCGAACAGGCTGTTGGAAGCGGTTTCCACCCACAGTTCCACGTCCTCGCCGCCTTCGGCCGGATCAAACAAACGCACCACATCCCGACTGAATTCTTCGTCGAAAACGGAACCGCTGGTAATGCCCTGAAGAAGCGACCCGTCCGGCAGAACCACCAGGCCTTCTCCGGTGAAATCCAGGTGAGCGACCACCGTTTTTCCTGCCCAGGATTTTGGCACCTGCGCCTTTAAATGAAACCAGGCGCTTTCCCAGGCCTGCCCCCAGACGTCGCCTTCCCGAATCGATTTAAACTTCCCCTTTGCCCTTTCGGCCACGGGGACGGGGTCTTTTGACCAGGCATATTCCGCTTCGAACGGAATCGAGTCGCCCAAAATTTGTTTGGCAATCCGCTTGTGAAACCGATCGATCCGTTTAACAAAAATTTCTTCCTCTTTTTTCAGCATGTCCACACCTTTTTCTCCATCCAAATTCAATGTCAAAAATTGTTCCCTGTTTTTCGCGCTTTTTTAATTTTCTACGAGCTTTGACTCTTTGTGTTACGCCTACTTTGCGCTCCATCTCTTCTGCATTCACCCGCGAATTCCTCTGGTAGCGCCTGGCCGCCAAAGCACCCATTTATGGGTAGGCGGGACTCGTTGTTAGCTCGCCGCCCTTTGCCCACCAGAGAACTGGAGGGGTTGACTTCGTCCCGTGTTCTTCGAACACAGGGAAAAACGTCCAAAATCGGAAATCGGCGTTTCTCGTTCGTAAATCGAAAAGACCGGGAAAAAACCTATTTTTGGAGCCCGGCGGGAACATTCACCACAAAAACCAAACTTTTCCGGTGCGCCAAAAGGTGACACGCGCCTAAATCCGCCGGTAACAGAAAACTGCTCCCTCTCGAGAGCGCCAAACTCTTTCCCTTTTTCCAGTCCACCGCCAATTCACCCTCAATCACCAACAAAACGCGAATGCTGTCCTCCGCAGGCAAGACTTTTCTTTTCCCAGCTCCAAGATTTAAGCGGGTGACGCGAAATTCGGCGACCGGAGCAGCGTACACCACTTCTTCTGCCTCTCGCTTCGGCTGCCAAAAAGGAAGCGGAGCGGGAAGCGGTGCTAAAATGTCCGCCATTGCCTTTAAATCCTTGAATTTCGGCGTGAGTCCGGCGCGCACCACATTGTCCGAGTTCGCCATGCATTCAATAATATTCCCCTGAAGGTAGGCGTGCGGCACGCCGGCGGGAATGAAAAAGGCCTCCCCCGGACGCAATTCCACAAAATTCAGGACAAAAAGGGAAAGAAGTCCCACGTCGTCCCCGTACTTTCGGCGAAGCGAAGGGTACACCTCCTCCTGAAAATTGTGCGGTTTTCCTTGACGCGCCAAACGGGCGTCCAGTTTTCCGAGTGTTTGTTTCAAAGCCTCCGGTTGTTTTTCCCCCTTCAGGGTCAGTGTGACGTAGATTTGCCGAATCCACCGCTGTTTGTCTGCCGGCCCGCCGGAAGCGGGCGATTGTTTTGCCAACTCCCCGATAAAATCAGCCATTTCCGGGTAGCGCTGTAAAATGTCTCTCAAAGAAGCAAAATCCCGAAAACCTGCCAAGGCCTTAAAGTCGCTCAGTGCAATTGCAATTTCCGGCTTGTGATTGGCATCCGGGTAGTGCTTGGGATCGCGGGCGTGCAGTCTGACGGCCTGTTCCTTGTTGGGGTGAACCTGAATGGAAAGGGCTTCGGCAGCAGAAAGGACCTTGAGCAAAAACGGCAATTTGGAATCGAACGCTTGCCACACGCGTTTGCCTAAAATCGATTCCGGGGCTCTGGAAAGAATTTGAGTCAGGGGGATTTTTTTGTCTCCGAGCCGAACGAACGACGGGGCCGCCGGATGTGTGCCGATCCAGAGCTCGGCGTACGGGATGTCAGGTTTCGCCGGAATGCCCAACAAACGCGGGATGAAAGCGTTCTCCCCGCGCTCACCCCAATTGTAGTGCTGAATTTGATTTTCCACGAAAAGGGGTTGGAGTAGGTCGTCCATTCAAAAATTCCAATCCTTAAAATTTGTTCAAAAGTAAGTTCCCCCGAAAATGATTTTTAACGGATTTCACATACAAAGCGTTTGCTCTGAATCGAGTGCACACGTTTGGTGTCCAAAGCTTCCCGATCCACCTGCCCCGAAAATTTAACTGGTACCGCTGACCCACAATTGGGCCTTTCATTTTGGGGTACTACCCGGTCAGGAAAATCAACCTTTGGTGCGCCGGTTATTTTCGCCGAATCTTCAATTTGCGGTAAATCTCCATTTTCGTTTCGGATTCCTTATTGAAATCCGCCACACTTTTTCCGACGGCCGTGCCGCTTTCGGAAACCGCTTCAAAGTCAATCGCCGTTCCGCCTCCGGGGGCAAGCGCCAGTGAAAGTGTGTTCTCCCGGCGGACGGGCACAGCCTCGATTTCCACGGCTGTGGGGTTGGTCACCCAATCGGCGCGTTTGGCGTCACAATAAATGTGGGCCACGTAGGATTGGTTCTTCGCCAGAAAATCAAGGGGAATCGTGAGCAATCGGGGATGCTCGTCGGTAATGCTTCCCAAAAACCAATTGGGCCCGTTGCGCCGAACAATTGTGACGTAATCTCCGATTCGGCTGTCCAAAACCCGCGTCTCGTTCCAGTTGGTCGGAACCGCTTCAATAAATCGAAAGGCGGGTTGATTTTCGTAATTTTCCACCAAATCCGCCGCCATTTGCAGGGGGCTGTACAGGACAACGTACAGGGCAAGCTGTTTGGCCAGGGTGGTGTGCACGCGGTGTTTACGCGTGGGGTCGAAAAGAATATTGAAAATCCCGGGGGTGTAATCCACCGGCCCGGCCAGCACACGGGTGAACGGAAGAATGGTCGTGTGCTCGGGCGGATTCCCGTCGCTCCAGGCGTTGTATTCCATGCCGCGCACCCCCTCGCGCGCAATAAAATTCGGGTAGGTTCGGCGAATGCCCGTGGGTTTGATCGGTTCGTGGGCGTCAATCATCAGGTGGTACCGGGCGGCCGTTTGAATCACTTTCCGGTAATGGCGCACCATCCACTGCCCGTGGTGGTGCTGGCCGCGGGGAATAATACCACCCGCGTAGCCCGTTTTGACGGCTGGGACCCCCAATTTTCGATACAGGGCAAAAGCGGCATCCATCTGACGCTCGTAATCCGGCACATTTCCCGCCGTTTCATGGTGTCCGATGAGCTGCACGCCTTTCTTCTTTCCGTACCGCACCACCTCTTTTAAATTGAAATCAGGGTAGCTTTCCGTAAAACTAAAATGCGGATTTTTGGCTCCCCAGGTTTCCCACCCTTTGTTCCAGCCTTCCACCAAAAGCGCCGGAATGCGATGCCGACTGGCAAAATCGATATAGGTTTTGGCGTGCGCGGTCGTGGCTCCGTGCTTCGGGCCCGCCGTCCAGGTCCATTTCCGGATGTGCATCGCCCACCAGATGCCCACGTATTTCATCGGGTGAATCCAGGAAACATCTTTCAGCGCACAGGGGTCGTTCAAATTTACAATGAGATGCGATTCAATGAGTCCCCCGGGACGAGTGGCTATTTGAATGGTTCGCCAGGGTGTTTGAAGCGGGGTGCGTCCCTTGACTTTCACGCCGTCCGGCCAGGGAACCAGATCACATTCAAAATGGGTGCCCTGTGTGCGCTTCAGCGTCATTCCGGCGTAATCGGTGAGATTCGCTTCGTGCACACTCAGGTAAATTCCGTCCGGCGTTTTCAGTGTCACCGGCGTATTAACGGCTTTTATTTGGGTGAGCGGGGTTTTGCGGTACAATTTTTCGTAACTGTCGTAATTGGCCGGAATCCACCAGGCGGTGTCGTTTCGGGCAAAATTGAATTGGGTTAATTCATCCGTGATTTGCACATCTTTCAGATGAGGCTGTTTGGGTAAACGGCAGCGAAATCCGACGCCGTCGTCAAAAACACGAAAAAACAGCGTCATTTGTCGTTTTGGGGCTGTTTTTTCCCGGAGAGAGACCACTAACTCATGGTAGTGGTTTCGGATAGAATCGGTCTGCCCCCAGACGGGCTGCCAGGTCCTGTCGAAGGTGCGGGTGTGCCAATCGGTCATTTGGAAATTCCCTTCGAGCGGCGGGAGATTTTTGAACCGGAATCCCAGGCGCGAGGGGACAAGCAGTAGCTTTTTGCCGAGAGCCACTTTGTAAAACGGAGCACCCTGTTTCAAGAAAAACGTCAGGATGATTTTGCCGTTCGGCGAGACAACCTGTTTTTGAACAGTCTGACTTCCGCAAGAAAAACTAAACATTCCAAGGAAAACAAAAACAACGACCCATTTGATCCGATTGGTTTGCATGATTTTTTTCTCTTTTTTTTAAGGAAATTGGCCTTTTCGATTTTTTGAACTTGATTAAATATCCGAATTTTTTTTACAAAAGTCAATTTGAAAAATGACGAGGAGAGATTTTTTAAGAAAAAGGGAAAAGGTACTTTGAAGCGGGGGCATTTTAGCCGATTCATGACAAAACTCAGGATGATGAGAAAAACAACCGACGTTCCTCGGCTCAGAATGCCAAGCTAAATGCGAAGGATGTCAATGAAACAAAATGCGGCAAAAAAGCGGCTCGAAAAGCACATGAAAGGAAGTAGCCGCGAATGATTTTGCGGGCGATTCACGAATCGCCTGCCCTGCTCCACCGAACTGCAACAGGTTTCGCCGGACAATAAAATCCAGTGGCAGATTCAATGTATATTAATGAAATCATGTTATAGCTTTTGTGGGATTTTAGTAATTATTTAATAACCTCCAAGACGAATGCCCAATAGAACAATTTCAGATGAGGCAATTTTTTTATTAACCATGAGTCTATTTTATCAAGCTGTTTATCTACCTTATTAAATAGCGGAAACCGAGAAAGTTTTTTTAAAAACATGAAATATTCAAAATGAAATTGGGAAAAATGATTTAAAAACAACTCAAGGTCTTTTTCGTTCAATTGAGAACCGCCAGGAGATTCAAAACATTTATTTGGAAATAGGCTTCTAATAAATATGAGCCACTTAAAGGGAATGCGCGGTTCAATAAAAATGCCTCTCCCTTCTGGCCTTAACACTCTGGAAATTTCTTTTGCGGCAAATTCTAGATTAAGATGATGCAAGGCCCCGATTCCAATAACATAATCAAATTGCTCATCCTTGAAATTCATTTTTTGAGCGGACATAACTTCAAAATTAGTATAGTTAGCGACATTGTTAAATTGGGCATTCTTTTTTGCAAGTTGAATCATTTTGGGAGATATATCAATGCCTGTAACTCTAGCCCCCCGTTTTGCGCATTTTACGGAGGCAAACCCATGCCCACAACAGCAATCCAAAATCATTTTATCTTTTATATTTTCTAAAAGCGAATAAAAATATTGGTGTGTTAACGGCATTTCCTCATTTTCGTCATAACGAAATAGATTTTCATCAAAATTATTCAGATATTTTTCAGCCTCTTCATCATAAAATTGCATTTCTAATTTATCTTTTAATGAAATATTTTCTTTTCTTTTTAAAGGATTGTTATATGAGCGAATCACTTTTTTTAAATTTTCAATATAATTTATTATAACTGATTTTATCATATTATGGACTCTCCATTTGGGATTCTTCTTTCATAATTCTCTTTATAGTCTTTTTTTTGAAGGAATAGCCACCGATGGATCCCTCCAACCGATGAATCATCACCCCGGCCTCAACCCCCTCTACCCCGCACACGGATGATTCGTTAAAAATCGAAAGATAAAAAACTGATGAGAAAGAGAAGGAAAAGGGTTCTTACAATGAAGAAACATTTTAAACGTTTTGTTACCAACCCATAGGATGTTTTGGAGAAGGATCTCCGTCAATCGGATCAAGAACCCAATCCTGATTTGAATGACATTTTAATGTAAAAAAAAAAAACAAAAAATATATAAATATTTTTTAAAAATAAAAATATTTCGAAAATTTAATATTTATAGGTTATCTGAATAAAGCAGCCTGCGAAGCATACGAAAAATAAGCCGCAAATGCGCGAATGGCTGGGGAGGATTACTTCAGCAGCAAAAGCTTTTTTGTGGCCGTAAATTGCCCCGTCTGAATCCGGTAGAAATACACCCCGCTGGGCAGACTTTCCGCATGCCACTGCACCGAATAGCTCCCCGCTTCCTTTTCACCGTTTACCAGGGTTTCAACCAGCCGCCCCTGTAAATTATAAATGGCAAGAGTGACATGCGCCGCCTCCGGCAGACGGTAGCGAATGATGGTGGTGGGGTTAAAGGGATTGGGGTAGTTGGCAAATAAGGCAAAATTTATCGGGAAAGAGAGCTTCCCTTCTGCTCGAGTACGCCTTTTTTTTGCCAGCATGTCTCCCCAATAGTAAACACTTCTTGTAGGGTCCGAATGTTGCGAGGTATTGTCAAAACAATCTATTCGATAGGCAATCAACTTATCCCGCTGATGGGTATAGACCGCATAGTCAATCCAGGAATTGTCAGTATTGGGGGTAACGGTGGCACAATGTTCAAAGCCCTGTTTGTCGTAATTCCGATAGATCCAATAGCCGGACACGGAAGACCCCGTATTGGCTGTCCATGTGAGTTTAGGATGGTTATTTTCGGTGGTGCCGGAAAAGTTCTGCGGTGTTTGAGGTTTACTGGAGAAATCTGCCTGAAAATTATAGCTATTATGCTGGTCATCTATTGTCACAGAACGGATGGTGCCTCCCACGCCATCATCCCAACCGGTAAATGTATATACCATGCCATCAACAATCTGCGGCGAAATCGCATTAATTGTATTGGTAGTTGTCCAGCCATAATCAATGGTATGAGGAGTATAGTATTCCATTAAATTCCCCCCAAAAGACATACAAATTTTTCCACCAGAAAAGTTATTGGTAGCGGTAACAGGGATTTTAAAAAGATCGATACTGCGATTTGGCGCATCATTTCTATTATCCCAGATATTCCCACTAGACGGATTCATGTAGATAAAAGAATGGGTATTAAAATCGTAGGTTACAGTAATATCATGGCCACGGCCCGCGTCATAGTGTATATCCCCCACACCATAATAGCCACAGTCTCTGTAGTCCACATACACGGAATTTCCTTCAATTTTAATTTTGTAGCGACCATAGGCTATAACTTGGCCAGAAGGAGCAGAATTCTGATCATCTATTGCATCAAAGTTAGGTATGTTACCATAAGAAAGATGGTAATGCAGGTATCTACTGGTAAGAACAGGGTAGTTTTGATTTTTTGAGCCCCATGTAGTACTAACAGCATCTACATATATATTCCAATCTATGGAAGCATTAAGAAGATTAATTAATAATTCCCCATTTCCCAATATCTGTTGGGCTATGGCATTTTGCTTTTGGGCAATGGCTAATAACATGGCAGCTAAAAACAACGTTTTTAAGATTCGTGTCTTCATCTTATTATCTCCAGTAATATGTATCCCGCCAAGTTATTATTTCACGCATAAAAGATGGTGACCCCCATTATCTGAGCCCAGATAGATCCTTCTGTTGGTTCCTATAACTGGCACGGTATCGATGTCCGGGAACATTCCCGGGTTCCCCTCTAATTCGACCCGGTACTTTTCGCTTCCGTCCGGGTTAATCGCCACGAAATTCACATCACCAAAACTACCCCAACCATGTTGGCTTAATAGACCAAGATAAATAGTGCCTTCACCATCAATAACGGGAGTAGATTCTGAAGAGTTGTGAATGGAAAATACCCATTTTATATTACCTGCATAATCTAAGGCATAAAGATGGTTTGATTCAGTATTAGTTGATTCACCGCCAACTACGTAGATTGTGCCATCCCTGCCAATTGTGGGCGAAGAAAAGTAGGTCCCTCCTAACACCGATGTCTGCCAGCGGAGCTCCCCAAAAGGAGTAATTGAATAACAGAGTTCTCCAACCCGAAAATAGATGTTGCCTTGCGAGTCCACGGCGGGTGTTGATACTAGGCCTGCTCCCCCACTTATTCCGGTAGGATAGTCCCATTTGAGCTTTCCGTCTGTGCCTACAGCGTACAAGATCCCTACGCCGGGACAGTAGAGGGTCTGGCTATCCGGAGAAAGAGCGGGTGAAAAGCTATCAAGTTCTTGGCCAGAGTCAGGCGGGCGGAAGACCCATCGCAAAGTACCATTTGGTGCAAAGGCAAAAACGCCATTTTTACCCCCCATAAAATTTCGGGCCACTTGTACAAAGATAAGGGATCCGTCTCGTGAAATTGTCGGCGAAGAGTAGCAGAAAATTCCTTTAGTGTCGTACTTCCAGGCCAACGTCCCCTCTGAGTTCAGGCAGTAAAACCAGTGCGCATTATCTCCAAAATAAATTTTGCCATTGGCGGCAATTAAGGGAGAGCTCATAACGCTCTTGCGCGCCTTAAAATGCCACTTTTCGTTCCCATTCGGGTTTAAAGCATAAATACTTTGTGCGCTGAAATCGCAGCCAAAATAGATGGTGCCATCATTACCAATAACTGGAGAGGAAAAGATTTCCCCTCCAGCGGGAAAAGACCATTCCAATTTCCCTTTTTGAGCGCCTATATAGCTGCTTCTCCCTGTGTGCTGCGGATCATGGTGAAACATCGGCCAGGGGCTGTTTGCCAGGCTCGGCCAGGGGATGTCCACCTGCGGGTGAATGTTCCCCCGAACCGGAGGCGTAACGGGGTTTTTCTCCCGATGGCAGGATAACCAAAACACCAGCCCCAGTAGGATTAATAAGATGGTTAGCTTTTTCATAACCGCTCCTTTCCGGCTGAGCCGTAGTGTCAAAAGCTACTTCTAATTTATGAGATAATAAAGATCGATAAGTAAAATACCGAAAATCACAGCAAATAAACCAAAAAACCCGCACCGGGCAAATTTTACTCTTGCACCCAACATGGGTTTATTTCTTTTGAAAACGCTGTTTTTCTGATTCTGTATCCAATAAAAC
>CAZOHG010000090.1:0-10753 GCA_964579725.1 uncultured Deferribacteres bacterium
ATGGGTTTAAACAGAAGCACATTGCCAAAAGCATCGGTAATGGTTTTCTGGTCGTAAAAATTCGGGTCCGTGCTTTTGTACACGCGGTAACCCTCAAAATCCTCCCCAAAAAACGGGTCTTTGGACTTTTCCGCTTCATCGTCCCAGTACAATTGCACTTTGTGATCCGAGCCCTGTGCAATGAGAGTAGGCTGCAACGGCGGTGTTAAAAAGCGATAATTGGCATTGTAGATTTTCTGCATAATGGATTTATTGCGCACCACATCGTCTCGATCTTGCCCCATAATCACGGCAATGGTAAAGCGTTTCCATTTGTTGCGTTCCAATTTGATCTCGCGGGCGCCAAAAGTAAAACAGATGTCGTCGTCGGTATCGGTTACGCGTTGACCTTCTCGACGTAAATATTTCTCCCAGTACGCCTTGTCCGAAAGCAAATCATTGTTGACCTCGTACACGTACACGTGTTTCAAGCCGGCCTGGTCGGCTTCGTCGATGTCGGTAATGTCGAAATTGGGTTCTCCCAATTCCATTTTTCCGTCACATTCGGAGCCGTCTGGATCGGGCCCGCGATACTCATTGTCATCCGGCCCCACACCGTCCGTTCCCACGTCGTCATTAACCGGTTCGTAGTCGAGATGGTCATTGTGATTTTTATCCTCACCGCGGTCAAGAGCGCCGTTGTGATTGAGGTCTTCGGTATCCCAGACCCCGTTGCCTTCAGTTCCGTCCTTGTCTGGGCCCTTGTAGTCCTTGTCTCCGGGTTTCAGGCGATCCAATCCAATATCGGAAAAGGGCCGCCAATCGTGGTCATCGTCGATGCCGTTGCTCATGGATTCGTCCACCAAAGAATCGGCGTCGTCATCGATACCGTTGTAGTCAATCCCCGGACTTTCCAAAAAGGCGAAGCCCAAAACACCCACTTTTTTCTTGGTTCCCAATTCTTCGGGAAATTTGTACCACTGATACATGATGTCAAAATCGGAGCGCCCGCCCAAGCCTTTGTAATCGTAAGAAGCCACAATGTAATCGACCTGGTTGTAATTTCTCTCGCCGGCAATGTTGGCATCGACATAAATACCGGTCACAATCCGTGGCAACAAATAATCACTGTAATTTTTGGTTTTAAACAGGTTGACCAAAATATCCTCGGCCAGAGGGTGAAACCAGGCATACCCGCGGCCTTCCACCTCAACGCCCAACCCGGCGATGCCATCTTTGATCCAGGGGCGGGTATCCGGCGTGCCGTCCGGATTTTTCATAGGCCAATATTTTTCGGTACGCCAATCATTCCACCAGTCATTTTCATGATCGTCCATGACGTAATAGGATTCCTGATCGGCAATTGTTTTGGTGCCGTATTCCCCATTCCAGAGGCCCTTTCGTATTCCAGGTTTCCGGCTACCGGGGCCCTTGAGCGGACGGGTATCCCCAACATACGAGCCAGCCGGCCAATAAGCGGGCCAGGTCCGCTTGTCCGTACTCATGGCCAGACTTTTAATGATCGACTTGGGGGGATCCACTTCGTGATCCAATTGGCCGTTAAAATTAACGTCCTCGCCGGGATCCAATTCATTATTTCCGTTGATATCCTCGTCAATTCCACTCACCCAGCCGCCAAAACCGTCGTTGAAGTACCCGGGGCGGGGCTCCCACATACATTGGTGGGTTCTGTCAGAAGAAAGCTGTGCATTCGACGAAGGGCCGTAAATCCGAAAATAGGAATCGCTTACAATGGGGAATTCCTTTCCGTGCCATTGATTCTGAGGGGGCACCACTTTGCCCCGGTACATGGACATATCGTGCACCAAACCGCCCACGTAAAAACAAAAATAGGAGCCGTACGCCAATCCTTCACTTCCCGGCCATCGCAGTTTTTCACCGGGGTCCAAATCGGAATCGGCAAAATTACCGATATTCCAAACCGGGCTGTATACCAGATTTCGATTAAACACTCCCCGTGCCCGAAACCGAACCCAGTGCATGGGACTGAGATCGTAGCGCGTAATTCGTTGTCTATTTTGTGCCTGTACCGGCTTTTGCGGGATTATCCCCAATAGACTCAGTGCAAAAAGCACGATTCCAAAAATGGTGATCCATTTTGCCGAGACTCTCTTCATCAGAAAAAACTCCTACTTCTTTCCGGAAAATTGAAGGGTTTTATCGTCATCAATAACCACTAATGCCAATGGTAAACCGATTGACCGACTCCATAATCGACCAATCCGACCAGGCGTAATCCACAGTAATCACCGCCTGCCCCAAAATGCGGTACACAAAACCGGCCCCCAAACACAAACCATTGACCGCATTGCGCTCAAACAAGGATTGGTAACCTGCCCGTAAGTATACACTATTGAAGGTTTTGAATTCCAAGCCGAGGTTGATGCTTTCTGTGTTGTCACTGGGATGGTTTGCATCGGCGGCAACGGTAAGCGAATTCTTGGCATTCAAAATCCAATCGTACGAAATACCAAACCGAAAAAGCAGCGGGAGGGGATAGCTGTCCGTGGCCATATTGACAGGGACTTGATCGTTATTAAAAAAGCGATCTTTCCGACCGTCCACATCCATGACGCGCGTCAAATCACGACCATGCAGTGAAAATTCCGTCCCGAAATTGCTAATAGTCCCACCCAAATGCAGTCCCTTGACAGGCGTCTTGTACAAAATGGACAAATCGAATGCAACGGTGGAGCCTTTTTCATGCCAAATGCGTTCGTAAAAATATTTGGCTCCCAACCCGGTGGAAATTCTGTCTGTAATCGCCATGGACATGTACAACCCGGCCACCATATCGCGAGCGGAATACACTTCACCGGTACCTTCCGGGCGAAAGACCGTCCGCACGGGGGCCTCTCCGTAATCCAACATGGCCAAATGAAATCCCAGCGACCAATTGATCGGGGCAATGGGCACCACCATGTCAAAGGCATTAAACGTGGTTCCCACAAACCAATTTAGCCGGGTAAATTGCGCCGAAATCGCCGGTATTTGTGTAATTCCAGCGGGATTCCAATAGAGCGCCGAGGGATCATTGGCAATAGAGACAAACGCGCCTCCCAAGGCTTCCGCCCGCGCCCCCACACCAATTTCCAACATGGAGCCGGCCGAGGTTCCGCTGCGAGAGACATCGGTTTTGTACGCCCTGTGGTGAGGGTCAAATTCCTGCCCCAAAGCCCGTCCTCCGCCAAAGGCAAAGCCTCCGATTATTCCGACTGCTACAAGAATGCCCAAAACAAATTTTCCAGAGTTCATCTCTTTTCCTTACAATTTAAAACCCGAATTGCAAGCCAAATTGAATCAATCGAGGTCGCGAATACCAGGAGGGATCGTAATCGGCCTCATTTTTGGTAAACTCGCCTAAATATTTCAGACGGTAATAGCGCTTTTTCCCGATTTCCGGCAAATAGGCATTAGGACCTGCGTGTCCCGTCACGCTGTGTACCCGGTTTTCATTCAAATGATTAAAAACGTTGAATACTTTAAGCAACGCCACCGTTCGAATCCCACCGAAATGGAAGGTTTTCGACAACAGGAAGTCCACATTCCAGCGGGTGGGTTTCCGCCCCTGATTGTCCCACAGTCCCCCCGGCAATTCGATGGAGGGGTCCAACGTAGAGGGCGTGTAGGGCAAACCCGAACCGATCTGTCCGATGGCACTCATGTTCAGGGTGGGCGTCGGATGAAACGTGACAGAGGCGTTCAGCGTGTGCCGTTGATCCCAATCCAAATAATTGATTTTCCGGATGGCCAGGTTGTAACTGCCGCTTTTTGGCCCCGCCACAATGTTAATATCGCGGAGAATTTCCGGATTGGACGCGCTGCCCTTGGCAATCATAAAAGTGTAGTCGATGCGGGACGACACCCATTTGTTCTGCAACCCCTGATTTAACGCAATGGTAAACCCGGAGGAATTGCCGTATTCCTTATTGACGTAGCGGTAAAAAGAAGCCGCGTTGCTGAGGGTCAGGATTTCGATTCCCAACAGGTCTTTCATGTCCTTGTGGTAAATCGTGGTCTCCAACGAAATATCGTCCGTCAATTGCTGTTGGAGGCCAATTTCGTACTGAACAGTGCGCTCCGGTTTCAAATTAGGGTTGCCGATGCGGGTTCCTTCGATGCTGTACTGATTGTACTGCGGCAGAACCGGATTCTGGTACATCTTTTCGTAGCTCGGCGTTTGGTAAAAATGGCCGTAGGAAAGGCGAAGGGCTCCGCGATCGGAAATCGGAAAAGAAAGGCCGAAACGCGGACTCAATTGCCATTTCGGCTTGGCCTGCACGTAGTAGCGCGGGTCTCCCACCAATTCAGGAAACACCTTGGAATAATCCGGACAATAATGGTCTCGAGGAATGTAATAATCCAACCGCAAACCGGCGTTCAGCACAATTTCACCCATTTCCAATTTTGTCTGGGCGTAGGCGGCCCCCTCAATGGGCGAGCGCACGTAATTTACGTAAAACTGCTGGTCTCTGGCACTGTCCGGGCTGGACTCGCGCAGCCGAATGTGCCCGTGTTCAAAATGGGCGGTGGAATCTCTGAAGAAATTGTAGGTCAAATCGTACTCTTCAATCTCTTTTCGCGCGAAAGGGAACTGCAATTCTTCATACCCAAACACCTCCCGCATGGGTGCTTTTTTGTAGTGAAATTTGCTGAATTTGGCCTCGTACCCCACCTTCACTTCAACCACTTTGTTAATTTGCCACGTAACATCTCCATTGCTTAAATGCACCTTTTGGTCGAACCAATTGCGGCCCCAATCGTCAAAACCACCCATGTCGTACCCGGTGATGACGCCCGGATCCCAGGCGTTGGAGGCATTCAATTGGTAGCGCGGGTCATTGGCGCTGGCGTACATGAACGATTTGCTGTGCGTTTCCTGATAAGAATAGCGAATGTTGTAAAAAAGATTTTTAAACGGCACGTGGGTAAAAATAAACATGTGAGTGGTACCGTTGCTAAAATGCTGCCCCTTGCCTTCGGGACAAAACTTCCAGTGGTTGCTAAACGATTTCCCCCGTGAATAATTGTGGAACAAATTGTAGGAAAGGGTAATCGAACTTTTGGGCTGGTAAACGACTTTAGCATTCATGCTGTACGAATGGTGCCAATTCATGGGCATGATTTTCCCGTCGCCGGTGTGAAGCGAATCGGGAATTTTGATTAAGAGCGGGTCTTCGGGGTCGTAAATGGCGCGGTACCACTCGCGGTACACCAAAATTTCCCAACCATCTTGAGGGCGAAAGCGCCGTTGTCCATTCAGCCAACCGTCGGAGTGTACGATGCGTCCGTTGAGAAAAAATCCCAATTTCCCAATCTTTTTGGTCTTGGGTACAGGCCCGCTGAGGGAAAATTTCAACTCCCGCTCCGCAATGGGATTGTAAGAATTAAGGCCGATGTACATGGGTTTGTGGGGCGTGTAATAGCCGCCACTCAAGCCCTCCAGGGTGGCGTGGTAAGTTTTTTCGGGTACCTTTGTAATCACATTAATCACGCCCGATTGGGCTGAACCGTACTCGGCGTTAAACGTACCGGTAATGACCTGCAATTCCTGAATAAAGTTGTTTTCGACGGCCACATTGGAACCGCCTCCCTGACTAAAAGAATTGGTCACCGGCATCCCGTCGATCATGTAGGCGACCTCCCGACTGCGCCCGCCTCTAAAGTGCAGCGCCCCGCCTGCGTCACTCACCACGCCCGCCTGCATTTGTACAAGCTCGGTTACATTGGACACCGGAAGCGCTTCAATCTCCTCTTTGCTCACATAGGAGGAGGTACTGGTGCGGTCAAATTCCACCGGCTCGCGCCCGGCCACAATGGTCACGGCTTTTCCTTGAATAGCCTGCGGAAGAAGTGTGGCATTGACTTTCGTGGTGCGGTCGGTAAACACCCGTACATTTTTCACCCGCAGTTTCTGGTAGCCAATCATTTGAAATCGAAGCGTGTACGTACCTGGCGGCACATGCAGCACCAAAAACCGCCCATTTATGTCGGCTGCCGCTCCGCGATTTGTTCCTTCGATGATCACATTGGCGCCAGGCAGTGGGTCGCCCGTACTTTTGTCTTTAATGACTCCCGCAATTTTGCCGGTCGTCCCGGCGTGAACCATTTGAATTGAAAAAAGAAAAACCAAAGTGGTGAGAAAAAGAAGACTCGCACCTTTCAAAAATTTTTTTTCGTTACCGCTGACCATTGTGTTGCCCTCAATTAGCTGAAGATTTAAACAATTGGCAAACCTTTTCACACCGTCAAACCCTGGGCGGAGATGTTCCATTGAAAATCGATCGTGAATAAAATGGCTGTTTTGAAAAAAGCAGATGTTTGTCGCCTACTTGCCCCCATTTGCACCTTTTGCAAACAAGAAGATTAAACGGGTGCACATGAATTGACACCGAGGAGATGAGCCCGCAGAAAATAGGTCGTCAGTCAATCATTTGAGATGCGCGAACCCCACTCTCCAATCCATTCAAACCAAACACAGGCAAAAAATGACATGCCTGCCAGCACCACCTTGTTTGAGATGTGTGCCAGAATAGGCTAAAAATTAATTGCTTCAACGAACAAAAATGGCAAAAAACAGGTATTGGTTCTAATAAAATTAGGTCTGGATGAGGTTTTTCTATGAATTACTATTATGAGCAAGGTCTCCCAAGTATTTCATTCATTTTCCTCACGGAAGGCTTCGAATTCAGAGATCTCGATTACGCAAATGTTTGTGTAAATCGATTGGCGATAATATAAAAAATCAAATTTCCATTGTCAAGCATTTTTTTCCTAAAAAAAAATAAATAGAATTTTTAAAAAAGAAAGTTCATTTTTTTATTAAACTTATCTTCAATAAAATCCATTCTTTCCCAAAAATGAAAATCGGAAGGAATAGCTCTATTTTTCTAAAAAAATTTTAGGGAAAAATCGACTGCGCGTATTTTTGTTGTAAAATATACCGGAGTACCCCAATGTCCTTTTTTCTTTGCATCCATTTGCCATCGGGACAGCGGGAAAATGTCCCCGATTGCCGCCCCGGCGGCGCTCGGACCCGAGACTGACATCTGATTCTGCTACCAGAAAATCAAGCTGATTTGGCTTTTTCACGGCACATTGGGTTCAGCCCCCCATTCTGCAGCCAGCTTGCGGTAGTACCGGGCGTCAGCAGTCTTTCCCCGCTTTTCACTTCCGGCAGCCAAAATGCGGCATTTTTCCACAAGCATTTTGCGAGCCAGCCGGGCGTCACGAGGATTGAGATTGCCGCTCTTTAAAACCTTCAGAATCGACCGAACCCGGAAGCGGTCCAAACCCCAAAATTGTTGCGAAAGCTGACCCGGGTGCCCGCCGCGCTTCACAATAAGTTTTTGGGGAATAAACAGAATGGGAAATCGGCTGCCGATTCGGAGCCAGAGGTCGTAATCTTCACCGGCAGGCAAGGACTCGTCGAAAAGTCCAACTTCTTCAAAAACCGAACGAGCGATTAAGACGGAGGAGGGACTAATAATACAGAGCGGCAGCAAGTTTTCAAAAATCCAGCCAGAATATTTCTGGTGGCGCTTTTTGGGATTGGCCCAGCGCCCGCGACGAATCCACACTTCGTCCGTGTAACTCATCCGAAACTCGGGGTGCCGAGTCATTTCTTCCAACTGGATTTCTAATTTTCGGGGTTTCCACAGATCATCGGAATCCAAAAAGCAGAGGTAATCTCCCCGAGCGTGCTTAATTCCGGTGTTTCGTGCTGCACTTACACCGCGATTCGGCTGGGCAATGTAGATGAGTTGATGGAAAAAGGGCTCCAGTACCTCGGGGGTCTCGTCGGTGGAGCCGTCGTCCACTACAAGGAGTTCAAAATCCCGAAACGTCTGATTGAGGACGGATTCAACGGCTTCCGCAATCCAATTGGCTCGATTGTAGGTTGGAATAATGATCGAAACAACCGGCATTTTTCAACCACCCAGGCCAGACAATGGGTAAACCTTCACGGAAACGGACGCGGACATTTCGCCTTTCCGCCTCGAATCGTTTTTTCTTTTACCGAACAAGCAGGATTTTTTTCACCCTTCGCTGGCCTCCGGCACTAAGTTGAACAAAATAGATTCCGGCCGGAGCCAATCCCCCTGCCGTGGTACGTCCGTTCCACACAATTTGACGGGACCCGGTCGATTGGGGCCTCAGGGGAATTTCCTTTACCATTTGTCCGAGAACATTGACAATGCGAATTCGCGCGGCTTTTTCCGAAGGAAGCCGAACCACGAAAGCTACCCCGTTTCCTCTGGAGGGAGAAAAGGGATTTGGGAAAGCGCCTAAAAGCTCAAAAGACTGGGGAGCGTTTCTTTCCTTCTCCGGCGACGCAATTCCCGTCGTCAAAAGAGAGAGGGCGGCAAAGGCATTCACCTTTCCGTACCCCCACGTATTGTTGGGAATCGACCCCGTGTAACTGTCCGAGGTGGCCGTTTGAATGAGATCGGACTTCACCATTTCGGGGGTTAGACCCGGGTCTTTTTCCAACATCAGAGCAACGGTACCAGCCACGTGAGGTGATGCCATGCTGGTTCCCTGCAGCACAAAATATTTTTCGCCGGGCAACACGCGCGGCCCCTGAGTGGCCAGCAAATTCGCCTCACCGGACATGGCGGAGGCAATAACCTGCCCCGGCGCCGTCACATCCGGTTTTATTCGACCGTCCAATGTGGGCCCAATGCTCGAAAAATCCGCAATATCTCCGATGGGAACATTTCCCGTTAAATGGTAGGTTTGGTTATCCTTGTTCGTCCACTGGTTTTTGGTGTTAAACGCTCCCACCGTAATGACCCGGGGAGCCGTTCCGGGCATCCCGACGGTGTAGTCCGAATCCCCTCCCACAAAATTCAGTCCGTCCAAACTGCCGGAGAAGGAATCGAATTCGCCGTTGTCGCCGTACACCCAGGCGTGCAGATTTCCCGTGCCGCGCACCTTCATGACCCAGGTAATGGCCGTCGAGGTAAAATTGTAACTACCGTTGTTGTTGGTGATTTCAAAAACCACGTGCCGCAAGCCGTTAAACGGGTTGTTTGTTTCGGTGGCATCGATGGTGTAAATACCATACGTTGTGCCGTTGGCAGCGTACGTCTTTTGGGACAGCCGATTTCCGGGCGTTACCCACTGACTTGAGGGCAGAAGATTCAAATCCTTGTCCAAACCGGCCAGAGCAAAATCCAAATTACCGTTTCGGTACCACACGTCCACATACACGTCGTGCGGGTCGTTGGCGTAGGCCACGAATCCGGTGGCCTTTTCGTCGTTGTTCAAGGAATAGGAAACATGAATGGGTTTGTCCCCTTCATTGGAGGCCGCCACCACTAAAATCTGCCCCGCCCGAACCTTGCTGTCCAATAACTGCTCGGCCGCTGTTGTGCCGTCGTGCGGACCCTGCTGGGTGGACAAACTAAGATTGACAACGGTCGGTTCGTGTCGGGCACCGGCCAGACGGAAAACGTATTCCACGGCATCCACAATGTGGTTGAAATTGAAATCGGTTTTAACTTCAATCAGATCCGCCGCTGGAGCCACACCCACATATTTTCCGCTGGGTGCACCGTTTCCCGCCGCAATGCCGGACACGTGTGTGCCGTGCCCGTAATGGCCGGGGCCGTCTATTTCCGTACACCGACCAGCGTTAATGTCCGCTGCCGAAAATTCAGCACCGTAATTAAAAAAGTGGGGTTTTGGGCCGGTTTGGGTCTGATCCCAAACGTACAGAATCCGCGTCGTACCATCGGGATTTTGAAATGCCGGGTGGGTTACGTCGATGCCGGAGTCCACAATTCCCACAACCACCCCCTTCCCTTGATACCCTCGCTTCAGGGGGGATTGGCCGAGGCGCACACGGTTCGCCTGAATCACCGGTACACTGACATCCAATTTGGGCTTTGCCGGAAGAAAATTTTCCACGTAACGCACCTGCCGAAGCTTCAGCAGGTCAGGCAGATTTTGAACGGGAAGGGTTACCGTGGCAAATTGCGGGGTTTCCGTACCCACGGAACCTTTTAGAGGCGCCAAAGCGCTGCGAAGTGAAAAACCGGGCTGCTTGGTCACAAGTAAAGAAATCATAAGCCGGGGTCCCGATTTTTGGAGTCCGACACGAGCAAAATCCGCCTCCGTTAGGGCCTCACTTTGCAAGCGCTCCCACACCAATTTCGTGTAAGGCGAAACCCGCGCGCTTGCCGTCAGACTTTCGGCCCGTCCGTTCCCTGCAAAAAGAACTACCACCCCAAAAACAAACAAAATCCGCATGATGTATTTCACAATCTTTTCCTTACTATTTCGTTGGTTTCGCTTTTTCAGCCAATTGCAAATATTTAATCTCTTTCATTTCGGCCAAAGGACGAATCCCGGCCATTGGGACGTCGGCCGTGAAGAGCTTCCCGGCCACCGTCCCGATTCTTGCGCCCGTTGTCGCCATCTTTTTTCGCACCCTTTCCGTAATCTCAACCCGGGCGGTTCCTAAAACAGGCACCCATGTGTTCGGTACTCGGGAAACGCTCTTCGACTCCAACAAGGTTTTCAAGCCGGGGTCTAATTTGGTGCGAAACTCTTCACCCTTTTGACACCCCCCAAAGGCAAAAAGGACTACTCCTACTACCAAAAATATCGACCAGAATTTCATGAAATTCAATCCTATTTTTTCATTCGGGAAATAGTTCGGAGACGCGGCATTTTTGCCGAAAACGAAAGGCCTTCTTCGGAATGCTCCACCACACGAGAGTCGGCCTAATTTTCTATCGACCCA
>CAZOHG010000091.1:0-10541 GCA_964579725.1 uncultured Deferribacteres bacterium
TTCTTTTTTCAAAAGGTAAAGTTCGTAGTAGTTTTCATTTCCCACGGGAATGGGCTTGCTCGCCCAGACGAATTCCACATCCGGAGGGATGACTTTTTTGATCTCCGGCATATTTAAGATTTTCTCAACGGCGTACCGGTTCTTTTCCGGAACGGCCATTTCGCCCCCGTGACGCCGGAAATCCCGCAAAAGCGACAGGAATGGATGTTCGTTGAACAGTTCCTTGTTGACCTCCAGCCCTGTGGTGTCTTTTTTCGTGGTGTCCTTTTTCCCCTGTTCCTGCACGTTCCCGAAAAGTTCTTTTTCGGTCACCACATTTTTGCCCGTCGTGTCTTTGGGAGCCTTTTTCTCTTTCGGCTTGGATTCCGGGATAATTGTTTTTCCCTTTGCTTCCTGAATTTCCTTCAACTTTTCGTCCACACGTTTCAGCACTTCCGTTGTAACGTCCGGTTCTTTGACCAATTTGAATTCCAATAGGGCCGTTTTTCCGATGAGATTTTTGGCGCGCTCAATGTCTTGAATGCCCGGCAATTCAATGACAATCCGGCGGTTCCCGCGCTTTTGAATGTTGGGCTCGGACACACCAAACTGGTCGACGCGATTTCGCAAAATTTCCAGAGAGCGGTCAACGGCGTCGTCCGCTTCCTTCTGAAGCTGTTTAATCACCTCGGCATCCGATTGGGTCAACTTCCCAAAATATTGATTCAATTTCAAATGGTGAGCCCGGAAGCGCTCCTGCAAGACGGTAAAAAAGTCCCTTTCAGGATTGGCAGCGAGTTCCTGATCTGTTTCTTTTAAAATCTGGTAAAAAGTAGGGTCTTTGTGGCGGGCCATATTTTTCAGAAGCTGTTCCAGATCGACTTCCAGGACCAAATACATGCCACCCTGCAGGTCCAGGCCCAATTTAATGGCTTTGGATTGCAGTTTGTCCAGTTTCCCCTCGATCTTCAATTTTTGGGCTTCCTTGGGCGAGATGTGGTGGACTTTGTACGTAGGGTACAATTTCCAAAGCGACCAGATAATGGCAAGTACAATAATGACAACTCGAATCCAAAAATTTCTCTTCATTATAGAAATTTCCTCCTCACACACATTTATTTATTTGGCAAATCAATTGGATTTACAAAAGTACGGCCGCCGTTAGGCGTAAATACCGCGCATCCGAACAACTTTGGCCACTCGATCAACGCCCAAAATGTAGGCCCCAATGCGAAGGCTGACTTGGTGATCTTGCGCAATGCGGTACACTTCGTCGAAACTTTCCTCCATAATCCGCTGCAAGCGGGCATTGACGTCCTCTTCCGACCAGAAATAACCCATTCGATTTTGAACCCATTCAAAATACGAAACCGTCACCCCTCCTGCATTGGCTAAAATATCCGGGACAACCAGAATGCCGCGCTCTTCCAAAATTTTGTCCGCTTTTGCGGTTGTGGGGCCGTTTGCACCTTCGACCACCACCTTGGCCTTGAGGCGCGGGGCATTTCGGCTGGTAATCTGATCTTCTCTTGCCGCCGGCACCAAAACATCGCATTCCTGTTCGATTAGATCCATGCCGTCCATTTTTTCACCGCCGCCAAAGCCATCCAGCGTTCGGTGGGTCGTCATGTGGGCAAAGGCAGCGTTTATGTCAATTCCGACGGAATTGTAATAGCCGCCCGAAATATCACTAATCCCCACGATTTTGCACCCCTTCTCGTGCAGAAGGCGCGCACTAATGGAACCCACATTTCCAAAGCCCTGCACAATGACGCGGGCGTCCTGGGGTTTTAACCCAATTTTTTCCATCATTCGGAGAGCCACAATCATTACCCCTCGGCCGGTGGCTTCTTTCCGCCCGCGACTTCCCCCAAGATAAAGGGGTTTTCCCGTGACCACGGCCGTCTGCGTTTTCTGGGCGTGCATGGAATAGGTGTCCATGATCCAGGCCATGATCTGGGCGTCGGTGTTCACGTCGGGAGCCGGAACGTCTTTTTCGGGACCAAACACTTCCAACAAATTCGCCGTGTAGCGCCGCGTGATTTTTTCAAGCTGCACTCGACTCAACTGGGTGGGATCACAAGTAATGCCGCCCTTGGCCCCGCCAAATGGGATATTGACCACTGCACATTTCCACGTCATCCAGGCAGCCAAAGCTTTGACTTCGTCCAAATTGACATCGGGCGCGTAGCGAACCCCGCCCTTTGAAGGCCCCAACGCCGTGCTGTGAATGACCCGGTAGCCCTCAAACACCTGAATGGTTCCGTCATCCATTTGAATGGGAATGGTTACAATTACCTGTTTTTCCGGCGCAATTAAATAATCATAAATACCCGGTTCTAAATCCAAATAATTCGCCGCTACTTCAAAACGGCGTTTCATGGATTCAAAGGGATTTTCTTCATCCTTTGTCAGAGGACCGGGTTCTACGTACGTCATGAATCCTCCAAATTTATTGCCTCGGGTTGAATTCTCTCAAAGAAAATCTTGCCGACAGCCGCCAAACGAAACAAAACAAATGTCTTCACATCAAGTTGACTTTCGGTCAACGAACAGTAAATATAAAATTATTTTGCATTTTTTGCAAGGTTTATTTTGTTATTTTTCTTTATTTTGGCTATTCCCTGTCTTTTTTAGGGTTGGGCGTGTGCTCCCCGTGCCGTCGAGCGTTTATTGGAAGAGAGAAAAGCTTTTTCAGCCCCCTTGCCTGCGCCGGGCTAAAAAACACACCGGTTTTGCTTTGATCGGCGGGAGGTTCGGAGAGAAGGAAAATTAGAAATCCGATTTACCCCTGTGCGAGTGGTTAATTTCCGCGCTTGTCCTCGGATTTGTAGATTTGACCCAGAGACTGGTCTGTTTCCACGATTCTTTCTTCTTTGGCGCGAAAATTCTTGATTCCCTGGAAAATGGTTTCCGCTATTTTTTGGCGGTAGCGCTTTGAGCCTAACAGGCGTTCCTCTTTTCGATTGGAAATAAAGCCCGTTTCCACCAAAACCTTGGGCATTGTGGTTCCCACCAGCACATAGTAACCCGCTTGCCGAACACCCAGATCGCGGGTAGGCAAATATTTGTGCACCGATTGTTGAATCATTGCCGCTAAATCCTGACTTTCCCGGTTAAAGGAATTTTGGGCAATGGAAAGCAAGATGAAATTTTCATTGGTTAAATCGCCGTAGCCGGCCCAGGTATCTTCGTATTTAATCACCGAGTTTTCCTGTTCGGCAATGGTTCGATCCTCATTCGAACGAGCCGGCCCGAGGCAGAAGGTCATGAACCCTCGAACCGAGCGCCGCGGGTGGGAATTGGCGTGAATGCTAATAAAAAGCTTTCCGCCATTCCGATTGGCGAAAGCGGACCGCTCCCGTAATTCGACAAAACGATCGGTGTCGCGCGTCATGAGCACCTTCACGTGCAGCCGCTTCCGCAAAAGACGGCGCAGGCGCAGGCCGATGTCCAACACCACGTCCTTTTCTTTCAGCCCGGTAGGGCCGATCGCCCCCGGGTCTTTCCCCCCGTGCCCCGGATCAATAATGATTTTGTCTATTCGCCACTTCTGCTTTTCGCTTTCCAAATCGAGCAGGTAACTCTTGGGGATGTTTTTCTTCGTCCGAATGGACACCAATATCTCGTGATTTCCGATCTGAAGAGAAACATCCTTTTTGTCGATGGCACGTGTGAGCTGGAAGGAAAGCTGAGCGGATTCTTCAAACTGAACGGGAATAAGACGCCGAACAATTCCTGTGTGAGGCGAAATGCGCCAACGCGTGGTGTCCACGGTTCCACCGTAAATATCCACATAAAGCCATTTTTGCGAAACTCGCGTGGCAATAGTAGATGAGTTAAATTTCTTCAGCGTGAGAATGCGAATCAGCGTCCCGTTGACCTTCTTCTCCACGTCAATGCGGGCAATTGAGTGTGTTTCTCGAAACAAATGCAACGTAAGGGTTTGGGGATCGAACTGAAAATCTCGACTGTAGTAGCGGCTCAAAATCTTTGAGAAAAATCGGATGGGGACGTAAATACCGTTTTCGTCATAAAGCGTCGCCACCGGCATCTGGTAAATTTGCTGGTCAATGACAACAAAGGGATTGAGAGCGGTTACTTTGATTTTGTGGTCTTCAAGATAGAGAACGATTTTGCGGGCCAAATTGTTGTAGTAGGTGCGCGCTTCCAAAATGTCGGCCATTTTCCGAACCGGTACAAAGTAGAAGTGCCCTTGTACGCGGCAATTGAGTGTGGTGGTGTAGGATTTTGCTCCTTCCACATGAATCTTTAATGTAGCTTGTTGGAAGGAAAAAAGCGAGGGCGTTTGCCCTGCCCACAGCGTCAAAACCGCAACTCCAAATACAATTTTACGGAAGATCGTCTTCAAATTCATCCTCAAGAACGGGTTCTACGTCCACCGCATCGGCTTGCCTAACGTAAATCGGGTTGGAAAATATCCAGGGCCGGCCGTTTTTGTACACATCTACCCGGTACACACCCGGCTCCCGCACCTGCATTGAAAGGCCGCTGGAGAATCCCACCATCTGCGGTTTTCCATTACGCAAAATGCGAATCTGAGCCTTTTCGGGGAGCTCCACCTCCAACACATCTTCTGGGTCAAAAATGACTTCATCTCCCATAATGGCAAAATTCAGGGGGCCCTTCAAGATAAAACGAAATCCCCGCGGGTCACCCGCTTTTTCGTAGGCGACATAGGCGTGCCCCTCCGCCAGGGCCGTGTGAATCAGCTCAGAATCCCGCGGCAGATTTTTACTGAGCGGCTGCTCCAAAAGGACGTGGGTCAGCACAGTGCGAAACGATTTCCGATAAGAAAACACCACAATCGGCCAGATGCCCCGAGCGTGGACGTCCAAACCGCCGATTCCGGGCACCCGATGTTTCTGCGCGAGCCCATCCCACTGATTGAGTGTTTCAGGGAAAGGCCCTGTAATGGCTTTACCGGGAAAGAAAAAATAGTACGGTAATTTGAACAGGCTCACTTTTGAAATCCAGTCAAACATGTACGACCAGATTTCAATCCCCGAACAGGCCTTCAAATACCAGTGCCGCCAACGGTAGTCACGATGTAAAATACCAATTTTGTATTTGCCGTGGGGGTGAACGACAAAAGCCAATCCCCCCTGTGCCTTAATTCGGGCGAATCCTTCCTCCGGCGGCAGGTCTTTTGGCAGGGCTTCCGTGACGTTGAGCGCCAGAACGTGTTCATTTCCAAACGAGGCCTCTTCTCCGACTAAAACCAACAATTGATTTTCGTACCACCCCTCGCCTTTATGCTCTTTGAGATAAAGTGTGTCGTGGTCACTAATAATCATAAAATCCAAGAAGCTTTTCAGTCCCGCCTTCACAATGCGTTTCAGGCTTCCGCTACCATCGGAATGCTTGGTGTGAATGTGAACCGCTCCCCTGTAATCGAAAAATTCTACACGAACCTTCTTTTTGGCCACTGAAAATGGCTCCCCTGTTAGTGATCCTTACCCTTTGAAAACAGATCGCTGGCTTTTTTTAAAATCTTTTTTTCTTCTTTTGTCAGCCCCTTGTACCCCACTTCATTCATCTTGTCCAAAATTTCGTCGACCTGCTGCTCTAAGCTTTTCATTTTCTGAATGGTTTTGACGTCTTTGTGCGCTCGGTACACTTTCATCTTCCGTTTGACGCCGTCCTCAAAGAGTGTGCGACGCAGGTCTGTTTTCAAATAAAGGTAACCAATCAACATGCCGCCCAAATGAGCAAAATGGGCGACCTGATCCCCAACGCCAAAGAGATTTGCCACACCGGAAAAAATAGAAATAACTGCCATTAATCCGGCTAAGTATTTGGCTTTCATGGTGACGGGCAAAACAAAAAGAATGAGCAGGGTGATGTACCGGTCGGGGAAAAGCAGGGCAAATGCCACAATTACACCGTAGATGGCACCGGAGGCCCCGATCGTAATGCTGTGCGCGCCGGTTACATAAAGCACCAAAAAATCAATGATACCGGCACCGATTCCCGTAATGAAGTAAAATTTCAGAAATGGGCGGGTTCCCCACGCACTTTCAACCTCAGCTCCAAAAATCCACAACACAAACATATTGAAAAGAATGTGAAAGAAATTCCCGTGCAGAAACATGTAGGTCCCGAATTGCCAAATGGCCAGAGAGTGAACCACCCTGTAGGGGTCCAACCCAAACCAGTAAAGCATGGGGCGCCAGAAGATGAGCTGAAGCAAAAAAACACCCGCATTGGCAAAAAGCAAATATTTCACCCCGGGTGTCAGGCGGGCACCCAACCCCAATTGAATCATTTCTCCTGTGGAATATCTCATAAAATTATTATCGCCAGTCATCCTTGAAAAATTGAGCGTTTTGTGCCCTTATTTGCTTAATATTCAGGAATTAATATCCCCCCAAACGGACGCCAAGCCGAACCCCCACGCCGGAGATGTCCACTTGCTCCCAGGTGGGCAATCCCTGAGCATTCTTATTTTTATTACGACTTGGGGTGGCACTGTTGTAAAAAACCTCACCAAAAAACCAAGAACGCTGCCCGATCCGGTACATGGCACCCCCTTCCAACTGCCAGCCAAAGCCCCGGTAAAATCGGCGCTCGGAAACATTCTCCTGGTAATTGGTTTCTTTATTGAATAAAAGCTGGTACCCGAGACCGCCGCCAAGAAAGAAAGTGAATGGCATTTGATTGCTGAATTTGACCACAATACTGGCCGTAATGGGAATCGCCTGTGTCGAAAAATCCAGTGTCCGCTGCATCGTGCTTTGTACCAATCCCCCTTCCGAAACTGTTTTGGCAACCAGCTCGTCCTTTTTGTAGGATCGGGAGAAATAATCCACCGAAATCCCAACGTCGACATTTTCGTCCACAGAGCTTCCTACCATAATGCCACCGATAAATCCGGGCTTGACGGCTTTCGGAGAAAAATAGCCCAATTTTACGATTGTGACACGTCCGCGGTTGTACGGGCCGTAGGCAAAAGACTGGCCGACCCAGACGACAAGAAAGAAGGCGAGCCCAAAAAAGAATAGACGTTTCATCAGCACTCTCCTTATTTTGTACCCAAACACACCGTGAGGCATTTCCGGAAACCGGGGGGAACCGGTTATTTTATGGTATTATTTTTTCCCACGAAAATCAAGCGCAAAGTGGTTTCTTGCCGATTTGGCAGCCAAAAGCCCGTAGTTAGTCGCGAAAATTAATAAATTGCAGGGGGAAGTCCAAATCCTGCTCTTTTAACTTCTGAATCACGAGCTGCAAATCATCGCGTTTTTTACCCGAAACGCGCAAGTGGTCCTCCATGACTTGCGACTGAACTTTGAGGCGCATGTTTTTAATCAACTTGTTGATATTCTTCGCATTTTCCTTACTAATTCCTTGCTTGATTTTAACCACTTGCCGTACCGTCCCGCCGGCAGCTTCTTCAACCTTACCGTAATCCAAGGCCTTCAGCGGCACCTTGCGTTTGACCAATCGGGTTTCCAGAATGTCAATGACGTTTTTCAGCTTGAAATCATCGTCCGAAATCAGAATGATTTCATTTTCGCCGAGAGAAATATCGCTCTTGCTTTTCTTGAAATCAAAGCGATTGCGAATCTCGTGCATGGCCTGGTTAATGGCGTTTTTCACTTCCATCATATCGACTTTTGACACAATGTCAAATGAAGGCATACGTACTCCTCCTCAAAATTTCTCTGTATTCGTAAAACAATATACGCTGTCTGCCGCCAATCTGCAAGGGCGAATTAGGGGAATTTCGGTCGGAGGGATAGGAGGTCCCCAAAGCAATCGGTGGCGTCTCGTCTTGCCCGGACTGCAGGGCTTGTTTTTTTGACATCCTGCGGCAGGAAGGCCTTAACCGAGGGGATGAAAACGACCTGTCACGGTATGCCCTTGGATTGGGACGCTCCGAAGTCCCTGAGAAGCACAAAATCCGTTGGCCTTGCGAAGGCCAAAAACCTCCGCAAGGCTTCGGGACTATTCCTATTTTTGCAGAAAAATATGGGCGAACACCTTAGCATCGCCCAAAATGTTTTCGATTTTGGCGTATTCATCCGGCTGGTGCGCCATTTCGTCCATGGTACTCCAGACTGCCGCGTGGAAACCGGCGCGACGCAAAAAGGCAGCCACCGTTCCCCCACCGATTCCCATTGCTTTGCCTTCCCGCCCGTAGACCTCTTTAATAGCCTGCTTCAGGGCTTTCACAACCGGCGCGTCCGGGGGCGTGGGTGGCGCAGCTTCTTCCTTCTGCGGGGTTTCCGTTTCGATTTTTACTCCGAACTTCTTCTCGATCTCCTCAATCATGTCTCCAATGGTCTTTTCCACGTCGGAGAGAGCATAATTAGGCAAAATTCGAGCGTCCTGGTAGAAAACATCCTCGCCGGGGATGGTATTCACATTGGCCACATTCGGTTCCTTTTTGGTGGGCTCAAAAGTACTGATGGGAGGGTCGAAGAGCGGGTCCATTTCATCGTAAATTTTGTAAAGCTCGTCCAAGCGAACAATCAGATGTGCACCGGCTCGGTGAGCATTAATACCCTTTTCCGGTGTGGAGCCGTGACACTGTTTTCCAATGGTGCGGAATTTTGTCCAGAGGATGCTCTTTTCGGCCACCTCAATCATGGTGCCGTCTTCGTTGCCGGCGTCGGGAATAATGATGATGTCTTCCTTCCGAAATAAATCGGGATGATTTTTCGCGATGTATTCCAACCCGTATTTGCTGCCGGTTTCCTCATCCGCTACCAACAGCAGCGCCACGTCGTATTCGGGTGTAACACCCTCTTCGCGCAGGGCCTGCACCGATAGAAACCCGGACACCATTCCCTGCTGGTTGTCCTCCACGCCGCGGCCAATAATTTTGCCGTCTTCCACGCGCACCGTCCACGGGTCACCCGACCACAGGGAAAGCTCCCCGGGCGGCACCACGTCCATGTGAGCCATGATCCAGATGGTGCGGTCGTGATTTTTGCCCCTGAATTTGGCCACCAGATTGGGGCGAATCCCCGAAGGCACCCGATCGTCCGGCGCGTTGATTTCCAGAATTTCGTCTGCTTTCAATTTGTCTTTGAGGACGGTTTTAATATAGTCGGCTTTCATAAGTTCCCCTTCGCCGTCATTTTCCGGCCCTAAAGCGGGAATGGCTGTCAGGCGCCTCTCGTACTCAATCGCGTCCTTTTCATACCGTGAAATCCGCTCAGCTATTTTTTGAAATGGATCGGCCATGGCTCTTTCCTTTCGATTTATTTTGGACTTGCTTTTTTGGCCAATATTTCTAAATTTTGAACGATTCAAATATACCAATTTTGCGCATGAAATGCAACGAAATCCCCCCGTGACCGGGTGAAGGCAATTTTCGCATCCGTCAAAAAGTGAGGCTAAACATGAAAAATGCTGTTCTAATGGGCGTACTTTTCCTTTCGGGAATGCTGTCCTGCGTGTGGGCTGCTCCCCGCCAAGAGTACCCGCGACCACAATTTCGGAGAGAGGCCTGGCTCAACCTAAACGGCACCTGGGACTTCCAGTTCGATCCTCAAAATGTGGGGGAAAAATCGAAGTGGTACAAACCCGAACATTTTCCAGCCACCCAAAAAATAAAGGTGCCTTTCCCCTGGGAAAGCAGGCTTTCGGGAATCGAGCGCCCCGATTACAAAGGCGCGGCCTGGTACCACCGCCGATTCGATCTCCCTAACGGGTGGCAAGGGAAAACCGTTTTTCTCCGCTTCGGTGCCGTGGATTGGGCAGCCAAGGTGTGGCTGAACGGCCGGTTTTTGGGCAAACATGAAGGCGGGTACACGCCTTTTGAATTCCTCCTGAAGGATGTCAAAGAAACCGGCAATGATTTGGTTGTGGAGGCCATCGACTTCACCAATCCCTCGCACCCAGTGGGAAAACAGGTGAACTGGTACACGCACACCAGCGGCATCTGGCAGACGGTCTGGCTGGAGCCTCGCGACCCGAACACCTTTTTGCGGGCCGTACAATTCTTCCCGGACATTGAACGGGGCGGCGTGAAGGTTCAACTTACCGTTACAAACGAGGGCACACCGCTCACGGTTCGTGTTTTGCTCTCTTCGCCGGACGGCCAATTCGATTCGGTGCAAAAAGACATTCCCCTTAAATCCGGCGAAACGCGCACCCACCTTTTCCTTTCCGTCTCCAAACCCCGATTGTGGTCGCCGGAGCATCCCAATCTCTACAATCTGGACGTTCAATTGACGGAAGGGAAAACCGTTCTGGATTTCGTCCACAGCTACTTTGCCCTGCGAAAAATCAGCACCGGATTTTGGGACGGAAAACCTTACTCCACCGTCTTTCTCAACAACAAGCCCCTTTACCTGCGCGGTGCGCTGGACCAGTCCTTCACGCCGGAAGGCATCTACAGCTTTCCAACGGATGCCGCTATTCGGCGCGACATTGAAAAGGCGAAGGAATTCGGACTGAATTTTCTGCGCATTCACATCAAAATCGACGACCCGCGGCTCTACTACTGGGCGGACAGGCTGGGACTTTTGAGCATGTACGACATGCCCAGCACCTGGCGATTTGACGCCGAGGCCCAACGCACGTGG
>CAZOHG010000092.1:0-3687 GCA_964579725.1 uncultured Deferribacteres bacterium
CCATGATCTCCCGGCGTCCGGCCACGGCGGCCAGGGGATAGCCGTTGGCGATGGCTTTGGCAAATGTGGCCAGGTCCGGCGTGACGCCGAAATATTCTTGCGCACCGCCTTTGGCCATGCGAAAGCCGGTGATGACCTCGTCAAAAATGAGCAGGACCTGGTGTTCGTCGGCCAACTGCCGCACGCCCTCCAGAAAACCCTGATCCGGCTGCCTGAACCGCGTCGGCTCCATGATGATGCAGGCGACGTCGCCGGCATGCTCTTTGAGCAGCGCGCTGAGCTGATCGAGATTGTTGTATTCAAACGGCAGAATCGTCCCGGCCAGAGAGCGGGGCACGCCTTTGGGACTCAGTCCCGGAAGCAGGTGCTGGTCCAGCGTCGAGTCCGATTCGAGATTGGCGGCCAGATACCAATCGTGCCAGCCGTGGTAGCCACAAAAGAGCACTTTTTCCTTGCCGGTGTATCCGCGGGCAATGCGCACCGCAATGGCATCGGCCTCGCCGCCGCTTTTGCAGAATTTCACCATCTCGGCGCAGGGAACCATGTCGACGATGGCTTGCGCGACCTCGATTTCCAGGGCGTGGTTAATGCTACCCAGCACACCTTTTTCAATCTGTGCTTTAACAGCCTTGTCTACTTTTTCATACGCGTAGCCTAAAATCACGGGCCCCACCCCCATGGCCGTGTCGATGAACTCGTTGCCATCCACATCCCAGAAATGGGCGTCCTTCATGCGCTCAAAATAAACCGGCGCCTGGCCAAACGCGCCCAGTTCCGGCCGACGGCTAAAAAGCTGCGTGCCGTAGGGAAACAGGCGGCGCGCTTGTTGATAAAGCTCCGCCGAGTGTTTGTACTTCGGATTGAAATTGTCAATACTAAAATCCTGTGACATTTTTTGCCCTCTTAAGTGGAGGTTAGTTTGAACAGTCGAGCCGCATTCTCGTAAAAAATATTTTGAATATTGTCCTCGCCGATCTGACAAAACCGAGCCGCACGGAGGAGAGCCCTTACATTCTCATAGACGGCAAAAGTAGCTCGGGCTGACAGGCCGCCTTGCCGCGTGACCATATCCGGCGTAACCACATGCCAGCTCAGCCCCAATTGCACGTAGCGCCCGCGAAAAGCGGCCGCATTGACCAAATCCGTCCCAAACAAAATGTGCGACAAATCGTATCGGGAAAAAAGCTCCAAAAATACATCCGTTTCGCACACGGCGGACGTGTCGATCCACAGGTTCTCCGCCGTCGGCAGGCCGTCCAGGGCGTCGGCCATGTTGGGTACAATGAAGCAGCGACCGCAATGGGCGAGAATAAATTGGCACTTTGGGTATTGCCGAATTAAACGGGAAATATCCTGCAAATTTTCGGGGTCAGCCATGCCGCGGGGTTTGGACACATGCAATGTGACGGCAAGCCCGAAATCATTTGCCAATTGGAGCTGTTCCTCCGAAATGAAATCGGTAATGCGCGCCTGCTGCTTGTCCGCTACCGTAGCAAAGGTCAGATACGGCTTCAGTCCTGCAGGATTGTATTTTTCGATCTCATTTTTCAATTTTTCGGGTGCCATTTCAGGCCGGGTCATCAGCGAAAAACGGTCTTCGGCGTCGACGACGCTTTCGGCAACAAATCGGTTTTCCGCATCCAGATCACAGTTGTACACGGGCATTCCCATGACCAGACCGTTGACTTTGGCATTCGGGAACAAAAGCCGCCACCACGCCTGCAGATCCTTCATATCCACCTGGTAGAAAAAAGAATCCGCAGCGGCCTGGTCGTCGGCGTGGTCGGTTGCATTTAGCAAATGACTGTGGGCATCGAAAATTCTCCTGGGCAACCAGGGCCGGATTTCGCGCTCGTAGATGAATAAATCGTCGTCGTTTCTGTGGCCATTTTTCATGGAAAACAATCCTTAACTATCTTAAATCGATCGATTTCAAAACAAGGAGCGGTGATTTTCGATTTTAGAGGTTTTTTGCTTCAGAAATCAAAAATCGTTAATCGTCATTCGTAGATCGTTTTTACACTTTTTTGCGCACCATTCTTTTGTTGCTTTAAAAGGACGCTAAGCACCCAACTGACCACAACGCCGACCACAAACGAAATTGGAATAATCCACAAAAATGAAATACGTGCTCCGAAAATTTCCTGAGAAAAGCTAACCAAAGTTGCCGCCACACCGGCCAACAGTGTTCCGATAAACGTTCCGGCCGGTTTGGCCTGAGGCACAAACATGGCCATGAAAAAGGGCACAAACAGCGGCGCCACCAGCAGGTTGATCGTCTTGTACGTCATTTCCAACAAGTTGCCCTTGACATGCCCAATCACCAAGCTCAACACCACAATGACCAATCCGATAGCGATCGAAATGACTTTTGCCAATTGCACTTTCTTGTGTTCGGAAAGGGAATCCTTCCGCAGCCGGAGAATGAAATCATTAATAATAGACAGTGCGGAGGAATTAATGCCTGACGAGAGACTGGACATCGAAGCAGCTAACAAGCCCGCCAGAACCAATCCCGAAAAGCCTGCGGGCAGTCCAATCACAATAAACCTCGGGAAAAGGAGGTCTGCGGAACCGGTGACGGTTGTCCCGGGGGCAAGATATTCCGTATGGATTTTAAAATACGCAAAAAGCGCCAGCCCCAGCGCTGCCAAAAGAAAGGAGACCAATAAATTGGTGAGGAGCGAACTCAAATACATCCGGCGTGCTGCCTGTACGTCGCGTGTGGCCAGGTAGCGTTGTACCGCCATTTGGTCGGACCCGGCTGTACACACATACCAGCCAAAAGTGGAAATAAACGCCGTTAGAAAACTGACCCGGGCTTTGGTATCGAAAAACACCCACCCGGCCCACTGTTTTGGCCAGTGGTTTGGAATGAGGGCTGACACACTGCCCAATTGAGCAACGATCAAAACAATGGCCAAAATGGTTCCTCCGAATAAGATGAAAGTTTGCACCACATCCGTGAGCACCACCCCTCGAAGTCCCCCAAATGATGTGTAAATAATGGTCACAATTCCCATAACAATGCTTACAATAAGGGCCGTTTGTTCGGGCCAGTGCATCAACGGCACAATTACTTTTTGGGCCACCATGTAAATAATGACCCCCATCCACACAAAGCGCATGATTAGAAAATATGCTGACGCCAGAAGGCGATTGCGCAAACCCAAACGCGTTTCCAGCAATTCGTAGGCACTGGTAATACGCAATTTCATAACAAACGGAATAAAAAAATAGGCGACTATAACATAGACAAAGGGCAGAGTGGCCATCATCGACCAAATCATCGGGCCGTTTTTAATCATTTCTCCCGGAAACGACAAATAGGAAACGGCGCTGAACAATGTGGCAAAGAGGGAGAGTCCCACCCGCCAGGACTTCATATTTCGCCCCCCTAACATGTAATCATCGGAATTTTTGTTTTTGCGGGAAAAATACAACCCGACCAACAACATCCCAATGCCGTAAATAATAATTACCAACCAGTCCAAACTACCCAGTGTTGCTCTGTCAGGTGCCATTCCGTTCTCCGAGTTTGTTCAGGACACAGAATTGAGATGACACAGAAAATACCTTTTGAATTCTGTGACCTGTCACTTCTGTGGCCTCTAAAAATTTAGTACCTTCTTTTCTCAGGACACAGAATTGAGATGACACAGAAAATACCTTTTGAATTCTGTGACC
>CAZOHG010000092.1:3787-10405 GCA_964579725.1 uncultured Deferribacteres bacterium
TTCTCAGGACACAGAATTGAGATGACACAGAAAATACCTTTTGAATTCTGTGACCCGTCACTTCTGTGGCCTCTAAAAATTTAGTACCTTCTTTTCTCAGGACACAGAATTGAGATGACACAGAAAATACCTTTTGAATTCTGTGACCCGTCACTTCTGTGACCCACAAAAGGCTATGGTTCATAAATTCCAATCAATTGCAGATTTGTGGTGCTCCAGAAAGCAATCAATCCATGATGTAAGTTCAATCTTTTAAGATATGATCGCATGCGCAAAATATCATATCCTCTCGGGCCATTTTTGCCGGCCAGTATTCCAATGAGAAGAAATTTTTCGATCAACCAATAGTCAATTTCAAACGACCCCAACCAGATATTTTCTATGTTTAGGTTAATGGCGACACTGTCCAAAAAATCCAAACCGTTTTTTCTTAATTCGATTCTAAGGGCTGATTGATAAATTTTACTATGAAGCGAGGCTCCAAGCGTAGCGTGAATCTTGCGCAATAAGAAAACTATTGTATCCGTCACCTCTTTCCCTGCGACATCTGCAAAAAATTTATTGTCCCAATATTCAGAATCGGGTTCTATTTTCTCATCGAAAATAATTCTTTTCGGTTGTGCTTTGGTCAATCCAAAATTAATCAATAAGCCAAGCCTCAGACCTGTAATTTTCAAATAGGTTATAATTTGAGCGTAGTTTTCGGGTAAAAAATCCGATTGAATGCATTTTAATTCGACAATGATTTTGTTCTCGACAACTTCATCTATTTCAAAATTAGCAATTCGCTCACCTGAATAATCAAGACCTATTTTTCTTTTGTAATCAGCATCGAGCCCTTTTTGAATGAGATTTTTATGAAAAACCTTGTGATACATATTCTCATTAAATCCAACGCCAACAGATTTGAAAGTATCATAAGCACAGCCAATTATTTCATAGGTGACGTCTTCATAAAGAAAATTATCCATTGGGAATCCCCTCATAATTTGCAAAGCGACTTTTTGGGACACAGAAACGATATAACACAGAAATTATTTCTTAAATTCTTTTTCTGTGACCCGCCACTTCTGTGGCCATTTTCTGTGACCCATCACTTCTGTGGCCGATTCATTTCTTCCATTAAAAAAAGGACTTCCTCTACAATCTTTCTTCCCGCTTCTGCCGGGAAGATGCCGTTTGAGGCTTCGTATCCCCCTTCTTTTTCCGCTTCTTCGGTCACCAAATAGCCGGCCAGAACACCGTTGGACAGGCTAACCACAAAGGTTTTTCGAGGCGCTTTGGCCTTGATTTCCAATGAATATTCCACAAACAATTCCCCAGGCAAAAAGACAAAAAAATAATCGCCGAGGCCCACAACGGAAATTTCCACCGGCAAGATGGAGCGGTACACGGCTTCCAATCGGCCGTCTGCTGCCATTTCCGCCAGTTGCCGCTGTTCTTCCGCGCCGAACCAGTCCACTTCCGCAGTGCGAATTTCAGATGCGTGGGCACGTGCCTGACGAAGGGCGTCGAGCCTTTGTTTCGCTCGCTCCAATTTTTCTTCGGCCTCCCGAACGGACGGAAAGGTTTTGCGCGGCAATTGAGTCCATTTTTGCCGGACGGAAAGCGGAAGCCACTCGCTGAAGTCCTGCGCGGACAACCGGCGAACGCTCTCTACAATCCGTTCTCCCAATAAAAATCCCAGCCGCCGGGCCTCCTCAAAGGTATTGGAACGAACAAAATGCCGCGGCGATTGATTGCCCGAAGGCCCGGTGTGGTAAAGCAAAACGACTTCCTCGCCCAATTTTTGTTTCAGGTACTCGCGGGTGTAGCCGGGAAAATCCGCCGAATAGAGTCTGGAATCCTCGTGCAGGACCGTGGGGTGCATACAGTAAATCGTGGACAGGGAAAAAATTTTGTCCGTTGTTGCATCGCGGAGCACAAGAACCGGAACCTCTGGATCCACGGCGTCGGTCACGCTGCGACGATTTCCACCTACGCCGGTGCCATCCGCCGTGGTGATTGCCAGCTTGCACGCCCGTTTATTTTGAAAAGCCTCCGTGTAAACCTGCACCAATTTGTCTACCAAATACGAGATATAGTCGGGATCCGCTTTGGGAACGACCGGGTCGTCAAAAATATCGCTAAAAATAACCGGGCCGGAATGGGTGTGGGAGGCAGAAATCATTAGATTTCCTTCGGGAATTCCCGTGACTTTGTGCACACGTTTTCGCACGCGTTGGGCAATGTCCCGCGAAATGTAAACGACGTCCACGGCGCAAAATCCAACCTGTGTATCGCCGTTGTTCAAGATCAGAGCCGAGGCGTACAGGGGATCGTGCACGCCCTCACTGGTACGCGGCACGTGGGGATAGCCGTGCAGGAACATGGGTTTTTGCGGGGTGACGTCGGTGATGGCTGCGCCTGCTTGTAGCTTTTTCAATTCATTTCTCCATGGTAAAGAGTAAATCTAAAAATTCCAAAAACCAAATTCCAAATAAATCACAAATTCAAAATTCCAAAAACAGCAAAACTCTTTGGGGCAAAACAATTTAGATTGAAACGTCCACCAATCATTGACAGAATGATTTTGCGGCAAAATAATAATCATTCTGCCGTTGAATTATTCTGCCATTAATCGTTTTTCCCTTTTTAGATCAATTAACAAATCACCCGAAAAGAAATTTCAATGTATTTTCGTAGGCAATTTTCCGCCTTATTTCCGGCGGCAGCTTGTGCACAAGACGGGCTTCTTGATCAAAAGCACATTTCAACCGGTCTTCCTGCCACGAGCCGTCGGCAGTGGTGTATTTTTGAATCCAATAATAAAAGGGCGTGTCGCTGCCCCAGAGCATGGTGTTCTGAAAAGCTTGAGCCAATTGCCTCATTGCCCCGAGCGGATCGGCGTAATCGGCGTCAAAACGAACGTCTTGTGCGGCCACACTCGGTGAGCCCTGGCGCACCAGCTCGCAATGAATACTGAAAGCGGACAAATCCACGTAACAATTGGGCAAGGAGTTGGCCCTTTTTAGCACAGGTTCCACAAATCGCGCCGAGTGCGCCAGACACACCCGAATGTCCGGGTAACGCTCGGCAAAATCAACGATGTCGTAAACCGACGCCCAGGGATCGGCCGGATGCACGGACGAGTGAAAAAGAATGGGTAGATTCTGCCTGCGTGCCAATTCCAGAATAGGGCGGCCCCTGCCCTCCAAATCGGTGACGAAGGCTTGAATATACGTGGTCGCCGTTTTGAGTCCGAACACGGGGTATTTTTCCAAAAGGGCGGCGAAAAACTCGGCCTGTTTTTCAGCTTCGCGGGAGGGATCGAACATCAAAAACGGCAGAAATTTCCGGCTGTACTCGGGAAAAATCTCATAGACTTCGTGCAGCAGATTTTTGTTTTCCAACTCGTAGGGAAAAGCACACGTACGGGTGGTCGTCTGGATTTGGCCGCTTTTCGGATCGATCTCGTAAAAAGCAGAATCCACAAACGGGAAAACCACCGAGTAGTCGATGTGAAGCTGAGCCATTCGAATGGCCAAATCCTCCAACGAAAGGGCGTACGGGTAGCCGAATTGATAATAAAATTTCGGCGCAATGCCCACGTGTGTGTGGGCGTCAATGACGACGGTTTTGCGCACGAGCGTCTCCTTCATCTCCTGCAAGGTCATCTAATAGCCCTTTTCCCAGTCCGGCTTGATGTTCATAGCAATGGTCTCTGTCACGTAGGCGTCGGTGCGCAGGAGCTGATGCACAGATTCGGGAACCAGCGGCGTGGGCTCGCCGTGCATGACCAGACGGGCGATGAGTCGCTGCCACGATGTGGTCGTGCCGTGCACGGTGATGCCGAACAATTGCATCCGGTTTTTGGCGCGCACCACCTGCGCCGGGCCGATGGTCGCGGCTTTGGGCGGCACTTTAGCCAGGTCGCCGCTGGCGCCAAAGCTGCCGTGCAGGGAGTTTTGCGCCAGGGTAAAAGGACTGAGGGTGACGATGCGCGGCCCCATCTGCATCCACTCTTCCATGGATTCGGCTTTGAACTCCGGTGCGTCCGGCTCGATAAAGGCCAGGTGGCCTGTCCAGCCCGGCCCGCTGTAGACAATGTCCGCCTCGCCGAGATCGGAAATCATTTTGCCGTAATCCTTGAGATTGGCGTTGGTGAGCGTGTGAATCTGCTCTTCTGGGGGACGAATGTCCTTGTCGAGATTGTGGTAAAAATATTTCTTGAACGCGTGGCCAAAGCCGTATTCCCATGTTTCCGGCGCGATATTGCCGTCCTGGTCGGCGTATTCATCCATGTTAAAGGTGTGCAGCTTGCGGCAGTCTACCCGAAATTTATTGAGCATGTGCGCCAGCATGCGGAACATCGGCCAGGGATTGGGCATAATTAGCACAATGGGCTCGCCCCTGTCCGCAGCCGTTTTAATACGATGAAAAGCGTCAAACAGCATGATGATGGAAAGATCGGCATCCGGGACAACGCGGATTCGGTAATTCGGATTTGGATGCTTTTCAATTTCGTCGCGCGTGATTTTACGCACGCGTTCGAGCACCGCCTTGTCCCGAAAAGGGACGTAGCGAGAAGGTTCGTAAGTAAAATCGGCCATCTTTCTCTCCTGCTCTTTTGTGTCCTTCTGCTACCCAAGGATGTTTTCAAACACCGTTATTTGTCCACTCGGCTCAGCTCTTTCATGTAAAAATTGGGGTAAAGGACGTCGTGAACCTTTTCCACCACAATGGTTTTGGGCAGTTCAAAGGATTTTTCCAGCCGGATGTCCTTAGAAGAAGCCCCAATCCGCACGGTGTACCGCCCCTTGTCGGCCACCCAGGCGCTGATGCCGCTCCAGAAAGAAGCCAGCGAACGCGCATCCAGTTCAAAGGAAAGCTGCTGGCTCTCCCCGGGTTTCAGCAGTTTTGTTTTGGCGAACCCCTTCAGTTCCTGCGCCGGCTTTTCAATCTCCTTGGTCGGCGCGGAAAGGTACAATTGCACAACCTCCTTGCCAGGGACTTTGCCGGTGTTTTTGACCGTAACGGAGACCTGCATTTTCGAAGAAAAAATATCGCTGCTCAATTTCAAATCCGAGTATTCAAACGTCGTATACGACAGGCCGTAGCCGAACGGATAGGCGACCGGGACGTCAAACGAATCGTAGTAGCGATAGCCCACATAAATCCCTTCTTTGTAAAAGGAATTGACAGGATACACGGGGTGGTCCCCCGGAAAATAGGGAGCGGACGGTACATCTTCATATTTCAACGGAAACGAATCGGGCAGCTTCCCGGAGGGGTTGACCGTCCCATCCAGAATGTTGGCGACGGCCCGGCCGCCTTCCTGCCCGGGAAGCCAGGCCAAAAGGATCGCATCGGGGTACTCACGCCAGCTCGCCGTTTCCCACACACCGGCCACGTTCAGCACCACAATGACTTTCTTTCCAGCAGCGTGAAAGATTTCACTCACGTTGCGAACCAGATCAAGCTCCACCGGAGTAATCGGCAAGTAGCCGTTTTCGTAGTTTTCCCCGGCGCTTCTGCCCAGCGTAATGACCGCCAGATCTGCCTGAGATTCGTATTTTTTGATCTCCTCTCTCGAAAGCGGTTTTTCTTTGCTAAAGGCTACCAATCGATTTTTAAAATGCGGCGGCGCCTGATTGCCGACGATGCCGTTGTCTTTGCGCATCTTGGGATTGTCAAAATAGGGCGGTACTAAATTTTCCCGAATAATCTTTTGAATGTACGCCCGGTATTCCTTTTCGAGAGCGGGCAGGATTTTAAAACCGGCCTCTTTAAGGCCTTCATTCACCGAAATCCGATATTTGTAGCTGCGCACCGATCCGCTTCCCGTGCCAAATGCAATCAGGTGGTAGGAAATTTTCCCAAAAACGGCAACGGTTTTTCCCTTCTTCAGGGGAAGGGTGTGATCTTTATTCTTCAGCAAAACCATGCCTTCTTCCGCCGCTTGTTCGGCCAGCCTGGCGTGCGCCTTTAAATCGGGATTGGAGTTGGGGACAAACCCCCTTGCCCGCGGTGCGTTCAACTTAAATTTAATCCAGTAAAACAGATTTTCATCCAGGGTTTTTTCGGCCAGGGTTTTTCGTTTCAGAGCGGATTTCAATTCATTAAGTTCCTCTTCGTGGCCGCTCATGAGCAGGTTGCTGCCCGCCCTCATTTTTGCCACGGCACTGCCTTTTCCGTCAAAATCGGTCACGAAAAAGCCGTTGAAACCCCACTCCTTCCGCACAACGTCTTTGAGCAGTTCGGGATTTTCGGCCGTGTAGTACCCGTTCAATCGATTGTAGGAGGTCATGATGCCCGTCGGTTTGCCCTCTTTCACGGCAATCTCGAATCCCCTTAAATAGATTTCCCGAAGCGCCCGCTGGCTCACCACCGCATTGTAGTACTGTCGGTTGCTCTCCTGGTTGTTGGCGACAAAATGCTTCAGTGTCACCCCAATTCCGTTGGATTGCATCCCCTTCGTCATGGCGGCCGCCATTTTCCCCGTCAGCAACGGGTCTTCGGAATAGTATTCAAAATTTCTTCCGTCCTTCGGATTTCGGTGAATATTGAGTCCGGGCGCCAACACCAAATCGAAATCGTATTCGAGGGCTTCGTTTCCAAAAGCCTCCCCTACCTTTT
>CAZOHG010000093.1:0-10213 GCA_964579725.1 uncultured Deferribacteres bacterium
GATTCGGTCAGCGGTGATTTGACTCTTTTGAATCGTGTTTCCACAGGCGGGCGGGCGCCGTGTTATGTAGAACTCTCAAAAAACGGTAACTTTTTGTTGGTCAATAATTATCTGGATGGAACGGCGGCTTCTTTTGTGCTCAAAGAGAATGGACAGGTGGGAAAAATGGTGTCTCTGATTCACCAAACCGGTTCGGGTCCCACTCCCAAACGCCAGGAAAGCTCTCACATACACACCATTCGCTTAGACCCGCCCAATCGGTTTGCCGTCACGGCCAATCTGGGCACCGATGCCCTTACCACGTACGCATTCAATGCCGCCACCGGAGAACTAACGCCTGTCAGCGGTGGGATTGAATACACCACCCCAGGTTCAGGGCCACGACACCTGACGTTTTCTTCCGACGGACACCAACTCTACGTCGCCAATGAACTGCGAAGCACGGTTTCCGCTTTCACTTTTGCCCCCCAAACGGGACTTTTGAAATCGTTTCAAACCATTACCACAATTCCGGCCCATTTTAAGGGAGAAAATTATCCGGCCGACATTCACATGAGCCCTGACGGGCGGTTTCTCTACGTTTCCAATCGCGGGCACGACAGCCTCGCTATTTTTTCCGTTCATCGAAAGACCGGCAAATTGACTTTCCTCACCACCGAGTCGGTGCGTGGTTCCTGGCCCCGGAATTTTACCCTTAGTGCAAACGGACACTTGCTGTTAGTGGCCAATCAAAAGAGCAAAACCGTGGTGAGTTTTCGGCGGGATTCCCATTCGGGACGGTTGACTTGGCTGGCAACTACCCCAACAAAAGCTTCTCCCGCCTGCATTCAAATAGTGGATTTTTAGAGAGGTAATTCAAATGTAATTCTGAATTACTTGGGCTCCTGTGAGAGTAGTTCTTTCTCGTCGCAAAGATCATTTTCAAATTGAATCGTCACGTGGCTGATTCCAAATTTTTGGCGAAGTTTGGTTTGAATTTCCTTTAAAATTGCCCCCGTTTCGCGGACAGAAATATCCGCCACTTCCACATGACCTTCAAAATGCACGTGGCTCTCGTCAAGCTGCCACAAATGAATATGGTGAACATTTCGAACCCCGGGAATTTCTCGAATGGCGGCGGCAATGGCTTCCAGAGAATACCCTGACGGCGTGGCCATCATGATGATTTTCACCGCCTCACGGGTAATTTTCACACTTTCCCACAAAATGTACAGAGAGATGAGAACCGTTAGAGCCGGGTCCAGCCAGTAAATTTTGTAAAAATAAATGGCTACTCCCCCCAAAATTACGGCAAGACTGGAAAACGCGTCACTAAAAAGGTGCAAATAAACAGCCCGCAGATTGAGACTTTCTTTGGAGCCTTTGCGCAGCAAAAGGGTCCCCGCGACATTGGCCGCCAAGCCGATGAAAGCTACCCCGATCATCATTCCGCCCGCTACCGGCTTCGGGTACAAAAAGCGCTGGTAGGCTTCTTTGAAAAGAAAAAAACAAATAATCACGAGCGTGGACGAATTAATGACAGCTGCCAAAATCTCCGCCCGTTTCAAGCCAAAGGTGTACACGGGACTGACTGGCCGACGATTCAGGCGAATAGCAATGTAGCTAATAATAATCGCAATGCCGTCGCTAAAATTGTGGAGCGCGTCGGAAATAAGGGAAAGGCTTCCCGACCAAATTCCTCCCACAATTTCTGTGGCGGTAATGGAAAAATTCAACATCATGGTGGCAAAAAGTCGCTTGCCCGATCCGCCTATTTCGGGTTGCTCGTGCGTATGGGAATGAGACACCTAAAAATCACCTCCATTTATTCAATGGCATACCATCGGGGATCTGTACCGCAGATTTCCGGAATCGTGTCCGCCAAGACGCTTGGCAAACACTTCTTCAGCAGTGAGCCGCTTGTATTTTTAGCGGGGCTAATCCAGATTCCGTTTCGGACAATTTCTCTCAAATGTTAAAATACATTCGCTTAACTTTTCTGCCCAATAATTGACCTTCACGGGTCATTTTTCCCCTTTTTCGTGCAGAAATAGCCGTTCACCAACTGTCTTTTCCGCAGGGCCTACCTCTCGGGGATGGCTGGCGTGGATAACCGTCATCCAGGCATACCGGCGTGCGACGGGAACACGAAAGAGCAGTTTGTCAAGTTGCCGAAGAAAGCCGATTAAAACCTCAAAAAAGAATAGATTTCTAAAAGGAACTGCAAGTAATGTGAACAATTCAAAATAGTGGATTTTTACATGGTAAAAATATTGATTAAGCAGTTTTATGTCTTTCAATTTGAGGGGATGTTCATCCTCCGTTCTCATTTTGGGGGTAAGCTTCCGATACAAATTAATCAGCGGATTGTGCCCCAACGGTTCCATAAAAACGGCGTGCCCATCGCGTTTGAGAATACGGCGTAACTCTTCGAAAGAATTGGACAGATCCAGATGGTGAATAATGCCCATTCCAACGACGATGTCGAAAGTTTCATCCGGGAATTCGGTCTTTTCGGCATTCATGACGAAATAATCGGCCTGGTACCCGGCTCTGGCGATTTTTTCTTTCGCCTTTTTGATTCCCTCGGCCGAAATGTCAATGCCCGTCAAAATCGCCCCGAATTTGAGCCATTGCTTCGATCCGCTGCCCGTGCCACATCCATATTCCAAAAGTTTCTTTCCCTCACAATGGGCAGAAATGATCTCAAAATACCGATTCCACGCAAATTTATTAATTCGGTAAAATTTGCTGGCTCTTTCTCTTATGCTGTCGTTTGTTGAAAATCTCTCATCGTGGAAAAATCTCTCTTTTTCCAATCGACTTGCTTCCATTTGCGTCTCCAGATCGCCGGGTGCCTTTAGACGAGCCCCTCTCCCCCGTTAGGCATGTTTTTTGGTTTCCTCCCAAAAATCCGGCCCGTCCCGATTCTTACCTTCTTTGAAAAAGACAGACCGTCCAATACCCTTTCTTTTTTCGTCACGATTCTCCCTTTTATTTAAATTGAATGGCGTACAAATCCGCATCTTTCATGACAAATCGCAAGCGGACAACTTTTCCCGCCAATCGACTCACATCCGAGCCGTTTTTCCAGGAAACCGCCCGTTCAATCTCATTTCCAATGATTGGCTCGGCATCTTGAAGCGAAAAGCCCGGAATGGGTTGCCCTTTGGCATTCTGGATTTCCACCCTGATCTCACCGGCGGCGGAGGTGGAAAAATTCAAATACAAGTGCTTTCCGCGAAATGTAAGAGGTTTGGTAAGCATCTCCCCGCCGGTGTAGGGTGCTTGCACCGAAACAAAACCGTCCAATCGAAGCGAATAGCGGTGTAAATTGGCAGTGGGTTGTGCGTAATTTTGGTTGACGTAAATAGACATTTCATTTGCACCGGTTTGGACCACGTGCAACGCCGGGTAGTTGGTCCGAGACACCCAATTCTGCAGCCCAATTCCGGGTCGAATGAACCCTTCCATGAACGTCCGTTGGTACACATTTCCTCCGCGTGAAGACATGAAAACAGCGTCTGAGCAGTCTTTAAAATAGTCGGGGTTCACCCCTAAAGCCTTTGCCTGAGCGGCCGTGAGTACCTGCCGTTTGGGCATGAAACGCGCCGCCACGGAGATGTAAATTTGCGGCGCCCGAAAGTAGGGATGGGTTTGGTTGGTGTAAAGATTTTCAGGAGGGGTGTTGCCGAAGGTCATTTCCACAGGGTCACTCCAATGAAGAAAATCAGTCGACGTACTCCGGCTAACTGTGCGATACCCTTTTTTCCCAATTTTGTGCCAGGTTCGAAAATAACAAACGTACTTGTGCTCTTTTTGGGACCAAAAGGCCACATTCTGCGAATCGAATGCGCCCTTGGTCAAAACCGGAGCCTTTTGTACTGGTTTCCAATGAATGCCGTCCGGCGAAGCAAAAGCCAACAATCCGCTTTCCTTCAATCCACCCAAAGCCTTGTACCGCTGGTTCGGGTTCACACCGGGACGGGTGTCCAAAAAGGGACTGAAATTGTGGGCGGCTGTTGTATTTCCAGCCAAAATAACATTGTTTTCCCAGGTTCCCATGATTTTGAACAATTTTAGATTGGGTTTACGCCAATGAATCCCGTCGCGGGATTCGGCGTAGCAGGTTACCACCCCTTTTCCCACTTCATGTTTGGCGTCAGGCAGTCCGCGGTAATAAAGTCGGAACAAATGGCCGTCTTTGATGACGGTCACATACCCGCAAAAAGCCCCTTCCCACGGCCTGTCAAATTTCAGCACGGCACCCTCGTCGTGAGGATGGTGCAGGACAAGCTGCGTCCCCGTCAAATGGTCAATGACGTACCGGTCGACAAACAACTCGCGGTCAGAATTTAAAGGCACAACGGTTCCGGTATTTTGTGCCATTGCCAAAGATGTTCCCAAAATCAGAACTAAAAACACAACCAAAGCGCCGATTTTTCCGTTTCGAAACATGTTTTTTTCCTTTCTGCTGGGTTCGATTTCCTTTGCTGTTAAAAAATGGCTTCTGAAAATAAGAGTTCACAAAAATTTTTTCTGGAAATTTCCATTAATCCTTGCCCCGATCTTTCGATCGTGGAATGAATAGTTTTCTTTTTCATCCCCGAGCTGAGACTTGTGTCGAGGGAAATAAAACGCCCCTTTCGGGAAACAAGATTGCTTTTACACGAAACATTTTGATTGCCTAAAAAAACAAGAATCACTTAAGTAAATTTATTCACGGATTTCACGATTGTTTTTGCCCCAGAATTTACAGATCAATCATGGCTTTCAGAACACCATCTCGGTAATCGGCCACGGTATCGAAGGCTTTTTGAACCTCGTCAAGGGGAAAATGGTGCGTGACCAGTTCGGCCAAATTTACGCGCTGCTGCAAAAGCAAATTCATTGCTGTCGGGTAGGTGTGTTTCATTCGGCGAGAAAATTTCACCGTTAATCCTTTGCGGCGAGCCAAATTGGACGGAATGTAAATCGGGCCGCGCGGCGCAATGCCCACAATTACAATCGTACCACCGGGTCGGGCAATTGTCGCGGCCGTTTGAACGGTTTCTCCAGCGTCCGCCGCTTCGAACACTACATCGACGCCACGACCTGCCGTAATTCTTAGAATCTCTTGCGAAACTTCCCGAACATCGCTGACTTGCAAAGCCTCGTCCGCCCCGAACGCACGAGCCTTTTCCAGGCGATTTTCCAACTTGTCAGTGACGAAAATTCGACCGGCACCCGACAATTTGGCCACCTGCTCAATCAGCAATCCCACGGGACCGGCACCCAAAATCGCCACAGAATTTCCCACTTGAATCTTCCCCAAATAAGCGGCGTGGAGGGCCACGCCGAGGGTTTCCAGAAGCACCCCTTCATTGAGAGAAACCGCCTGGGGCAAGGGAACCAGTAAATCGGCGGGGTAGACAAGCCATTCTTGCATGCCGCCGTCCACAGGCCAGGCTCCCAAAAAGCGCAAATTCTCACACAAATTGGGGTGACCGGTTCGGCAAAATTCGCAGTGCCCGCACGGCTGAGCGGGATCCAGAGCGACCCGCTGCCCTTCCTGCACCCTTTGAGCCCCTTTGCCCACAGCTTCCACAATTCCGGCTACCTCGTGCCCCAATATCAAGGGAAGGGTCATTTTGTCTTCCCCAATTCCTCCGTGCCGGTAGTAGTGCCGGTCGGAGCCGCAAATCCCGACACGCCGGATTCGAAGGAGTGTTTCTCCGGGACCGGGCTGTGGTTTCGGGGCTTCCTCTACGCGAATTGTTCCGGCACCGTAAAGTCGAGCAACACGCACGCTGTTTCCTATTTTTTGCTTTTGGTCGTCATCCGTTTACACCCAAAAACCGCCCAAAAATTTATAAAAAGGGGCTTTTCTCTTAACCGAGTTTTCTCACCTGTGAGGGGAAAATGCCAAGGTGGGAAATCACTGCAATGCTCTCAAAACGGGACATCATCCGGAAAGCTGTCGGGCCTATCCTCCTTTTCCCCCGTGGCTTTTTGTGCCCAGTCGCGCTCGCGGATGCGCAACTCTTCCTGTTTTAGCGCCAAATACTTGCGGTTCAACTCGTCCAGATTTCCGCTCCCAGAATGCTGCGCCTGACGCATTTCCTGTCGAAGAAGCTGAATTTGCCGGCGAATGTCGGTCAATTTAATCGTTGCCAAACAATCTTCCACCCAGGTGCGCAGTTCTTCCTCCCCCAAGTTCTCTTCGCGCTGAAATCCCAATTCTGCCAGAAGGGCCTGAATGGCAGGTGATTCCACCACGTCCAGAGCTTCCTGAAAAGTGACCTCTTCCCCCTGCCGGTATTTTTGAAAAGCCCGTCCCAAAATCGCCCGAAAATCTGGTTCGTTTACCTCGTTTAAATCCAGATTTTGAAAAACAAGGGGCTGAAAATCCGGGTAATTCAACACAATGTGCACCAGATCCCGCTCGGCCGTAAAACGCGCACCGGGGGCTTTTGCAGCGGTGTTTACGGACGCCGATTCCGTCCCCGGTTTTTTCTTCAACCTCTGGTTGCGCTGCACTTTTCCGATCTCTTTAAACACCGTTTCATCCGGAAGGCCCATTTTGCCCGCAATTTGTTGGGCGTAAAGATTTCGCAAAACCTCGTCGGAAATCCTTGCCACGGTTTCCACCAAAAGGTGCAGAAGTTCCGCCCGATTTTGAGGGCTGTCGTCCGGTTTAACCGACCGGTAGGCAGAAATCTTAAACTCAATAATGTCCTGCGCCTGGTCAATTAATCGTCGCAGCTTTTCGGGCCCTTCCTGCCGAACAAACGAATCGGGGTCGTGTTCTTTGGGTAACATGACGACGGAAATGCGCAGCCCTTTGTCCAGCAGAATGTCCACACCGCGCAGAGCGGCGTGGGCACCGGCGGGGTCGCCGTCGTAGAGAATGACGACGTTTTTGGTGTAGCGCAAAAGGAGTTGTGCCTGACGTTCCGTTAGGGAGGTGCCCGAAGACGCAACGACATTTTCGATGCCGAACTGGACCAGTGAAATGACGTCGGCGTACCCTTCCACCAAAATAGCCTGATCGGCTTGCTGAATCGCCCCTCGATTTTCCCGAAGTCCGTACAAAATAGAGCTTTTGTGGTAAACAGGGCTCTCCTGAGTATTGATGTACTTGGCCTGTTTGGGGTCGTCCTCAATTAATCGCCCGCCGAAACCGGCTACCTGCCCGCTGGCCGTAAAGATCGGAAACATCAGGCGACCTCGAAAACGGTCGTATTCGCGCCCCTGCTCCGAACGGCTCACAAGTCCCGCCGTTCGCAGCCCTTCCAAGCTGATTTTCTTGAGTTTGGCTTCGCGAATCAGACCGTCCCACGAATCCAGCGCCCAACCCAATTTAAATTTCTCAATAACACGCCGGTCGAAACCCCGCTTGCGCAAGTAGGCACGGGCTTTTTCACCGGCAGGGGTTTGCAACAAATTGGTGTGAAAAAATTCCGCCGCAAATTCATTGGCTTCGTAGGCTTGTAAGCGCCTACGCGCCTCGGGGTCGTTGGGATTGTCTTCGGGGAGGGGGATATTCAACTTCCGGGCCAATTCCCGGACGGCTTCCAGAAAGCTCACTTTTTGGATTTGCATGACGAACGAGATGGCATTCCCTCCGGCCCCGCAGCCGAAACAGTGAAAAATCTGGCGATCGGGGTCCACGGAAAAAGAGGGAGTTTTCTCCTCGTGAAAGGGACACAACCCAAAGTAGTAGCGGCCCTTTTTCTTCAAAGAGACGTGTTCGGACACCACGTCCAAAATGTCTGCCCGCTCTCGAATTTGTTGGACAATGTATTCCGGAATTTGCATGATTGTAAAAACCAATCCGTTTTTTTGTCGCCTGCGCCTCAACCACGCGGCGTCGGCTTCAGAAGATGAAACCAGTCAAATCCATTTTTGGGCGGGGCGAAAAAAAATTCCCCAAAACATCTACCGCACCAATTTTGATTCCCAATCGGCAACGGTCTGAATGTGTACTTCTGTTTTGGGATCGGCTACCCATTTTTCGTTGGCGTTGTAATTCCAACCCATGTAGCGGGAACCGCCGCCGTTAATGGTGGTAATTAAAAAGCGATTGGAAAGGTGACCGAAAAAATTGGCCTGGTCGCGGCCCCAGGTTTGGTCGCCGCCGCTGGGGTCTACGGGAATCCATCCGTAGTGGGGCAAGTAAACTTCGGCCCAGCGGTGGAAAACGTCGTCAAAACTGGCATTGTCGCCTCGCACAACCACAGAGCCCTGGTAGCGTGCAGGAAGGCCTGCTGCACGGCAAAGCGCCACGTACACAAACGTGTACTCCGAGCAAGAACCCGAGCCACGTTTTAAGACGGTGGGCGCCACATTCCAGCCGCCGGCAAGTTCGTAGTGCATGTGGTCAATTACGTATTGGAACAACTTCCGCGCCACCCAATAGGCGTTTTTTTCACTTCCAACAACCTGCCGGACAATCTTCTGGAAATACGGATCGTGAATGTGGTGCTTGGCACCGTCCTGAAGGTAGCGCTGCCGAATTCCGGCGGGAATCTCGTCCAAATTGCCGACCTTTTCCGAGAAAAGAAAGTACCGAATATCGAACAATTTGGCGTGAACCACCATGTCGCTTTCGTCGGATTGGTCCGGCCGAATTTGGTTGGTTTCAAAAAGCGCAAATTTTTCGCCCCACCGGTCAGACACAAATCGGGTGGGTTCAGGCCGGTAGGTAATTGGTCCCTGTATTTTTTGATTAGGCAGATTTCCCGGAACGGCAAAATACACCTGAAGTTTGTGAATAGTTCCGGGGCCCAAATTACGCGTCACGTGGCTCAGGATAATGGTAGCGTCTCGTTCGTTCCGGAGGCTGAAATGCGTTTTGTCCCTGACTTTAATTCTGAACACGCGGTCCAATTCGTAATCGGCGTTCCACAAAAACTGACCATCCCATGCCAGGTCGTTGGCGTAGGGTCCGGGTGACGGCAGAATTAAAACCACGTCCCCCGTTGAGGGCCACACCATGTAGATTTCGTCCCGAAGCCGGTCACTGACCCAGAGGTACCGTCCGTCCCAGGTTAAGCCGTTCGGGTGAGCAGTGGGAGCCGGAATCGAACGAATGGTGGTGCCGTCATCCGAACTAATCTGGTAGAGCCGGTGCGTGGAGGCGTCTGAAATCCACAAATATTTGCCGTCAAAAGTAATGCCGCGAGGATTCGGGGTCGGGAAATCAAAGGCGTGCAGGATCCAGCCGTTTTTCGGATTCACCTTGAAAATCTTCTTGGCGTCACGGTCAATGGTCCACAGGGATTTGCCGTCCCAGGCCAATCCGAGAGGCCAAAAACCTGGAGCTTGAATTTTCTTCAGAATTTTGCCGGAAGCCGGGTCCAGACGAAATAGAACCGCCGCCTTGCGGTCTGCTACCCACAGAGCCGTGCCGTCGTAGGTCACCCCCGTTACGTAGCCTGAAGGCGATTTGAAAGAAGAAACCACGTCCCCCGGTTTTGCCCACACCGCTGCCCCTAAAACCAACAGCAAAACCATGCCAAACGAGAGCCGTTTCATCATCGGTTCCTCCCTAAATTTTTTCCAGCAGGATGGCCGATGCCACCTCCTGACAAAGAAAAAATTCCTTTCCGTTGTGCACAGCACCCACCACCTGTCGGGGCACAACCGTCCATTCCTGTGACGATTCTTTCCGCAAAAAGGTAATCGTTTTGCCAGGGATTACCCCCTTTTTGCGAAGATTTTCCACAACCAAATCGCCACCGAGAATGTCTTCCACCAAGGCGGATTCTCCGGGTTTTAGGAAGTTCGGCTGAATCAATTGCTGCCCTTTTCTCACCCAAATTTTGGCGGCCTCACCTTCTCCAAAAACCTCCTCTTTTCCGTCAATAGCGAGGTAGAGTAGCTCGTCCTGAAAAACCGATTCGACCCAAACTTTCACACCGGGCTTCAGGTGAAGGCGTTCGAACAATTTCAGATTTTTCTCTCCTCCGAGAACCGCCACAATTTTCCCGTTCTCGCCGGGAAAAAGCTCATTCAGACAAAGAATTTTCTCCCCCATTTGCACTTGAATTAGCTGAGCCATTCCCCTTCCGAGCACCACTTTGCCGGTCGGCAGTTTAAGCAAAAGCGGCCCCGCGGGGATTTCCCGCTCGGAGGCGTGCAAGACTTCCACCAGATCCCCAGGTTTTAAACCCAAAGTGTCCAAAAGAGACTGGTCTTCTTTCTCCTCCGCTTCCACCCCAACCACTCGGTAACGACCCGGAGGGGCATC
>CAZOHG010000094.1:0-10170 GCA_964579725.1 uncultured Deferribacteres bacterium
AAACCAATATTCGCCATTCACTACAAAAGGTGTTGGAGCGCGAGGGGTACAGCGTCCGTGTGGCGGCCACTGGCGAAGAAGCGCTGGAACTTCTAAAGAAGCGCAAATTTCAGGTGGTTTTAAGCGACCAAAAATTACCCGGGATGAGCGGGCTCGATTTATTGCGGAGAATCAAAGAAATGAACCCGGCCACGGAGGTGGTGCTCATTACCGGCTACGGAACGGTGGAAACGGCCGTCGAAGCAATGAAAGAGGGGGCGTACGATTTTATTAACAAGCCCTTTAAGCGCATTATGATCACAAAAGCGGTGGCCAAAGCATTGGAAAAACAGGCTCTTTCCGAGGAAAACCGCTATTTGCGCAGCCGCCTCTTGGAGCCCATTCAGCCCGAAAATATTATTGCAAAAAGTTCCGCCATGACGAAAATCATGGAATTGGTTCAACGCGTCGCTCCTCTGGTGTCCACAGTTCTGATTACCGGCGAAAGCGGGACAGGCAAAGAAGTCATTGCCCGCGCCATTCACCGCTTGAGTCCGCGACGAAACAAGCAATTTGTGGCAATTAATTGCGGGGCCATTCCCGAAAATCTTCTGGAAAGCGAGCTGTTTGGGCACGTGAAGGGAAGTTTTACCGGGGCTGTGCGCGACAAAGAAGGGTTCTTCAAGGTGGCTTCCGGCGGAACACTTTTTTTGGACGAAATCGGAAATGTGCCTGTTAATTTACAGGTGAAATTGTTGCGGGCAATCGAGGAAAAAGCCATTATTCCGGTGGGCGGCACCCAGCCCATTCCGGTGGACATTCGGATTATTGCCGCGACGAATCGAAACCTTGAGGAGCAGGTGGAAAGCGGACTTTTTAGAGAAGACCTTTTTTATCGCCTCAATGTCGTGGGGATTGAATTGCCACCGCTCCGGGAACGGCAGGAGGATATTTTACCGCTGGCCCACTATTTTATCGAGAAAAATAGAAAAATTTTGGGAAAAAACATTCGCGGCCTCACACCAGAAGCCGAGGACGTCCTGCTCCACTACCCGTGGAAAGGCAACATCCGGGAACTCGAAAATGTCATTGAGCGGGCCATGATTTTGTGCGACGAAGCCTTTTTGCGACGGGAAGATTTGCCCGCCAATATGTGCAGTGCCGCCGACCCCGAGATTTTTTTTAACGGCAATTTAAAAGAGGCGGTTCACCGTTTCGAAAAAAAATTCATTATGAGAACTCTTCTCAAAACCAAGAATGACAAAAGACTGGCTGCTCAACAATTGGGACTGAGTCTCTCGTCTCTTTACCGCAAACTAACCGAATTGGGCATTGAGGAAGAAAGCAAGTGAAAACCGTACGGTCGATTGCGTTAGGGGGACTTATTGCGGCCTTGTACACCGCTCTAACCGTTTTGCTGGCACCCATTAGCTACGGCCCCCTGCAGGTGCGGGTTGCCGAAGCACTGACGGTTCTGCCGTTTCTGACACCTGTGGCCATCCCGGGATTGTACATTGGTGCGCTTCTGGCCAACATTTTTGGGGGATTCGGTCCCTGGGACATTTTCGGAGGGAGCTTTTTGACATTGGTAGCCGGGTATTGGACTTACCTTCTACGAAAAACACGAAAACCCTGGCTGGCGCCGCTTCCTCCGATTTTGGTGAACGCTTTTGGTGTGAGTGCGTATCTCCAATTTTTGGTAGAAGGGGTTCACCCCGGTTTGAAAACCTATCTTTATTTTGTGGGTACCATTGGGCTAGGGGAATTCGTTGCCTGTTTTGGCCTGGGCTATCCACTCCTGCGATTTTTAATGAAATCCGGTACCGGAGAAAAATTGTCTTCCTGACAAACTACCGGAATCAATCTCCTGTAACTTCTTTTTCAAATAGCCGAGGAAACACAGCGCTTTATTTTCAATCCAACCACAACAAAAAAGGGGCGAAAAACGCCCCTTTTGATTCGGTTGCCACCGCAGCACTTATTTCCCCTCGATTTCGTCGGCCAATTTGCCGGCGTCGTACAATTTACGCAATCCCTCAATAATATAGGCCGTGTGTACGGCAACGGCACGATTCTTCGTTTCGTCGTACACAAAGCGGCCAGGCAAACTTTCGATATTTCCGTCGAAAATTAATCCCACCACCTCTGCCTTTCGATTAATAACGGGTGAACCGGAATTTCCGCCAATAATGTCGCACGTACTCACAAAATTGACGGGAGTGGCCAGGTCCAGGCTGTCCAACCTGTCCCAGAAACGCTGGGGCAAGCGATATTCCCCCTTTTTGTCGAAGCTCAATGAACGATCAAAGGTTCCGTACAGCGTCGTTTTGTAGGGGGCTTTGGTGCCGTTCATTGGGTAGCCCTTGACGGTTCCGTAGGAAAGACGAAGAGTAAAAGTGGCGTCGGGGTAAATGCTCTTTCCGTAAACGGCAAAACGGGCTTGGGCGATTTTTTCGGTGGCGGGTGTCAGCACGCTTTGAATATTTTTCTTGTACCATTCCCGGTCTGCACGTAGCATGGGATCGAGCTTGCGCGCCAACACGATCATGGGATCTTTACATTTCTTAACCGCTCGAATCCCCCCCTTCAAAAGCTTCTTCCGAAACTTCACATCTGCCAATTTCGTACCGCTAACCAGTTCCCTGGCCACTTCGGCAGGGGTTTTTCCATTCAGTACTGTTCGAATAAACGGATCGTTCGGCCCAAGCGCTTTGAGCGACATGCCCAAACTCCATGTGAGGTTGGCTTCTTCCAGATCGGGGTACACGGGCGCCGGAGAAAGGAGCCGGAATTTCAAGCTGGGCAAATCCGCCTCGTGAAATCCCTCCAGTCGTTTCGCGTCCGGCTTTTTGACTTCTTCCACGTACTGCACCAGCGTAATGGCAAGGCCCGCCAATCGTGAGCCCATGATCCGGCTGTAAAACCGCTTTTTAGCCACAGCCGCCTGTTTGTGCATGACGTTCGCAATAACGTCCCACGCGTCTCCGTATTGGGCCTGCCATTTGGGGTTACTGGCAATTTTCGCCCGAAAGGCCTTCTCCTGCCGAGCCTTCTTTGCCATGAGTGTGGAATCCCGCAATCCCTGGTATTCGCCCGTCATGGCCTTTTCCCCGTTGGAAAGACCAAAGATGTAGATCAGGGCACGGCGCTGCTGCTCCGGGCCCTTTTTGGCGTACTCGTGCAGCGCATGAATCCAACTGCGAAGATAGTCCAACACCATTGGGTAGTGGTAATCCCGTTCGTATTTTAATTGAGCCAACGTGTACAATCTGTCCGAAGAACCCGGATTACCCGACACAAAAACCAGCTCATTTTCACCAGCCCCTTTGGCATTCCATTTCAAATAATTGGGGGAATGAATGGGTTTGCCGTTTTCGTACACGCGAAAAAAAGCAACGTCCAGGTCGTAGCGCGGGTACGTAAAATTGTCGGAATCACCGCCAAAATAGGCGGCCTGCCGTTCTGGCGCAAAAACCAACCGCACGTCGGTGTATTTTTTGTAACGGTACAGCCAGTACTCGCCGCCGTGGTACAAACTGACCACATTGGAACGCAAACCGGTCTTCTTCAGACTTAGGGCCTCAATTTTGGCAATACGCGCTTCCCGTGCCTTTAAAGCCTCTTCGTTGCTCATCCCCTTTTTGACGGCCGACAGCACCCGTTCGGTTACATTTTCCATGGAAACCAAAACATTCACTTCGAGGTCGGAGCTTTTAAGTTCCTTGTCGGGTGTGGGAGCGTAAAAACCGGTCGTCACGTAATCGTGCTTTGGCGTGGAAATTTTCTGCAACTGTCCAATTGCCACATGGTGGTTGGTCATGACCAATCCGTTCGGACTGACAAAAGACCCCGAGCCGCCGTCCATGAAGCGGACGCTGGACAGCCGAACATGATCCAGCCACGCCTGGGTGGGGGTAAAGCCATATTTTTCTTGCAACAATTTTGTGGGGGGATTGTCAAAGGTCCACATTCCCTCGTCGGCCAGAGCCGTTTGAATCGGGCTCCCGCTCAAAAATAGGGCGAAAAACACAAAAGCCAGCGCCCTCAATTTTCTCCGAAAATTTTCCATGGTTTCTTCCTCCTGTTCAATACTTTGCGTTTTAAAAATGAAGGGAATTCGCCCATTTTATCTTTCCCCCAAATGAGAAGTGTGCACGCCAAAGGTTTCGTCCCTTTGAAGGGATATAAAAATGGAACTTTCTACTTTGTAACAAGTCACTTCGAGTCGGAATGCCAAATCGACGAAACACCTGTTTTGACATTCCCCAAAATCGTTCCGGCGCCCTTTTTATTCATTCCGGAACCTGAGAGGCTTGGCCCCCTGTCAAATTCCAAAACAGTTCATTTTCTTTGTACGAAAAATTTCTGCCCAAGTTACATGGTTTTTCCATCTAAAATGCCTGCAAAGCCTGCTGCACACCGATTAAAATCATTTGAACCGCAACGACGGCCAAAATAAGGCCCATGAGTCGGGAAAGTAGATTCATAAAAACCAACCCGATTTTTTGAATTAACATTTCGCTGTACACGAAAAAGAAATAGGTAATCAGACACATGGCCGCAAAAACACCCAAAACCAGAAAAATATGGGGCCAATCCGCGCGCTTCCCGACAAAAGACATGGCTGTTGTAATGGTACCCGGCCCGGCCAGAATGGGAATTCCAAGCGGCGTAATGCCGATATCCGTCGGGTCTTCGTGCTCTTCCGTTTCATTCTGGTGCAAATGGTGTTGGTGGGATTTGCGCCCGTTCAAGAGCTGGTAGGCAATGGCAAAAATCAATACGCCCCCTGCAATTCGAAAAGCGGAAAGTGAAATGCCGAAAAGCCGAAAAATTAAATTTCCACCCAAGGCAAAAACAAGCACTACAGAAAAGGCCGTAGTCGTGGATTTCAGGGCTACCTTTTTGGCATCGGTTTCGGACAGCCCCTCGACGAGACCGAGGAAAATAGGGACGTTTCCGAAAGGATTCATGATGGCAAAAAAACCGAGAAAAACCTGCAAAGCAAAGGCCGGCATATTCAATTCCTCCGTCGGTTTTTGCTACCAAATAGATTTTCGACTAGGCGAATGCCGCTAATGGCCAGAGCCGGAAGTTCTTCGTGTTTGCGAATAAATTTTTTGGGAGTAATAATCCGAATGGCCTGAGGGTGAATAGAAATCTGCGCCGGTAGATTTCCCATTGTATCTCCGTCCACCTGGTAAGGAACGCGCCCCGGGGCCGTTATTTCCACCCTTCGGGCCCGATGAATGGAAATTTCGGGTAAATTGAGCGGAAATTTCAAAATCACGCGCAGAGCAAAGTAGAGGAGTCTGTAAATATTCCGGCTGTCGAATATAAAAACATCCAATTGCCCGTCGTCCATTCGCGCGTTCGGCGTCAGTCGGTACTCGCCGCCGTACAGGGGCGCATTGGCAACATTGACGAAGATCGGACGATAGGAGGTTGGGTGCCCGTCCAGTGTAAGTGACATGGGGTAAGGGCGGTAAGAAGTCAGATTTCGGACTGCCGACCAAATGTAGGCGTACTTGCCAATAATTCGTTTGAGTTTCAAATTGGTGTGTTCCGTGGCGTAGGCGTCCAACCCGAAACTGGTCATAATGGCAAAATAGCGGCCGTTAATTTGACCCAGGTCCCATTTTTTCAGTTGCCCCTCCACAATGACGCGAGCCGCGTCTACGGGATTTAGCGGAAACTTCAGAGACCGCATGAGCACATTGCTGGTTCCCAAAGGCATGAGCGCCAGCGGCATATCCGTGCCGCTAATCCCGTTAATAACTTGATTGTACGTGCCGTCTCCGCCCGCCGCAACCAGCAGATCGTATTTCCCGCTTCGGGCAGCTCGCCGGGCCTCTTCCTCGGCGTCACCGAAGTAAACGCTTTTGTGGATGTCCACCGTGTACCCGGCACGCTCCAAAATTTCAATGGCCGGTTTTAGGTAAAGCAATATTTTTAAAGGTTTTGAAATAGGATTTAAAATAATTTCCAGTCGATGTTCCTGCATGAAATCTCCGCTTACTCTTCCTTGTTCTTTCCGTCCAAATCATCCTCTTCAGTTCCGAATTTGTTAATCAGACTTGCCTCAATAAGGGCACCAATAAATAAAAGCGGCAGGACAAGCCACAAAAAAACAATCTCATTCTGCTTAAAAATAGACGTAACCGTGCTAAAAAGATGGGTTTTAAAATAAAAAAGGCTCATTTCAATACCGAGGGAGTAGGCAATCCAATTCGCTGGAAGTTCAAAAATAGCCACGGGATTTAGAAAGAAAAGGAGCAAAGCGACTCCGCCTCCCATTTCTTTGTAAAGCAGCACGCCGGCATTCAAGCCTGACCAAATGATAAAAACGTAGGGCAAAACCAGTGTAAATCCCGACACGTACACCACGAAAACCGAAAATGAATTCAAGCCGAAAATAATCAGAAAAAGAAGCGCCCCGTGGGGCTTTTTCTCCACAAAAGCCTGAATTTTGTTAAAAACCCACTCCGGGTAGGCTGTTAGCCAGCGCAGATTGCGCTCCAGCGCAATGGGGGCCAAAAGGACGCCTACCACAAAAAGAATGGCGGAAAAACCAATTAAATCCCAATTAAGCAGGTGGAAAATCTGTTTGTACGTGGCAAAATAGCCTTGCGCCATCCCGTTAAAAACCCTTCTGTTCAGAGAAAAATTAGCCTACATATTTTTGTGTCAACCTTCGTAAAAGAAATTTGTCCACCCATTTTCACCCGGCGGGCCACAATCGCCAACCAAAACCCAAAATTTTCTCCCGAAACGTTGTTAGGGGCAATTGCATTGGGTCACTTTGGGGCGGAAACTTCGCTTGCCCTTTCCAAATTCAATTGCCACATTTTTTTCAGCTCCAAATTGAATTTGTGGTTTTGCTCACCAGTAAACTGGCGCTCTCCTCTTCAACCCGTATCCTGCAGACGCGAGAAAAGAACTTCTAAAATCAAAAATCTGCAATCCTTGTTCGTCAATCAAAAACACGGCAAAAAAAAATTCTTTGGGTCTTCCAAATTGAATTTGGGAGACTGATTTAGGCCACTCCTTTAAGGTAGTTTTTGTAAGGTTTGTCCTGTTCCCATGGAGGTGCCCTGGGCTGCTGTATTTCTCCCCCTTAGAGCTCAGATTCGAGTGGATACTGTTCATTTAGTCGCATTTCTTCTCAAGGCAAATTGCCCATTTTTTGTAGGAGCGAACTCTGAACGCGATCCACCAATTTAAAATCACCCTTCCTTATTGGCCTCCGGCGTCCGGTAGAGACGCCTGAGCTCAAGCCCAACTGTTCATGGGTGGGCGAGCCTTTGCGGTGCCCCTTTAATTTTCTGAGATAGCCTCGGCAGAGATTCGTTTCTGCCGAAAAATTACCAGAAGCAAAACAGCCGCCGCCGCTACCGATGTTCCGTATTGAAAAGCCACTCTGGCACCCTGTGCGTGCCAGATCGCCCCAAAAATAAAACTGGCGGGCAAAGCAGTGAGTCCAATCGCCATGTGGTAAACGCCTAAGGCCGAGCCACGCGAGGTTTTCTTGGCCCAATCGGAAATCAGCGCGCGGGGAACGGTCTCGGTAATAGCGCTGGTTAGCCCGTAGACGAAAAAGAGCACCCAGGCCTGCCACGCCGCCGTCGCTTTGGAAAATCCCCACAACAAAAGGGTCATGAGAAAAAATCCGAGCAGAAGCAGTCGTTCGCGCCCCATTTTGTCCGAAAGCGCCCCAAAAGGCATGGCAAAAGTGGCGTACACAAGATTGTAGAATAGGTACACCAACGGAACCATCGCCGCCGAAATACCAATTTGGTTGATTTTGAGAATAAAAAAGGCGTAGCTCACATTGGCAAAGGTAAAAACCGCCAAAATTCCCAACAAAAACCAAAAGTCGACGGGCAGTTCCCGAAAGGGAAGCTGCCAGCCGCCCGCTTCACCCAGACGAGGTGTCCCGGGCTTTTCATTGAGCAAAAAAAGCAACAGGAAGACCGCCACAAGCCCGGGCACCACAGAAAGAAGGAAAACCAAACGGTAGGCCTGTATTTTCCAACTCAGGAGCAAAAAAGCCGCCAGCGTTCCGACGGCGGCACCCAGTGTGTCCAACGCCCGGTGAAATCCAAAGGAGCGTCCTCGCGAAGCGATGCCGCTGGTGTCGGCAATCAAGGCATCCCGGGGTGAGGTGCGAATGCCCTTCCCCACCCTGTCAGTGAATCGAATACCCAAAACCTGAACCCAATTCGACGTCAGCGCCAAAAGGGGCTTAACTACTGTCGAAAGACCGTAACCGGCCACAATAAACGGTTTTCGGCGTTGACTTCGATCCGACCACACGCCCGAAACAACCTTGAGCAAACTGGCTGTCGCTTCCGCCACCCCTTCAATCAACCCGATGGAAGTCATGGTGGTTTTTAAGACGTTTTTTAGAAACAGCGGCAAAATGGGCAGAATCATTTCACTGGAAACGTCGGTAAAAAAACTGACCCAACCGAGCACCCGAATGTTTTTAGGAAGTTTGGCCATTTTAACCCACGCTTCTGATTTTTATCGACTTACATTGTACGTTCATTAACCTTTTGCTCCAAATAATCCTGCTGGCCAGCAGCTTTGCGTTTTCCCCGGTTCCACAATTTTGGAAATGGCCACGTTTTTAAAATTCCGTCCACTCACCTGCTTTGAGAATCCTGACCGGCAGGGCTTCTTTTTGCAGCAGGCGCTCGAGCCATTGAGCCGGCGCGTTAATCCCCTCCCACCCCAGGTGGAAAGTTCCCCAATGAATTGGAATCATCCAGCGGGCATTCAAATCCTTAAAGGCTCGAAGCGCGTCAGGAGGATTCATGTGCTTTTTAAGATTTTTCCGAGGTTTGTACGCCCCAATCGGCAAAAGAGCAACGTCAATGAGAAAACGCTCCCCAATCTGCTGAAATCCTTCAAAATAGGCCGTGTCCCCGGCAAAATAGACCGTTTTCTCATTTTGAAGGACAAATCCGATAAAATCGCTGATTTCGTGAAAAAAGGGCTGTCGTCCGAAATGTTTGGCCGGGGTGGCGGTAATGGCAAATGATCCCAGACGGGTTGATTCCCAGGCGGAAAGTTCGTAAACCGTTTTGAAACCCAATTTTTTCAAATGCGTTCCCAACCCTCTTGCAGCAATGACGGGTGTTGTTTTGGCAAGCTGGCGGAGCGTCCAGCGGTCAAAATGATCGTAGTGTCCATGGGAAATCAAAATTCCGGAAAGCGGCGGTAGTTCCTCAAGCCGAATTCCAGGAGGAATACGGCGCTTTAAAAAGACGATGCGTTCGCTAAAAACAGGGTCGAAAAGAAAGTGAGCGGAATTGAATGACACCAGGACAGAAGCGTGCCCAATGAAAGTCACCCGTAGCGGCATTCTTATTCAACCGTCGCAAAATTGGCGTAGGATTTTTCAACGACCAGTCCCGGTTCCTCGAGTGTGGTCAAAAGTTTTAGGGCGTCCATAATGACCTGCTTTTGAAGCTCGGGCTGATTGGGCAAACCGGCGGCGTGGCCGGGACGAAATCCCATTGGGTACAGAGCGCGCGGCGGGTGCCCCATTCGGGTAACGGCCGGGTGCTGGGTAATCATGACGGTGGGAATGCCGTAGTCCTCTACAACGTGCTGAATGCCCTGGGCTGTTCGGTGGCACACAATACAACCGGCCAAAAAAAGCGCCGCACCAGCCTCTTCGGCATCCGCAATTTCCGCAATTCGCGGCGCGATCTCCCGCTTAATGCGCGATTGCAGCAGGTGAAACCCAAATACGCTAATGTGTTTTTCTGTTGGGCCGCCGATTTTACCTTCAGCTTGCAATTCACGCAGGCGTTCAATGGGAAAAACAGGGTTTAGATCGTTTTCCAGAATACTGGAATTAAAATGACGATGACTGATTTCCAGATCACCAATGGGCGTGTCCGAGGGAATAAGAATAAAATCTTCGTTTTCTTTCGGTGTGAAATTTTTCGGCGTGACCCCCGCGGTGGAGATAATAATGATTTTTTTGAGATTCAAATCCCCCAAGAAACGGGTAAAAGGAACATCAAAATACGTGGACATTGGTGACTCCTCCCAGGGTCCAACTGATCAGACAAGGTTGAACAAAAGGGTTTTTGAAAGTGTACAATTTCCTAAAATATAAATTTAAAACAGGCCATTCGCAAGTTAAATTTCGTTGGGTGCCCAGATTGTCCGCAC
>CAZOHG010000095.1:0-10019 GCA_964579725.1 uncultured Deferribacteres bacterium
ACAGTACGTTCGATATCGTTTTCAGCGACTTTGACGGCACCTTGTTTTCCAAAGGCCGGGAAATTTCTGCGCTGGATATTCAAATATTACGGGACTGGGGGCGTGAAGGTATTCGGCGTGTGATTGCCACGGGACGCTCCTATTTTTCTTTGCGTAAGGTCATTCCACCTGATTTCCCGGTTGATTTCGTCATTCTTTCTTCCGGCGCCGGTATTATGGAATGGCCGACGAAACGCTTGCTTCAGTCCTTTTCTTTATCGGGCTCACTTACAGATGAACTTTGCAGGCGCCTGCATGAAGAAAATATCCCGTTTTTCGTGCAGGACCCTTTACCGAAAAATCATTTCGGTTATTTCTCTGCCGATCATTCCGCCGATGCGGATTTTAAACGTCGCCTGACATTGTACCGTTCTTTCCTGCTCCCCATCAAACAGCGCCAGACGGACCAAAACGCCTCGCAGTTTATTTTAACGGGGCAAAAGCCCGAATCGCTAAAAAAGATGCTCCGACCCTGGTTAGCGCAACTGCACTTTATTCGTGCCACTTCTCCGCTGGATCACAAAACGCTCTGGCTGGAAATTTTACCGCGCGGGGTTTCCAAAGCGCAGGCTGCGCGCTATTTATGTTCCTATTTACAAATTCCGCGGGAAAAAACATTGGCCATCGGTAATGATTACAACGATCTCGATTTGCTGGACTGGGCGCATCGGGCTTTTGTAATGCCCGATTCCCCGCCGCCTTTGTTAGCGCGTTACTCGCAGCTGATCTTGCGGGAGCATTCCGTGCTGTTTTCTTTAAAGGAGATCAAAAAGAGAAGTGATGGGTAGGCGGGATTTTTAATTGCGTTATTGGCGGGTCTGTTTTTCTACCTTGCATTCCAGACGGTTTCGCATGTCCAAAAGTTGCTTTGCGTGTTTGCTCTTTTTCCTATTGGGTTCCGGCACAAGCTCTTTAATTGAAAGATGTTCTTTCGATGCCGTATTTTTTCATTTTCTTAAACAAGGTCGTACGTTCAATCCCCAAAAGCTCGGCAGCCTTATTTAATTTACCACCGGCAATCGCCAAAACGTAGGCAATGTGTTCTTTTTCCACCAAAGCCACCTTATCCTTCAGCAACATCGAAGCGGACAAGGCGGATTCCGCTGACGGATTTAACTCCAGAGCCAAAGACACGGTTGGTGCGGAGACGATGCTTTGGGTAGAAAGAACCGCTATCTTGTGCACGATATTTTGCAGTTCGCGGATATTGCCCGGCCAATCGTATTCGTGTAAAAGCTGCAATGCCTGAGGAGAAAACTCAAACAATTTTTTATTGTAGATGCGGGCGTATTTTTTCAGGAAGAATTCGGCCAAAGGTTTAACATCGCTTTTACGCTCGCGTAAGGGCGGAATATTGATCTCCACGGCATTAATGCGATGGTACAGATCTTCTCTGAATGTCCCCTCGGTAATCATCTTTTGCAGGTTTCGATTGGTGGCGGAGATGATACGCACATCCGTTTCAATGAGCGTGTTACCGCCTATTTTTTGAAAGCGGCCATCTTCCAGAACGCGAAGTAACTTGGCCTGCATGCGTAAATCCATGTCGCCGATTTCATCTAAAAACAAAGTGCCTTCGTTGGCCATTTCGAATTTTCCCGTATGGTCACGAATCGCACCGGTAAAGCTCCCTTTAACATGCCCGAACAATTCGCTTTCGATGAGTTCCGAGGGAATGGAGGCGCAATTAATGACTTCAAATCGCTTGCCGTTGCGCTTACTATTGTGATGCAATGCCCGGGCCACTAACTCTTTGCCCGTGCCGGTTTCTCCGGTAATCAGAACTTTTAGATCGGTATCGGCATAACTGGAAATTTTCCGAAAGACCTGTTGAATGGCCGGGCTCTGCCCGACCATGCTGTAGGTTTCCGAAATTTGTTGCAACAGGACATTTTTTTCGTAAGACAAAGTCTTTTTTTCAACGGCTTTATGAATAGTTAATAACAAGCGTTTGGTTTCGATGGGCTTTTCCAAAAAATCATAAGCGCCCTGATGGATAGCTTCAACGGCAATGGGGATGGAACTTTCGCCGGATATCATGACCACAGGCAAAAGGGGATATTTATCGGCAATTTGCCGCATCAGATCCAATCCGTTTATGCCCGGCATGGCCACATCCAGTAAAACGCAATCGAAATTATCAGCCGCAAGAACATCCATTGTCTTTAACGGATTCGAGACGGTTTCCACCTGATAGTGATTGTATTCAAGAGTATTTTTTAGTGCTAATAAGAAATGGATGTCGTTATCGATCAATAAAATTCGACTCATATTTCACCTCGTTTGGCCGGTAAGGTAATGCGGAACACGGCGCCGAAGTTTTCCTTTGTGATCACTTCGACCTGTCCCCCATGATCCGTAATAATTTTTTTAGCAATCGCCAGCCCCATACCGGTGCCCTCTATTTTGGTGGTAAAAAAAGGCTCAAAAATCTGATTTTTTATTTCTTGCGAAAAGCCGGGGCCGTTGTCGGCAATTTCGATTTCCAGTTCATCCTGGAAATCTTTCTCCAAATTTTGTGCCAAAACAGAGGTAATTAAAATTTTACCTTTCCCTTTTAGCGCATCAATGCTGTTTTCAATAAATATCTGCAAAGCCATTTCCAATTGCTTGGGATCGGCGAACAGATGATGTTCTTGCCTTTCCAAATTGAGTTCAATCTGCAGGTCTTCACCAACGTACGGCGTAAAATGATGTAACACGTTTTGTAAAATATCCTCAAAATACAAAGCTTGCAGATTGGGCTTTTCAAGATTGGTAAATTTAAGGAAATTCTTGGTCATTTCATGAATTCGTTTGATCTCGGTTACGGTCATTTGAAAATCTTCTTTGGTATTCGCTAAAGCCTGCGGCGCAGAATCAGCGATCTTTTGCTGAATTCGTTCGATATTGAGCAAAACCGAACCCAGGGGCGTTTTAATGTCGTGTGCCATTTTGCGTACGGTACGGCTCCAAGTCTGCTGGCGGTCCGTGAGTACCGGTTTGGTAAAATCTTTAATCACGACCAGATAGGCGTAAACCTGGCTGAACCGCGATCGTGATTTAAAAGGAATGACTCTAACTTCTCCCGTCAGGCTTTTCTCCCCTTTATTCAAGACAAAATCTTTTTTACGTTCAGCTTGGGAAGCCATTCCTTCCTTAATGCAGGAACAAATATCCACAAAATCCCGAAAGACTTTTTCAAAATACATCTTCTTTTTTAAGGGGACATTAAAGCCGAAAAATTCCTGCAAACGCTTATTAAAATAGAGAATAAAACCCGAGGGCGTTAAAAGAGCTATCGCCTCCGAGGTTTGATTAATGGAATAGTTGAAATAATTAATTAAAATATAACTGCGCACCCAACCCTGATAGGCCAGATACAGCAAACTTAAAAACAAGAAAAAGAAGATAAGCGGGAAAAGAGGTAAATAGGCGTAAAAGGGATTTTTAGATATTTCAAATTGATAAAAATAGCTGCCTTCGTTTATTCCTAATTGCGGCGGCCTTCCCTTCCCACAAAAACGGAGCGATATTTGGCCGAATTTATTGACTTTCAATAACAAATTGAGACTCTGGTCAAATATCAGTGTACTTTGATAAGAATCCACAACAAAATCCGTCTTGCCATCCAAATTAACATCAGCGAGAGCTCTAAAGTCATTAAGTTTTTGATGTACTTTAATTTCTTTGATGATTTTAAGGTTCATATCCATTTTAGCCACACCGCCATCGTCGTTTTTTGACAGTAAGTAAAAATAGCGCTCTTCTCCCTGAGGAATCAGCTTGATAAAAGCACTATACGGCCAATTAAATTTGTGTTCACACTGTATGTGCCCCTTATTGTTGATGACGATCAGGCCAAACGGTTGATTTGCATATTGAGGCGCAAAATAATGATACGAAATCAATACTTTCCGTTCATTATTAATTTGTAACGGAAACAGGTCCACATTTGAGGGATAAGAGCCAAAAGAAAATGGTGCATATTTGATGTCAAAATCCTGATTCAAAATGAATAGCCAATCTTTCCAATCGGTAAAAGGCACTCCCCTGGGCATATTACCGGTTGCTTTGGTAACGACAATTATTTCATCCTTACCGTCTCCATCTAAATCATAAAAGATAAATCTGTATTTGGCCGAATTATTTTCAAATTTTTGCACGATTTTTTTCGTTTTGAAATCAAAAGCATACAGGCCGCGTGGCCGCGCAACCAAACCGGCATGCACGATAAAGATCAATTGCAAGGAACCGTCATTGTGCAAATCGTAAATAGCGGCCTGCGGTACGTTAAAGAACTGCTGCGGATAAGGTGCGGGCATTAAATAGTGGCGATGAATAATTTCCCTTCGCTGGGCGATATCGTATCCGTACAAAAAGAGCGAATCTTTGTGAAGGGTGAAGATGAAACAATCGTCCGAACCATCCTGAGTGTAATCGCCGAAAAAGACCCACATAAAATTAATGTTTTCACGGATATTGTACTGATCGATGATGGTACCATTAAATTCTTTGAAGAGAATATAATGTAAGCCTTCTCGTTTCGAATCATTTTTTATTTGATATAATTCGGAGAATCCGTCATGATTAATATCTCTGAAAAATATTTTGGAATTTGGACCTTCTGATTCTTTAGAAATCAATTGACTTTTTAAAGGCATCACATGTTTATGCACCCAAAAAGATAGAATAAGCGTAACGAACAAAGCAAAGCCGACAAGAATTACATTGAATGCAGTAAAGCGAGCTTTAAAATCCATAGCAAATACCGAAATAGATTATTCCGCGATAAAAATAATTAAATTTATATTCATTAAATTTTTTAATTAAGAAACAGATTAATTGGAATTGGAAAAAGACCAATCCTTTATTCAAACTAAGTACTTTTTATAGTCTGCTCTCTAAAATGACCGCGCATTGAGTTCAGACGATCAAAATATTGAGAGTGGTATTTGTCATGGATTTAAATTTTCTCTTAATATGAACAATTTAAGAAATAATTGCAATAAATTTTGATAAAATGACAAAAAAAGTTGAAATATATCCACAAAATTTTTATGCCGTATTGAATTAAATCAACGCATTTCAAAGGCCGCCCAAAAAATATTTGTAATAAAAAGTTTATTTCACGGGATTCATATTTAGAATTTTAATGTACACATCTGGTGGTTTGTCTAACCTTTTCAACTCTCCCTGAAGAGATGAAATTATGTTGTTTGTACCATGATAAGCGCCTTCATGACGGGATGAAGAATGAGCTAAAAGGAACAAAATGCACAAAATTCGTTACCAGTTTCTAATTCCCGATTACCCTTCACCCTATACCCTTTATTATTAACCCTTAACGATAAACGGGTCGTAGATTCGGCTACCGACGAATTAGAAATCCGGACACCATCGGACGAGTTCTCGGGAATCGCTAACTCCGGTTGCCGCGTGTCCCCCCTCTGGCCTGCTCATATCGAGACAACCAAAGAGCCCCATCCTTGATGTTTTAAGAAACAAAACGGCCTTGGCCAAAAAAAATTAACTTTCCGAATTTTGCATATTTATTGATCTCAAAAAATTATCCAACTTAATCAATGCCTAACTTTAGCAATTTTCCTCCTCTCATCTGAACAGTAAAATGATAGAGAGAAGCGCATAAACTTACATGGTGCTGCGAACCAACGACCGGCCCCGTTAAAAATTATTTGCCCACGGGTGGAAAGAAAGAAAATATCTTTGTAATTTTTGTCCGATAGACCCCAAGAATTTGAAGATAGAAAGGAAACGTCATGGCTATTGTTTTGGATGGAAATTCCCTTAGCATTGAAAAATTAGTCCGTATTGCCCGCTATGGTGAAAAAGTCGAACTGCATCCGGAGGCATTGGAGCGCATCAAGGCCTGCCGGGCCATGCTGGAAAAGAAAATAGCGGCACGGGAAGTCATGTATGGCATCAACACGGGCATCGGAGAATTTTCCGAGGTGATTTTAACGGACGAGCAGGTGGAGCAATTTCAGAAATACTTGATTTACAATCACTCGGCGGGCATCGGTGATCCGGCCCCTGTAGAGTACGTGCGGGCAGCCATGGCCGGGCGCATCAATGTGCACGCCAACGGACGTTCGGGCGTGCGGCCGGAAATCACTTTAACTCTGGTGGAAATGTTGAATAAAGGGGTCACGCCGGTTGTGGCGCAAAAAGGTTCGGTGGGCGCTTCGGGCGATTTGGCACCCATGGCCCAGATGGCCTTATTGCTTTTGGGCGAAGGAGAAGCTTATTATCAGGGAGAACGTTTAGCGGGTAAAGTGGCCATGGAGCGGGCTGGTATTAAAATTCCCGGATTAAAAGCCCGCGACGGTTTGGCTACCATTAACGGATCGAATCTCTTAACCGCCATGAGCGCTTTGCAATTGTATGATATGAAGCGCTGGCTGCATCAGGCGGAAATTGCCGCGGCCATGTCTCTGGAGGCCTTGCTGGCCAACTTAAAACCGTACGATGAACGTTTGCACAAAGCACGCGGTTTTAACGGAGCGATTCGCAGCGCCCGAGCCATTCGTCGTTGTTTACAGGGAAGCGATTTGTACAGCGGGAAAATCAAACAGCGGGTGCAGGATGCCTATTCCATGCGCTCTACCCCGCAGGTAATCGGAGCGGCGCTGGATGCTCTGGACTACGCCTGGCAACAGGTGGAGATTGAGCTGAATGGTGTTGGCGACAATCCGGTGTTTTTTGTGGAGGACAATGAAACCATTACCGGGGCAAATTTTCAAGGAACGCCGGTGGCTTTGCCCATGGATATGGTCGGGGCGGCGATTACCATGGTTTCCGTAATGTCCGAACGCCGCATGAACCGTTTGAATAATCCGGCTTTAAGCGCGGGTTTGCCTCCCTTTTTAACCAAAGGCGCCGGCCTGTTTTCGGGTTTGATGCTCAGTCAATACACGGCCGATCACCTGATTGTGGAACAGCGTATTCTATCCGCTCCCGCTTCCATCCAGTCGATTCCCGCCGCGGCCGATCAGGAAGATTTTGTCTCCATGGGCATGAATACGGCCATTAAAAACGGACAGATATTGCAAAACGCTTACGGAGTACTGGGAATCGAATTCATGGCGGCTGCGCAGGCTTTGGATTTTCGCATGCATCAATTTGGTAAAGGGGTGCAAATAGCCAAAGAGGTCATCCGCCAATACGTACCGTTTCTTGATGTGGATCGGCCGCTTTATCCAGATCATACACGCATGCAAGAATTGGTAAAGTCCGCTGAAATATTGGAACGGGTGCAGGAAGCGATCGGGCCATTGGATTAAATAAAGTGGCTTTGGCAGAAAGGGATTGAACTTCGAGGCAGGGTTGAACCGTTTTAACGGTTTCCTGCCCCGAACTTATTCATTTACGCTCACCGATTTGGCTTCCTGGCGGCGCTGGAATATTTTGTAGTTTAAGCTATCGCTCAGAGCCTGTAAACTGGCATTGATAATATTGTGCGATACGCCTACGGTGGACCAGGATCGTTCGCCGTCGCTGCTCTCCACCAGAACCCGCACCCGGGCGGCGGTTCCGTCATTGGCACCCAAAACACGTACTTTGTAATCCACCAAACGAATGGCCGCGATTTCAGGATAAAAACGGATAAGGGCCTTACGTAAGGCGTTGTCCAGGGCATTTACCGGGCCATCTCCGTCCGAGGCTGTATGTTCGACTTCCTCCCCGACTTTCACCTTTAGCACGGCCTCGGAATAATCGCTGGTTTGCTCATCCAACAGCACATTAATTTTGGCATACGTAATTTTAAAAAACGGGCTGTAATGGTGCAGTTCGGCTTGCAACAGCAGTTCAAACGAACCTTCGGCGCCGTCAAATTGAAATCCCTGATATTCCAGGTCTTTAATGTACTGCACAAACTTTTTGCTAAACGATCGGCTCTCAGGAATGCGAATGCCCATTTCTTTTGCTTTGTAGCGAATATTGCTTTGCCCAGCCAAATCCGATACCAGCACATGACGTCGATTTCCAACCGCCTCCGGTGGAATATGTTCGTACATGCGACTATCTTTTAATACCGAACTAACATGAATGCCGCCTTTGTGTGTAAAAGCCGCTTTACCCACAAAGGGTGCCCGAATATTGGGCGTAAGATTGGCCACTTCATACACAAATCGTGACAAATTGGTTAAATTCTCCAGTTGAACGGCCTGTTTGGTTTGCAGGCCCAATTTTAATATTAAATTGGGAATAATACTGCACAAATTGGCATTTCCGCAACGTTCACCGATTCCGTTAATCGTTCCCTGCACATGGACGGCTCCCGCCTGAACGGCCATAATGCTATTGGCCACGGCCATTTCACCGTCATTGTGGGCATGAATACCCAACGGTCTTTGCACTCGGGCCTTAACCTGCTTGACAATATCGTAAATTTCGTTCGGAAGGCTTCCACCGTTGGTATCGGCCAATACCAAAACATCGGCGCCACCATCTTCGGCCGCTTTAAGCATGCGCAAAGCAAAATGGGGATCGTCCTTAAATCCGTCAAAAAAATGTTCCGCGTCGAAAACGACTTTACGGCCATGTTCCTTGAGGAAACGAACGGATTCAAAAATCAGTCGCTCGTTTTCCTCATCCTTTAATCCTAAAGTGACTTCGGAATGAAACCGCCAGGTTTTACCGAAAATTGAAATGTATTCCGTTTCCGAAGCAAGCAACATATTCAAATTATTATCTTCTCTTACTTTATCCGGGAAACGTGCCGTTGACCCGAAAGCACAAATCGTAGCCTGTTTGAGCGACAATTTGCGCACCTCTTTAAAATAGGCTTCGTCCTTGGGATTGCTGCCCGGCCACCCGCCTTCGATAATGTCGATTCCGAACTCATCCAGCTTTTCGGTGATCAGCAGTTTATCGTGGATGGAAAGATTAACGGCCTCACCTTGAGAACCGTCACGTAAAGTGGTGTCGAAAAGTTCTATTTTCATTCCGTTTTCCATGTTGTTTGTTCCTGTGTTACTAACACAACCCGGTTAACAATCGATTCATCGATTTTTTCCCATGTGGCAAATCGGTAAAAAAGTACTGTTTAATCAGATATCACTGTCCTTGTTTGCCGGCATTAGCGGCACGGCGCAGCATTTTTTTGCTTCGCTTAATCAGGCTGGAAATCCGCTAATAATCAAAAAATGTACCCGCTCAATTTTATTCGATTTTGTATTAAATCATGCCGCTTTTACGCGCATATTCGAACAATCCGCCCGCTTCGATAATCGGTAAGACGTCACCCGGATGTTTAAGCGCAAACTCCTGAGCGTTGCGCAAATTCGTGACCTTTTGGTTTTCGATATCTACGATCACTTCATCCCCTGTCTTAAATTGTTCATTAATTTTACCCACCGATTCCAACGGAATAACAAAACCACCGTCCACGGAATTGCGATAAAAAATGCGGGCGTATGATTCCGCCACCACGACTTGCACACCGGCCATTTGTAAAGCAAACGGGGCATGTTCTCTGGAAGAGCCGCAGCCGAAATTTGAACCGGCAATAATAATATTAAACTCGGAACGGTGGGCATCCCCCTGAATGAAAGGAATGTTCCCTTGCGGTAAACCGGCTGTTTGCACGGGAACGCCCGACAGGGCAAAGTGACCGTACATTTTGGCTTCCTGCGGATCACTTAAACTGTACACCAGGTGTTCCGCGGGAATAATTTGATCCGTATCGATATTATCCCCTAGAACGTACACTTTTCCTTTTATGATTTTTTCCATACTCATCCTTTAAGTTTTGTTTGATATTCAATTTGTTACTTTTTTAACAGCAGCATTCACCGATCCGTTCATTTGTTCGCTGGAGTTGCAACGGAATTTCCGTTGCTTTTCGTCCATCAATGCTCTAATCCGTTTCGTTTACTGATTAATTACAGATTCTAGCACCGAAAGAAAGCGAATCCGGCTACCGACGAATTAATTCCTAAATTGTCTGCAAATGCCGCCATGCGGTTGCCGAGTGC
>CAZOHG010000096.1:0-9979 GCA_964579725.1 uncultured Deferribacteres bacterium
CCTCCAGGAGGCCTGTTTTGCCGGTGTCCGCATTGGTAAAGGCCCCTTTCTCAAAACCGAAGAGTTCGGATTCCAATAGCGTCTCCGGAATGGCGGCACAGTTGATTTCCACAAAGGGCGCTTTTTCTTTGTGAGAGGAGTAATGAATAATTCGGGCGACTAAATTTTTTCCAGTGCCGCTTTCTCCTTGGAGTAAAATGGTGGTGAAGGGCACCAGCGACACTTTGGCAATGGTTTCACGAATCGTTTGAATTGGGGGGGAATCGCCTAAAAGGCTGCCCCGAATAAAATCACCCCGCGACTCCAAAATGTTTTCAAGCAAGCGGAGTTCGTTTTTTTGCTGGAGAATTTGCTGGCGGCGCAGGGTTTCGTCCGTTACATCCCGAAGAATAAGAAGAAGCGGCGCGTCGGGATTGTGAGAAGGGTAAAAGTAAAGCGTGAAAAAAGTGGGGGGGTGGCCGTCTTTTTCGCGAACCAATTCCTCCAACACAAACCGTTTTCGCTTGTTGGTGGCGATTTGGTTCAAAATGGGCTCCAATCCGATGGTTTCGGGCAGAACCTCGGCGAGCGGCCGCGCCACAAGGGGCCCGTTGCTCTGTGCAAACGGGGGAAAATAGGCGTTGTGAGAGAGAATGCGGCCGTCTTGGGAGGCGCGGGCAATGCCCAACCGCTGGTCTTCTAAAAATGTTTCAAAATCGGCAGTCGGCATTTTCTATTCCGCTAAATTTTTTGCCAGTTGAAGAAAGGCTTTTTCAACATTGAGACCCGTTTTGGCGCTGGTTAACAAAACGGGACCGTTTTGTTGGCGGGCAAAGGCTTCAAGTGCCTGCGCCTGATCGCCAAGCTCGGGTAAAAGATCGGTTTTGTTGCCCAAAAAGACCACCGCGGCGTCGGGTGCAACGGCGGCGAAGGTTTCCAAAATTGTGGGCAGGGCCTCTGTGGTTTGGGGGCGCGTAAGATCGGCCACCACGAGGGCGCCGGCGGCCCCCACAAAATAATTTTTTGTCCGTTGGGAAGCCTCTTCAAAACCTGCAATGTCCCAGATGAGAAAAGTAAACTGCGTTAACCTGCCCTGCGAATTCTTAACGGGGGGCAAAATCTTCTGGGAAACCTTCACGCCCACCGTGGTCAGGTAGGCGTCGTCGAACCGGTTGTACACAAAACGGCGTACCAGGCTGGTTTTCCCCACGCCAAACATGCCCAACAGACAGATTTTCTTGTAAATCAGTTGATTTCCCATTGTGTTTACTCTCGAGTTGGCCGGACGCCGGTTTTCTGTTCCGCTTCCGCCTGCCCCTTAAATTGGTTGAAAAAATCTTGTAAAACGGAGGCTGTTCCCTTCAGTTCTGAAATGTCGCCGTTGTATTTCCGCAATCGCTTGTAATATTTGGAGTGAATTTTAGTGTGTAAAGCGCGCAGGCTTTCGTTGAACCCAATTCCGGGAACACCCCAAAACACAACCGCCAGATAGGTGTAGCGCCCGGAGTCAATACGAATGGTGCGGTCGCTGTACTCGATCTCCTGCAACTCGGCTTCTTGACCGTTGGAAAAGGCGTCTTCCACAAAGGTTTTAATGGCTGTTAACATACCCGCAATAACGTGGGAATCATCTGCGTCGTCGGAGGGTTGCAAAGCGCCTGCCTGGGCAACTAACAAACCCGATCGCTTGTCGATTAGAAAAATCTTTTCCAACCGAAAGAGCCCTGTCTCGCTTAAAAACACCTCTCCCGCACTGACGCCGAGGATTTTGGCCTTTAGGCCTGTCAGCCAAAGTTTAAAGTTAAAGGTTTTGTTAATGCGCTCGTTAATGCTGGCCGCCAGTTTTTTCATTGATTCGGTCACCGCCTTGGAAATCATTCGGCCAATGACCGGGTAGAGGGCGTCCACGACGTCATCCCGGGCTTCCTGCACCTGTTTTTTTATGGCAGCTCCCATGACAGGCGCCAGTGCCTCTGCCATTTCTCCCTTTGATTGCTCGATTTTGCGCTGAAGCAAATCGGTTAACACCGGATCAATGGTACGAATGAGACGTTCTTTGTCTTTCAACTGGTCTTTGAGGGCGGCAATTTCCGCTTCCAATTCCCGAACGCGGTTTTCCTCCTCGGACAGCAGCAGCTCTTTCAAGCGTCGGAAAGAATCGGAACGAGCAGGTGACTCCTGAGAATCGGTCATTTTTCTGCGTCAACCTGTTCGGTTAATTCTTGCAGGATGTCATTCCCTTTTAGGCGTAGCGCCACTTCACTAAGGAAATTCGCCAATTGCAGGCGATCGGTTTTGTCGTTTTGAAGCAGATTAATTTTCTCCAGGAGATCGGCTTTCAACGAAGCAAGCGCGTCCCGACTTTCTTTTTGAAAATCTAACAGACGCTTTTCCAATTTTGCGAGACCTTTTTCGCTGTCTACTGACTGGTCGGCCAGAGCTTTTTGCAGCTTGTCGAATTTAGCCTCAAAATTTGCCTCCAGGGCCTGAATTTGCTTTTGAAGAGCTTCAAAGCGCCGTTCGTAATCCCGCATTGTGGGGCCGAAGATCAGCTCCCGAATTTGGTCGATGTTGTTTTCCGATTGGAGTGTTTGGCTGGCCACGCGAAGACCTCCTATTCAAGTTTTTCTCTTTAAAAAACAAGCGTCCTACCTGAAATTAACCATGTTGCCCGGTCGTTTAAAATGTGAACAGCGCCATGCCGGTTGCCGAAGCGCTCGTGTCCACGATTCAAGCTTCGTTTTTACAGGGTTTTTCGTAGCAAAATTGGGTCTTTCACCAACTCAATAGGTCTCGGATCGGCCGGAACCGTCGAGAGACACATTGGTTTAATTTGCGTATGGAAACAAAATAGAGCGAAATTCTGTGAAAATCAAGCCCTATTTTGTGTTTGTTCCTTATTTTCTCCTCCCGCGTGCTCAGTTCGATTTTAGTACTTTGTAGTTTCCGGTGCGCCAATTTTCCACGTCGGAGGTGTACCATTTGGAAAAACGCCTGTCCGAGGGCCCTCCTGCCAAATTGGTTTCCATGTAATCGGTTGCCATGTCGGCAATCATGCGGAACGAGGGGTGAAAAGTGGTTAACAGACCGCCGTTTTTGTAGATCGCTCCTTGAGGAATGGTCGCCCGGTTGCCTCGCAACGGAAAGGGTCCGTAATCGAATCCCAAAAATTTGGGCAATTTACCGCCGAAAAAGATATTTGTCATGGTAATCAGACGGGTTTCTCCGTAAGTTTTTGGGATTGCCCGCAGACCGTTTTCAACGGCTTCCTTGAAAATTTCGTCCCGTGATTTTTCCCCAAACCAGGGTGATTTTTCCTTCAACAAAACGGCGTCAAAATTGCCGTAGAAATCGGCAAAAAGGCCGGTTTCTTTTTCCACGAAATCGAAAACCGCTTCACCCCATTCTTTCAGGCCGAATACGCGTCGCAGGAGTTGGTGGTAAATTTGCTCAAAGTAGTACGCGGCCCTGGAATCGTCTGTGTAACGCAAATCCCAATTTTTGAGAAGTGCCCCGGCCGGAGAATCGGGCAGATGTTTTCGAATAAGCGGCATGAAAAGCTCCGCCTGCTTCGAATACACGTCGTAGTGCATTTTTTTCATGTCTTCGGAGGACAATTTGTCCTTGGCTTCCAGAAGTTCCACGATTCGGTTAAATCGATAGGGCGCCATGGGCAAATTAATCGGCTTCGCCTTCCCGAGGGCATTGAAATCGTTGTTGGCCGTGGCCAGGTAATGGCGTTTCGGATTGTACTCGCGCGGCAGGTCGCCAGGGTCCACAAATCCCCGCCAATCGTTTTGGGGGTCCCATCCTTCAACCGGGTAGAGACCCGTCCAGCCTTTCCGGCGTTTGGGCATTCGGCCGCTCATTTGAAAACCGATGTTGTTGTTGCTGTCCACAAAAATAAAAAACAGGGGGGGAATGTCAATTTGAGCGGCGGCATCCATGGCCTCCGAGACAGTTTGACACATGGGAATTTTGACCAGATTGTTCATGGCTCGGGCACCAGCCCCTTCGCGACCTGCCCACGCCATCGTTAAATAGAGACCGGCTTCGGTGGGATCGCCCAGTAAAAAGCCGTGCGAATTTTCGTAAACCTTCACAGTGAACGGCTTTTTCCCCTTGGGGCGAATGACTTCCTCCCGAACCTCAAACGGTACCCACTCGTCCCCGCGGCGAAAAGCCCCGTCACGGCAGTCCTCAATAAAAAAATCGATCATGTCCATGAAAGCGTACGTAAAACCCCAGGCGAGATGGTGGGTGCGTCCGTACAACACGCCAGGCACACCCGGAATGGAATTGCCCAGGATGTACCGGCCGTCGAAATTGAGCACCTGCTCGTACCAAACCGCCGGAAGGCGATTCACTTCCAAATGGGGATCGCTGCAATAAATGGGCTTGCCCGAGACGGATTTTTCTCCCGAAACCGCCCAATTGTTACTGGCTGAAATATGGGGCAAAGCGTGAAGCCAGGGAATGGATTTGGGAACAATCGGGGCTTGCAGGGTTACTTTTTTGAGGAGTTCCATCGGCACTCCGTCCATGTGGCCTGGGAAAAGGTCTTTTAGTTTTTCCAGCGACGTCCCTCCCTGAATCATCTGAACAATGAATTTTTCCATGTCGCCCTGAGCCTGAGCCAGTCCCACGTAGCCCATGATTTTAATGGTCAGAAGGGAATCTTCCGGCTTCCAGGGAGCGGGTTTGTACCCAACCAATTTAAATTCAAAGGGGAGTTTTTCTTGCTGCAAGAATGTGTTCACACCTGCCGTGTAGGCGTTGAGCACGGCGCGTGCTTCAGGGGAAAGTGCTTCCACCTGAGCGCTGGCGTCGTCCCGCAGATTGATTTGGCGCATGAAGGTGTCGATGGCAATGAGTTCATCGGTGGCTTTGAGAAATTGGGACGCTTCGCCGCGTGCGATTAGACGAACCAACATCATTTGAACGAGGCGGTCGTTGGCATGTGCCCACCCAAGTCCAAAATAGGCACCGTTTTCGGAAGCGGCGGAAATGTGCACCACCCCGTTTTCATCCCGCTTGAGTTGAACGGATTCCCCCTGAAAGGTCAAGGTAAGCGTTTGTTCTTTGAGCCTCATTGTGAGTGCCCTCCCAGAATTTTCGGAAAATGCGTCTGTTTGAATGAAATTTGGTTCCTTTCTCCCCAAGGGCTTTGTCTGGAGGAAATTCCCCTTGTTGGAATTCGATTTTCAAAAAACGCCGCGCCGGCGGGAACAACTTTTCGGGGCGCTTGCCTGTAAAGTAACCGTCACATGTTGGGGCAAAGCTGGGTACATGGAGGACTCAATTCCAAGAGAGACTCGCGCGAAAAGAGGCTGCCTACGGTCAAACAGCCCCACCACGCCTGTCGCCTAACCCGCCTTTGCCTGATTCGCAACGGCTTCCGCCGCTTTTTTGACGGCTTCGGGATCACCCAAATAATAATGGGTTACCGGCTTCAAATTTTCGTCTAATTCGTAAATCAGGGGAATCCCCGTTGGGATGTTCAATTTGACGATGGCTTCTTCCGACATGTTGTCCAGATATTTAACCAGTGCTCGCAAGCTGTTTCCGTGAGCGGCAATAATCACCCGTTCCCCCTTTTGAATGGCCGGGACAATGGTGTCGTGCCAATAGGGAAGAAAACGTTTCACGGTGTCCTTTAGGCTTTCGGTGCGCGGAAGCTCGTCCTGTGGGACATTTTTGTAGCGTGGGTCGTGCCCCGGAAACCGCGGGTCGGACAGGTCAAGGGCCGGGGGCGGAACGTCGTAACTGCGGCGCCAGATCAACACCTGTTTCTCGCCGTGTTTTTTGGCGGTTTCAGCTTTGTTCAATCCCTGAAGGGCACCGTAATGCCGTTCGTTCAGACGCCAGCTTCGGTAAACCGGAATCCACATGAGATCCATGTCTTCCATCACGATCCACAATGTCTTAATAGCGCGTTTTAGAACCGACGTGAAAGCCGTGTCAAATACGAAGCCTTCCTGCTTTAGCAATTTGGCGGCTTCGTGAGCCTCCCGCACGCCCCGCTCGGTAAGCCCCACATCCGTCCAGCCCGTAAACCTATTTTCCAAATTCCATTGACTTTCACCGTGACGCAGCAGAACCAGTTTCATAGCGCTCCTCATTCCGTTTTATTGATTTTTCTATTGTTAACTTGAATTTCGACCGGTGGAATTTGTTAAAAAACATAAAAAACTTTTGTTCCAGAATCAAGAAGTTTTTAATCCACGCACAAAAGTTTCTCTTTTGGGCGAAAGGACTTGAAAGAACGGACACAAATCCCCCGTGGGTGGTGCACAAAATGAATTTTTTGTTGATTTCTGAAAATATTTTCATAAATTTATGGTACTATTCGGCAGAATTGAGAACCGAAACAACGGCGGCTTGTTCTTCGGGAAACCTCCGAGGTCAGGCCGGCACGTTAGTGAAGCAAAGACCGGAGGCAACAAGGCGCGGCGTGAACCATTATTCCGAGCAAACCCCAACGAAGAAAAGTTTTTGGCAAACATTGGATTTGCGGCTGCTCTACGCCGTGATTTTAGCCGCGTTGGTTTTCGGCTTTTTCATGGGGGATTATTTCCACGGGCCGGTGGCTACACTGATTCGTATTGGCCTGCTCGTTGTAGTGGCGGTCTTAATTTACATGTTGATTTTTCCTGCGGAGGAAGAAACTGCGGAAGAGTGGGGGGAAGAAATGAGTGAAACGGAAGAAAAACCCCCGGAAGAACCCATAAAAATACCTGGTAGCGCAACGCACGAAGTTCCAGAGACAAGGAGTTCCGCCGTGGTGGAAAATATTGAAACGGCAATCGGCGAAAATGAAAAATTTGACTTTTACCGGGAGATCGATCATTTTTTTCGCCACATTGTGAAAATGGTTAAATCGACGTTCGTGGCCACGTCAGCCGTCATTTTTCTGGAGGACCCGGCCCTGGGTCAATTGCGCATTGAATACGCGGCGGCCGAGGACGAGAGTTTGCTTCGGGAAGGGGACACGGTGGATTTGGAGGGCACGCTGCCCGGAATGGTTTTTCGGTCGCGAGAACACGTATTGGAACAAAATATCCCCGATGGTTCCGAGGCTGCCGGCTATTACCGTGTCGGAAGCGACAAAACCGTCAAATCGTTTTTGGGGGTTCCGATTCAGGTAAACAACGGTACCATCGGTGTGTTGGCTATTGACAGTGAGAACGAAGGCGAATTCGGTGAAAATGACATTGAGCTGTTGGAGTCCTTTCAAAATTTGATTGCTCAGGGGTTTTCCATTATGGCCGAACGGGAACGCTACGCTCTGGTCAATCGTTCATTAGAGGCACAGCAGGTGTTCATGGGGCAGCTCAATGAAGAGGACAATTTGGACGCCATTTTGGGGGGATTGGCTGGTGCGTGCCGCTCGGTTTTCCAGTTTGACCGTTTGACGATTTCCATGGTCAATTCGGACACCAAGGAATCCGCCAAAATCGTGAAAGTGGATGGCCAGATAGATGAGTTCCCGGAAGGCACCGAATTTAGTGTGTTCGACGGTTTAACCGGTTGGGTGATTCGGAAAAATCGCCCACTCATTTTATCCGATTTGGAAAAGGGTGATTTGTTCCGCCCGCGCTTTTCAAGGGAGGAACAAACCAACTACGCCCTGCGTTCCTTTTTGGGTGTTCCCATTGCGTACCAACGGAAAATTTACGGCGCACTCAGTTTGGAATCCAAGCACCCCGATTTTTATTCGGACTGGGACCAGAAAATTTTGTTGCTTTTGGCCAGTCAGGCAGGATTGGCTTTGAGCAATATGTTAAATAAACCCGTGGGGATTGAACCCGACGATTCGTATGAATCCATCGATTAATTTAAGGAGGAAAACATGGCTAGGGCAAAAAGTTTCGCGGATAAATTGCGTAAGGCCGAACATCACGGGGCCGTTTGTCCCGTTTGCGGACAGGAATATGTGACGGTCAAACAAATCAAATCGGTTCGCAGTGAAAAAGGCACCTGGAAATTCAACCAAAATATTGTGAAGGTTTGCAAGTGCAACGAGGCTGAGGTGTACGCTCTCAATTAATGTGACCAGCGAAACGCAGTTTCTTTGGTTTCCCTGAGAACATCTCTCTTACAAGGAAATCACATTGTGGACTTTCCCTGAAAATGGTTGAAAAGAGGAAGCTGAAATCGTGAGTGGTAGTCCTTTGAACGCTGTGAAACAGTTGGTTTTGGCCACAAAAAATCGAGACAAAATCCGCGAAATCCGCAAAATTTTATCGGATTTCTCCATTGAAATCAAAAGCCTTGAGGATTTTCCCGATATGCCGGATGTGGTTGAAGACGGAGCAACTTTGGAGGAAAATGCGGTTAAAAAGGCACGCGCATTTTACCACTTTACCGGGTTGCCGGCTCTTGCCGACGACACGGGGCTTGAGGTGGATGCCCTAAATGGGGCTCCCGGTGTTTTTTCCAGCCGATTTGCCGGGGAAAACGCCACCTACCGGGACAACAGGGAAAAGTTACTCCGCGACCTTTCCGGTGTCCCAGATGGCGAACGAGGGGCACAATTTCGCTGTGTGGTGGCTTTTGTTTACGGGGAACAGATGCTGACGGCCGAAGGAATTGTGCGGGGCGAAATCACGCACCAATCGGTCGGACAAGGCGGCTTTGGGTACGATCCGATATTTTTTGTTCCGGAATTGGGGCGAACTTTTGCGGAAATCGATTTGGAAACCAAAAATAAAATCAGCCACAGGGGAATTGCTTTCAGAAAAATGACGGAAAAATTGCGAGCTCTACAGATCATCCGCTAAGGGAATCGGGAGGGACTTTCGATGATAAAATGGTTGGGATTCGGGGGTATTTTCCTCTTCGCAGTAATTCTTGTGGTTGGGTGCAGCAAGAAGAAAAAAGAAGCGCCTACGGAATCAAATGCGGCCAGTTACATCCCTTTCACACAGGGGAATTTTTGGAAGTACCGGGTTCAACCCGCCAATGCCGATTCCTCGGCCTACTCGGCGATCATGAAAATTAGCGGAACTGCTGAGATTCAAGGCGAGAAATGGGTTGTTATGGAAACGCGTAACACCAAATCGCCGAACAATTGGACAAAACAGTATTTTCAGGTCACGGACAAGGCGCTGTTGTTAGCGGGGTGGGAAAGTTACAATGCTGCTACCGGGGACACGTCCAGGATGTTTTTTGACGCACCGGTCAAGTGGGTTAGCATTCCGTTTGAGGAAAATAAGAACTGGACGATTTACCACTACGCCGGGTCTCTAACTGAAGCTCCGCTGGCAGGATCGGTGCTCAAATCATCCGATTTGGACAATGACGGCAAACCCGAACAGGTCGATTTGACTATTGCGGGGCAGTCCTTTTCGGAAGAAACCATTGAGGCGGCGGGAAAATCTTTTCAAGCGGTGCGCATTGACATTAATATTAATGCGGCGGTTACGATGAGCCAAACCCACCTGTCCATTCCCTACACGCTAAAATTCGGATCGTTTTGGTTTGCACCGGAAGTGGGCATTGTAAAAATTCTGCAGTACGATCCCAATGGCAAGGTCACGGAGACGTGGTTGTTGGAATCGTATTATTTGGCTCCGGTAATCGGGAGCTATTAGCGTTTGCTTCAGGGGAATGGGAAAAGACCTTGATTTTGGAGGGCGAAACGGTTATATTAGAATGCTTTTTTATCGGGGCGTAGCGCAGCCCGGTTAGCGCGCCTGCTTTGGGAGCAGGAAGTCCCGAGTTCAAATCTCGGCGCCCCGACCACAACAAGCGGATTTTGCGGGTGAAGGAACGCATCCGGTCATCCGCTTTCTTTGTTTGGATGCGATCCGTTGCGCCCGTAGCTCAATCGGATAGAGCAACGGACTTCTAATCCGTAGGTTGCAGGTTCGATTCCTGCCGGGCGTACAAAATAAAACCCCTGTAAATGTAGTATTTACAGGGGTTTTTTGTTGTATTTTTCAGGGTCAAAATTCACCCCTTATTGCGAGAAGTTATCAAAATTAATCAAATTTAG
>CAZOHG010000097.1:0-9696 GCA_964579725.1 uncultured Deferribacteres bacterium
CTCGGATTTACAACTTGACGGATCGAAAAAATCCGCTTTATGTGTATTCTGAAACCGGTTCCCCAACGGATCCGGGCCCTTACGCCAGCAAGACGGCGACCTCTACCTACTACGATCGCCCGCACTATTTTGGTCCGCGGCGGACGATTGATTTTGGATTGCAATTTCTGTTTTAATGATTACCTTGCGCGGCGAAATGAATGATGCGGAAGAATTTGAAGGATGGAGGTTCTCGAATGAAAATAGGCAAAAAGTCCGTTTCCATAATTTTGGCCGGATTGTTGGTGGTGTTTTTTGGGGGGATGCAATCCGGATTTGCCAAGAACAAGCAGTCGGAAAAAATTAAGAAATTAAGTAAGTCTCAAAAAAATATTGACATAGCTGCCGGCATCCTGGATGCCGGAAAATTGCAAAATGCCGTATTTAATGACGGGCGTTTGGCTACCTGGGATTACCGTCCGTCTGTTCCCGCTGGGTTTTACAAGGGCTGGTCGTATATTCCCGACCTCAGTATGATGATTGGTATTCCGGAAGATTCCTCTTGGACGCCTAAACGACTGGATCCGAATACAGGAAAACTTGTCAGTGTTGGACCGACGGTTAGTGAACGCTTTGTGTCACACGATTGGGGGCCTCGGGCAGGTTCTTACGGAAAATTGCATTCCGGCGATGCCACCGTGGGCGATGTGATTAAGGGAACCAGTATTTCCGCCGTCCCGTTGGTCGCAACCAGCACCATTAAAAAAAGCTGGCCGAAAGATGCCAATGGCAATCGATTTTGGCCTGGCCCCTGGGCAGTGGATCCCCAAACCGGTCAAGTTCTGCCCGGGCAATTCACATCGGACAAAGATATCTTTTTCAGCATTACCGATTACGATATGAACGATCAAAATATTCCTTACGCTTCTTCGGACAATGACACCTTTCAGGGTTATCCCATTGGGGTTCAATTGGATATTTCCGGGTATTCCTACGGCCGTTCTTACGCCGAGGATATTCTGTTTTTCCCAATGAAAATTATTAACAGAAGCCAGCACAATTATCACGGCATGTACGTCGGTTTTTATCTCGATGTGGACACGCCGGAATACAACCTGAGTACGACGGTTAACGATCGAATGGATTGGATGAGTTTTATTAAGGATGAATATGATCCGGAAACCGATTCCACCTATGCCTACAATATGGCCTTTATTTATGATTACCGATGGGGAACGGGTGATTTTAGCGGTGTATCCGATCCTGATGCCTGGAAGGTGTACACGTCGATCAAATTATTAGAAACGCCCAACGATCCGAAGACGGGCGAGCAATTGGGGATTACCGATTGGCACTGGTTCCAGTGGGAAAATCGACCTGGCGTCATTGATTCAAAGCGGCAGGAACTCATTCAGTACAAAGTGATTAGCGGGGATACTTCCGGATTAACCCCGGAAGAAAGCGATGCCTATTTTTGGCCTGATCCACAAGGGCACCTGGATCCCCATTTCGATTCGCCGGAGGGCATTCAAACCATGTTTCCCAATGGATTGGATTGCGTGTTCATTATGAGTTCGGGGCCCTTTGACTTGGCTGCCGGTGACACAACCACATTTTCCTTTGCAATCATTATGGGCGACAATTTAAATGACCTTAAATTTAACGCCCGCACGGCTCAATTTATGTACAATCTGCACTACCAGGGAGCCAACCCTCCCAAGCCGCCGCATGTGAGGGCTGTTCGGAGTAAGGGCCGTGTAACCCTTTACTGGGACCGTGTGGCAGAGTCCTCCATCGATGTGATGACCGGTTACCAGGATTTTGAGGGTTACAAGATTTACCGAACCACAAGTGATCCCATTAATAACGACTGGGGGACTGAAATTCGGAATTTTGAGGGAAATGTCGTCGGCTATATTCCTGTTGCGCAATTTGATGTGGCGGACGGAATTAAAGGCCCCGATCCCCAAAATCCGTACTTCAATTTGGGAAACGACACGGGCTTACAGCATTCCTGGACGGATTCAACCGTAAAGGATGGCGTAACCTATTGGTATGTGGTGACCGCCTACGATCGGGGCGTACGGGCAGAAGAAAAATTTAATCCCGACCATTGGCCGCTTTTGAATTCTCTGGAGACAGCCAAGGGAACCAATCCCGATGCCACCCCGAATTTGGTAGAAGTGGTTCCCGGGCCTAATCCCGCCAATTACGATCCTCCGACCATCGCCGTAAAACCCAAAGAGGGTACCCTTGGAAATGGAATAGTCAAAGCCCGCATAATTGACCCCAATGCTGTGACCGGTGATTTGTACGAAGTTAGTTTTGACGATACGACAAAACGCGGCAAATTTCTGTACAACGTGTGGGACGCCACCCAAAAGAAATGGGCTCTGAAAGGGGCTGAGGAGACCAACGGGGAAGAAGGCCCGTTTTTTGACGGACTTCAATTGACAATCAAAGGCTACAGCCGTGTTGAGCTATTGGCCGATTCGTCGGGTTGGACAACGGTGTCGGGCGATTCGTCCAAGTGCACCTGGACCTACTCTGCCTCCGGTTTTAGCAATCCGCACGATTATGAAGTCCGGTTTACCGACAAAGGCGATACATCCGTTTTTGTTCCGCCGCTAATTCACGTTCCTTTTGAAATTTGGGATATAACGACTCACGAAAAACTCGATTTTTTGAGTTTTCCGGCCAAAACAGACACAACTGACGAAATGAAGAATACCTGGACAAGCGGCGATGCCTTTGTAATCCGTGAAAAGGTCGGCAAGCGGGTGCGAAGCACCTTCACCCTAAAAATGGAAGGGATTCCCGACACAACCATTACGCAAATTGACACAACGATCAACGGAGTAGACACGACAATTGTGGACACAACCGTGACCCCGAAAATTCCGCCTAAAACCGGAGATGTTTTGCGGATTGTAACCACGAAGCCGTTTGCCCATGATCGGGACGTTTTTCTGGTCGAAACAAAACACTACAAATTGGAAACCCCTGTCCAGAAAAAGGAATTGAAAAAAGTGCGCGTTGTCCCGAATCCCTATATTGTTTCGGCGGAATGGGATCGAAATCCCAATATCCGGCACATTCAATTTCGGAATCTGCCCAATGAGTGTACCATTCGCATTTTCACCCTGACGGGCGACAAGGTAATTACCCTGCACCACAAGGATGCGACTCAGGGGTGGGAATTTTGGAATATGCAAACCTACAACGGACAGGAAATTGCGTACGGTCTTTATCTTTACGTGATTGAAACGCCGGACGGAGCAACGCAAATGGGGAAATTTGCCGTCATAAAATAGAAGCCAAAACCAATTGGTGTTTGTGACTATTCGGAAAGTAATTTCAGCATGATCCGTGGAACCGAACATAGATTTTTCTAATCGCGGAGGGTTTTCGATGAAACGTCTATTTTTTGTGCTTTTACTCACTGTGGGACTTATTGCCGGACAAGCTCAGGCTCAAGAGATGAGTCGAGTTGCTACCGCCGGAGCGCAATTTCTGAAGTTTGGTGTGGGTGCCAGAGCGCTGGCTTTGGCCAATGCCTTTGTCGCATTTGAAAACGACCCGTTTTCCCTTTACTGGAATCCCTCGGGAATTTCTTCGATTCAAGGGACAGCCGTGGCACTTTCGCGCAGCACCTATTACAGCGGAATCAATCACAGTTTCTTTGGAGCCGTGTTGGGAATGGGTGAAAGTGCGCTTGGACTTAGCGTGACGTATATGGGAACGGATAAAATTGAAGTAACGACCCTGTCGGCTCCGGACGGTACCGGCACCTATTACGATGTGGGCAATATGAGTGTGGGCCTTACCTACGGGCGAAATATTACGAATGTTTTGAAAATGGGTATCACAGCTAAATTGGTGCGCGAGCGCATTTACCGTGAAACAGCCAACGGCCTGGCCGTGGACTTTGGCTCCATTATTGATACCGGGCTTTACGGCGTGAAATTGGCTATGTCGCTCACCAATGTGGGGCGGGCCATGCAATTGCGGGGCCCCGATCTGCGCGTTTCTCATGACCGGTACCCCAATAATCCGGCGGAATCAAAAGTGAAAGCCGATCTTTTTACAGACAATTGGCCGCTCCCGATGGTGTACACCATTGGAATCCGCACCGATCTTTTGGGCGGAGACGGCGTCAATTTTCCCAGTCGAATCCAGCGTTTGACGCTGGGTATTGCCATTAACGACGCGTGGGATGCCCCCCTTCGGGCAAATTACGGATTGGAATACGAATGGCGCCATTTGTTTAGCTTGCGAGCCGGTTTTCTGCAGAAATACGACACCGCCCGATTCACATTCGGTGGAGGAATCAACTATCAAATCGGCAAAACACGCATCGTAATTGATTATGCCTATGTAAATTACCAATATTTAGGCGGAACAAATCATTTTTCTCTTGAATTTTGCTATTAAAATATTATTTTATAATTACTCACTTTTGCGTAACACACCAGAAAAACAATGTATCATTACTGTTCCACAAAAACGTCATTTCGAAAGGAGGTGGGAAGGAAAAGAGCCTTGTTTTTTCCCTAATAATAAAGAAAGGAGGTGATGCGTTTCACGAGCGGAAATTCCGTTCCGAAAATGATTTTGTTATGCGAACCAATTAAGGAGGATCAAAAATGAAGAAGTTTTGGGTTTTATTTTTGAGTGTGTTTTTGGTGGTTGCGCTGTCTTTTTCGGCGTTTGCAACCAATAAAAAATACGCCGTGTTGCGACCGGGGACGCCTGGGCATCAGAGTGATGCTATTTTTATGACGGCGCAGGAATTACAAGCCCCCAATTTGGGTCAGTTGATTCAAAAAAGGTTCGCCAAACTGAGTGCTTCTCAGGGTATCGTCGATACGCTGAAACACACATTTAGCGGCGTCAACTTCGGATTTGCCGATGGCGATACTATGGCGGCCTTCTTCCGTCCGCCTGCCGGATGTATTGTGAAATCGGTCATTATTCAATACCAAAAATGGAGTAGCCAATTAACCTCGGCATTTAACCTTTCGATTTACAAATCCAATTACCACGCGACGGAGATCCCGCAGGACAAATTGTACGACAATTTCCAACCCATTAATTTGGGCTGGTGGGATGCCCAAGGCAATTGGGTGCCCCAGGTAGATTTCAGCTTTTACCCATTGGGCGAGCTGCTTTGGGGTGATTTTCCCGTCAGCCTGGACCCCAGCAAAGATGTGCAAGTCATCGAAACGCCGATGATTTACTTGGGCTATGAACCAGATGTAGGGCACGACGATTTTATGATTGTGGGGCGGCCCGTCCAGGGAAGTGGCCAACAGTACACCGGCATTCCGTCTGGAAGTGCTGGAGGAAATCCATTATACATCGGCTTCAAGTGCTACCACGATGGACGTTCAGGTGAAACTACTACACCCTCCTGGTGGATTCGTGAATATGCCTGGACGGTCTGGGTGGTGGTGGAATTCTATGAAAACACCAAACCGACCATTCAAAGCCTGGCACAGTTGCCCAATACGTACAAAACGGGGCCTTTTACCGTCAAGGCAATGATTAAAGATATCGATGCCAATGATGCCAGCCAGGCTGGTGTGGCGGAGGCGTACTTACATTACAGTACCAACGCCACTACCTGGGATTCGGTGAAAATGACCGGCCCGGCTACAGGCGGCGAATTTACCGCCGACATTCCCAGTGCATCCCCCAATTCCTGGGTCTATTATTATGTTTCCGCAAAAGATCCTCCGGGATTGTACGCCTCTAACGCCGATGCTCCGAAGAAATTCTGGGTTGGCCAGGCATCGGATGCTTCCTTGTTCTTATTCAATCAGGGAGGCGATTACGGCGCCGTTTTTGATTCGGTGTATGTGTCCGATTTGAAGGCTCTTGGTTACAAATTTGACCACATGTTTGGCACGGTAGACGAATCGGTGTGGTTGCCGCAGTACAAAACCATGATTGTCCCTGCTGACGGACGAAGCTTACCCACGTTGAAGGACACGTTGGGTGACAATAAGTTCAAAGATTTCTTGGATGCAGGCGGCAATTTGATGGTTTGGGCAGATGAATTAATCGGAACGTATTATGGTTGGCCCGGCGACACCATGATGACCGTACCCGGATTTTTCCACGATTACCTTCATGTGGCGGAAGCATATAGCGACGCGCCTTACGATATGCTCCTGGACGTCCCCGGTGACGGATTTGCAGACGCTCTTACAGATACGATCCATTTGACGTTTCCGAGCAATGTTCCCAATTATTGCGACGCGATCATTCCTACGGGCGATGCTGCCAAGCTATTCGTGTGTACGCCGGATACCTTTCCCAAAAAAGACAAATCTGGAAATGTGGACGGTGCCGGTGTGAAATACAGCGGAAAATACAAATCTATTTTCTTGCCCTTTATTTTGGGAACTGCCGACGAAAATACGCGCCAGACAATCCTGAAAAGCGCTCTGGACTTCTTCGGAGTAGGAACCGGCGTGGCCGAAAATGGAGCAAAAACGCCCTACCGCTACGATCTGAGCCAGAACTACCCGAACCCGTTTAATCCGACGACCAGCATTTCTTACAGTCTGGCCAAAGCCGGAAATGTAAACGTGGCGGTGTACAATCTAATGGGTCAGAAAATTGCGGATTTGGTCAATGGGTTTAAGGCTGCCGGTGCGTACAATGTGAGTTGGAATGGTAAGGACAACGCCGGACACGACGTTTCCAGCGGTGTCTATTTTTACAAAATTCACAGTGGCAATTTTACCATGACCAAGAAAATGGTCCTCATGCGCTAATGAAGTGGGTACCATTTTTAAGATGAAAAATTATTGAGAAGAAGTGGCGAGAGGCCGCGTCTGCCTTTCGCTGCTTCTTTTTTGTTATTTGGAATTTCTTCTCAAAAGAGCTGTTTTCCTCATTTTGAAGTTTTTGTACCTGTTTCAGAGAGTTGTCCGGCAAGTAGTGTTTTAAGTTTTTTCCCGGGGGCATGGCGATTGCGGCGCTCGCGAAGCCCGCTTTGCGCGATAATTTGTCGGTTGTTCGCTCTTTGATTTGTACATTGGGTACAAAAAATTTTTAAGGATTTTTAGAACCGTTTTCCGTTTGGAAAACACCAAAAGTGATTGCGTTCATTCTTGCTGGAGAGTACAATGAAAATTTCCGCGCGGAAGCACAGGGGGAATCTTTGGATTGGGTTGGGATTTATTTTGTTCCTTTTTTTGTTTTCTTATAATACCCTTGCCGCTTCTTCAACCACCGTCGTTTTTTCTTTTTCTCAAAAAGACCTTCGTTTTTCAAAATGGCATCGATTTGACAAGGTTCAATTTCGCGAAGGGGAAATAACCCGGGAACCGGGCAAACCGCAACTTCCTGCGGTTGCGCGAAGAATCATCCTCCCGTCGAATGCCGAGAATATTTCAATAGAAGTGACGGCTCTGGATTCTACCGTTCTGCCGGGAACATTTCTAATTTTACCTGCGCAAAAACCGCGCGTTTTGTCGGCTCGGGGGCCTATTTCTTGGACGCCGCCGGATCCTGAAACGTACGCTTCGTCCCACGCCTACCCTCACACGTTGGGTCGAACCGAGGGGGCATATTCTTTTTTCGGCACTCGCTTTGCCGAGGTTGTCCTGTACCCGCTGCGGTTTCTTCCTGCCGATCAAAAACTTGTGTTGTTCACCAAACTTCAGGTAAAAGTACGCTATTCCGAAGGCCGTCCTTCTCAACAGACCGGTACGGTGCCGGCCGCTTTGCCGAAGGATGTCTTAGAGGATATTCGGAACTTTTTTGGGGAAAAGAAAAGCCCGATTCAAACTGAAATTTTAGGGGAAAGAGTGACGTCTCAGCAGTCGATTCCTTATTTGATTATTACCGATTCGTCTTTTGTAAAAGCTTTTCGACCTTTAGCCGAATGGAAAACCCGAAAAGGGCTTCGAACGAGAATTTTAACCACACAAGCCATTTCGGAAAAGTACTACGGGCGGGATTTGGCGGAAAAAGTTCGTGGCTGCATTGGCTATTACCACCAATTTCACCGGACGCTGTGGGTACTTCTCGGCGGCGACGTTCGGTATGTACCCCTTCGCTACGCCTGGGCAATGGATTGTGAAGCCCATTATGCCCCGAATGAAAACAATATTCCCGCCGATATTTATTTTTCAGATTTAGATGGCATCTGGGACGCCAACAAAAACGGCATTTTCGGGGAAGTCAAGGACCGCATTAATCTTTACCCGGACGTTTTTGTGGGGCGATTTTCAGCCAGTTCTCCGGAAAATGTGACGACAATGGTTCAAAAAGTTCTGACCTACGAGAAAAATCCTCCAATGGATTACACGACCCGAATGCTATTTTTGGCCATGGTTCTCTGGCAGAATCCGTACACTGATTCGGGTGAAGGGAAAAATTACATTGGCAGCGCTTTTGTCCCGGAGCAGTTCAAACCGATTACCAAACTGTACGAATCTCTCGGAAATGAAAACGTCGCTGCCGCTACCAATGCCATAAATTCAGGGTACAATATTGTTAATCACGATGGACACGCCTGGTACAACAGTCTGGGCATGGGGGAAGATTATTTCGGGCTTTGGGATGCCGACCACCTGGAAAACGGGCCGCGCTATTCCATCTTCTTTTCAATTGGCTGTTGGCCCGGTGCCTTTGACAAGGATTGTATGGCGGAACATCTGACCCGAAATCCCAATGGCGGGATGGTGGCATTTATAGGCAATTCCCGTTACGGGTGGGGATCGCCTGGAAATCCCGAATTCGGGTATTCCGACCGCTTTGACCAACAGTTTTTCCGGCAGATTTTTAAAAAGAAGGTGTCGCATATCGGTGAAGCCCTGGCTTTGGCCAAAGCTGCATTGGTGCCTTTTGCCCGAAGCGCCAATGTGTACCGGTGGTGTGAGTACGAAATTAATCTGTTCGGCGATCCCGAAATGCCGCTGTGGACGCAGCGGCCTCAAAAATTGTGGGTTGAACTGCCCGGAAAAGTCCTGCCCGATTCCAGCCTCATAACCGTAACCGTTCGGGACAGTGCTACCGGGCTTCCGGTATCCAACGCCCGCGTTTGTTTTGACCAGCCGGGGCACGTGTACGCCACAGGATTGACTGACGAGACCGGCCAGTTTGCGTTTTTTCTGAAAGGTGCGACCGGTGACACCACCCTCTGGCTGACCATCACGGCACCCAATTTTCTTCCTTATGAAAAGGGTTGTGACGTCCGTATGGCTGGTCGTTTCGTTCGGGTGGTTCACGCCCATATTGACGACAGTGCCGGAAATGGAGACGGTATTGTCAACCCAGGTGAGAGGGTTCGTTTGAAGGGATTCCTAAAAAATTTCGGAACCGAGACAGCCACCAATGTTCAGGTTGTGTTGTCCCGAAATGCCTTTTTCCGTGCTTTCTCAGATAGTGTCTTCACCGTTCCGTCGATTGCACCCGGCGATTCGGTTGTTTTCGAGGGATTTTCGGTGGGTATTTCTCCTTTGGCAAAAGACGGCGACGTTGTACCTTTCCACCTGACCCTTCGAGGAAACGGCGGTGAAACCTGGCAGTCTATTGTGCCTTTTGTAGTCGGTATCCCGTGTATTCGGATTACCCGGTATCGTGTGGACGACCGTGCAGAGGGGAACGGGAATTTTATTCCGGATTTCGGTGAACATTTTGATTTTCGGGTTTATCTCGAAAATGAAGGTCATGGGTACGCCCGGGGTCTTTCTGTAG
>CAZOHG010000098.1:0-7429 GCA_964579725.1 uncultured Deferribacteres bacterium
CGTCAGGGTGTGCCTTCCATTGCCACCGATCCCAGTGGAAAGTTGCACCTCGTTTACTTGGACGAAAAGACGCACCATATCATGTACAAGAATTTCGATGGCACCGGCTGGTCTACGCCCGTCGCTCTGGATACCTGCACCAACGGGGCTCTGGATCGACCAAACATCTCAATCGATCCCAACTACGGCGTGTACGTCACCTGGATTGAAAAGGTGGACACCATTAAACAGGTATTTTACAACACTTCACCCGACGGCGGAAAAACCTGGAACGGGCCCGTTCAATTGAGCCATGCCACGGAAATCAACAGCTACGGCAATTCGGTGTTTAATCCGACCATCGGTAAAAAAGTGCGTCCGGCCATTGAAGGTGTTTTTGACGGCGGGGCGGACGTAACCTGGACGCAGTGGAGTTCAAAATCGTCGCTGGGCTACTATTTGATGTACGCTCGGATTCCGTACGTGGGAAGCCTGGGGCTGAAATCCCCCATGAAAATCTTGTTTGTGGACGACGACAATTATTCCAGCAAGAAAACCGACCACGTGCCGCGGATTGAAACGGCCATCGAAGATGCGGGGTACACCTACACCTATTTCGATGCCGCAGACAGCGCCGTTTCACCCACAGCCGGCTACATGAGCCAATTTGATCTCGTTATTTGGTACGCTGCCAATGACGGCGTGGGACTGCAATTCTGGGCTGGAAAAGACACGGTGAACACCGAATTGAAAACCTATTTGGACAAGGGTGGTAAAATTTGGGCAATCGGAAACGATATTATTTACGACAAATACGGTGCCGCCCCCGATACTTTTCAGGCCGGTGATTTTCTCTACGATTATTTCGGAATTGCCAGCTACGACGTACAGTCTAAAAAAGACGACGGGGGTACCGGCGTGCCCATGCTGATTCGTTACCCGCACCAGAATATTTCAACATTGGACACCATTAAATGGTATTTTTCCAGCGGCGGGTTGTGGTACGGGGACGGCTGTACGCCAAGGGAAGGGGCAGTTCCCGTTTACCTCATGGGGCCGGATTCCTACCCGTTGGCGGGAGAAGCCTCCGCCATTTACTACGACAATGGAAAATCAAAGGCTCTGGGTTTTTATTTTGATCCCTACTACATGGATTCGCGGGAGCATGGGGTTCAGTTGTTTCAGAATGTCCTTCACTTCTTTGAGAATCCCATTTTTAACGATGTACAAAGCAAGGGCACCGGCAACACCTCGCCCAAAGCGTTTGCTCTTCTGCAAAACTACCCCAATCCCTTTAATCCAACTACGACTTTTGCATTTGACGTGGCCAAGAGCGGACGGGTCAATCTTTCCATCTACAACATGATGGGGCAGAAGGTGGGCGAACTGGTCAATGAAAGGTTGAAGCCTGGTCGCTACACTCGTCTTTGGAATGCCGCCAATCTGCCGTCGGGGGTTTATTTCGCACGGTTGCAGGCAGGTGGTTACACGGGCATTCAGAAGGTTTTGCTCATGAAGTAAAAGGCCGAAAAATAATGGGAGTTGGTTACACAAGACATTTCTGGCCATTGCGAGAAACCAAGCGAGCAAGCATTCTGCTGATTTGCTGATAATATTGCGATGGCCAAAAAGACGAAATCAATGATCAAAAAGGCGCCGGTTTAAGCCGGTGCCTTTTTTGTTTTCCTCAAAATCGCCAACTGAGAAAAACCGAAGAAATGGCGTTCAAAAATATTCGAAATGCTTAACCTTTAAATAATTAAATTATTAACAAATCAACAGAAAATAAAAACGAAAATTATTTGCAAATAGGATTAACTCTGTCGTATTTTCAAAACAAACTGTTGAGAACTCTCGTCTAAAATCAAGCGAATGGCTGAATGAAAATCAAAGGGATTGTTCGAAAAATCAAATTTGTGGAGGTTGTTGCCTTTACTATGCTGATTTTCGTTGCCTGTTCGCAATCGAAAGTGGAGAAAATGCCGAAACAAAAAGAATTCAGCAACCATCTGATTCACGAAAAAAGTCCCTATTTATTGCAACACGCCCATAATTTGGTGGACTGGTATCCCTGGGGCGCCGAAGCCTTCGCAAAGGCACAGCGCGAGGACAAGCCAATTTTCCTTTCGATCGGGTATTCTACCTGCCATTGGTGTCACGTCATGGCGCACGAATCCTTTGAGGACAGCACCGTTGCTCGCCTGATGAACGAAACCTTCGTTTCCATTAAGGTGGACCGCGAAGAGCGCCCCGACATCGACAATATTTACATGACCGCCTGCCAAATGATGACGGGCAGCGGGGGATGGCCGCTAACCATTATCATGACACCTGACAAAAAACCTTTTTTTGCCGGAACATATTTTCCGAAAGAGAGCCGATTCGGGCGAATCGGATTATTGGAATTAATTCCGCGCATTCGAGACGCCTGGGAAAACCACCGTGAGGATCTCCTGAAATCGGCAGAGCGCGTCACCCGCGCCCTGGAAAAATCCGAACCGGCGGAAGCGGGAAAAGATTTGGATGAATCGAGCCTTCAACTGGCCTTCCTTCAGCTTCGGGACAATTTCGATGGGCTGCACGGCGGCTTCGGTCCGGCGCCCAAATTCCCGACCCCGCACAAGTTGTCTTTTTTATTGCGCTACTGGAAACGCAGCGGGAACAAAAAAGCCCTGGAAATGGTGACGCAAACCCTCACGCAAATGCGCCTGGGGGGCATTTATGACCAGGTGGGTTTTGGGTTTCACCGCTACTCGACCGATGCCAATTGGCACTTACCCCATTTCGAAAAAATGCTCTACGACCAGGCTCTCGCCAGCGTGGCGTATTTGGAGGCTTTTCAGGTTACCTCCGATCCCTTCTTTAAACAAACTGTTCGGGAAATTTTGACCTATGTGGAACGAGACATGACTTCCCCGCAAGGCGCCTTTTATTCCGCAGAAGATGCCGACAGCGAGGGGGAAGAAGGCAAATTTTATGTTTGGACGGAAAAGGAAATCAGTGCCCTTTTTCCGCCCAAAGAGGCCCAATTTGTACAGGATATTTTCGGTTTCGAGCCTGGGGGCAATTATCGTGAGCAAGCCACCAGCCGCAAAACAGGGGCCAATATTCTGCATCTGAAAGACCGACCGGAAAAATTGGCCAAAACTTGGGGCATGACCGCCGCAGCGTTTCAAGAAAAACTGGAAACAATACGGAAAACTCTTTTTAAAGCAAGGGAAAAACGCACGCGCCCCCACAAAGACGACAAAATTCTGGCCGATTGGAATAGTCTCATGATTTCCGCTTTTGCCCGCGCCGGGCGCGTTTTGGCGGACAGCCATTATGTGGACCGGGCAAAACAGGCCGCCGATTTTTTGTGGCGAACATTTGTAAAACCGAACGGCCAAATGTTGCATCGCTATCGGGACGGGGAAGTGGCCATTGCGGGAACCATCGACGATTACGCTTTTTTCATTCAGGCCCTGCTGGATTTGTACGAAGCCAGTTTTAAAGTGGAATATTTGCAAAATGCCCTGGCATTAAATCGCTATTTGAACCAGCATTTCTGGGATCCAAAAAATGGGGGCTATTTTCTGGCCGATAAAGATGCCGGTGACCTGCTGGTTCGGAAAAAAGAAATTTACGACGGCGCTCTGCCCTCAGGGAACTCTGTTCAATTGGGCAATCTGGAACGTCTGGCGCTTTTTACGGGAAATGCTCAATTTGAGGAAAAAGCTACCCAACTCCAACGTGCGTTTTCCGCCTCCGTTCGGCGGTTGCCCTCCAATTTCACACAATTTTTGAGCCAATTGGATTTTGCCATCGGCCCCAGTTTTGAAATCGTTCTTTCGGGGGAATCGCAATCGCCGCAGTGGAAGCAAATGATGCGTGCCATTTTTACCCCGTTTATTCCGAACAAGGTGGTTTTATTTCGGCCCGAAGGCAAAAACGCTTCACCGGTAATCCAGTTGGCGACCTACACAACCTCACAAGTCCCGGTCAATGGAAAATTAACGGCGTACGTGTGCCAAAATTTTCACTGCAATTTACCGACGACCGATGTAACTGAATTGGAGAAATTACTCAAAGAAAATGAATGAAACAACCATCTCATATTTAAATCGTGCCGAACCCGATTACATTGAATCTCTTTACCGGAAGTTTCAGGCGGATCGCCATTCCGTCGACCCGACGTGGCAAAAGTTTTTTGAGGGTTTTGAATTAGGCTTGCGCGGCAGCCGGTTGGGAAAAGAACCGTCTCGCCACATTTTAAAAGAAATCAACGTGCTGAACCTGATTCAGGCTTATCGAACGCGCGGCCATTTGTTTACCAAAACAAACCCCGTCCGAACGCGGCGCTCTTATTCCCCCACACTGGATTTGGAGAACTTTGGTCTCTTCGAGGAAGACTTAGACACCCGGTACGAGGCAGGGCGCGAGGTAGGTTTGGGAACGGTTCCTCTTCGCGAAATCGTCGCGCTTTTGAAGAAAACCTATTGCGATTCCATCGGTGTGGAATATGTTTTTATTCGCCAACCGGACAAGGTAAACTGGCTCAAAAAGCGAATGGAAGGCCGCCGAAACACGCCCGATTTTACGTTGGAAGAAAAGCGCCAGATTCTCAAAAAGCTGACCCAGGCGGTAACCTTTGAAACCTTTCTGCACACAAAATACGTAGGTCAAAAACGATTTTCTCTTCAAGGGGGCGAAACATTAATTCCCGCCCTGGACGCGGTTATTAAGAAAGGCGCCGATTTGGGGATTGCCGAATTTTTGATTGGGATGCCGCACCGGGGTCGTTTGAATGTGCTGGCCAACATTTTAAACAAATCCTATGAAGAAATCTTTCTCGAATTTGAAGGAAAGGGACACGCAAAGGCCGTATTCGCCGGAGACGTGAAGTACCATCTCGGCTTCACGAGTGAATTGACATTGGGAAAGGGGAAAAAGGTTTTAATCAATATGGCCCCGAATCCCTCGCATCTTGAGGCTGTTGACCCGGTTGTCTTGGGAATGGCCAGAGCCAAAATTGACCGACACTACGGCGGAGACCCCTACCGCGTTGCCCCTATTTTAATTCACGGCGATGCTTCGCTGGCCGGACAGGGTGTGGTCTACGAAGTGATTCAAATGGCTCAATTACCCGCTTATTTTACCGGCGGTACCATTCATTTGGTGGTCAACAATCAAATCGGATTTACAACCAATTATTTGGAAGGGCGTTCCAGCACGTACGCCACCGATGTGGGAAAAGTCACTCACTCTCCAATCTTTCACGTTAATGCCGATGATGTGGAAGCAGTTGTTTACACCGTGCTCCTTGCCATGGAATATCGGCAAAAATTTCATACCGATATTTTTATTGATTTGTTGGGTTACCGAAAATTGGGGCACAATGAGGCGGATGAACCCCGATTTACACAACCGAGGCTGTACAAGGCGATTGCTTCTCATCCTGACCCACGCGTGCTTTACCAGGAAAAGCTCGTTCAACAAGGCAAATTGGAAAAGGCACTCGCTGAAGAAATGGAAAAAAACTTTCGGGAAGAACTTCAGCTCCGATTGAAAAAAGCCAAAGGCGAAACGGTTGAAAGCACGCAATCGGGTTTTCGGGATTATTGTGATTTTTCCGTTCGGAAGGACTTTGATTTTGAAACGCCTCTCGACACCTCCGTAAAGAAAACACAGCTTTTGGCGCTGGCAAAAAAGGTTTTTTCAATTCCAGACTCGGTTCGCGCTTTTAAAAAGGTTCGTGCGCTTTACGAAAAGCGCAGGCAAACTGTTCTGGAAAAGGAACAGGCCGATTGGGGGATTGCGGAATTTTTGGCCTACGCGTCGCTGCTGAATGAAGGCATTTCCATTCGGTTGAGTGGGCAGGATACCAAACGCGGCACATTTTCACACAGACACGCCACCGTTTTGGACAGTGAGACGGAAACCGAGTACAGTCCTTTGCAAAAAGCCGAAGCCAAAGGTGCCCGGTTTTCCGTTTACAATTCGATTCTTTCCGAATACGCTGCCCTGGGGTTTGAATACGGCTATTCGTGCGCCACACCGGGTTCTCTTACGATCTGGGAAGCCCAATTTGGAGATTTTGCCAACGGAGCGCAGATTGTCATTGACCAGTTCATTAGCAGTTCAGAGGCCAAATGGGGCCGGATGAACGGCCTTGTGCTGTATCTGCCGCACGGTTATGAAGGGCAGGGCCCCGAGCACTCGTCGGCTCGTATGGAGCGGTTTTTGGAACTGTGTGCGCAAAATAATATGACAGTGGCGAATTGCACCACGCCGGCCAATTTTTTCCATCTTTTACGGCGTCAGTTGAAAATGCCATTTCGTCAGCCGCTAATTCTTTTCACCCCGAAAAGCCTGCTTCGCCATCCTCGGTGCGTGAGCTCTTTGGATGAGTTTACCTCGGGAGGATTTCATCCCATTTTGGAGGATGTCGTTGAAAATCCGGCAGAAATCAAACGCGTGATTTTCTGTTCGGGAAAAATCTATTATGAATTGCTCGAAAAAAAGGAAAATGAAAATCACACTGGGGTGGCCCTGGTTCGGATTGAACAACTTTACCCGTTTCCAATGAATGGTTTTTCGGGTATTCTTCGAAAATATCCGCAAGTCGAATTCCTTTGGGTCCAGGAAGAACCGGAAAACATGGGGGCGCTGCGCTATCTAAAAGCGATTTTGCCTGCGGGCCCTCTGCAATTTATCTCGCGGCCGGAAAGCGCGACACCTGCCACCGGATTTTACAGACAATTTTTGAAGGATCAACACTTGCTTCTAAAAAATGCTTTTGCTAAATTGGAAAGGCCAGTGAAGAAATAGTCCGCTTTGAAAATTGACCACCAAATTGCAGAATTGTCGAGTAATTCTTCTGAAATTCCAGCCATTTTTTGAGTGGGGCTTTGAAAAAATCGGGAACGCGACAACTTAAAGTCGGATAGCCACATTGAAAAAAACGGTTTGGTGCAAAAAATGGGCGGGACCCGGAAAAGAGTTTCCCCTTGAAAATTCCAAACGAGAAAAAGGGAGTAAAATGGACGTATTTGAAGCTATCTACACAAGGCGTTCAATAAAAAGTTTTGATCCCAATCATCGATTAAGTATGGAAGAAGAAATGCGCCTTTTGGAAGCGACCATTCAAGCCCCCACCAGCTTTAACGTGCAACATTGGCGATTCGTAATTCTTCGAGACCCTGCCTTGCGCAAAAAAATAAGAGAAGAATTCGGCCGAAATCAACCCCAGATTACGGATGCTTCACTGCTCATTTTACTGGCTGCTGACGTGAAGGCTTGGCAAAAGAAACCAGAACGCTATTGGAGAAATCTGCCCGAAAAAATTGCCACATCGGTCGTTTCGGCCATTCACGATTTTTACAAGGGACGGGAATGGTTGCAGCGGGACGAGGCACAGCGTTCCATTGGCATGGCGGCGCAAAATCTTATGCTGGCGGCAAAAGCTTTG
>CAZOHG010000098.1:7439-9436 GCA_964579725.1 uncultured Deferribacteres bacterium
ATGATCGGTTTCGACTTGGATAAAGTGAGAAAGTTGGTCAAATTGCCCGAGGATTACGTTATCGGCCCGATGATTGCCATTGGGAAAAAATTGAAAGAACCCTGGCCGAAGCCGGGGCAGTTGCCCTTAGAGGAATTGGTGTTTGAGAATCACTTTTAATTTTATGGAATAAATTTACGCAAAGATCTTAAGGCTGAGGTAAAAATGACAATTGATGTAAAAATTCCACAGATTGGGGAATCTGTTAGTGAAGCCCTTTTGGGGAGCTGGCTGAAAAAGGACGGGGATTTTGTGGAAATGGACGAACCGATTTGCGAGATTGAATCGGAAAAGGCCACCATGGAAGTGGTGGCGGAGGAATCCGGCATTTTGCACATTCTCATTCCCGAGGGACAAACCATTGCCGTGGGGTCGGTGATTGCCACCATTGAGATCCAAAAGGAAGCCGCCGAGGCAAAGGGGCAGGAGGTACTCCCCAAAACTCCTGCCGGAACAGAAGGCCAAAAGTCAGAAAAAAGACCGAAGCCTTTGGTTTCTCCTGTGGCGGGTGAAATTTTAGAAAAAGCGAAAATACCACTTGAGGGGATTCAAGGCACGGGAATCGACGGGCGAATCACCAAAAAGGACGCTCTAAAAGCGGTGGAATCCCGTCAAGAACCGGCGGCGGAAAAACCAAAAACTGCGGCAAAACCGGACACCTTAAACATTGACGAGCATTTGCCTCAAAAGGGAAAACGCTCTCAGCGAAGAGAAAAAATGTCGGCCCTTCGAAAAACCATTGCCAAACGATTGGTTGCCGCCAAAAACGAAACCGCTTTGGTGACGACTTTCAACGAAATCGATATGTCCGCTTTGGTGGAAATTCGCCAACGATACAAACATGCCTTTCAGGAAAAATATGGGGTCAAATTGGGCTACATGTCTTTTTTTGTACGGGCAAGTGTTGTGGCGCTCAATGAATTTCCCCGCCTCAATGCCCGTATTGAAGGCGATGAAATTGTTTATCATGATTATTGTGACATTTCGGTAGCGGTTTCTACAGACAAGGGGCTGGTGGTTCCCGTCATCTTTAACGCCGAAGCGCTGAGCCTGGCTGAGATTGAAGTGGAAGTGGCGAGACTGGCGAAAAAAGCGCGCGAGGGCAAGCTGACCATTGATGAAATGACAGGCGGAACTTTTTCAATTACCAACGGCGGTGTTTTTGGGTCACTGCTTTCCACGCCCATTTTGAACAGCCCCCAATCGGCTATTCTGGGAATGCATAAAATTGAGGATCGTCCCGTGGCTGTCAATGGGGAAATCGCCGTTCGTCCCATGATGTATGTGGCCTTGTCCTACGATCATCGGATTGTGGACGGGCGCGAGTCGGTGCAGTTTTTGGTACGAATAAAAGAGCTTTTGGAAGATCCGGCAAGGCTCTTGCTGGTCGTGTAAGTTTCAGTGTGAAATAGTTTTTTGAGCCGATCGGCTGGTCTCTGTCTTAAGCTTCGTACGGGCAGGATTTGACAAACGATTGAGCTCAAAAAGTGAAAGGCAGGAATTTGGTGGAAAAATGGTTCTTCTCAAAAGGCAAACCCATCTCTGTACGGGAAGAGCAAAAACTTCCTTGATTTTTCTAATTTTGCTGGTTTTTTTTCTCGTCAACGGTGCGCGGCTGTTCGCTCAAAATGACCCCCGCGAGAAAAGTCATTCCGTTGTCCTGTTACCCTTTTCGGAAGCGGGTCAGCAGTTTTATTACCTCACCTGGGCCAGTTCTTTCGGGTCGGTGGACGGCGCATGGCAGCACGACATTTACCGCGAAACGGTTGCTTTTACGGCAGCGGGTTCGCTCCAAATTGCAAGCGCTCCCGTACGCTTTATTGGAAACGGCCGGGACGAAGCTCAGGAACCCGTCAGCGCAGCCTTGAATCCAAAAACAAACGCCATTTTCAGCGTGTGGGAGGATGGCAGCGGTAGCACGGTAGACGTCCGCGGGCAGCTCCATTTCCCGGACGGAA
>CAZOHG010000099.1:0-9406 GCA_964579725.1 uncultured Deferribacteres bacterium
CCCCTGAGGACCTCCTTCGGGCAGGGGTGAACAAATTGGTGGAAATCCCCGGCATTGGTCAAAAGACCGCCGAGAAAATCATTGAATCCGTTAAAAACTATATCGAGAAGTAATGGAAGTCGTTGAAGAAAAAGCTGTACAGCCCAAGAAGAAGAAAAAACTACGCGTTTTTCAGGTGGCCAAGGAATTTCACATTTCGGTGGAATCGGCACTTGATTTTTTCAAGTCCCGCAAATTCTCGGTCAAAAACCACATGAGTTTGGTTTCGGACGAGATGTACGCGGAAATCGCCAAAAAATACGGTAAGGAAAAAACCGAAACCGTTGTTGAGGAAGCCGATTTCCACAAAAAAATGCGGGAGAAGAAAGAGCAGGAAGAGCTTCGCAAGAAATTTATTGAGCAGGAAATCGAGGAGCTGGTCACCGCCAAGCCGGAAAAAATACAGGTGGAAACCAAGGAGGAACGGGCTGCCAGGCGCGAAAAAGCCAAAAAGGAGCGCGAAGAAGCCAAAGCCAAACGGGCCGCGGAAAAGGAAGCTGAAAAGAAAGCCCGAGCGGCTGCTGAGGAACATCGTTTGGAAGCTATTCTCTCTTCGGGTCAGCCTGCTACGGCCGCACCGCCTGTTCAACCACCGAAAGAAAAACCCTCCGAAAAACCGCCTGCTGAGGTTAAAGAACCCGTGAAGCCGGAAGTGGAGGCCGAAAAACCGGCCAAGCCGGAATCTGAAAAAGCGGAACCAAAGGTGCGGGTGCACAAAATTTCACCCGAGAAGAAAGCAGAGGGGGAGGCTAAACCGGCACCTGCAGGTGAAAAGAAAAAGAAAAAGAAGAAAAAAGAACGGCTGAAAGAGGAGGCGGAAAAGCGCCAGCGTGAAGCCGGTAAGAAGAAAAAGAAGAAACGCGAACCTAAACATAAAATCTCCGCTGAAGAAGTGGAAGCCGCTGTTCGAAAAACAATGGCGGCAATGGAAGAGAGGGGCGGGAGACCCAAACATCGTAAAAAAGTTCGGACGGAAGAGGGCGAGGTTGAAGAGGAACGCCATGTTATTCGTGTGAGCGAGTTTATTTCTGTCGGTGAGTTGGCCAAAGCCATGAATGTGGAGCCCAATGAAGTCATCCGCAAACTTATGGAATTGGGCATGCTTGTTTCGATCAATCAGCGGCTGGACATGGACACCATTGTCATGGTGGCTGACGAATTTGGCTATGAGGTGGAACCTCTGGAAGAGTACGGTGCGGATATTATCGAAAGTCTGGACAAGGAGGATGAGGAACCCTCCAAATTGGAACCCCGTCCACCGGTGGTCACCATCATGGGGCACGTGGACCACGGAAAGACTTCTCTTTTGGACTACATTCGCAGCAGTCGAATCGTCGCGGGTGAAGTGGGGGGCATTACCCAGCACATCGGTGCCTACGTTGTGGACGTGGACGGTAAAAAAATCACCTTTTTGGACACGCCCGGGCACGAGGCCTTTACGGCAATGCGCGCTCGTGGGGCTCAGGCAACGGACGTGGTTATTTTAATTGTTGCCGCTGACGATGCCGTCATGCCCCAAACCATCGAAGCCATTAACCACGCAAAATCGGCCGGTGTGCCGATTGTAGTTGCCATTAATAAAATTGACAAACCGAATGCCAACCCCGAATTGGTCAAAAAGCAGCTGGCAGATGCCGGTGTTTTGATCGAAGAATGGGGCGGTTCCTACCCGGCGGTGGAAATCTCCGCTAAAACCGGACAAAATGTTGACCAGCTTCTTGAGTTGTTGGTTTTGCAGGCGGAGCTATTGGAGCTAAAGGCAAATCCCAATCGCTTGGCAAAGGGAGTTGTTTTGGAATCCCGCCTTGACAAGGGCAAGGGGCCGCTGGCTACCGTTTTGGTTCGTACTGGAACGCTAAAAGTGGGGGATCCTATTATTGCCGGGCAATATGCCGGAAAGGTGCGCGCCATGTACGACGAGCGCGGTAAACGGATCAAAAAAGCCGGTCCTTCTACCCCCGTTCAAGTGGTTGGTTTTTCGGACGTCCCCGATGCCGGTGACATTTTTTATGCCCTTAAATCAGATCGAGAGGCACGTGAAATAAGCATTAAGCGACAGCAGCTCAAGCGCGAGCAAATCATGCGGCGCCAAGGACACATGACCCTGGATGAATTCTCCAAACGCGTCAGTCAATTGGAGGTTAAAGAGCTTCGCTTGATCGTAAAGGCGGATGTCATGGGGTCGGCAGAAGCTTTAAGTGACGCTTTGGCTCGTCTTGGCAATGAAGAAGTACGGGTCAATATTATTCACAAAGGAGTGGGAGCCATTAGTGAAACGGATGTGCTTTTGGCGGCTGCTTCCGATGCCATTATTATCGGTTTTCAAATTCGGCCGAATCCCAAGGCCTGGGATGTGGCACGACAGGAAGGCGTGGATATTCGTACCTATTCCATTATTTACGATGCCATTGAGGACGTGCGCCTGGCCCTTGAAGGAATGTTAGAGCCTGAGGAAAAAGAAGAGGTGTTGGGTTCTGCGGAAGTGCGCCAGGTTTTTCGCATTCCAAAAGTGGGCGCCGTTGCCGGAAGCTATGTGCTTTCTGGAAAGATTAATCGAAATGACCGGGTTCGGGTCATTCGCGAAGGTAAAGTTGTGTACGAAGGAGAAATTCTCTCCTTAAAACGCTTTAAAGATGACGTCAAAGAAGTGGCGGCCGGGTACGAATGCGGCATTGGTATTTCCGGGTTCAATGACATCAAAGAGGGTGACATTTTGGAAACCTACAAAATTGTGAAGGTCAAGAAAACCCTCGAATAAAGAATCGGTGACTTGATCCATGGTTGCCTTTTGTCAGTTGGATATTTTTATCCCAGAAAGCGGCTCGTTGAAAGAAAAACGGTTTGCCGTCAAAAGTCTGAAAACCAGAATTCGGAACAAATACAACGTGTCCATTTCCGAATTAGATGGTACAGACAAATGGCAGCGGGTGGTTCTTGGAATTGCAATCGTTACCAACGACCGAAAAATAGTAGACACGACGTTTAACAAAATTATTCAATTTATTGATAACGATGGACGTGTCGAAATTTTGGATCATTTTATTGACATTTTTTGAATGGAAGCAATATGTCTGGCAATCGTCCGGCAAAGGTAGGGGATTTACTCAAAGAAGAAATCAGCGCCATTATTTTGCGTGAATTAAAAGACCCGCGTCTGGGTTTCAGTACGGTGACCGGGGTCAAAGTGACCAACGATCTGAAATCGGCTCGTGTATTCGTGTCCGTTTTGGGAACGGCCCAGCAGAAAACCGATGAGATGGAAGCCTTAAACCACGCCAGTCATTTTATTCAGGGCCTTTTACGCACGCGGGTTTCACTCAAATACATCCCCACATTGCACTTTGTTCTGGATGAAACCCTGGATTACGCCGAAAATATTGAGCATCTGATTGATCAACTTAAAAAATCTGAACCAGACAGCCACCATTGATTTTGACGCCGGAGAGACCATTCTGATTAATAAACCGACAGGGTGGTCTTCATTTGACGTTGTAAACAAAATCAAAAAGGCTCTGAAGATTAAGAAAATCGGGCATTCGGGAACACTGGATCCGTTTGCCGACGGGCTTTTAATTTTAGTAACCGGCAAAAAAACAAAAGAAGCGGGGCGTTTTCAAAATCTCCCTAAAACTTACGTGGGGACGATTGCGCTTGGTCAAACAACAGACACTCTGGACACCGAAGGAGAAATCACCGAGAGAAAGCCAGTTCCGCCCTTGACTTCGGAGAAAATTGCCGCCGTTTTGAGTCGCTTTTTGGGGGAAAGTTTGCAGACGCCGCCAGTCTATTCGGCTTTAAAATTGAACGGAAGGCGTGCCTACAAATTGGCCAGAGAAAACAGGGAAGTCGAATTAGCCCCTCGAAAAATTCACATTTACGCTCTGGAATTGTTGGATTTTTCGAAGGCCGAATTGACCATTCGAGTGCATTGTTCAAAGGGGACGTACGTGCGAGCGCTGGCCAGAGATATTGCAAAATCTCTTGGAACGGTGGGCTTTTTGAAAAGCTTGACGCGCACGGAGATCGGCCCCTTTTCGTTGGAAGAAGCCTTAGAAGTGGATGCTTTTATTGACACGGTGAAACGAAAACAGAGAGCCACCGCCGCGAAACAGTAGTTGGAGAGGAAATCGCTAAAAATAGATGGACGTTTTTTTAAATCTTGAGAAATTGCCAAAATTCACCACGCCGGTTGTTACGATTGGAACCTTTGACGGAATTCACCTTGGGCATCAAAAGCTTATTGAGCATTTGGCCGAAAAGAAAAAACGTTTTGGGGGAACGGCTGTGCTGGCTACTTTTGAGCCTCACCCACGGCTTGTCTTGAACAACCACGCCAACAGTATTGGCCTTTTAACAACCCTTGAAGAAAAAATTTTGATTTTACAGGATTTTCCCATTGACGCAATGGTGGTGATTCCATTTTCTAAAAAATTGGCGGAACTTTCAGGGGAAACGTTCATTAAAAAAATATTGATTCAAAAAATCGCTCCTAAAGACATTGTAATTGGCTACGACCACGCCTTTGGGAAGAACCGATCGGGAAATGTTGAGACGCTGAGAAAAATGGGTGCGGAATACGGTTTTTCACTAAATGTCGTTGAGCCTGTGTCATTAAATGGACAAATTATTAAAAGCACGGCCGTTCGTCAAGCTTTGGCAGCGGGCAACGTGGTTCAAGCCCAAATTTTTTTAGGGCGTTCCTATTCTTTGACAGGAACGGTGGTCAAGGGGGAGGGGCGCGGTAAAATGTCCCTTTTTCCGACAGCCAATCTGCATATTTGGCATCCCCAAAAATTAATTCCTGCCAACGGAGTTTATTTGGTTCTCGTTCATTGGTTTGGCCGCCCGTTTCAGGGCATTGCCAATATCGGAATGCGCCCGACTTTTTCCGAAAAAAACCGCTCGATAGAAGTTCATCTCTTTGATTTCAATGAAAATATTTACGGTCAACAATTGCAGATTCAATTTCTTAAACGCCTTCGCGACGAAAAAAAGTTCGATTCCGTTGAAGCGCTCCGCGCGCAAATTCAACAGGACATTCAAGAAGCAAAAAAGTATTTTGACCAAATGAATTGACGGAGGAAAAATGCCATTATCAAAGGAAAAAAAGCAAGAAATTCGGCAGAAATTCGGTTTACACGAAAAGGACACCGGGTCCGTTGAGGTGCGGATCGCCATGTTAACGGAACGGATTAATTACCTGACGGAGCATTTTCGTGCTCACCCGAAGGACCATCATTCACGACGCGGATTACTGAAAATGGTGGGACAGCGGCGTCGGTTGCTCAATTATTTGAATCGGAAAGATGTAGAAAAATATCGGTCAATCATTAAACAATTGGGTATCAGACGGTAAAAAACGGAGGTAGGATCCATTGATCGAGGTAAAGAATCTGACGCGTTATTACGGGCAAAAGCCTGCGATTCAGGATGTGACGTTTAACGTCGAAAAGGGTGAAGTTCTCGGTTTTTTGGGTCCAAACGCTGCCGGCAAAACCACCACAATGCGCATTTTAACGTGCTACATGCCGGCAACCGATGGCACCGCAAAGGTCGCAGGTTTTGATGTTTTTGAGCAGTCCATGGAAGTGCGTCGGCGGATTGGCTATTTGCCGGAAAATCCGCCGCTCTACCGTGAAATGACGGTGGAAGGATATTTACGATTTGTGGGAAAAATTAAGGGGGTGGATTCAAGGGATTTAAAGCGACGCGTTGACGAAGTAATGGACCGGACGAATATCACGAATGTGAGAAAGTCCATTATTGGCAAACTTTCCAAGGGCTACCGTCAGCGCGTGGGATTGGCGCAGGCGCTGGTTCACGATCCCGAAGTGTTGATTTTGGATGAACCCACGGTGGGGTTGGACCCGAAGCAAATTATCGATGTCCGCAAGCTGATCAAGGAATTGGGTGGTGATCACACCGTGATTTTAAGTACCCACATCTTGCCTGAAGTCAGCCAAACCTGTAGTCGGGTCGTGATTATTAACGAAGGTCGAGTTGTGGCGGAAGATACGCCTGAAGATCTGACCCGGCGTCTGCAAGGCAACGAAAAAATTTACCTTGAGGTGGAAGGTCCGGCAGAGGCTGTGGAAAATCAACTGAAAGGCTTGTCGGTTGTTTCCATGGTTCAACGTGAAAAAGAACACGACGGCCGGGTGGCTTTTGTTGTGGAAAGTGTTCCGAACGAAGATATTCGGAAGGATTTGGCAAAAACAATTGTGCAGAATGGGTGGGGCCTCTTTGAGCTGAGACCCGTTGGAATGAGTTTGGAAGAAGTATTCCTGCGGTTAACTACGAAAGAAGAGGAGGTGTCGTACTCGTGAGGAGCTATCTCGCCATTACGGATCGGGAGTTGAAATCGTATTTTGTCTCTCCCATTGCTTATATTGTGATTGCTCTTTTTGTGCTCATTACAGGTATTTTCTTTTACCTGATTATTTCTAATTTTGTGGAATTAAGTTTTCGGTACACCATGCAGGCGCAATATTATCGAATGGCTGCCCCCAAACTAAATGTCAATTCAATGGCCATTCGTCCGCTCATGCACAATATGAGCTTATTCGCCCTGTTTTGGCTCCCACTGCTGACCATGCGCCTGATTGCCGAAGAGAAAAAAATGGGGACGATTGAATTGTTGTTTACTTCCCCAATCCGAACCACGGAACTTGTTTTGGCTAAATTTACGGCCAGCACCACCGTTTTTGTTGCCATGTTAACGTTGACCTTTTTGTACATGGTGTCGCTTTTCTTTTTTGGCAATCCCGAACTCGGCCCCATTTTGACAGGGTACCTGGGATTGCTTCTGATTGGAATGAGTTATATTGCATTCGGACTTTTCTTTTCGTCCATCACCGACAACCAAATTATTGCGGCCGTGGCCACATTTGCCTTTATTCTATTTTTCTGGTCTATTGGCTGGATGTCCGGTTTTGTCGGACCCGGACTCGGAAGTTTTTTGGAAAAGATTTCGCTGATTAATCACTTCGACGATTTCGCCAAAGGGGTGATTGATCTGGGAAATGTCGTCTATTATTTGAGTGTCACGTTCTTTGGTATCTTTTTGAGTTACCTGGCTCTGGAATCAAAGAAATGGAGGCTATAATAGAATGAAACGGTTGCTGGATTACTCGGGTATTCTTGGAATCCTTTTTCTGCTTGCCGGTGGCCTGATGTACATCATTCTGTCTACCTTTTCCACCTGGACAACAATTCTGTTTATTTTAGGTGGTCTATTGTTGCTGATTTATGTGGTCGGCAATCTTGGAAAAATTCAGGCCTACTTTTCGAAGCGTTCGACTAAATACAGTACCAACGCGGTCGTTACGTCCGTCATTGTGTTGGCTATTCTGATGTTGGTGGATTTTGTGGCGTTTCGTCACACGTATCGGATTGACACAACCGCCAATCACCAGTACAGCCTTTCCGAACAAACCCAAAAGGTTTTGAAAAATCTGAAAAAAAATGTGCACGTCATCGGATTTTTCAAATCCGAGGAAAACCAACGGGCCAAAGATTTATTTGAAGAATACGGACATCTTTCCTCAAAATTCTCTTATGAGCTGGTGGACCCTGACAAACACCCTGCGGTTGCTAAAAAATACGGGCGGATTTCCTACGGCACAATTATCGTGGAAGGGCCACAAAAAACGGAGCGCATTCAAAAAACAACGGAAGAGGAATTGACGAATGCCATTATTAAGGTAACCCGTGAGGGTAAAAAGTGGATTTATTTTCTGGAGGGGCACGGCGAACACGACATTGACCAGGAAATGGCCGGAAACAAAGGGGCCGGCGGAATGGCCATGGCCAAAAAGGCTCTGGAAAATCAATATTACGGCGTCAAAAAGCTCATGTTGGTTACCAAGAAAACCATTCCTTCCGATTGTGATGTGCTGGTCATTGCCGGGCCGCAAACCAATTTGTTACAGCCCGAAACAGATGCCATTCAGAAATATCTTAAAAATGGGGGAAAGGTTCTGGCGCTGATCGACCCGCCTCCTTCAACCGGTTTGAACGATCTCGTTACAAAATGGGGCGTAATCCCGGACAATGATGTTGTATTGGATTTTTCCGGCGTCGGGCAGCTTTTTGGCGCCGGCCCGGCCATTCCCGTAGCAAGCCATTACGGAACCAACCCCATTGTCAAAGACTTAAAGCGAATGATTACCGCGTTTCCGCTGGCTCGCTCTCTTTCCAAAGAAAAGAACGCCGATTCTAAACTGCACATTGAAAATCTGGTGCAAACGGGCGCCAACAGCTGGGGGGAGACCAATCTTAAGCTTTTCCTGGATCAGAAGAAGGCCGGATTCGACAAAGGACAGGACAAGAAAGGCCCCCTAACCCTGGGAATGGTTGTAACCAAAGACGTCACCGACAGTTCTGGCGTAGTCGATTCCAAAAAGAAAAGTCGCCTGGTGGTTTTCGGTGATTCGGATTTCGCTACGAATGCCTGGTTTCATTTCCAGAAAAACGGGGACCTCTTTTTGAATGCGGTCAATTGGCTGGCCGAAGAAGAAGACCTTGTGGCGATTCGGCCACGCAGTCCGGAAGACCGCCGCGTCAATTTGACCAAAGCACAATCCAAAATGCTGTTCTGGTTTGGTGTGGTGTTGTTCCCGCTGGCCATCGTTCTGGTCGGCATTGGCGTGTACACAAAACGACGTTAGGGCAGGGAGGACGAAGAAAAAATGAAAACCAAAACGACGGTGATTCTTCTCGTTGCTCTCATTGCCCTGGGTGCGTACGTGTATTTTTATGAAATCAAGGGCGGTGAGAGCCGCCAACACGAAAAAGAAGTCGCGGCACAATTGGTTTCATTCAAAACAGATGACGTAAAAAGTGTTGCTTTGATTCGCCCTGCGGATCATTTTACATTTCACGCTGTCAAACAGGACGAAGAGTGGAAAATTGACCAGCCCGTCAAAACCGAAGGCGAAAAATACGCCATTGAAGGTCTGGTCAATGCGGTTATTAATTCACGGGTTGAGCGCGTGGTGGCGAATGACACCAGTGATTTAAAGGACTTCGGCCTAAAACCTCCGCAGGCGATTGTGGTTTTGGAGGAAAAATCGGGGAAGAAAGACACCATCTCCATTGGCAATAAAAATCCAACGGAAACCTATCTTTTCATTCATCGAGATCATTTGCCCAGGGTGGAGTTGACGTCCACCTCGATTTCCTACCAAACCACGAAGGGGCTTTTTGATTTTCGAGATAAGCGGCTCATTCCTTTTGACAAAGAAAAGGTTGTCAAAATCGACATCAAAGGTCCGACAAGCCATTTTGTAATCGAAAAGAGCGGCAACGATTGGTTTTTACGAAAACCAATTGACCGCAAGGCGGATAAAACGGAAGTCGAAAAGAT
>CAZOHG010000100.1:0-9353 GCA_964579725.1 uncultured Deferribacteres bacterium
CCGGCAAAACGTGGGTCACCTTGCACAAGCCCTGGAGAGCCCGTTTGCAGTATTCTCCCGTGGTGTCGGGACGAACGCGATTGTCGTACACAAGAGCGACCCGCTTCCCCTTAAATTGAGACAGGTTCCCAACGGGTTTTAGCAACGGTTTGGGATGCTTGACCTTTTTTCGCTTCGACGGGACCCCTAAAATGTCCAGGCCCCACAGCTCAGTGGACGAGGGTACTTTCCCCTCACCGAATTTTTTCTCCAATTTGCTGTAAAATCGATCCAAAGAATCCTGCATGAAGCGGGCTTTTTCGTCCGATTCTAATTGGTTAAAGCTGTGCTGCCCCTGGTGAAATACAAATACGTCAGTGGCCACTTTTAAGGTAAAACCCGCCTCGCGCAGTCGCAGGGAATAGTCCAGGTCGTCGTTTCCCAGGAACAGGTCTTCGTCCAAAAATCCCACTTTTTCAATGGCTTCGCGACGAATCATCACGCAAAACCCAATGAGCAATTTGGTTGGAAGCGAGATGCCTTTGTTTTTGTCATAAATCAAATCGGCCAATTTTTCCAGAGGGAAATTTCCGCGCCAATTGCGGTCAATGTAATTAGCAGAATTCTGAAGGCCTGCCGCGTAATTGGAAATGGGGCCGACGGCGCCGGTTTTGTCGTCAAAATGCCGCAGCAAGCGAAGGGCCCACTCAAGCGTCACAACGGTGTCGGGATTCAAAAGAACGGCGTAATCACCTGCTGCGGCCCGTAAGCCTTGATTGGCCGCCCTGGAAAAGCCGAGATTTTCTTGATTTTCAATCACCTGCACAGGGATGTCGCGAAGGGTCTTTTGGGCTATTTCCCGTGTTTTGCCTGTGGAGGCATTGTCCACCAAAATAACTTCGTAGGGAATGGTTGTGCAGGCTTCAATGCTTCGGAGGCATTTCTCCAAAGTCTCTTCCGAGCGGTAGGTCACAATCACAATCGAAACGAGCGGTTTTTCAAATGGCACCCATTCTATTCTACCCGGACGGTTAAACCACGAAAGGTAATGATTCTTAAGGTAATAGCGAAAATCATCCCGTCGAATAATGGAGCCCCATTTTTCTTGAAAGAGATCAATATTATGGGGCATGTGGTCCTGCCGCCCTTCGGTCTTGGAAAGGAAATGAATCACTTCGCTCTTGGGTTGGTACACGATTTTGCGTCCTGTTCTTTTGACCTTTAGACAAAGGTCAATGTCCTCCAGACCGTTGACGTACATTTCGTCAAAACCGCCCACCGCAAAAAACAATTCCCGCGAAACTGCCAAACAGGCACCTGTAACCGCTGAATATTCCTCTTCCCGATTAATAAAATCAAGTTCTCCCGGCAGATTTTCGTAGATATGGTAAGGTAATAAATTATCTGTAAAAACCACACCGGCATGTTGAACTGTGCCGTCAGGGAACAGCAATTTACTCCCTACCACGCCAACACCAGGGCGTTTCAAGGTCGATACCAAGGATTCCAGCCAACCTTTTTGGGGAATCGTGTCGTTGTTCAAAAAGACGAGAACGTCACCCGAGGCCGCTTGGGCGCCCTGGTTGCACGCTCGCGCAAATCCAAGATTTTCTTTGTTGTGAAGAACCCGAATCCGATCGCCCAGTGAATCCAAATAAGTAGCCGTGCCGTCGGTAGAGGCATTGTCCACCACTAAAATTTCGTAGTCCGGGAAGCCCGTATTTTTTTCGATTGCTTCGAGGCATTGTTGAGTAAACTGCAGTTGATTAAAAACCGGAATCACCACGCTCACTTTCGATTTGGACGGCTCGGAGACCAATTGTTTCAGTTCCCGGTACTTTTGTTTGATCACGGAACCTCTGGCGTAGTCGGTATCCAAAATAGCTTCCAATTGCTGCAAGGCGACCGACGGGTTCTCCCAGTAAATCGATTCGCTCAAAAATGGAATTAAAAGGGAAGTTTTGCGCGGGTCTGTCTTTTTTGTCCGGCTGAGCGCTTCAACATCCTGCAAGGTTTGCTTTGCTTTGGGATCGTTAGGAAGTACTTCAACCAACTTTTTGGCGTAGGCCAGGGCCATTTCGGGCTCACCAATCTGAATGTGTTGCCGAATATTTTGGAGAAGTTCCCGCGGATCGGTCGCTTTGATTTCAATCGGTAAAGCTTTTTTTTCGAATCCCTCTTCCGTGGATTTGCGCCACTTGAGCCAGGCCAATTTCTTCCGTGCTTCTGCGTCTTCTCCGAGGAGCACCAAAACATTTTGCCAGGCGTCGGTTGCTCGCTCCCATTTCCCATTCCGCTCAAACAATTCCCCCAAAACACGAAACGCTTTGGCCGAATAGGGCTTTTCTTTCAAAGCCAGTTCCGCCCAATGCCAGGCATTTTGAAAATCGCCTTGCTCGTAAAACATTTCCGCGATTATTCCCTTTGCCACGAGATCCAATTCCTGAACCGGTGGCAGATGTTGGAGCACATTTTGTTTTTGTTGAGCGCTGCCATTTTGGGAAATCCACTTATAGTAGCGGTTGTGCCACAATAAAATTTCCCCATGAAGCCGGTAGAAATCTTCTAAAACGGAAATATTCATTTGCCCGAATAAATCGGGCAGTTGAGCGTCAAACTGAAAAAAAACATCATCCTCAATCGTCCATTTTTTTGTCACAATTTGTTTGAGCACCCCTGAGCACCATTTGGCACAAATCTCTGGCAAATCCAGGGACAAAATTTCCCCGAAAAGGCGCGTTAAGACGAACGCCTTCTCCAAAATTGGTTGTGGAACGGCAACGACTTGTGCATCTTTTTTTCCGTCCAGAAGCAAAAGAAATTCGCGCCAGAATTTGGCTTCCTCGGAGGCCGGATTCTCCAATTTCGGGAGGAAACCTCTTGCCTTCTTGTAGCGTCCGTTTCGACACAAGAAAACAAACTCTTGCTCTTTGGTCGATTTCCTCTGTTCTTTTAGGGAAACGAACCTTTCCTCCACCTTCTGCCAATCTACCGGGTTTTTCCGCGAGGTCCGAAGCAACACGTCACTAACGGCCGAAAATTCGGGAAAAACGGGCTCCAGAAAAAGTTGAAGGGTTTTGCCAAGCGAGTAGGGGTCGTAGGCTTCCCCTTCAGGCACTCGGGCCTCTCGACCCAGTGCATTTCCGGGAGGCTCTATCTGCGGCAGGCCAGGAGCCGTTGCCCAACCAAAATCAATAATTACCGGCCCGTTTTCGGTAACCAAAATATTGTCCGCACGAAAATCGCGGTGACTCACCCCTGCTTCCTCCATTGTACGGACGGCAGAAATGAGATCTTCCACAAACTGTTTGGCTTCTTGAAAAGACCAATCTCGCACAACGGTTTCGGATTCGGAAAGCGTTTTACCCTCGAAATAATTCTCGTAAAAATAGCAATATCCCTTTTCCTGTTTAAAATTCCACACTTTCGGAAAAAATTTGCCCTTTAATTTGGATAGAACACTAAATTCCTGCTTCCCGAAATCCCCTGACGTTTGTTTCACCAGCACGGTTTTACCGTTTTCCTCTACTTTGTACGTTCGGGAATAAATCTGCATTTCTCCAATTGAGACCAAGTACCGGCCGGTTAAAATCGTGTGAAACGGAAAGAGCAACGGACAAACATTGATCACGGAACGATCGAGTGGAACAACCGGCTTTACGCCGGCGTTGACCAACACTTTTTTCAAAAAAGGCGTGAGGTCGATTTGCTGGTGCACACGCAAACGCCAAGCCGCCGACAACGAACCGAAGGACAGGAGCTTCTGAAAATAACCCGCTCCGAGAAATCCTTTGTGAATCAGGGCGTGGTAAGCCAACCCAATGAGGTGATCTTCCGGGTGGAGTACATAGAAATTTCGGAATCGGAGTCTCCTTTCAAGCATTCGATAAGCCAACGCGTCGGGGAAATAATGGTCGCCGGGCTGCCGAACATCCACCAAAATGTAAGAAGACGGCCATTTTCGTCCAAAACATCCACCCTCCTTTGCACGCGGTACCAGAGCGACGTGGTGCGTTCGGCATTTGTTAGGCGATCAAATTTCTCCACGTGTTCGGGGTGAATAAGGATGTCTAAATCGCTGTGGGGGCCAACCGCCACGCCGTTTGGTAAATTGTCCCAATTCCGAATCACAGCATACACGATTTTTTCTTCATTAAGCAAGTCAAAAATCTCACCAAGCGATTTGTATTTTCGCGCTCGCAATTTTTGGTGGGCGCGAGAAACCTGTTTGCCGAATTCCAAAAACTCGGCATTGCTCATTTCCACCCGCAGGTCCCGCCAGTGCAGGTGGACAAAAGTTTCTTCATCGTGGAAAAAGGAATCCCAGCCGGTGGGATATTTTTTGTACAGATTTTCGCACAATTCAATGGACAGTTCATCGGAGCCATTTTGGGGATTGAGTTCGGCTCGTCCCAATTCCAAATGCTGGTGGGATCGGGGCCGCCCGTTTTTGTCGTAGGTTTTCTTGATTTCGTCAAAAGCGTCCAGAATTTTTAGAAAATCCTCGTATTGAAATTCATATCTCAAATTCCGAATGTGAAAATGGAACGTCTCACAGCTTTCCACAACAAACCGCTTATTAAAAATAGTGTTCTGGGTTAGTTTGCCTTTCGCCAAAATTTCCAGTGTTTTTCCCATTTTCCGATACTTTCTTCGTCAGATTAATTGATTCTTGTCACATTTTTGTCGAATGTTCAGAATTAAACAAAAAAATAGGCGCGTGCCTATTTTTTCTCTTTCAAAATGATTTCAGCCAGAGAAATGATCTTGGCGTTCTGGCCGCCCGTCCCGGCTGCTTTTACATTTTCTTGTTTAATCTTTTCGTACAATTCCTTTCGGTAAATCGTCACGTCAGGGGGAGCTTGAATTCCGATTTTAACCTGGCCACCCCGCACACTAACAATGGTAATTTCGACATTTTCTCCAATCATTAAACTTTCGCCTGACTTCCTTGTCAATACGAGCATGATCTCATCCTTGATTTTCGTTCGTCCGTCCGCTGCTTCCTGCCCTTCTTCCTCGAAGGCGGACGTTGAAGATTCTTAAGAATCCTCGCTTAGGATTTTTTCTTTTACAGTGTAGTCGTCGCTCACCACCACCACCTGCTTTCCAAGGCGCTTGCTAATATTAATGACCAACGGCCCCTGCAAATTGGCGGTCGATTGTTGGGGGTCGTCTTCAATGGTTACAATAGCGTACATGGCAATTTTGTCGTCCGGCTCGATTTGGAGCTCGACCGTGTCCCCGTCAAACAGTTCCGGCGCGTATTCAGGCCGAAACAAATGCGGATTAATAATGACAAAGCCCAGATCGGGATTGTCCACACAAATGAGCCATTGAAACGGTTGGATTTCCTCCGAATCAAATACGGAAAAATGCTTGCACTCTTCAAAGCCCGGAATTCCCTTGGGGAAATGAATGACTTCTTGAGGGTCGATTTCTAAGATTCCCCAACGGCGCGTTTCCAATGTGTAGCGATAGGTTTTTGGTTTGACGTTCAACACGTGTTGTTCTCCTACCTTAAAAAGTTCACAAACGACTGCTGAATCATTTGTCCACCCACCTGCAAAGCCGCCTGGTACGCCACTTGTTCCGTTTGCAGGTCAATCATGGTTTTGGCAAAATCCGTGTCTTCGAGGTCAGCCATCGCAGAGGTGAGCGTCAGGGTGTCCTGATCAATCTCGTTCATTTGTTCCTGAATGTGGGCGTAGTGCACCCCAACTTCACTCAGCCGCTGGATGACAATTTCCGACACATTTTTGAGGTCTCCAATGGATTGAGTGATTTTTTCAGTGTCGCCGTTTCGCAAGGCATCCCGAAGTTGAATGAGAATTTCAAAAACGTTCCCATCTCCTTGAAGCAGACCCTGCGTATTGGTGCTAATTGGCATTTTTTCATCGTCACCAATTTGCCGGTAAACGGGCTTATTAATATCTCCGGTGGGTTCCACGGCGGTAATTTCACCCTGGTCGTTCCGTGTAGCCTTAAAGGGAAGTTTACCGGTTTGTGTGCCCCCGAAAACATATTGATCCATATTTTCCTTATTCGCCGTGGAAAACACGTGTTCCAAAATCTGGTTCACCTCCACAGCTATTCCCTTGAGATCGGATGCCGAAAGCACCTTGTTGGCCCCTTGAATAGCCAAATCTTTGGCACGGGTAATAGCGTTTTGGAAATCATTGTAGTAATTTTCCTGAACGCCAAGTCGCATGAGGGCATCCTGTGCATTTTTCTTGTACTGCTCATTTGCTCGAATGCGATGTTTTAAATCCAATATTGTGCTGGTACCGGTGGGATCATCCGAGGGACGATTTACCTTTTTCCCGGAGGAAATCATCTCCTGTTCCCGATCCAGGCGTACCAGGTGTTCGTTCAGACTAAAAGAAAATCCACTGGTAATCATTTGGGTGGTAACGCGCATCTCTCTACCTAACGATATTTAGAATGGTTTGCATGAGCTCATCAGCTGACGTAATAACTTTGCTCGAAGCCTCTAAAGCGTGCTGGTATTTGACCATATTGACCATTTCTTCCTCGAGAGAAACTCCCATGACGGACTGACGCTGGTTTTCCAGCGAGTGCAGAACGGAGGTCTCTTCCGTTGCGGCGTTCCGGGCATCGCTCGTCTTTTGGCCGATCTCACTGATTAGGCTGGAATAATATTCCGAAAAGGTGTTCGAACCGCCGTTGAAAATCTGGCTGTTTTTTAAATTGGAAATCGTGAGAGCCCCGGCGTTGTCCCCCGAATTCCCGTCCTTGGAAATCGCAATTTTATTGGGATCCTTGGAAATTTCCCCGTTCAATTGAATGGAATCGGCTGTAACAAAATCGGGGTTAAAAAAATCTCGGCCCGTCCCGCCGTCCAAACCGTAGTGTGCTTTGTGAACGGCGTTCACTTTTTCAACCAAATTTTTGGCCATTGCGTCCAATTTAGCCCGGATTCCGGGGATGGTGTGGTTAAGCAACGTAAGGAGGCTGTGAGCCGACCCGTTTTGAATGGTCAAGGCCTCTCCTTCTCCAGAAACCAGCGAAATGCTGGTTTGTGAGCGTTGAACCTTCACGGTTTGGTGGCTCACCCCTTCTACCAACGAAAAAGACCCCAAATCAATATTTACCGTTCCGTCGGCCTTGTCCTCGATGGCAATATCGGCAATTTTGGCCAATTCGTCCACTAATTTGTCGCGTTTGTCCATGACGGTAAAATTTTTGAATTTACTTCCGGCAGTTACCACAATTTTCCGGTTCAAATCGGCAATCCGTCTGGCTAAATCATTAATTTTGCTTGCTGTTCCCTGCAATTCCTGTTGTGCAAAACGGGAAATCGTACCCAGCTGGCTGGCTTTGTCATGAAATTGTTTGGTCAGCAATCGGGTTTTTTCCAAAAGCTGACTGCGGCGGGTCAGGTCAGTCGGATTGTTGGACAAATCCATCCAGCCATTCCAGAACTCATCCAGGGCGGAACTTAAACCGGTTCCGTCCAAATCGTTGAAATAGCCTTCGACTTCCCGAAGATATTTTTCGCTGGTTTCGGCGTCACCCAAATAGGCATTTTCGTTCCAGAATTGGTAGTCCAGCGTCCGTTGGCGCAACCGTTCAATGGTTTCCACGTCGACGCCATTGCCAATTTCACCATAGGCAGTGTGCTCTGTGGGCGAAGGCGTGAGAACAGCTCTCTCCCGTGAATACCCGGGGGTATTCACATTCGCAATATTGTTGCTGGTAGAATTCAGTGCAAATTGATTGACAAAAATGGCCTGTCGGGCCATATTCATTACCCCAAAAATACCCATTTTTACACCTGTTTGTCAATGAGTTTCGGTATCTGTTTTTCGGTCTCGGCGTTTTGATTGTAAAAATGTTCGCTCCACTGGGTTAGAAGCCTAATTCTGTAATTCAATATTTCCAGGGACTTGTTAATGAGGCGCTTGTTGGTGTCCCGGTAAAGATTTATTTTATTTACCAGATTTCGCATGTGACGCCGTTCTTCTTCCAGTGCGGGTTTCAGGCCTGCGGGTGCCACTGCCAAGATTTCCGTGAAGGAAATTTCTTCCGTAGGCCGATCGGGATACATTTTCTCAATAAACGCTTTCCGTTCTCGCTCCCTTTTGTCCGCTTCCCACACCAGGATTTGCTGCTCTTCCAAATTTCTCACAAATTCCTGGAGATTATTTTTAATAAGGGCTTCCCGCTGCAATTCAAAGCTCTTGAGCAGGTTTTCCAGAACGTCGCTCTCCCTGCGCAAACAATCCAAAAATGCCTCGAAAATTTGTGGGTCGCGACTTCGGATTTCTTTTTTTTCTGCGATTGTGGTCATCGTCCTTCTCCCGTTAGATGGACTTGTTTTGCAGCTTAAAGGCCAAATACCGCTGCATGACGCGCTTTACGTAGGTTCGGGTTTCCTTAAACGGAGGAACACCACCAAATTTCTCCACGTTTCCGGGCCCCGCATTGTACGAGGAAATGGCCAATACCTCATCGCCCCCAAATCGATCCAATAATTTCCTCAAATAGCGCGTTCCACCAAATATGTTTTCGACCGGATCCCAAATATTCTTAACCCCTAATTCTTTGGCCGTCCCGTCCATGAGCTGCATCAGCCCTTTTGCCCCTTTGTTGGAAACCGCCTCCGGTACTCCGGCGGACTCATTGACGATCACCGATCGGATTAAATCGGCGTCCACTCCAAAACGGTCCGCTGCCTCTTGAATAATGGGCTCGATTTTCTTCATTCGGTCGGGCAAATCAATTTTCTTAAAAGCGGGTTCATGGACGGTATTCTCGAGCGATCGAATCGAATTGGTGACGTGCACATCTTCGGGTTTCATGGTAACCCTCCCGGACAGTTGTTTGTACACCATGGCGGCCAGCCCTAAACTTTGTGCAGCACTGGCTTTCTCGGACAGGTAGGAATCGAACATCGAATTGTAAATATCGTCCGCCACGCCCTCCTTGAAAAGTCCGCCTTTGGGTACGGTTTCGCGCATGGTTTTGAGCATGTAATTGAGGAACAGCCCCTCAAATTGTTTGGCCACTTTTTGAAGTTTCTGATCCCGATTCTGGGCCGTTGCGCGGCCATTTTTCGAGATACCCAAAAATTTCGGTGCGTTTGCGATTTTCATTTTGGCATCCTTACATGATGATTAAGCGGGCTTTCAGCGCACCGGCTTCTTTCAGCGCCTGAAAAATAGCAATCATGTCCCGAGGGGTGACGCCCAATGCGTTCAAAGCCTTGGCCACATCCTGAACGCTGGCTGTCGCGTTCACAACACTGAGTTTGGATTGCTGCACGTTCACCTGAGTTTGCGTCTTGGGTACGACCACGGTTTGACCGCGCGAAAACGGCCCGGGTTGGGAAATAATCGGGTTCGAGCTGA
>CAZOHG010000101.1:0-8795 GCA_964579725.1 uncultured Deferribacteres bacterium
TGAAAAAACAGTGCAATCGATTAAACGCGCCATCAGCGAGGCTCAGCTCATGGCTGGAACAGAGGTTGGCCCCGTGTACGTGGGCATTGCGGGCGATCATATTCACAGCTTTAATAGCCGTGGTGTGGTAGCTGTTTCCGGCCCCAGCCACGAAATTGGCCCGGACGACGTCCGGCGAGTCATTGACGCGGCCAAAGCCGTTTCGCTGCCCATCGATCGTGAAATCATTCACGTTTTGCCACAGGAATTTATTGTGGATGATCAGGACAACATTAAAGATCCCATCGGATTTTCAGGTGTTCGTCTCGAAGCGGAGGTGCACATCGTAACCGGTGCCGTGACGTCGGCCCAAAATATCTACCGTTGCGTGGAGCGTGCAGGCCTTCAGGTGAAAAATATTGTGCTGGAACCTCTGGCTTCCAGCTACGCCGTTTTGGGTGAAGACGAGAAGGAAATCGGCGTGGGGCTCATTGATTTGGGTGGGGGAACAACCGATATCGCCCTTTTCTTTGAGGGAAGTATTCGCCACACGGCTGTTATTGGTTTAGGCGGAAGGAATGTGACCAACGACATTGCACAGGGGCTGCGCACGCCGGTAGACAAAGCCGAAAAAATTAAGCGAAAATTTGGTGCAGCGATGCCGACTGCGAATGACCAGAACACCTTGATCGAGGTGCCGGGTGTGGGCGGACGAGAAGCCTCCAATGTGCCCAAGTACTATTTGACTCAGATTATTCAGCCGCGCGTTGAGGAAATTCTGACCCTGGCCAAGCGGGAGATTCAGCGGTCGGAATACCGCGATTTTCTGAACGCCGGCATTGTGTTAACCGGGGGAGGATCCATGTTGGACGGAATTGCCGAACTGGCGCAACAAATTTTCGACATGCCCGTCAAATTGGGCGTCCCCCAGGGTTTTGGAGGGTTGGTTGGATTGGCCAGGACTCCCGTTCATGCTACAGGCGTGGGCCTCATTTACTACGGCATGCGCCACCATTCGGAGGAGTTCCTGATCCCGGAAGAAGAAACAGCGGCTGAAGGAGACAACCATTTATTCAATCGAATTTTCCACACCATGAAGCGCTGGGTCACGGAATATTTTTAAAACCTCGTCCCCAAGGGGCAAAATAGAATAGCCCGGGGTAACACCTTGGGGAAAATGGAAAGCCTCGTTTTTGAAAATCACCCTGAAGGGGTGCGATAAAAATTTTGGGGCGGGCAGGTTGAGGTGACGCTCGAAAGACAATTTGTGTCCCCGCAAAAAAGGTTTTTTCGAGGTCTTTGATTTTAGAACAAGGAACGCTGATTTTCGATTTTAGAGGTTTTCACAACCGCGTCCGCAGGAGGCGGCTGAGCGAAGCCCGCTCACAAATAAATTGGTCAGTGAACGTCTTTGCGAAGGAGAAAACCATAAAGGAGGGTAAAATCGACAAACGACAAAAGAAACTTTTTGCAAAGAGAAGTGTGCAACGGAACATAAGAGAGGGAGAAAAACGTCATGGCCTTAACCTTTGAATTTGACAATGTGGCCGACCAATCGGCAAAAATGAAAGTTGTCGGGATCGGTGGTGCCGGCGGAAACGCTATCAACCAGATGATTGAAGCGGAGCTGAAAGGCGTGGATTTTTTGGCTATTAACACGGATTTGCAGGCCCTGAACTTCAACAAGGCCAAAAACAAAATCCAAATTGGGAAAAAATTAACCAAGGGATTGGGAGCCGGGGCCAACCCGGACATCGGACAAAAGGCAATCGAAGAAGACCGGGAATCGGTGGCGGCCGCGCTTCAAGACATCGATATGGTCTTTATTACGGCCGGAATGGGCGGCGGTACAGGAACCGGCGCCGCACCCATTGTGGCGGAAATCGCCAAAGAAATGGGTGCCCTGACGGTAGCCATTGTAACCAAGCCTTTTCAGTTTGAAGGCATTAAGCGCATGAAACGTGCCATGGAGGGGATTCGCCGGCTGCGTGAAAAAGTGGACACGTTAATCGTCATTCCGAACCAACGCCTTTTTTCCGTTGTGCCGAAGGGCACACCTCTGTTGGAGGCCTTTCGTATGGCGGATGACGTGCTGTTACACGCCACGAAAGGCATCTCGGACCTCATTACGGAACCGGGACTGATTAACCTGGATTTCGCAGATGTTCGGACGGTGATGTCCGAAATGGGCGACGCTCTCATGGGAACAGGTGTCTCCAACGGGCAAGACCGCGCCCAGGAGGCGGCCATGCGCGCCATTTCCAGTCCCTTGCTGGAAGACGTCTCTATTTCGGGGGCACAAGGTGTGCTCATTAATATTACGGGCGGCCTGGACCTCTCACTGGACGATGTGAACAATGCCACTTCCATTATTTTTGAGGCGGCCGGTCAGGAGGCCAATATTATTTTCGGCGCGATTTTAGACGAAAATATTCAAGATGAAGTGCGGGTAACCGTTATTGCAACCGGCCTGAATCCGGCCACGGCTGCCCCCGGGCAGGAAGAAAACAAAAATGTGATTGAACTTTTCGGGACACGGCGTAAGGTATTGGACATTCCGACCTTTAAGCGCAGGGAAAATACCTTGTTCCCACTGGGAACACCCTCCGAGACGTCCAAAAATGAGCTGGATTTTTCTGCCGAGGACGACCTGGACATCCCGACCTATTTACGAAAAAAACAGGCACAGGAGTAACGCCGAAAAAAAGTGGCGAAAAATAGGGGCAATAAAAAAGGCGTTTTTTCAAACGCCTTTTTTTGTTAAGAGAAAATAAAAAAAGCGGAAACAACTCCGCTTTTTGTTTTCATTGATTAAGCAGCCTTCGTCACACGGCCAGATCGAATACACTCTGTACAAACGGTCATTCGCTTTACGGTACCATTTTCGAGTCGCACGCGGACGCGCTGCAAATTGGGTAACCAACGCCGTTTTGACAAATTGTGGGCGTGACTGACGTTGTTCCCAACAATGGGCCCTTTTCCACAAATTTCACAACGCTTCGCCATCTTTATCCATCTCCTTTGTTTTCAGTGAAGAACGCTGTTAAAAATACAAAAGAAAAAATGAAAATGCAAGATTTTTTTCGGATTCGGCCGCAATTCTTCTTCCCCATTGGGACTTCTTTCACGCAAACTCAGGGTGAGAACAATCAACAAATCCAAAACGTCGGGAAACGGTGAAAAAAGATTTGCATCGGATTTAAAATTGTGGTTATTTTTGAACACACACAAAGCTAAGTTCAAAAAGATTTGACCGAGAACCAATTTGAGGAGAAAAAAATGCCCACTCAACCCGAACCCGCCTGGAAACTGTTCGGTCAGTTTTTTCAGGCACACCCCTGGCACGGAATCCCTGTAGGGAACCAAGCCCCCGAAAAAGTGAACACCTACGTTGAAATTGTTCCTACCGACACGGTAAAGTACGAATTGGACAAACCAACCGGCCTTTTGAAGGTCGATCGGCCCCAGAAATTTTCCAGCATGCCGCCCATGTTGTACGGATTGATTCCCCGCACCTATTGCGGCAATCGCATTGGAAACTTTTGCGCCGAAAAAACGAACCGAAAAGATATTGTAGGCGACGGGGATCCTCTGGACATCTGCATTTTAACCGAACGTCCAATTTCGCACGGAAATATTATTGTAACGGCTGTTCCCATCGGCGGATTTCGCATGTTGGACGGCAACGAAGCCGATGATAAAATCGTCGCCTACATGAATAACGACCCCATTTTTAGTCAATGGCAGGATATTAAAGATGTCCCCAAGGCGTTGATTGAGCGGCTTCGGCACTATTTTTTGACCTACAAAGATATTCCGGGGGCAGTGGAACACAACACCGAAATCACTCACGTGTACGGACGAGAAGAGGCTTTGGAAATAATTCGCCTGAGTTTTGAGGATTACAACGAGAAATTTTCCGGTTTGTGGGTGCGGTAATTCATGGTGGCGGTGCGTTCGTCGAAATTGGCCAAAGATTTTATCGGAATTCGGGTGGCCTCTTTTGCCTTTCTTTCCCCCATGGCCGGATTTACCGACCAGCCTTTTCGGCGGATTTGCCGAAAATTAGGTGCCGGTGTGGTGTACGGGGAATTTGTGAGCGCCGACGGTTTGGTTCGTGAGAATCGCAAGACGTTGGCTCTTCTCGACTATTTGGAGGAAGAACACCCCTACGGCATTCAGCTTTTCGGGAACGATCCGGGAATCATGGCAAAAGCCGCCCAAAGATTGCGGGCATTTTCACCCGATCTTATTGACATAAATTTCGGTTGCCCCGTCCGAAAGGTGGTGAAACGGGGTGCCGGCGCGGCTTTGCTGCGCGATCTAAATCGCATCGAGGCCATTGCCCGTGCGGTTGTGGAGGCTTCCGCCCTGCCCGTGACGGCCAAAATCCGCCTTGGTTGGTCGAAGGAGGAAATTGTAGCTCCGGAGGCGGCAGAGCGCCTTGAAAAAGCGGGCGTGCGCGCAGTAGCGGTTCATGCTCGAACGCAGAAAATGGGGTACGCTGGGAAGGCGATTTGGGATGAAATTCGACGCGTAAAGGAAGCGGTGTCGATCCCTGTCATCGGGAACGGAGACATTGTGCAGGCGTCCGACGCGTTTCGCATGACAACGGAAACCGGGTGCGAATTTGTCCTGATTGGCCGCGGCGCCGTGGGGAACCCCTGGATTTTCCGAAATATTCACCATCTCTCGGCCGTTGGTGAGGAGCTCCTGCCGCCAACGCCGGAAGAACGCTTGCATGTTTGTCTGCAACATTTTCAGTGGGCGTTGGCGTTTTACGGCGAATCCAAGGGCATTCACGAAATGCGGAAACATCTTTCGGCGTACACCAAAGGGTGGCGCGGAGCCACTCGATTGCGGGCCCGGCTCATGCAGCTTGAAAATCCGACAGAAATTGAAAAACTTCTAAAGGAATTTTTCCTCGCGTCCGAAACCATTCCCCTTTCTTGAATCTAAAAAATTCCCAACGGGACGGTGTCAAAGCGAACCCTGTTTGTTCGGCTGAGCTCGGTGTCTTTTTTGCCTTTTTCAAAAAAATGCTTGACATTTTGTTAACTTTACCCTAAATTAGAATGTTCAAGAAATGAAATAACTTTTTGTTTCGAGATCGATTTCCGCATTTCTATTCCTTTTAAAATTAAACAGTAAGACAAGTGCAAGGGGGGACAACCACAGGGAACTTGTATAAACATCTTAATTTTCAAACCACTATTTCAAGGGATTTTTCACATGGAAAACCTTGCATTACCGATTCAAGTTAAAAATTCAAAGGAACGACGGGTTCTGAATATTATCCGGCTTTACGGTGAGGTCTCCGGGGCTCAAATCGCCCGCATATCGAATATCTTGCCTTCCACTATTGTGTACATTTTGCGTTCGTTAAAGAAAAAGGAATTGATTCAAGTCAGCCGCATTGGCAATTCGACCGTCGTTGGCGGGAAGCCGCCCACATTGTGGCAGCTTCGAAGCGACCGCGGCGTCATGATTGGTTTGGAGGTTATTCCGAAAGAGATTCGTTCCTCGATTGTTGATTTTTCAAATAAGATTATTTTTCAGGAGAAAAAACAAAGCACCACCCCCCTGAACGGCGAAAATCTGATTGAATCCGTCAGCGCGTACGTTCGAGATTTAATGGGGCGCCAGGGGCTTTCAGCGGAAAAAATGATCGGGTTGGGTGTGGCGTTGCCCGGTCTGGTGGATTCCAAAAATGGTGTCGTTCGGTATTCAAAATCTTTGAAAATCAAAAATCTGCAACTCGGCGAGCACCTCAGTCAGGCTTTGGGCCTGCCCGTCCGAGTAGCCAATGACGCTAATGCCGGCGCATTGGGCATCCGTTGGTATCCGAATTCGATGGACGAGTTGCCGGAAGATATTGTTTACCTGACCATTAACGAAGATTTCTTTAGCATTGGGGCCGGTCTGATCATGGGGCACAAGTTGTACGAGGGCCATTCCGGCACGGCGGGGGAGATTTTCCCCATTTTGCCGCCAATTTCAAAATTGGTGAAAAAAGCGGCCGAAAAATTCGGTGCGGAGGCTCCGGCTATTCAGGCACTCAGTCAACAAAAAGATGTTCTGTTTTCTGACCTACTCAAATGTTCCTTGAAAAACCCGCGGGTGGCCAATTTTGTTTTCCGGAATATCGGTTCCATCGTTTCGAAAAAAATTATCGACATTGTAGCACTTGTGAATCCGGAGCTTATTGTTATCGGCGGCGACATTTCGCAAGTGAGCTTTTTTATTAAAGAATATCTCAAGCCGTACGTCAAGCGAAAATCGGCGGAATTGTTCCCGACGGGTATTTCCCTGCCGCCCATTGAATTCTCTAAATTTGGGATTTATTCGGTTTCCGTAGGAGCCACGGCTTTACTCCTCAGAGAAATATTTAGCAAAGATGACTCCAATTTGTCGAGCGCCCTAAAACGCACGGCCGTTTAGCGGTTGTTGCCAACAAGAAGATTTTTGCCTTGCCCTCAGCGAAATCGACCTGCCCGTCACTGCTGCCCTTCCCGGTGAAAAAGAAATTGTGTTCGGCGCGGCTAAAAACCAAAATAGCTTTTCGCATTGTAATATGAAATATCCTGCACCATTTGTCCGATCTGTTTCATATCGTCCGGCAGCAGTCCCTTTTCCACATCTTCCCCCAACAAATTGGCCAGCACCCGCCGGAAATAATCGTGTCGGGAATACGAGAGAAAACTTCTCGAATCGGTTAACATCCCCACAAATCGACTCAAAAGTCCCTGATTGGAAAGCGAATTGAGCTGGGCCTCAATGCCCTGTTTTTGATCCAGAAACCACCAGCCGGAGCCGAATTGCATCTTCCCCGGGACGGAGCCGTCCTGGAAATTGCCGATCATGGTTGCGACCATGTCGTTGTCCTTGGGGTTAATGTTGTACAAAATCGTTTTGGTCAATTTTCCCTGGCTGGTGAGCCGATCGAGGAATTTGGCCAGATTTTTGGCGACGGGGGTGTCACCCATGGAATCGAAACCGGTATCGGGCCCCAAAAGACGGTACATGCGGGAGTTGGTGTTGCGAATGGCACCGTAGTGAAATTGCTGCACCCAGCCCTTTTCAAAATCCATTTGGGCAAATTCCACCAACATGGCCGATTTAAACTTGCGCACGTCGGAGTCATCCGGCGTTTGTCCGCCGCGGACTTTTTTAAAAATCGCCTCGATTTCCTTCTCGGTGTACTCGTCTGCGTAAAATTCCTCAATCCCGTGGTCGGAAAGGCGGCAGCCCATCCGGGCGAAAAAGTCGTGGCGCTTTCGCAAGGCTTCCAAAAGACGGTCAAAGGTCGAAATGTCGGTGTCGGCCGCCTCACCCAATTTGTCAAGGTAACGGTTGAAATTTTCAGGTGATTCCACCGCCATGGCTTTGTCGGGGCGCCAGGCCGGAAAAACGCGCACTTCGAAGTCACTTTGCTGAAGCGCACGGTGGTATTCGAGAGAATCAACGGGATCGTCTGTGGTACAAATGACCTCCACATTCCATTTGCGAATCAAGTTCCGACAGGAAAAGTCGTTTTGCTGCAGCATGGCCGTGCACTGGTTGTAAATGCGCTCGGCCGACTCGCGATTGAGAATTTCGGTGATTCCGAAGGGCTTCTTCAGTTCCATGTGCGTCCAATGGTAGAGGGGGTTCCGCATGGTGTAAGGAACGGTTTCTGCCCACTTCTTGAATTTTTCCCAATCGCTGGCATCTCCCGTAATATATTTTTCCGGAACGCCGTTGGCTCGCATGGCGCGCCATTTGTAATGATCGCCGGCCAGCCAAATTTGGGTGAGATTTTCAAATTTTCGGTCTTCGGCAATGTCCTTTGGACTGATGTGGCAATGGTAATCGATGATAGGCATGGTTTCGGCATAATCGTGAAAAATGTTTCGAGCCGTGTCATTTTGCAGTAAGAAATCGTCGTGAATAAAGGGGCGTGTCATGTCAAAATCCTTTCTCTTGTCCGTTTTTCGTGCGTCTTTCCCATTAATTCTAATCGTTTGAAAATGAAAATCAAGAGTTTTTTTAAGATAGAATCACAGGGAACAAAAAAGATTGAAAGAAAGCACCCCTGTTTGATTCAAATCAAAAGAAACATATTCTATCTATGTTTTGAGATTGTGCAAACAATTGCTTTAAAGACAGATGAGGATTCAAAGGAAAAAGACGGCAGGAATTGCGGGTAACCTCCTTTAATTTTGGAAAGTTTTTCTAATTAGGAAAATGAAAATCTTATAAAAAAAGTATTGACATTTAAACAGAAATATTTTATTATTTAATATGTAAATTCAGAAAACAAACAAACATTGTTTTGAATGGGGGTCTTCTCTTAGTTTTGTGTCAAGTTTCAAACATTCGGGCGACGGGGATTTTGTCACCAAGCAATGCTTGATTTTGTTTTTCGGTCAATTGTTCTTACGGCGCATCTAACTTTTAGGAGAAACCCATGAAGCGAAAAAGCCTTTGTGTTCCTGCCGCGGTTTTTCTTTTCTTACTGTTTGAAATCCCTCTTTTTGCTGCGTCAAGCGGAACCATTAAGGGATTTGTTCGGGACGCCAAAACCCACGATCCGCTGCCCGGCGCCAATGTGTTTTTGGTCGGAACAACCATGGGAGCGGCTTCCGATATTCACGGAAAGTATGTCATTTTCAGCGTGCCGCCGGGCAAGTACGTTTTGCGGGCTCAATTCATTGGCTACAAAACGAAAAACGTCCCGATTTTGGTTCAACCCGGCAAAACGATCACAAAAAACATTTACATGGATTACATCGGTGTTGTGAAAGGCAAAACGGTGGTCGTGACTGCGCAAGCGG
>CAZOHG010000102.1:0-8699 GCA_964579725.1 uncultured Deferribacteres bacterium
GTCCAGATTGTCCGCACCAGAGCCAGCTCACTACCGTCCGAGCGGCGAAACAATCGGTGCAGGCAAATGGTTTCCGTGGAATGATTTTCCTCCACTTCGGCAACGGACAAAATGGTTTCCGGAAAACGTGCCTCTTGTTTAAACATTACTTCCAGCGAGCGCAGCCCAAGCCTGCCGAAGGGGTCTTCGGGAAGCGCTTCCAATGCCCAGTCGGCGAACCAGACGTTGTTGACATGTCCGTTTGAATCTAACTCCGCCCGCCGGGTGGGAATTTCCTTTCGAAAGGTTTCGCTTTCGGGACGCGGCAGACGGGGAAAATCGTCTTCCACCATTCGCTTTTCTACGTGGTGAAAAGCCGTATACATTTCGGCCGGAATGCGAGCGGGCCGCTTTTTGCGAAAATCAATGAGAATCCATTGCGTAGAAGCCTTGGCAAAAGTGCGGCCGGCCGGATCGGTTAGATGAAATTCGCGAATGGCATGGAGCCCTTGCAGAGCGTACGGCCAGGTGTGCACCACAACCGTTTCGTTCCAAAGCGGCCTTTTCTCCACAATGAGATGCAGTCGGTAAAGCACCCACGTAATACCCAATTGGAAGAGTTGTTCAATGGAATACCCGCGCTCCCGCGAATGTTGCACCGCCGCATCCTGCATGTAATTTAGCAAAGACAGTAGGGTGACTTTTTCGTCCGGCCCGTATTCGTAAGAGCGAACGGGATATTCTTTGACGAAAATATGGGATTCCATTAAATTATTTCCTCCACGGGCAAAACAAAGGCCTTAATGCCCTCGCGTTGTTTTTTCTTCTTCAATTTGCGAACGCAGTCGAGGATAGTGGGAACGGTGTCGTCTGGTGCCACAATCAGCAACATGTGATTTTGCCCCGGCCATATGTGGCTACCCATGTGCGGTTCCGAATGTGTCCCCACCCCGTAGATATTCGGAAACTTGGTAAAGGTTTGAATGGCATGCGATTTTAGACAATCCAACACCTCCAATTCAATGGCGGCATTGTACACGATTTGAACCTGCTTCATATTTCCTCCAGGCGATGAAAGGTTCGTTTTCCCTTGAGCTTCGATTCCACAATGGCATAAAGAGTAGGCACGTAAACCAGCGTAATAAGAGTTGAGACGAGCAAGCCGCCAATAACGGCAACCGCCAGCGGCACCCAGCTTTCAGACCCTTCGCCACGGGCAAGGGCCATTGGTAGCAGGCCGAAAATGGTGGTAAATGCCGTCATGAGCACAGGCCGCAGACGGGTTCGACCCGCCTCTAAAATTGCTGCGCGAAGTGCCATTCCCCGTCCGCGCAAAATATTAATGTAATCGATGAGCACAATGGCATTGTTAACCACAATCCCCGTCAGCATGACCATTCCGAACATGGAATTGACGTTCAGGCTGAGCCCCGTCAGGAAAAGTGCCCACAAAACCCCAATAATAGCAAAGGGCACGGCAAACATAATAATGAATGGGTCGATAAAAGACTCAAACTGAGCGGCCATAACCAAGTAGACCAGCAAAAATCCCACTAAAAGTGCCCAGAAAAGGGTGTGGAAAGACGAGCGCTGTTGTTCAATGGAACCCGCCAGTTTGATCTCAATTCCCGGGGGAACCCCAATTTTGTTGAGTTGTTTTTTGAGATCGGAGGTAACCTGCCCCAATTTTCGGCCGTAAATATCGGCCTCCACTTTTACAATGCGTGACTGGTTTTTCCGGTCTAATTCAACGGGTCCGCGGCGCTCAATAATCTTGGCAAAACTGGAAATAGGAATATGTTTACCCGTCACGGAAGAGACGGTAATGCGCGTTAGTTTCTGAAGTCCTTCTCGGTCGCCCTTTTTGAGGCGCACGTAGATGTCGTACTCATTTCCTCCCCGGCGGTAAAGTGTCGCTTTCTGTCCGAAAACCTGGGTTCGTAAACCGGTGGCAATTCCGGCCATATTCAGCCCCAAAGCCGAGGCTTTTTCCCGGTCCACCCGCACCCAGAGTTCCGGCTGACCCTTTTGTAGCGAGATGTCCGCGTTGGTAATGCCAGGGATAGTTTTCATTTTACTTAAAATTAAATGCGCCAGGGAATCCATAACCGAAAGATCGTATCCGTAAATTTCAACGGAAACCGGTTTTCCACCCGCAAAAGCCTGCGCAAAGGGGTCTTGCTGGCTCATATCCACGTCCGACACCCCAGGAATTTCGCGAATTCTTTTTCCCAAATAATAGGCAATGTCCCGATCGGAGCGTTTGCGTTCTTTTTTCGGTTTTAGCCGAATAATCAGACGTCCGTAATTGGTTCCCTCCTTCTGCCCCATTGCCAGCGCCACTCCCGAAAACGGAGAAGCCCCACTCCGAACCAGCACGTTTTCCCGCTCGGGGACTTCCTTCACGACGATGTCTTCCACGCGCTTCATAATGGATGAAAGCTCGGCAATGGGCGTCCCGGGAGGTGTTTCGATAATGCCCTGTACCTGCCCTTGATCCATTGCGGGCATAAATTCCGTCGGGATAAAAGCCAGCAGACCCAAACTAATGAAGAAAACCACCAAACCGTAAATAACGGTGCGCACCTTGTGATCGTACGCCCACCGGAGAAGGCCGCCGTAAAAGCGCGCGAGGGCGTCAAATCCTTTGCCAACATTTTCCGAAAGGGTTCGGAAAAGTTTGGTGCGCGGTTTCTTTATTCGATTTTCGGTAAGTCCCAGCGAAGCCAACATCGGTGTGAAAAATAGAGCTGAAAAAAGCGAGGCCAAGAGGACAATAATCAGAACCCAGCCCAACTCTTTGAACAAAACCCCGATTATGCCGTGAATAAAAATAATGGGCAGAAAAATGGCAATTGTGGTCAAGGTAGAGGCAGAAATGGCATTTCCGATCTCCGTTGTTCCGAAGATGGCGGCTTCTTCCTTTTCGCGCTTCAATTCGTAGCGGTGGCGGAAAATATTTTCAAACACCACAATGGCGTTGTCCACCACCATACCAATGGCAATAGCCAAGCTTGCCAATGACATGAGGTTAATGGTGTATCCGGCCAGGTAGAGAAAAATAAACGCAATAATCAGGGAAAAGGGAATGGTGAGTGCCACAATCAGGCTTCCCTTTACGTTTTGCAGAAAAAGCAAAACGACCAAAAAGACCAAAAGACCGCCCCACAAAATGGTGGACGTTAGCTGTCCAATGGAACGTTTAATAAAAACCGAGGAATCCATGATGACTTTTATTTTCACGTCCGGCGGCAGCAGTTTTTGGATTTGGTCAATTTTTTTGTAAATGGCTTTGCTCACCTGAACAGTGTTTGCCCCAGACTGCTTTTGCACCCAAATCATAATGCCCTGGCGTTGGTCCACACGGACGTTCCAGGTTTCTTCCTTGAATCCGTCTTCTACTCGAGCCAAATCTTTTAAATAAATGGGCACACCGTATTTGGTTGCGCCCACCACCAAATTCCGAATCTGGTCAAGATTTTTAAATTCTCCCGGCACACGAACTTGGTACTCCTTGTGCCCAATGGGAAGGGGCCCTCCGGGCAAATTCAAGTTGTTTGCCCGTAAAAGATTGACAAGCTGGTCGAGAGAAATATTGTAGCTTTCCAGACGCGCCTGATCTAAAATGACGTTAATTTGCCGCTGTTTCCCCCCAAAGGCAAAGGCGGTTCCCACGCCCGGCACCCGCTTCAGGGGATCGACAATTTGTTTGTCCACAATGTCCCAAAGATTGTCGTAGCTTTCTTTGGCCTGTACGCCAATGAACATGACCGGGATCATGCTCATGCTAAATTTGAAGATCATAGGTTTGTTGGCATCGTCCGGCAACATGTCAGAAATCATGTCCAAATTGTCCCGGACGTCGTTGGCGGCTTCGGCTAAATTGGTTCCCCAATTGAATTTCAAGGTAATGGCCGAAACATTTTCCTTGGAAATAGACGTCACTTCGTCGATGTTCGGCACAGTGGCCACACTGTTTTCAATCACTTTGGTGACACGGCTTTCCACATCTTCCGCCGAAGCGCCCGGGTAGGTGGTCACAATGCTCAGACTGGGAAAGCTAATATCCGGCATGAGGTCCAGTGCTAAATTAGCCAGACTGTAAATCCCGATGACCAGAACGGCGACGAAAACCACAATGGACGTCACCGGGCGCTTCACGCCCAATTCAGGTAATTTCATGGAAATTCCTCCAGAATCTATCGCCCTAAAAGATTTTCGACCTTATTTATTCACAATTTTAACCAGCTGTCCGTCAACCAACGCATCTTTCCCAACGGTAACGACGGATTCCCCTTCCTTTAAACCGGCCACCACTTCCGCCCACTTGTTGTTGAGAATCCCTGTGGTGAGTAGCACCTTGTGCGCCACATGGTTGGCATCCACAGTGAATGCGAATTTTTTGCTACCCTCAAAATACAAGGCGTCCACGGGAATGGCCAAAATACTCTTGTGGGTGGACACTAGAATTCTAAGTCGCGCGAACATGCCTGCTTTTAACAAATAGCCCGGATTGGGAGCAACAATATTGACCTTAAAACTCCGGCTGGCCGGATCGGCAACAGGCACCACCGATTCCACCTGCCCGTGAAAAACGCTGTCCGGGTAGGCATCCACGCGGATTTCTACCGGCTGCCCTTTTTGAATTTTCGGGTAATTGGCCTCCGAAACCTGGGTGGCGATTTTGACCGAAGAAATGTCCACGAGCGTGCAAACACCAAATCCCCCCGGCATCATGGGATTAATAATATCTCCTTCGTGCAGGTATTTTTGTCCGATGAATCCCGAAAACGGTGCCCTCATTTTCGCCACGCGCATTTGGTAGCTGGCCATGTCGAACGCAGCCCGAGCCTGCTGCATTTGCGCTCGGGCGGCTTCAATGCCGACGCGCATTTTGTCGTACTGCTGGTCCGACACGCTGCCGTTCTTTTTCAGCTCCTGAATTCGTTTCCAATTGAGCTCAGCATCGTGCAAATTGGCTTTGGCCACCGCAAGGCCCGCTTTGGCCTGCCGAAGCTGGTAGGAATAGAGTTCGGTGTCCAACATGGCAATAACAGTTCCGGCTTTAACAAATTGGCCTTCCTTTACGAAAATTCGGGCAATTTTCCCGGAAATGTGCGGAACCACGTTCAACTGGTGTTTCGCCTCAATATTGCCGGTGAACTCCAAAAATTCCTTCAAATTGCGCTGGAGCACGGGAGTTACCTGAACGGCAACAAGCTGTTTCCCGCCTTCAGCGGTTGAGCTGGCCTTTTTTTGGCAGCCGCCTAAAAATACGGTCAAAATGAACGCGAAAATCAAAAAACCCACAGCCTGTCGTTTCATTTATGCCTCCAAAATTTGGATGAATTTTATTCCATTTTCCAACTAACACTTCATTTTTTACGGCTTTTTCATTTCCGTTTCAATGATGCCTACTGCCTTGAGCAATTTTGCAATGGAAATACGGTAGTCCGCCAGAGCCGAAATGTAATTGTTTTTTGCTTGCGTAAGCAGACTATTGGCGTCCAAAAAATCCGAGTTCGTGACCATTCCTTGCTTAAATTTGTCCTCAGTCACCCTGAAATTTTCTTCCGCTTGTTCCTTTGCCTGTTGACTGAGCCGAATCTTTTCTTCCGCTTCTTTGGCCGAAAGGTAGCTCTGCGTGACCTCCAAAATCACCCCGTCGTTGGCCATTTTGGCCGTATTTTGAATCTGCGCAAGCTGGGATTCCGACTCGGCCTGTTTGTAATAGGTTTCTCCCCAGTCAAAAAGGTTCATTTGCGCCACTACCGAAACCGTCCAGGTAGCGTAAAAATCGGGGTTGTATTCACGGTCGGGGTACTTGTAGCCGTAATTGGCCACAAAAGCCACCGTCGGCAGGTACGAACCCTTGCTCATATCCACCATTTTTTGCCCGATCTTCAAATTTTCCGCCAGCATTTTCAAATCGGGTCGATTTTTCTTCGCCAATGCAATGGCTTTTTGCACCGATTCAATAGGAAATGGAAGAACCCTGAGCTGTTCGTCCGGCACAACCTCAGTGTCCAGAGGAAGCCCGACCGTACTACAAAAAGCCGTTTGCGCCAGCTTCTTGGCGTGGCGTGCCTGAAGTTCCATTAATTTGACATTGGAGAGCTGTACCTTGGCCTTCAGGATTTCGTTTTTAGTGAGCATGCCTACGCGGTACATGTTGTTGAGGTCTTTCATGTGGGACTGCATTTGCCGAATCGCTGCTTGTGCAACCTCTTCAAATTTCTGGGCCTTTACCAGATTCCAATACGCCTTTTCCACGTTGAAAATCAGTTCGTTTTTCGCTTTGCGGTAATTGTCTTCCGCCGCCTTTTCGTTGTGTTTGGCAATGGCGTAGCCGTTCCATATTTTAAAACCTGTGAAAATTGGTTGTTGGAGTTGAATGGTTGCGCCGTAGTTTTCCGCGCGCCCAATGGTAATCTTTTTAGGCGTAGCCCCTCCCGAAAAACCTCCGAACGAACCGCCCCCCGGGAAAATGTTGCCGAAAGATTTCAGCGGAATGAACGGCGCGTAGTCCAACCGGGCGTAATTGGCTTGACCCGTAATTTTGGGAAAAAATCCGGTGCGGGCCTGCCCCAATTTCGCTTTGGCCTGTTCCAATTTTGCCTTGGCAATTTTGAGATTGGGGTTTTTCTGAAAAGCAATCTGAAAACTGGCCTGCAGATTCAGATGTTTGGCCTCCTGGGCCCAACCGGCCAGTGTAAATCCCAAAATCAAACTGGTCAGAAATGCGGTTTTGAGTGGTAACCGTGGCATGCACGACCTCCTGATTTATGTCAAAATAAAAACCGAATACCCACTGTACTCAACAAAACGGCCTGTTCCGTAAATTTCTCACCGAAGAAAAACTTGTCCTTGCACAGAATGTACTGGTAGCGCGATTCCCCAAAGACGGATACATGTTTCTGCACCCGAACGGAAAGCCCCAAACCGGTGCTGAACCCCGGGCTCATTTTTTGTAGCTTTTCCCCCTGGTACAGGACAGCGTCGCTTCGTGGACCGTCCACAGCGTATTTCCAAAAATAAATGCCTACACCAAAGGGAACGTACGCGGAAATCGGCCCGAAACGCCAACGCAAATTGTTGGAGAAAACAAGCGCGGGGAGAACAAAAACCTGCTCTCGCAACTGATTGGGGCGAGCCGATTTTTTGAACGGCAGATCCGTAAAAAAGGCTTGAACTTCAATGCGGTAATGGGAGGTAATATCGTTGGAAAACGAGACCCCGTAGACCGCACCTGTTTGTAAAATATCTGCCGATTTTTGCCCCGTATTGTACGTACCCCCGACGGCTTTAGACGCCCCGCCGAAGACGGCCACGCCAAGGGTTCCGCCGGCTCTGGCCAAATCGCTAAGGGCGAAAATCAAAAAACCAGCCCAAAATATCACGCCGATTTTCTTCATGGTGTCTCCCTGTCTTTGTCGTTGTACTTTTTTGTTTTACTTTTTTTCAATTTCCGAGACCATTTCTTGCTTCGAAGGTTTTTCGTGAGCCGTCACGCCGCGTTCACGCCGGGAATCGGATTGTGTTGAACGACGTTTCCGCGCTGCTTGAGGAGCTTCGATCCCGGAAAAAATAATCTCAAAAAGAAACTCAATGTGTTTTTCCACGTCAAAATCCCGCTGCTGAATTTTGAGCGGAAAAAATACCCCCTTATTTAGATCAATGATCATTTCGGCCAGAAGATTGACATCGAAGGGTTTGAAATCGCCGCGGCGAATCCCCTCTTCCACAATGCCGCGAATGCGTTTGCGGCGATATTCGTCAAATTGGTCCAATCCTTTAAAAACAATCGGATGGAAACCAATTAATTTTTCCTGCGTCAGATTGTAAAAATTGACATGTTCAAAAAGATGTTTGTACTGCGTGAGAAAAAAGGTCTTCAGCTTTTCACGCGGAGTGGGCGCTTTTTCAATCGCCGCGTCAATTCGGGATTCGAGACTTTTGGCTTCATTTCGAACAATGGTGAGAAAAACGTCTTCCTTGTTTTTAAAATAGTGGTAAATCGTTGCTTTTCCAATGGCCGCTTCGCGGGCAATATCCTCGATATTCGTCTTGGCGTAACCAAATCTTCCAAACACGCGAGTGGCCGCCTGAAGAATACGATCGCGTGTGTCCTGTGACATGAAACTCTCCCGATTAGAAAAATCGAATAATTTGTTCTAAAATTCGACTTTTTTTACGTTGGAAAAATCGAAAAGTTTCACTTTTTTTGCGGCCGGCCATTTTTTCCCAAAAATTCAACCGCTTAATTGTCTTTTCATTTGCTTGAAAGGACAAAATGTTTGTTTTTTGACGCCAATATTTGTACATTATTCCTGATTTTTGGGTACCCTGTGTCGGGCCTCTCGAAAAGCCCGCTGGAACGGCATGGTCAAACCGGACGGCTGTAACCCGTGAACGAAACACGAGATATTCTCTTGAAAAAAGTGCATGCCTCACATTTCCATTCGGAGAAAAGGGCCCTCCGAAAATGGCTCCAAATGGCGCTTTTTGCAGCCATCGCCGTTGCGCTGGGACTGGTTCTCATCGCCGTCCCCAATGTGGAATTGGTGACCGGCACTTTTTTTGTTTCCGGCTATTTTTTGGGAGTTAAACGGGGCGTGGCTACGGCGGTGGTGGGTGAGTTTTTGTACTCATTGCTCAACCCCTTCGGGGCCGCCCCACCGCCTCTTTTGTTGGCACAATTGACAGGAATGGGGCTCGCG
>CAZOHG010000103.1:0-8426 GCA_964579725.1 uncultured Deferribacteres bacterium
ATTGTGCGGCCATCCCCGACAATTTGTTGGAAAGCGAACTCTTCGGCTATGAAAAGGGGGCGTTTACTGGCGCCGACAAACGAAAGCCGGGACGATTTGAATTGGCCGGAAAGGGCACCATTTTTTTGGACGAAATCGGGGACCTCTCCCCTGTTCTGCAAGCCAAGCTGCTGCGCGTGCTCCAAAATCGGACTTTTGAGCGCCTGGGGGGCACAGAACCCATTCAAACCCAGGCGCGTGTAATTGCTGCCACCCACCGAAATTTGGAGGCGGCCGTCCAATCGGGTACCTTTCGGGAAGATTTGTACTACCGGGTTAATGTATTCCCCATTGTATTGCCTCCGCTTCGCGAGCGCCGGGAGGACATTTTGTTGCTTGTCAAGCATTTTCTCCGAAAATTCGGTCACCCCGACCTGAAAATAGAGCCCCCATTTTTGCAGCAATTGGAATCCTACCGGTGGCCCGGTAACGTGCGCGAGCTGGAAAATATCATTCAGCGGGCTGTCATTCTTTCGGATGGCGAGACGCTTCGCCAAGACAACCTTCCACCTGATTTAGGGGCTGTTTCCCAATCCAAAGTCGGTTTTAGTGAGATTCCGGAAGAGGGCATTCAATTGGAAGAAGTGGAGAAAACTCTCATTCGCCAGGCCCTAAAAAAGGCCAACGGAAACAAGACCCGTGCTGCGCAACTGTTAGGAATTACTCGCCGGAAATTGTATTCCATGGCCAACCGCCTTAACATTGACCTGTAACACTTTGGTTAGGGGGTCTTTTTTCGCCGGAAAATGGACCTAAAAGCAAATCCACGTAAGCAAACGGCACGAGGGCCTCGGACGTAATCCTGAATTTTTTCTGCAAAAACGACAGAAATTCCGGTGCTCTTTGCTCCTGTTCCGAATCGGAAACCACGATTTCAAACTCAATAAATCGGCCAAGCCTTTCGACAGTGTCCAGATGAATGCGGGCATTTGCAAGCAGAAAAAGCGAGCGCTTTTTTCGCACGACTTCCAAAATACCCAGCGTACGGGTTAAAATTGATTTTACCTTTTGGGGATCGTCCACCGGCAGAATGTCGTAATCGCTCCACCTTGCGGACGCGGTGTCCGGGCGAAAATAGGCAATCAACTCCGCCGCTCTTCGCCCGGATTCCCGCAATTTTAGCCGCCCGTTAGTCACCCGGAAAAAGGTGTCCGTCTGCCAGTCCCGCCATTGAAATTCAGCCCCCAAACTGTGGGCAATTTTCTCCGCTTCGGACACATTTTCGCACAAGGCTTTGATTTCGAGATTTTTCATCTACAATTTGTAGCCGAATTGACGGAGCAGGGCTTTTCGATCGGCAATATCTTTTTCCGTTTCCACGCCCAACGTGCTTAGGCCGTCCACCACTCCCAACACACCTCTCCCCTGCTCTGTTTCAGCCAAAACCACTTCGGTCGGATTGGCCGTTGCGCAAAAAATGCGTACCACTTCCGGAACGGCTTGAACGGCTTTCAACACATTAATAGGAAAAACATTTTTGAGAAAAATAATGAACACATGGCCGGCGGCCAAATGAAGGGCATTTTTCTTGGCCAGTTCAATCATTTCCTCGTCGGTGCCGCTGTACCGAACCAACCGCGGCCCGGACGATTCACAAAACCCCAATCCGAATTGAATGCCGGGCACCGCCGTCACCAGCGCTTCGTGAATATCTTCAACAGTTTTAATAAAATGCGCCTGTCCCAAAATGAAATTCAACTCCTCGGGCTTTTCAATGCGTACGATTTTTAGTTCCATTTCAACCTCCCTTTTTTCGTGCTCAAGGCATCCCCCGGGATTTCAGTTCAAACACAAGATGATCGCGAAAACAGGTCAGCATATTGTGAAGAATTCCCCGCTTGCTGTTCACAATGTAAATGCGATGATTAATGTGAAAAAGCTCGTCCTTTAGGCGTGCCACCGGAAATTTTTCCGACGCCAGCCACCCGTACCGCCGCGTCAACTCCCCTTCAAAAAGTCGGACGATTTTGTCTTTCATGCGCAAATGGGTGTCCTCAAAAAAGAAGGCCAGGTCCGGCAAAAGGTCACGCAGACGCGACAGGAAATTTTTGACTTGCTGGTTGTCAACGGCTTTGGGAGGGGAAGATTTGACCTCGACGTACAGAAGCTTCTGTCCCGCCAGAGCCAGCACGTCGTAGTCGCCTCCGACCAACCCGTTTTTGAGAACCACCCGAAACGATGCCGGAAGGTTCAGCTCTTTTCGGAATATTTGCGCCAGGTACCATTCCAGCGTCTCGCCGAAATTGGGCACAACCGGCAAAAGGAAATGTGTGTCCCCGTTGGCCTCGGTGCGCACAATCTGGAATTTTTCCAGCGTTTTGAGGTAGCGTTTGGCTGCCGCAGCCGAACAGTAGCGGGTCAAGAGCTCGAAAGGAACCACCGGCTGATTTTCCAACAAATCCCGTAAAAACAGGCGAAAGGAATAGCGGTGGAGCAATTTGTACAGGTGCTCGATTTGTCCGGGTGAATCCAAACGTTTGGACAACAATTGGTCGCCCACGTCGGCATGCAAAACCTCCAACCCTCGCAAACGAATGGCACGTTCCAATTCCGCGTCCACAGATGCCCTCTTTCCGGCTTTTTTGACTTCTGTAAAATGGGTGGCTTCAGCCGCCAACCCTCCTAAATTTAGAGAAGCCTGTCCAGAGAATCAAGTTTTTCTTGCGTTCAAACGGCCAAATTTGTACATTTCAAAAGAAAAACAAACAGGTGATCATGCGATTCGGAAATTTTAAATTTTTTTTTCTTTTGTCTGTTTGGGTCATTCTTTTTCCCCTAACTGGCTCCGCACAGGTCTTCGAGGGATTTTGGGAGCAGAAAGCTGTGGTGACTTCCCAATTGCCGGTCTGGGGCAAGAAAGTGGAAAAAGAAGACCACCGTATTTTTGTGACGACCGATTTTATAAAAACAGTGGATTTGAACGACGGACGAACGAATATTTTTGACTACCGAAAACAACTGATTTTTCGTCTGGATCCCACTCAGGAAACTGTGGCCTCTATTTCGTTTTCGGATTTTAGTGCCCTGATGAAACGCAATTGGGAAAATATTGACCGCGCCAATCGCCGCTTCCGCCACAAATTAAAAACCATGACGCCCCAACAGCGCCAAATGGCTGTGCAATTCTTGGGCGGAGACCCCACACAACCGTTTAATTTTCACCCTAAAATCACCCTGAAAAAATTATCCGATTCCAAACGAATTGGCGGCTTTTTGTGTGAGCACGTGCAAATTTTGGCTGATGGCCGCCCCTTTCTGGATGCGTTCTGGACAAATGCCATCCAACTTCCCAGAGCACCGCTGAAAATGTTCCGACAGTTCGGTTATTTTCCATTCGATTTGCCGCCTGACGTGCAAAATTTTTCTGGCTTTCCGATGGAAACGACCCTCAACATTTTCATGGGCATTGCTTCCGTTCGATCCCATTCTCGGGTCGTGCGGGTTGTCCCAAAGAAAATCTCAACCAACGAATTCCGGATTCCCGAGAACTACCGGCGTGTTCCGTGGAATTACATGAAATTGTTTTGACCAAAGTCTTTGCGATATGATTCAACTGTACGAAAAACGAGAGGAATGAGCATGCGAAAAGTCTGGCTTGTTTTTGCTTTCTGCTTCTTGGCCCTTCCCGCACTTGCCCGCACGGGACCTGAATTTGGACGATTTTTTCAGGACAAAACCCTTCGAATGGACTACCTTCACACGGGAACGAAAACGGAAAGCGTGTACAGCCTGGGAAGATTTTACGAAGAAGGTCCCTGGGCAGGAAGTACAACCAATCTGGTGGACACGCTTAATTTGGGAAATTACCTCTTGCGCGTCTTCGACCTAAAAACCAATGCCCTGATTTACTCCTACGGCTACAGCACCCTCTTTCGCGAGTGGCAAACCACGGACGAAGCTGCACACACCATCCGGCGGTCATTTCGGGAAACCCTCTGCATGCCCTTTCCCAAACGACCGGTGCAAATTACAATCAGTGAGAGAGACCGCAAGAACCATTTTCACGAAAAGTTTACCACCATTTTGAACCCCCATTCCCGTTTCATTTGGCGGGAAAAACGCGTTCCGGCGGGTGTTTCGGTCAAAACGCTGGTCAACGCGGGCGACCCGCACAAAAGTGTGGATTTGGCCATTCTGGCGGAAGGGTACACTTCGGCTCAAAAGAAGAAATTTTTCCGCGATGCCCAAAAGCGAACTGCTGTTTTGCTAAACACGGAACCCTTCAAATCAAATAAAAAGCGGATTTCCGTCCGGGCGGTCTTTGTGCCGTCTGTGGAGTCCGGCCCCGACCAGCCCCGCAAAGGGATTTTTCGCCACACCGCTCTGGATTTTTCCTTTAATTCTCTGGACTTACCCCGCTACCTAATTAAGGGAAACACCTGGGCCGTGCACGATGTGGCGTCGGTGGTGCCGTACGACAATATTTACATTTTGGTGAATTCCAAACGCTACGGCGGCGGCGCTATTTTTAATTATTACGCGGTTTGCATTTCCGACAACAAATGGAGCGACTACATTTTCGTGCACGAATTTGGACACGCTTTTGGTGGACTCGGTGACGAGTACTATTCTTCCGCCGTCACGTACAACGATTTTTATCCTCCGGGGGTGGAGCCCTGGGAACCCAATATTACAGCCCTTTTGGACACCGCCATCCTCAAATGGAAGGATTTGGTTCCCCCGGGTACGCCGCTGCCTACACCGCCTGACACCGTCAAATACGGCAATGTCGTGGGCGCCTTTGAGGGAGCAGGCTACGTGGCCAAGGGATTGTACCGTCCCACCCTCAACCACTGCATTATGTTTCAGAAAAATTGGCCGGATTATTGTCCCGTGTGTCGTCGGGCGATCGAAAAAGTGATTCGATTTAAATCGGATTAAAACGACGTCGCCTTTTGCTAAGGACGGCCTCCTCTACCGTGGCGCGGGCCGCGCGAAACAGTCGCTGCACGCGTCCGGTGAAAGCGTAATCGGTTCATTCGGTGGTCGGCGATGCCGTCGCCATCTTCGTCAATGAATCGGTCCATTCTGCCCCGCCGCATTTCCGGCAGGGCATTTTTCATTCCGGTGCCTTTTTTGCCTTCCAGACGGTCGTCAATGCCATTTCCGTTTTCATCCAAAAACGCCGGACGGGCGCTCTGACTTTTTTGGCTCCCGTACCTCTTTTGTCCATTGCCGAATTTTTGGGGTTGAAACGGCAAACCGGTGATGTCATTAATGCCGTCTCCGTTGGCATCTTGAAAACGGTCATTTTTGCCGTCTTTGTTGCGATCCTGCCCTCCCAAAACGGCTTGCGCCTTGTGTGGATTTTTGGCAGCGGCATTTGCAGCGTGCAAAAGGAGAATTCCCGCAACGAAAAAGAGGGCTATTGACTTCATTTTAGGTGTACCGATTTTTTTCAAAAAAAACAAACCTGTTTTCTAAAAACAGCGGCCGAAAAACCGCCCCTTTTGCTCTTCTATTCTTCCCACGTCGGATGGCCGATTTTTCCCACGAAAAGCACCGTGTTGGACTGGCGCTCTCGAATAACACTCAAAAACGGGCGGTTTACAATCATCTTAAATCCTTCTGATCCTCCGCCGACCGACGTGACGCGAACCCCCACAATCGTTACGGCTGCCGCTTCCGTACCTTCCTCGTCTACTTTAACAAAGGTTTTGTGCCGCACGTAACTAATAAAAAGTCCCCCATTCTTACTCATTCGAGTAAAATCAGCCTGGTTGCTAAACGCAATCCCCATTCCCAGTGATTTCAAGACGTCGTTCAACTGAATGCCGTATTTCAACTTAAACTTCGGCAGCAAAATACCCCCTTTTTTCTTTTCAAGGCTCCCCGTCCAATTTGCCCAGGTCTCCGGAGTCAATTGCGCAATGAGAGAATCCAATGCAACTCCGGGCTTGGGAAGAAAAATCGTCATGCTAAACGCTCCGTCTCCGTATGGCAAATCGATTGCTTGAAATTGGTCCGTTTCCAAATAGTCAAAAGTCCCTGCCTGGTTCATCATTTTGACTTTGAATGAAGAACCGTCGGGAAGGTAAAAATCATCGTCCTGAGTGACCTCTTTCTTGAATTGGTAGGTCCACAGCCCCTTAAAATAGACCGCATTGATTAGAAACATGACATCCTGCGGGTCAATTCTGTCCAAAATTTTCTTGATTTTGTCATTTGTGTGTTGTGCAACCCAATCGTTTACAATCCCCACGCTGGCCGGATTGGAAAAATCGAGTCCCCGAACCTCCGCATTAAAATATTTTCGGGTGACGTCAAAGAAAGAGGATTCAAAGTGAAAAGTATTTCGGTACCAAATGGAATTGGCCAGTTGAAAAATAACTTTTGGGTCAAGCTGTAAAAGGTAGGCAATCAGACTCTTGTACGTCTCGTCAACCGTGTGCAAATCCATGTCGCCAAATCCGAGTGTCGATTTCATGGCTTTTTCCGTCTCACCTGCGGCTCCATTGAGCGTCATGCCAAGGGCCATGGACACACTCAAAGGAGAAACAAAAATATTTTCCTGGGTATCCTGGCGCACAATCTCCTTAAATAGATTCAGTCCGAAGACATTACTTCTCGAAACCAACCGTTTTTCCAGCGGTGTCAGTGGCCGCGATTTTGTGGGGGTAAGCGGCGAAAGATCCTTAGAACACCCGGCAAATAGGAAAAGTGCCGAGACCACGACGAGTGAAGTAAAAAAGCGCCTCATTTTCGATCCTCCTGCAGAAGGTTCATTTGTAGTACCCAACCCATTAATTTTTGGGCTTTTTTTGTAGGCCGGCTCAAAAGAGCTGGCCGTCACTTGTCAAGCCCCTTGTCTATTTACTGAACTCGCTTTTGCAATTTTCTTAGTAATTTAACGTGAGCCCCGCTGAAAACAAAGACCGCCGGTAGGTGTAATACAAATCATTTGACCGGTTCACCACCCGGTAAAAATTTAGGAAAATGGTCTGGCTGGAAAAGACGTGTCCAATGGAAAACGATTTTTCCAGACCGGTGTAAAAATACTGCAACTTGTCCGATCTGTAACTGCCGTCAACTGCCTTCCCGTCCAAGTCAAGCGCCAAATGCCCTGGGTAAAATTTATTCGTTACTGTGTACGACAGCGTCCCCTGCACGCCACCCGGAAAAAGTTGCGTTAGGCTGACAGAAAACTCCTTTCCTTTGTAACTGTAAGGATCGTCAAAAAGTTCATCTTCTGTTGTGTAAACGGATTGGACGGCCGTGAGGTAGCGCACCTCGGAGTTGAAATTGTAGCGGTACAATAGCTGGGCGCTTAAACCAGTTGTGGCGATTAAGAATTGTCCAATCCGCACACTTGTAACCCACATCTTGGCGGCGGGGATGTCCTCGACAATCTCTTGGGTTTGCGCCGTAGCGCCCTGGCGTCCCATCCATCGGGCGCCAGGCCCCCAAAAGTTCTTGTCGTACACCTCCGCGCTGTAGGTTCGGGCCAGTAGTTTTTCAACCCGAAATTGGTTTCGGCCGTTAAACTGGCGCGGGTTTTAAAGGAACGATTTAACCGCGTTCAGGCGGTTTGAAAACCGGACACCCGAGAAAAAAATAGTCCCGTTCTGCGGAAATCGTCGGGAAAAAGCGAGCCCCAATTGATTGAAAAGAAAATTGCGATCCACGTAATTTCGAAAGCTGTAAAAATTCCCCTGGTAATAAAAGTGAATTGAGGTATTTGGGGTTTCGAAATCGTGATTGAAATAGAGCGTTGCCTGACCAATTTTATCTTCCAACGCCAAATAATTTCGAAAGGTGTTGGAATCGTGGCTGTAGAAGAAATCAGCCGAAACACCGGTTTCGGCCTTTGCACGAGTTCCAAAAATACTCAGCCAGAGAAAAGCCACAATCAAAAATACGTTTTTCATTCTATTTTCCGTTTATTTTCTAAACTTTGAGTGAATTTTTGTGAAAAGATAAGGTCTCCTGCCAAAAGCAGGAGACCCGTAGCCAATTTTACAGGCGCCCACCGCCAACTCCCCCATTGCCGAAAGCTTTTCCTGCCGCCGCAACCGTTGTTCAATGTTTTTTGTCGGGTGACATCCCAAAACGGGGCCACCCAAAGGGGGGCATTTTCTTCCGTGCCCGCCAACGGCGTAAAACAGGCGGAAAGATATTTGGTCGTTTCGTTAAGAATACAATCGAACTCCTTGTCCTGTTCAAGAGAAACCATCAGGGTAGACGCTTCTTCCTTCATGAGATGGAAAATTTCATTTTTGGTGCTTTTTAATTCCAGGTAAGCAGACGTAAAAAGCACCAAAAAAAGCAAAAATCCCATGAGAGTTAGATTAACCGGTCGAAGAAGGTGTTTTTTCCTCAATATGTTAAGGAGTTCCGAAATCAAAGAAGAGGTTCCCGATTATCCCAATTAAAGGTGGCTGTGCACT
>CAZOHG010000104.1:0-8372 GCA_964579725.1 uncultured Deferribacteres bacterium
TGCCGCCGCCGTTATTTTTGACCCCTATTTTTACCTCGAAGGCGTTCGGGACAGCAAAATGCTTTCCGCAAAAAAGCGCGAAGTTTTGGCCGAGCAAATCCACCACACCGCCGTGGCGGTGGGACTCGGAGTGGTGGACGCTCCGGTAATTGACCGAATCAATATTCGTCAGGCTGCGCTGAGAGCCATGCGACTGGCCGTAGAAGATTTGGGTGTTGAGCCTGAAATGGTGTTGGTGGACGGAAAGGATCTACCCGACTGGCCCTACCGATCCCGGGCGGTGGTGAAGGGAGATCAAACCAGTTTTACCATTGCTGCGGCGTCTATTGTGGCCAAAGTGATTCGGGATTCTTTCATGGTAGAATACGCGGCACAATTTCCCCAGTACCATTTCGAATCCAACAAGGGCTACGGCACGGCCGAACATTTGGAGGCGCTTCGGACGTTCGGGCCCTGCGAGATTCATCGAAAATCTTTTCATTGGAAATAGCCGTGCCGAAGCGACAAGATATTCGGCAATTGGGGCGCACGGGTGAAAATCTGGCTGCGAAATTTCTACAAAAGAAGGGCTTCCGCATTTTGGAGCGCAATTTTCATGCGCACGGTGGCGAAATTGACATCGTAGCGGCGAAAGGGAATTTTCTGGTATTTGTGGAGGTTAAAACCGCCTACGGTGCGGAAGCGGCACCGCCTGTTTTTCGAGTCACGCCCCAAAAGCAACGACGGCTGGGAAAAGCGGCTCAGGCATATTGTGTGGCACGCGACGTGCGCGAACACGATATCCGGTTTGACGTGATAACCGTCCAATTTGTGCACGGAAAACCTGTTATTGATCACATTGAAAACGCCTTTTGGCTGGAACCCGATTGGTAAAACGCCGAAATCGCGGAGGATTGCAAGAAAAATGGGTGAAAAAACGCGGAAAAATCCAGTCGGTACCACGGACCTTCTTGTTCGGATAGTGGCTGTCAAGGGCACGTGTCCGATTTACAAACCGGGCGATTCCTTTTGGATTCGCGACGGCTTTCGGTTGCAAACATCGCCAGGGCAATCCCTGTGTTTACACGCTCTAAGCAGTCTAATGCCTTTTTACCGAGCCCTGGCGGGAGGTGTTTCGCCCGAAGAAATGGGCCTGCCCTGCCGAAAGGGCAAAGGGGCCTGTGTTCAGTGCCCGGACGCGGTTGATTTTACCAATGGGGGAACGGTGACATTTGAGATTTTTCCGGTCGAGAACGCTCTTTCGGAGATTCAGGCCGAAATGGAGCCAAATGCGCTCTGAAACGATTCGGACTTGTTTTTTTCGGATTTCTATTGTATTTTTTTAACGAAATGTGCTTTTGGGAAGATTGGGAAAAGCAGTGTCCAAAAAAGACTGTCTAAACAGGGATAAAATTGGACAAGTCGTGCCCGATTATTTTCAATTTACCCATTCGGGAAAAGCAGTGAGAAATGTTCCGAGATGAATAAAAAAGCGTCACATTGTTTTGTATTCCCTACTGCTTCCTCTCAGCTCGTTTTGGCTAAAATTTTGTACGCTCTCATTCCGGCAAAAGATTCTTGATTTTGGCGGCTGTGTTGTTCACTGCGCCGTTCAGGATTGACAGAAGGAGGTTCCCGATGAAAATGATTTTGTCTGGAAATGAGGCGGTGGCCAGAGGGTTTTACGAAGCGGGAGGGAAGTTTGCCTCGGCTTACCCGGGCACACCCAGTACGGAAGTCCTTGAAAATATTGCCAAATACGAGGGTGTGATTGCTCAGTGGGCACCCAACGAAAAGGTGGCTGTGGAAGTGGCTGTCGGCGCGTCTCTTGGTGGGGCCCGGGCTTTGGCAGCCATGAAGCACGTAGGACTCAATGTGGCGGCTGACCCGCTGTTCAGCCTGTCGTACATGGGGGTGAACGGTGGGATGGTTATTTTAACGGCGGACGATCCCGGAATGCATTCCTCCCAGAACGAACAGGACAATCGCTGGTACGCCCGGGCGGCCAAAATCCCCCTGTTAGAGCCCTCGGACAGCCAGGAAGCCCGGGACCTCACAATTCAGGCCTTTGAAATCAGCGAATCTTTTGACACACCCGTTTTATTGCGAACCACCACTCGGATTAGCCACTCTAAAAGTGTGGTTACTGTGGGCGAACGTCTTGATGTGCCGCTGAAACCGTACCGAAAAGAGCTCTTGAAAAATGTACTTCTTCCTTCAACAGGACGTTTGCGGCACCCGTTTGTTGAAAATCGCCTTAAAAAACTACGGGCGTTTTCCACAGTTTCGGGCCTAAATTGGGTGGACTGGGGCGACCGCTCCCTCGGAATCGTGACCAGTGGCGTGGCTTACCAATATGCCCGTGAAGTTTTTCCTCACGCGTCGTACCTAAAACTTAGTCTTACTTACCCGCTTCCTGAAAAATTGATTCGCGATTTTGCGGAACGGGTGGGCAAGTTGGTGGTGATTGAAGAACTGGACGATTTTCTGGAACTGCACATTCGGGCCCTGGGCGTGACCGTGACGGGTAAAGAAAAAATTCCGGCCATTGGGGAACTGAATCCGGACGTGGTGTCCCGCGCTTTGCTCAATCGAGAAGGAGCCTCAGCCGAATTGCAGGGCGAGCCTCTTCCGGCCCGTCCCCCCGTTCTCTGTCCCGGCTGTTCCCACCGGGGGGTGTTTTGGGCGCTCAAAAAGCTTCGCGCAACCGTGACGGGCGACATCGGCTGTTACACGCTGGCCGCTTTGCCACCGTTAGAATCTATGGACAGTTGCCTCAATATGGGAGCCTCCGTCGGCATGGCGGAGGGAATGGTCAAAGTAAACCCCGAAAAATTTCAAAAAAGGGTGGTTGGCATCATTGGTGATTCCACCTTTATTCACTCGGGAATTACTCCACTAATTGACATGGTGTACAACAAGGGCATTACAACCGTGATTATTTTGGACAACCGCATTACAGCCATGACGGGGCACCAGGAAAATCCGGCTTCAGGCGTAACGCTGAGGGGTGAACCGACCCACAGACTTGATCTGCAAAAGCTGTGCGAGGCCGTCGGCATCCCGCGGGTGCGAAAGATTGACCCCTACAGTCTGAAAGAAATGACGGAAGTCATTCGTGAAGAAATGCGAACGGAAGAACCCTCGGTGCTGATTGCAGAGGCACCTTGTGTGCTGCACGAGCGCTCGCAGTTGGGCCCTGTGTATTACGTGGACCAGGAAAAATGCGTGGCGTGCGACCTCTGTTACAAAATTGGCTGCCCGGCCATAACTCCCGGCCCCGACGGCAAAAAGCCGGTAATTGATCCGCTACTCTGCATCGGATGTGACCAATGTGCTCAGGTGTGCCAGTTGGGCGCCATTTTGCCTCAGGAAAATGGTAAGTGAGATCTTTAGAGGAATCGAAAATGGACACAAAAAATGTGATTTTTTCGGGAGTCGGAGGGCAGGGAATTCTTCTGGCCAGTGACGTGCTGGCCGATGTGGCGCTTCGGGCCAATTGGGACGTCAAAAAAAGTGAAGTGCACGGCATGTCCCAGCGAGGCGGAAGTGTGATCAGTCAGGTCCGGTTCGGTGAGAAAATCTACTCCCCCCTTATTGCCCGTCACCAGGCCGACGTAATCGTGGCATTCGAAAAATTGGAATCTCTCCGCTATCTGGACTATTTGAAGCCCGACGGTTTGGTGATTTTAAATGATTACGAAATTGTTCCGGAAAGTATTCAGTACGAGAAAATTCCCTATCCGCACGATGCGCGTTCGATTTGTTTACAAAAAACGCACCGGGTGATTGTGGAAAATTTCACCAAAATGGCTGTTCAGCTTGGGAACGTAAAGGTGCTCAATATTACTATGTTAGGCACCCTTTCCAACGCCTTGCCCATTCCGGAGGAAATTTGGCTGGAATCGATTAAGGCGCGGGTTCCGGCTCGTTTTTTGGAGTTAAATCTCAAAGCCTTTCAGCAGGGCAAAACAATTCACCCTGAAGAAGCAGTTGAGGTCTGAATTTGGCGGCTCTTTTAGTCGAAAAGGTGGAACGGTGCACAAAGCAAGGCGAGAACAATCGCCGAAAACCGAAAAGGGAGGAGTAATGCGACATAATTGGAGAGGTTTGTTGCTTGTTTTGGCTTTTTTCGGGGGATTGTTAGTCGGTTGTCAATCGGAGAAAAAAGAAGCTCCCAAAATGGGGATGCAAGTTAATCCGCATCAAACCATGTTACCCCCGGCGCAAAAAATGACCGAAAAACAGGAAGCCCAAATGGTGCGTAAAAATTTAGACGGGTTTCTTTCTTTCGGCGATTCTTTGGCGGTTTACCCCGTTTGGAAAGAAAAAGGCCCGCGGGCTGACACATTGAAAGCCCTAATCAAAAAGTTGAAAAAACAGGGGCAGGAGCTTCGGGAATTGGCCAAAGGAAAAGACGACCATGCACTGGTCGTCACGTTTTCGGCCTACCACAACACCATTCGGGATTTTATGAAGGAATTCCATTAAAAAAAGATTAAAACAAGAACAGGGTAAATTTTTGGGTACAGATTGCGGAGTTTATGCCCGTTCCCGGATTTTTTCTGTCCATTTGGGGACGGGACGCAAAAAGTCGCCCTTTTGTGGCGTGTTTTAGACAAAAAAACGGCTCCCCAATAGCCGGTTAAATGACAGAAAATGCAAGAGAGCTGAAAAAAAGGAGAAAAACGGCATGAAAAAGCAGTTCAAAATGTTTATGTGGGTGTTTTTGATCGGAATGGTCGGATTAGTTGCCTGTCAGTCCAAGAAAGAAGCGGCAAAACCCGCCCGAAAAGACATGTTGGCCGCAATCAAAGAATTTCACAAGGTCTTGCACCCGCTGCAGCACGAAGCGGTTCCGGCCGAAAATGTTCAGGCAATTCGGGACAGCTTAGATCATTTGTTGGCTTTGGGAGACTCCCTTTATATTGCCCCGATGCCGAAAGATTGGCAGGACATTGCCGACACACTGGACACGCTGAAGAACCAGTTTAAGGCGAACGGAGAAGCCCTGAAGGAAGCGGCAAAGGGAAAAGATGACAAAGCCGTGTTGGACGCTTTTGAAAAGTACCACAACAGTTTCGAAACCATGATCCACACGCTGGTGGACAAAGGCAAGCTGAAACCCCACAAAGAAGAAGGCGAAAAGGAGAAAGGCTCCGAAAAAAAGGAGTAACGAGCCATGATAACTGATTTTTCCACGCTGCTCTCGCACGTTCAGGGGTTGGGTAGGAAAATCGTCGCCATTGCCAATGCTCAAGACCCCGCAGCTCTTTCCGCGCTTCTCAAGGCGCGGGAAGAGGGCTTCGCCGAGGGACTCCTATTCGGCGATGCTTTTCAAATTCGGGCGATTTTGGAGAAATTAGGCGTGATCGACGTCAAGGCCTTTACCATTCACCATTTTTCGACGGAGGAAGAGGCCGTGCGGGCAGCGGTTCGTGCCGTGCATCGGGGCGAAGCCGACATTTTGCTGAAGGGGAGAGTCAAAACCGGCACCCTTCTCAAAGCGGCGCTCAATCCCGAGGAGGGGCTGCGAACGGGTCGTCTCTTGAGCGACGCCTTCGTCTTTGAATGGCCGCAACCCGAGGGCACCCGTCTGATTACAATTACGGACGGAGGGGTAACCATTGCTCCCAATTTGGAGCAGAAAATTCAGATCATTCGAAATGCCGTGGAATTGGCTCATTTGCTGGGAAATGCCACCCCCCGCGTGGCGCTTTTGTCTGCTGTGGAAACGGTGGTCCCCGACATGCCGTCTACCGTGGAGGCCGCTATTCTGACCAAAATGAATCAACGAGGACAAATTAAAGGGTGTGTGATTGACGGGCCCCTGGCGTTGGACAACGCCGTTTCACCCGAGGCGCTGCGACTTAAAGGTATCGACTCTCCGGTTCAGGGGGTGGCGGACATTTTGGTTCCCCCTGAAATGGTTTCTGCGAATCTTTTGGCCAAAAGTACCACTTACTGGGCCAAATTTCGATTGGGGCACGTCATCATGGGAGCCAAGGCACCCATTCTGATTCCCTCGCGAGCGGACACGGAGGATGCCAAATTGTTGTCCATGGCTTTGGGTGCGTTGGTAGCCAATCGTTAGCAAGGAGTTTTCTCAATGGATATTGAAAAATTAGGCGCTTTTTATCTCGGCAAAGAACTGGACACTGGCAGCGGAGAGCTCTCCGATCGACCCATTTTGTACGACGCTCGGGACCTTACTACCCACGCCCTTGTTGTGGGAATGACCGGCAGCGGGAAAACGGGGCTTTGCGTGGACCTCATGGAAGAAGCTGCCCTGGACAGTGTCCCGGCCATTATGATTGATCCCAAAGGGGATATTACCAATTTGCTGCTCACCTTTCCCGATTTGCGTCCCGAGGATTTTAAACCGTGGGTCAATTTGGACGACGCTCGCCGTAAGGGGCTTTCCGTTGAAGAATACTCCGAGAAAATCGCCGACACCTGGCGGAAGGGCCTGACAGAGTGGGGTGAGGGACCCGAACGCATTCGAAAATTAAAAGAAAGCGCCGAATTTCTGATCTTCACACCCGGCAGCGACGCCGGCATTCCGGTAAGTGTTTTGTCCAGTCTCAGTGCCCCGAAATTAAACTGGGAAGAAAATCAGGAGACCCTGCGGGAGCAAATTGCGGGGACGGTTTCGGCCCTTTTGGGTTTGGCGGGGATTGAAGCGGACCCCGTGCGCAGCCGCGAACACATCTTGCTGTCCACAATTTTCGAAAATGCCTGGAAAGAACAGCGCGATCTAGACATGCCGACCGTCATTCAAGCCATTCAAAATCCCCCGGTTCGGAAAGTGGGCGTGTTAGACGTGGACACCTTTTTCCCGCCAAAAGATCGCTTTGAACTGGCCATGGCGCTGAATAATATTGTCGCTTCACCCAGTTTTGCCAATTGGCTGACGGGCGAGCCGCTGGATGTGGGGCGTCTGCTCCACAATGAAACCGGTAAACCCAGAATGTCCATTTTTTACATTGCGCACCTCAGTGACGAAGAACGCATGTTTTTTGTCACCCTTTTGTTGGAGGAAATCCTGAGCTGGATTAGAACGCAGCCGGGGACAACCAGCTTGCGGGCGCTCCTTTATTTTGACGAAGTGTTTGGTTTTTTCCCGCCCGTTTCCAATCCTCCCAGCAAACGCCCGCTTTTGACGCTTCTCAAACAGGCACGTGCATTCGGATTGGGGGTAGTTTTGGCCACTCAAAACCCAGTGGACGTGGACTACAAGGGGTTGACCAACGCCGGAACCTGGTTTGTCGGAAGGCTGCAGGCAAAACGGGACAAGGAAAGGTTGCTTGAGGGGCTGGAGCAGGCGGTCGTACAAAGCGGTCAGTCTTTGAATCGCTCCGAAATTGACCGCTTGATTTCTTCTTTGAAAAGCCGCCAATTTTACGTACACAATGTGCACGAAGAGCAGCCTGTTCTCATGACAACGCGGTGGGCGATGTCCTACCTGCGGGGGCCGCTGACGCGGGACCAAATTCGGGGACTCATGAAACCCCTAAAAGAGGGTCTGCTGAAAAAAGAGCCGCAACCCCGACCCTTGGGAAAAGCGCCGCAGGCCGAAGAGACAGCCGCTGTGGAAGAGCCGGGAGCAGGGGCGCCCCCTGCACTGCCTCCGGAGGTGCGCCAAATTTTCGGGGCCGTTTCCGTTTCGGCGGAGCAGGCCCGCCGGTTTCTGGCCCAAAAACGGGGAGATCAAATTCGGGAGCCTTCCCGCGGAATTGTGTACAAGCCGTACTTGTTTGCGCAGGCTGAGGTGCATTTTTCCGACTTGCGCCGAAATGTAGAGGCCTCAAAGTCCTGGCGTCTTTTGCTGCCTGCCCCTCAAAGCCCAATGGCCGCCGCCTGGGAAGAAGCCATTCTCCTAAAAAATTCGGAACGGTTATTTTTGGACAAACCGGAAACACAGGGGCAGTTTCTGCCGGTTCCGGTGAATCTTAACGACGCCAAAGATGTCAAACAGTGGGGAAAGGCTCTATCTGAATATCTTTACCGCAAAGCGGTTTTTCCGTTGTACCACAATGCGGAACTGAAGGTGTACAGCGAACCCGGGGAATCTTTGCGTGATTTTAAAATCCGCCTCAAGCAGTTGGCCCGGGAAGAACGGGATGCGGCCGTGGACAAACTCTCTGAGAAGTACCAGCGGAGCATGGATCGCATTGAAGACCGGATGCGGCGGGAAGAGAGGCAACTGGCCAAGTACGAGGCCAAGGCCAAAGCGCTGACAACCGAGCAGTGGGCCAGCATTGGAGAATCGGCGCTGAGTTTTCTGTTAGGACGCCGCTCGAGCCGCGTGGTGAGCGGCGCCCTTCGCAAAAGGCGGCAGGTAGAATTGGCTAAAAATGCGGTGGAAGAGAGCCAGGCGGAATTGCAAGAAT
>CAZOHG010000105.1:0-7920 GCA_964579725.1 uncultured Deferribacteres bacterium
AAGAAGGTTTTGCCGGACTAAGGGCTCGGGAAATAAAAACCTGCGCGTCCGAACTCCAATTAATGACGTCGATTTTTTCATTGTTTAATTCTTTAACGATTGCTTGTATTCGAATGCCTTTCATGCCCACGCAGGCGCCCACGGCGTCAATGCGCTTGTCATTGGAATAAACGGCGATTTTTGCACGCTCCCCCGCTTCGCGCGCCACGCCTTTCACTTCAATAATGCCGTCGTAAATTTCGGGTACCTCCAACTCCAAAAGGCGCACCAAAAACTGCGGATCATTACGCGACACCACAATTTCCGGCCCTCTGCTTGAGCGGCGGACTTCTTTCACCATAGCCCGAATACTCTCGCCTCGTCGGTAGCGCTCATTCTGAATTTGCTCTTCTTTGGGCAAAATTACTTCGGTTTTGTCAATATTAATAAAAATTTCATTTCGATTAATTTGGCGAATGTCCCCAATAATGATTTCACCGATGCGACCCTGGTATTCCTCAAAAAGGCTCTCTTTTTCCAAATCGCGCAACCGCTGGCTCAAATTTTGTTTCGCTGAGGCAATCAGGCGCCGCCCAAAGCGCCGGGGGTCCACCAACTCCACAAATTCGTCCCCCAATTCCAAATCGGGCTCCGTTTCACGAGCGGTTTCCAGATCGATTTCCGTTGTTTCGTCCGTCACGTCCTCAACAATGGTTTTGCTCTGGTAAATTTCAATCTCCCCCTTGTCCAAATTGACAAATACGTCAAAATTGTCTGTGGTGCCAAATTTCTTTTTGATCATAGAAAGCATGACACCTTCGAGAATTTCCGCCAAGTGGTCTCTATCAATCTTTTTTTCTTTTGTCAATTCCGAAATGGCTTCGGCAATATCTATTTTCATTACCGATTAAACCTCCACGCTTTTTCTAGCATTTGATTTCTTGTTTGGCTTTTACAATGCTTCCCAGCGCAATTTTGTGTTCGCCCTGTTTATTCTCCAGGACAATTCCCGTTTCGTCCGCCGCCTTGAGGTCTCCCTTTAGTGTGTGAAGCCCCTTTTCATCCTGAAATTGAACGGCCAAATAGCGCCCCACAGTCCGTTCAAAATCGTGCAGCGTTTTTAGCGGACGATCCATTCCCGGAGACGACACCTCCAGGCGATAATGACTGCCAAGAAGCAGGTCGAGTTCGTCCGTTTTCAGAATGGCGCGCGAAATACGGGCACACTCGTTAATGGTAATTCCGCCGGGACGATCAACATAAAGAACCAAAATTTGATTGCGTTTCGAGCCTTTCAGGGCAATTTCCACTAATTCTGCACCGTGTTCTTCAATAATCGGCTCGACAAAGGATTGTATCTCTTCTTTCATGCCAAAAAGTCCCATCAATAAAAAAGTGGGTCTTTTGAACCCACTTAGGTAGCTAATATACGAAAAAAAAATACATTATGCAAGAAAAAATATTACTTTAAAAAGGCATTCGTTCGCCTGAAAAATTTCTTCTTGTCTTTACGTACCTATTTTGCTATATTTACACAGGAAATTCGGTCAAACGGGCAAATTGGTTTTTGAGCCCCTGTAGCTCAGGTGGATAGAGCAGCGGTTTCCTAAACCGCGTGTCGGGTGTTCGAGTCACCCCAGGGGCACCAAATTTTTGTTAAACGCACCCTGTTTTTTCGTTCGCTAAATAAAATAGGCCGAAATTTCACCCATATCCAATAAATTTGACATTTCTTTCGCTTGATTGTTTTTCGAAACTTTTCGTCCCATTCTACTGTTTTTTTTGGGCTCGCCCTTTTAATTTCAGAAAAAGTTTCACCCCCAAGAAAGGTTTCCTTTCTCGAATGGCCTTTTCGGGCAATCTGAAACTTTTCTTGATTTTTATCTTTTGTCTGCCTAAATTTTAACCTCTTTGGCATAAAACTAACCTTTTAAAACAAAATGGCAGCACATTTATTCAAAAGGGAGTGTCCATTTGAAAGAAACACAGGCTTCTGCAAAGACGACTATCGGACAGGCGACGAATCCGAACAATCGACTTTTGACGCTGGGAATTGCCGCCTTAGGCGTGGTTTTTGGTGATATTGGAACAAGTCCGCTCTACGCAATTCGGGAATGCTTTTACGGGGATTTCGCCATTGCGGCTTCAAAACCGAATATTTTGGGCGTGCTTTCATTGATTTTTTGGGCTTTGATTATCGTAGTCACCGTCAAATATTTGATTTTTATTTTGCGTGCCGACAATCAAGGCGAAGGGGGGATTCTGGCGTTGGCATCATTGATTCGTCCCCGCGGCAAATCGCGCAAAAATCTGGCGTGGACTCTGGTTGCCATTGGTGTTTTCGGAGCCAGCCTCCTCTACGGAGACGGCATGATTACCCCGGCCATTTCCGTTATGAGCGCCCTTGAGGGACTGAATGTCATTACGCCGCATCTCGATCCCTACGTTGTTCCGCTAACCGTTCTCATATTGCTCGGCCTCTTCTCCATTCAGTCGCGCGGAACCGGAAAAGTGGGCAGCCTTTTCGGGCCCGTCATTTTTATCTGGTTCAGCACAATCGGCATTTTGGGTGGCATTAAAGTCGTCAACCATCCGGCCATTTTGGTTGCGTTGTGGCCTGGCCATGCCTTGCATTTTCTATTAGCCAATCGGATTCACGGATTTCTGGTGTTGGGGGCTGTCTTTCTGGTGGTTACCGGGGCTGAAGCACTTTATGCGGACATGGGGCATTTTGGTGCCAGGCCGATTCGATTGGTGTGGGGCATTTTAGTGCTTCCGGCCCTTCTTTTAAATTATTTCGGCCAGGGAGCACTCCTTCTTAAAAATCCGGAAGCCATTTCCAATCCCTTTTACGCCCTTGTGCCTCGCTGGGGCATGATTCCGATGGTATTCTTGGCCATGGCGGCCACTATTATTGCCTCTCAGGCGGTTATTTCCGGCGCCTTCTCCCTCACTCTGCAGGGCGTTCAGTTAGGTTACCTTCCTCGAATCAAAATCATTCACACTTCTGCTCAACAAAGAGGCCAGATTTATGTTCCTCTTGTCAACTGGATTCTCATGCTCACAACCATTGCGCTGGCCGTTTCCTTTAAATCCTCCAGCAAATTGGCGGCAGCCTACGGCGTGGCTGTTACGGCAACCATGCTCATTTCCACAGTTCTTTTCTACGAAGTCGCTCGTAAAAAATGGAAATGGAATTTGTTTGGGTTAATTCCGTTGGTCGGTTTTTTTCTCATTGTCGACCTTTCCTTTTTCCTTGCCAACGCCAGTAAAATTTTGCACGGTGCGTGGTTTCCACTGGTCATTGGGGCGATTGTCTACATTGTTATGATGACCTGGCGCAGGGGGCGTGAGCTCCTGGCCGAACAGATGAAAAGTCGAGCCATTTCACAAGAAGATTTCCAACGAAGTGTCGCGGAACATCCGCCGCGGCGCGTAGAAGGTGAGGCTGTTTTTCTTACCGGGCATCCCGACATTGTGCCTGTTTCTCTGCTTCACAACCTGAAGCACAACAAAATTCTTCATTCGGAAGTGGCTTTTCTTCACTTTCACACGGAGGATGTTCCGCGTGTTCCGAACAACGAAAAGGTAACGGTTGAAAAATTGGGGGGCGGCTTGCATCGGGTTTTTGCCCGTTACGGATACATGGAACGTCCCAACGTCCGAAATATTCTGGCGCTGGCAGTGCAACAGGGGTTGGAATTTCGCATTGAAACGTTGAGCTTCTTTTTAGGGAGAGAAAAACTGACGCCAAGTCCACACCCCAAAATGAGCCACTGGCGCATTCACCTGTACGAATTCATGTCCCGAAATGCCCTGGACGCGTCCGACTACTTTAATATTCCCCCTTCCCAGGTAATTGAATTGGTGGTAACCTTGCAGTTTTAGGCGCGGGGTTCGCTCCGAAAAATGCGCTTGTCGCGGTGCGAAGCCTCCAATTAACGGGAACTCTTTTCGCCAGTGATCTCAAAATCGGCTCTCAGGCGAATGTCCTCCGAAGAAGCACCGATCTGAAGTTCAAACGCTCCCGTTTCGGTCACAAAAGCCTTTTTGGAGGGATCGAAGTACCGAAGAGCTGAAACGGGAATTTTAAAGGTTAACAACCGACTTTTGCCCGCCTGCAGGTGAATTCTTCGAAAGGCTTTTAGCACTTTCCTCTGGGTTAGATGTTTGGAGTGCAGTGCCCGAACGTACAACTGCACTACTTCGTCTCCATGTCGTCGGCCCGTGTTTTTCACACGAAAGGAAACCGAAAGGGAGTCGTTTAAGCCGAGCGTTGTTTTTTCAAGCCGAAGGTTCTTGTATTCGAATGATGTGTAGCTCAAGCCGAATCCAAAAGGAAAAAGCGGTTCTTCCTTCAAGTACATGTACGTGCGTCCTCTGGTCAAATCGTAATCGTGCATGGGAGGCAATTGCTCGGTGGAAGCGTAAAACGTTAGCGGCAGCCGTCCGCCAGGATTGTAATCTCCGAAAAGAACGTCCGCAAGGGCATTGCCACCCTCCTCGCCGGGGTACCAGGCTTCCACAATAGCAGGAATGTGAGCTTTGCACCAGGGAATGGCCAGGGGGCTGCCATTTTGTAAAACCAATACGATTTTTGGGTTTACCTCGACCAACTTTTTCAGGAATTCCACCTGAACCTCCGGCAGCTCAATTCGGCTGCGATCCATTTCTTCCGCCTCCAAGGTTTGATTGAGTCCCATGACGGCTACCACCACGTCGGCTTCTTTAGCCAACTGAAGGGCTTTGGCTTCCTCAGAATTGGGGCCCTTTTCCTTGTAGTTCCAAACCAATTTGGCTGCGGCGTCCCCCATGTCCTCGAAATAGTCAATCCGAATGGAATAAGGGTGATTGGCTTTTAGGTGCACTTGGATCGTGTCTTGAGCGGCGGCACGGTCGTGCCAAAAATCGACGACCCGTTTGCCCTCAAAATAAAAACGTACGCCGTCGTCTGAAATCACCCCGAGGGTGTAGGTTCCGGTTTCAGGAGGAATCAAAACGCCCGTCCACCGAGCCGAAAAAAGATCCGCCGGAACGCGTTCGTCCGGCGAGCCCCCGCCCCAGTCAAAATTGATCTCCGGTTCAATCCGCCGCAGCACCGGGACACCCTGCAGGTCTTTGTTGTCGAAATATTCCGCCAACAAACCATGCTCTTTGGCCGTGGCGTTCGGTTTGAGGTACATCTGGGGGATTGCCGATAAAAGTTCATCCGAAATCGGACAACCGCTGCCGAACAACACCTCGGTTTTGGGGGAGACTTTCTGTCGGATTCCTTTTAGCGGCGAAACGGCTCTGGAAGCCAACCCGCTGTAATTACCGAATTGAGGGGTATTGGCCGTGGGGCCAACCACAGCAATTTTCCGAAGGGTTTTTCGTAGCGGCAGAAAATTGTTTTCATTTTTTAAGAGTACAATAGATTCGCGTGCGACCTGCAGAGCCAGTTGCCGGTGCTGGGGACTGTCGATGACTTTTTGAGAGATCCTGGAAAATGGCACGCGTTCAGCTGGATCAAACATGCCTAACCGAAATCGCGCCCTGAAAAGTCGGCTAAGCGAACGGTCAATTTCCTTTTCAGAGATGAGATTTTGGCGAACCGCCTTCAGCAAATGTTTCTGGTACACCTCCCCGCAATTGAGGTCGCAGCCGGATTTAACGCCCGCCGCCGCTGCTTCTTCTGCCGATTTCAAAAATTTGTGCCCGGCAAATATATCCTGAATGGCGCCGCAATCGGACACCACGTATCCGTCAAAGCCCCATTCCTTTCGGAGAATTTCCTCTAACAAATGCGTGTTGACGCAGCAGGGCGTGCCGTTCACGGCGTTGTAAGCTCCCATGACCGATTGGGCGTGGCCCTCGCGAACGCAGGCTTCAAATTGAGTAAGGTAGTACTCCCGCAATTGCCGTTCGTCCACATTTGCCGATCCCGTGTGGCGAATAGCCTCTTCGTTGTTTACGGCGAAATGCTTGGGCGTGGCTACCAATTTTAGGTAGTGCGGATCATTGCCCTGAAGCCCTTTGACGAAAGCTACCCCCAGTCGGGAGGTCAAATAGGGATCCTCCCCGTACGTTTCTTGAGTTCTTCCCCACCTCGGATCACGGGCCAGATTTACAACTGGCGACCAAAAGGTAAGTCCGTAGTAGCGAGCGTGTTTTCCCTCCGACACGGCTTTGTGGTATTTGGCACGTGCTTCGTCAGAAATGGCCTTGGCCGTTCGGAAAATTAGCTCCTGATGCCAGGTGGCCGCCATTCCAATGGCTTGCGGAAAAACCGTCGCGACCCCAGCCCGTGCCACCCCGTGTAGACATTCATTCCACCAATCGTACGCGGGAATACCCAATCGCGGCACCGCCGGTGCGTGACTGCCCAATTGGGAGATTTTTTCTTCTAAAGTCATTTGCGAAATCAAATTTTGAACACGTTGACCAACAGGTAATTTCGGATTTTCGTACGCGTCCATTTTGCCATCCTTGTTTAGGTCTAAGAAGTTTTGAGCTTTTCCATTTTCTTCGATTAAAAAAAGCAGAAAAATCGCTCCAAAAAACACCAGCGCCAAACGTTTGGGCAGAGAACGAAAATCAAATCGATTTTTGCTGCGCATGTTGTTCCTCAAATTTGACGGAGTTTAACGACGAGACGTTTAAGATTTCTGAAATGTACGGAGATTTGAAGAAAAGGTCAAGTTGAATTTCTGTTTTTTCAAAAATCCGGCAAGGCAAAACGGTTAAAGCGAATACGAACAGAAAAGCCGCCAGGTTTAAACGAGCTTATTTGTTTAGAAAAAGCACTTTTTGGGTTGGGGAAAATCCCCCCGCTTCGATCCGAACAAAATAAACGCCGTTCCCGACCGTTTCCCCCTGCGTATTTTTGCCGTTCCAGACAAAACGGTGTCGACCGGAAGGGAGCGTACCCAGAACCTGAGAAAGAACTGCTTGTCCTCTGATATTAAAAATGTGAATCGCAACGGGTTTAGAATGCCGAAGGCTGAAATTGAGGGTGGCCGTTTGGGAAAACGGGTTCGGGAAAATCGGCTGAAGACGAAAGGCTTGCGGTTGCCGAGGTGAATTGAGGAACGCCACTCCCGAAAAATCTCGAAAAAAGAGAGGGAGTAAAATTAGATGGTTGGTCTGCGCGTTGTTGAAAGCACAAAACAAAAGATTTTGGGAGCGCCACAAATCCTCCCCGGTTTTTGATCGGACAAATGAACAGGCGATTCCCGTGGTCGGCCAGGCGAGCGTTCCAAATGCCCCAGCATTTTGAAGGTCAACCGAATGCTGTTTCCGAACGGCGTTTTGACGGACAAGCAGAAAAAGCAGTCCGTGTTTTCCCGTCGGAAAGGCTACAATGTACGCTCGCGAATCGGGAATTTGCCGGAAAGCCAACTGTGTTTCCCGCGTCAAGGGCGCATCCGCCATTTTTGTTTCCAGCGTTTTATTGCCAAGCGAATCCACAAGGCAAATTTTAGAGTCGTTTCCCGACCGTGCCACCAAGAAAAAGCGGGCAATCGCCTTGAGCCAGACAACCGAATAATCGTACTGCTCTATTTCCGTGAGATAGTTGCGGGATGGAGATACGGAAAAAGAATCTCCCGAAACCGAAACCACACGGCCCCCCAAATTCTCCCCGTCTCCCCACCCCACAAAGGCACGCCTTCCGTCTGTGGCAGCGACAATCGGCCACCAGTTGTCGCCGCGTGCTGGCGTGAGGGGTTTGGAATCGAGAAGGTGTCCGTCCGCGTCGCTGCGCAGTTGGGCCCGGATCAAAGCGTGTTCGGCGGGAGGGGCTTCGTCCGTGTACGCCACCAAAAAGAAACGGCCGACATGGGCAACTTTTGGGGAATGCTGCGACGCCGGGCCGCCTGCTAAAATCCAATTGTGTCGAATAACACTTCCGTCCGGGAAATGGAGCTGCCCGCGGACGTCTACCGTGCTACCGCTGCCATC
>CAZOHG010000106.1:0-7760 GCA_964579725.1 uncultured Deferribacteres bacterium
GTCTACCTCAAACCTTGTCTGACTTTGGGGGTAAAACCATTTTCACTCTGTAAACGTGAGGAATTGCACTATGACGAAGCGAATTGTGCTGCTGATTGCCATGATTGCCCTGTTTGTTTCGCAGGTTTACGCCCAATCAATGTGGTACCGTCAGTACAAAATGGGGCAAAGTGAATTGGCTGCCGGAAAATATGAAAAAGCCGCCAATCATTTTCGTTTGGCTATTCGAGGCAAAGGAAAAGATTCCAAAAGCGTTCGGACGTACGGCATGCATTTCGAATCCTATTACCCGCACCGGGAATTGGGAATTGCTTATTATTATTTGAAAAAATATGATCTAGCGGTCAAAGAATTGCGAATCTCCATTGGACAATCACCTTCCCTTCGAGCAACCAAATTCCTGGATTTGGCCAATCGTGCCAGAGGAGGAGAAGCGCCGCCCGAGCCGCAAACCGCTCAGCAGCCGGTTCAATCAACAGGAGAAACCTCTTCAAAAACAAAAACTTTCAAGAAAAATGAACAGCTCATTGTAGGTAACAAAACGGTAAAGTTGGTGGGGGAACGCATGGGCATTGCGGTTTTGCCTTTTGAGAATAAAGGTGCCAGCAAAGATTTGGGGGAGATTGTTTTGGACAAATTGACTACGGTTTTGGTAAACCAGAATCGCTTTAAAGTGATGGAAAGAGCGCAATTAAACAAAATTTTGGAAGAACAAAAATTGGGAATGTCAGGGATTCTGGATGCAGCCACTGCGGCTAAAATCGGAAAGGGCATTGGCGTGGACGCCATCGTCATGGGCAGCGTGGTGTTGACCCAAAATGGCTCGGTGAGCATTGACGCGCGAGTCATCGATACGGAATCTGCACGGATTATTATTGCCCGCGACGCTTACACCGGGAGTTCCGACATTCAAAGTGTGAAAAATGCGGTCGAAAATCTGGCGCACGCCATTGTGAAAGACCTACCCCTGGTGGACGGTTTCGTCATTCAGGTGAACGGGGATCAAATCATGTTGGACAAAGGCTTGACCAGCGGCTTAAAACCGGGCATGAAATGTATTATTTACCGAGAAGGGAAGGAAATCCGCCACCCGATAACCGGCGAGATCCTTGGTCGTGAAACCAAAATCATTGGCACGGTTCTGGTAAATGACGCTTTTGAGAAATATTGTATTGCCAAGCCAATCGCATTAAATGGGGGAGCCGTAACCGTGGGTGACAAATTTTTAACAAAATAGTCGGGAGAAACAAAAAATCGAACCAAATCCGGAGGAAATATGCGAAAATTCGTGCGAATATCCGTTGTGCTGGCTGTTGCTGTCTTCCCGTTTTTGGCACAAGCCCAATCGTCTCTGAATTTTACGGGAAGCGGGGCTCGGGCCTCCGCAATGGGGTACGCCTTTACGGGAGTGGCCGACGACGCCACAGCCATTTCCTGGAATGCGGCCGGTCTGTCTCAGCTCATTGCCCCCGAAGCTTCCGTTATTGCGCGTGTTTCGGCCGGCTCCATTTCAACGGAAGGCGCCGATTACAGTTTGGACAAATCCTCAAATTTTAATTTGAATTTCGCCAGTTTTGTTTTTCCTCTTTCCACGGGGACAACCAGCATTGTATTAGGTGGCGCTTACCGCAATATTTTCGATATGAATCGCACGCTGACGTACAAAAATACCTCCACCGGTTCTGTCACGACATCCAAAAGCACAGGCGGGGTTTACGGGATTTCCCCGGCCGTGGCCGTGCAATTTATGCCCAATTTTTCTTTTGGCGCGACTTTCAATCTGCTAACCGGCAAACAGGAAAACTCCTTGGAAACAGACGGCAGTTCGATGGGTTCCGGGAGTTCAACCAAATTTTCCGGGACGTCCATTGAAATTGGTGCGCTGGCCAAATTTACAAGTTTTGCCCTGGGGGCGAATTACAAAATGCCCTACGCACTAAAAATGAAAAACTCCGATTCCGAATCCACGTTGAATGTGCCCCCGTTCATTTCACTCGGAGTGGCGTTTTGGCTCACGCAAAATCTCATGTTTTCCGTTGATTACCAGGCGCGTCCCTGGTCGAAGGCCACCTGGTCCACGGAGGGAAGCGAAGATACCAATGCCGGGTTGGAAGATTGTAATTCGATCCATTTTGGGGGCGAATTTGTGATCAATTTCGGCGGGTTGGCCATTCCGCTGCGGGCCGGTTTTTACACAACCCCGCAGCCGTGGAAGGACGATGCTGACAAGAAGGTGACGGGAGGCATGCTGACGCTGGGCACGGGACTTGTTTTGAGAAAGGTTTCGTTAGATGCCAGCCTCGAAATGGGGGGACAAACTTACCAGTCGGAATTTTATGATTACAGCACGGATACGAGTCAACTGAGCGAAACCACCGATGCGGACGTCATTTTCACCGTTGGAGCGACCATCGGCTTGTAGGAAAAAGAAGGCGTTTCTAAATGAAAAGCACTGTGTTTTCACGGACTGGCAGCTCCAAAGGCTGCCAGTTCTATTTGAAAAAGGAGAGACAGCTCGAAGGTTTTTGAACATAATTTTTGAACCCGTTTTTCAATCTTCCTTTATTAGCTTTTAGTGCGTTACAGTCCAGGCAGGTGTTTGTTCGTGGCGAAAAATCGTTTTGCGAAAAGGGGACTTGTTTTTTGATTGTGTTTTAAATCAAACGATTGCATTACGTTGTATCCCTGAATAGGATTCTGGGCCAAAGGATCTGCAGTCCACCCAAAATGTTTCTAACGAAAGTGATTTTGTGAAAGGAGCGCATCGAAAATGAAAGGGTACAAAACTGCGGGCGTTGTTCTCGTTTATGTGGCAATGGTGATTTTTGGCGGATGTGCCAAGCCGGCCGCACACATTAAGTTGGCGTCCATTTTTGGTGACCACATGGTTTTGCAACAAAAAATCCCGATTCCCGTGTGGGGAACCGCCACGCCCGGGGGGCAGGTGCGGGTCACGCTGGCAAGCCAAACTCGGACGACAAAAACGGACAAAAACGGTCGTTGGCAGGTCACATTCAAGCCGCTTTCTGCCGGGGGCCCAATCACCCTGACGGTGGCAGGGCGCGACACAATCCGTTTGAAGGATATTTTGGTGGGTGAAGTGTGGCTGGCTTCGGGACAATCCAATATGGAATTTCCTGTTGCAGGAAGCTGGGCAAAAACCATGCACTACCGGGAGGAATTGGCCCATGCCAATTTCCCCCAAATCCGGCTGTTCAAGGTGGAAAAAACACGGGCGTACAAACCCCTTCAAAATGTGCGTAGCACCGGCTGGCAGCTTTGTGATTCGGCTTCGGTGGCCGGTTTTTCCGCCGTAGCGTATTTTTTTGGACGTGACTTGTACCGCAAATTGCACATTCCGATTGGTTTGGTTCAATCGTGTTGGGGCGGTACCACTGTGGAAGCCTGGATGAGTGCCGAAGGACTCAAGCCCTTTCCCCAGTTTGCCAGCGCCTTGAAATTGTTGGCGTTAGGGAAAAGCTCAGAGGACAGCATTTTGGCGGCCTATAAGAGCGACCTGACTGCCTGGGATAAGCGCGTTGCCGCCATTCTGGACAGTGTCGGCATTACCGCGCGCCATTGGGAAAATCCTGCCACCAAAACCGCCGATTGGGGCGAAATGACTTTGCCGACATTTTGGGAACGAGCGGGTTACCCCAATGTGGACGGCGTAGTGTGGTTTCGAAAGGAAGTGACCCTCCCAGCCAACTGGGCGGGCAAGCCGCTAAAATTGTCGCTGGGGCCCATTAACGACCGCGACGTTACCTGGTTTAACGGTGTCAAGGTTGGCAGTCGGCCCTACGTGATGTTGTTTCGGGAGTACACCATTCCCGGCAAATTGGTGAAGCCAGGGAAAAACGTCATTGTGGTTCAGGATTTGGACATCGGAGGCAAAGGGGGCCTCTACGGACGCCCCGAAAATCTGAAGCTGGTTTTGGACAAAACCGATTCGATTTCCTTGGCCGGAAAGTGGAAATTTAAAATCGACCCCTTTCAGCTTCAAGTAAAAAAATTGCCGCGGCAGCCCGGCTTCCCCAGTTTGGCCAACATGCCGACTGTTTTGTACAACGCCATGATTTCCCCGCTCATTCCGATGGCCTTTCGCGGGGCAATCTGGTATCAGGGGGAATCCAACGCCGACCGCGCCTACGAGTACCGGGGTCTGTTTAAGGGGTTAATTCACGATTGGCGAAGGCATTGGAGTGAGGGAGATTTCCCCTTTTATTTTGTTCAGTTGGCCAATTTTATGAAAAGACGCCCCGAACCGGGAGAATCGAGCTGGGCAGAATTGCGCGAAGCCCAAACCATGGCTCTTTCTCTGCCGAATACGGGCATGGCGGTCACTATTGACATCGGCGACGCCACCAATATTCACCCCACCAATAAGCAAGAGGTCGGGAGACGACTGTCGCTAATTGCCCGGCACAATGTGTACGGGGAGAAGAATCTAACGTTTTCCGGCCCCCTGTACCATTCCATGAAAATTGAAGGAAATAAAATCCGGATTTATTTTGATTTTGTGGATGGTGGTTTGGTGAGCAAAGGTAGCAAATCGGTGCAGGGCTTTGCCATTGCAGGAAAAGACCGGAAATTTTACTGGGCTCAGGCGAAAATCGAAGCAAATTCCGTTGTGGTGAGCAGTCCGCAGGTTCCCCGTCCCGTTGCGGTTCGCTACGCCTGGGCGGACAATCCCGCATGCAATCTGTACAACAAAGTCGGCCTTCCGGCTTCACCGTTTCGCACCGACCGGTGGGACGGAATTACAAAGGGCAAGGTGTGGAAATACTAAGGAACGCCAACAATTGGAAAACGGGTTTAAAGGCTTCTGATTTTCCGCTTGCGGCAGCGTGGTTTGCTGGCGGCGTGTTCAACCCAACCGAGAGGTTTGAATCTCGTGGAAAATTGGAAAAGGCACCGGAGTAGTAGCGGCAATCTACCGGCTTTTCTATTGGAGGGTAATAGCTAATGCAAGGTGAATTTGAGGCGGAAAGAATTCCTAAAAATGTGTGTGACGCTTGCCCTATTGAGCAGGATTGTTGCACGCATTTGTCCGGATTGAAATTGACAGAACCGGAATTTCAAAGGCTTTTTGCCTCTTTCCATGAACAGTTGCGTATTCGCCGAATCGGGCCAATTTACGCCATTTCCGTAAAAAATCACGGTTCCTGCCCAAATTGGAAAGGACGGTGTTCTGTTTACGCCAATCGCGCAGTGGAGTGCAAACTTTTTCCCTACACAATCGGCCATATTCGGATTGGAAAGAAAAGGGTTCGAATTTCTTACCATTCCCGAACAAATTGTCCCTTCAAGAGCCGGCTTTTGTCTTCTCGTGAAGAAGCGGAAGCATTGATTTCCTCTTTTGCCCGGGAGGCATTTGGGTCGGTACAGCCGGTCAAAATTGAATACGAAACGGCGGTTGTTCGGTTCTTAGATGTCTTGGCAAAAGTACAAGGCATTGGCTTGTTTTTCAAACGAAAGGCGGGTTTTGAGTGATCTTTTTTGGAGTATTTTAACGGAGGGTTCGAATGAAGTATTTTGTCGCTTTTTTGACGGCATTTTTTTGTCTGGGACTGCCGTTCTCATTGAAGGCCCAGACGGCAGCCGACACCCCTTTTTTGCAAGAATACCACGTTCCGTATCCGGTAGGTTCTGCCAAGAAGAAAAATCGTGTTCTTACCATTTCGGTGGACAACCGGGACAATGTTTGGATCGGTACGGAGGCGGGCGTTTTTAGACTCAAAAAGGGGACAAAAAAGTGGGAAGCCCTGCTGGATTCCACAGAAAACGGCCCTACATTTGATATTGAAAACGGCCCGGACGGGACGCTTTGGGTAGCTGCCTGGAACGGCCTGTACAAAACAACGCCCTCAGGCTTAGAGAAAATCCCGAAAATCAAAGGCCCCATTTCCGCTGTTTGCGCAACACAAAAGGAAGTTTTGGCGCTCGGTCCCGACGCCGGTTGGCGTTTGAAAAACGGGAATTGGCACCTTTTTCATTTTCCCTATTCCAGGGCGATTCGCGCCGTGATTTCGGACCAGAAAATTGGCTACTGGATTGCGACGGGAATGGGGCTTTACCACCAAAAACCGGACACGCTGCTCTTGTACCAGTCCACCGAACAATTGCTGAGCGCCGAAGTAAACGCCGTTTCTCTCACGCGTAACGGCGTTCTCTGGGTGGGGCAAACAGGTGGTGTAACCCTCTACCGCAATGGCGAACGCATTCGGGATTTTTCCGTCGGGTCGCACCTACCGAATCTCACGGTTCACGCAATTACCGAGGGGCCTGACGGGCGCATTTGGGTAGGTACGGACTGTGGGGTTGCCCGCTACAACGGACGGGATTGGTCCGTTCGAATGAGTCGGCGGTGGCTTTTGAATGATCACGTAAGGGGCATTGCGTTCGATTCAAAAGGAACCGCCTGGATTGCGACGCAAGGGGGCGTCAGCGCCATTCGCACAAAAACCTTAACCCTTTTTCAGAAATTTGGTCACTACCATCGAATTGCTATTCAGCGACACATTCGTCCTCTGGGGTTTATTGGGAGTTGCCGTCTCGCATCTCCCGGGGACACCTTGCAGTGGCAACCTGAAGATAGTGACAACGACGGCCTTCACACTGGGCGCTACCTGGCCATGGAATCTTTGCGGTTTGCCGTGACGGGCGACCCGGATGCTCAAAAGCGAGCGCGTGCGGCATTTCATGCGATGCTTCGATTGCAAACCATTACGGAAACCCTCGGTTTTTTCGCGCGCTCCATTATTCCCGTGACGTGGAAAACTATGCACGATGCCAATCGTCGGTACACGGAGAAGGAATGGGCGCTGGAACATGTTCGCAATCCCCGAAATAAGCGTGTGGAGCGGCGGTGGCGGCTCTCACGGGACGGGAAGTATCTGTGGAAGGGCGACACGTCCAGTGACGAAATGACGGGACACATGTTTGGCTATTTGTTTTACTACGATTTAGCTGCAAATCGTAAGGAAAAAAGGCTTGTTCGGGAGCTGATTTGCCGCATTGTGGATTACATTGTAAACAATGGCTTTGTGTTGAAAGATATTGACGGGACTCACACCAAATGGGCGGTTTGGTCGCCGAAACTGCTGAACCACGATCCCGACTGGGCGGCGGAGCGCGGTATTAATTCGCTGGAAATGTTGTCCTATTTAAAGGTGGCATACCATGTGAGCGGAAATAAAAAATATGAGCGCACCTATCGAAATTTAATCGAAAAATACCATTTTGCGGAAAATGCCCGCCACGCCAAAACCTACAATCCCTCCTGGCGCACCCACATTGACGACGGTTTGTTACCTCTGGTTTACCCAGCTCTTTTCCTCTACGAAAAAGATCCGAATCTAATAAAAATTTACCAGGAGAGTTTGGATTGGTGGTACCGAAGCGTGAAAGAAGATCGGATGCCGCTGATCGATTTTGTGTACGCATTCTGCACGGGAAAACCGACCCAATTAGATAAAACGCTTTTTTCGCTGCGGGATGCCCCTCTGGATTTAATCAACTGGCGGATTAACAATGCGCTTCGGGAAGACGTGCATTTAATTTATTCGGAATCCTTTGAATCTCCGCAGATGGATCGTTGGCTACCGCCGAGTGAGCGCGGATGGAGCCACAATCCCTGGGATCCCATTCAGGGCGATGGCGGCTATTCTGAAACAAACGCCAATTGGTGGATGTTAGGGTACTGGTTGGGGCGCTACGCCGGTTTCATTGGCGCACCGAAGGCGGCAAAATAATCGTTG
>CAZOHG010000107.1:0-7278 GCA_964579725.1 uncultured Deferribacteres bacterium
CAGACGGTCACACACGTCTTCCGCTTCATCAGCAATATTTTCAATATGATAGGCAAAATATCTCATGTGGATTTTGGCACTGAGTTTGAGGTCTTGTTTTCGGAATACGACGCGCTTAATTTTCTCTGCAATCTTGTCCGTTTCATTTTCATAAAACTGCACCTTGTTAATGTGGTCACGAACCGCACTCAAATCCCGAAAATAGGCTCGAATGGCAGATACCATCGCCTCCACCGCTGAAACGGAAACCTGAGCCAGTTCCAGATATTGCGGACGCAGCTCCTCCAAAATGAAAGGGATTTCTACCGAAAATTGGAGCAGGGTTTCACTCATGGTGTTCAAAACGGCGTCGGTGCTTTCCAAAAGCCCCAGCACATCTCCGCGGGCCTCGGGAATCAATGTCTGCGCGTACAATTTGCTCTCAATAAGCCTTCGAAGCCGATCGCCGTGACTCTCGAGCTCATCCAAATCCGCCAATCGACTTTCAAAATCGTCGTGCTGTTCGTCCAGATAATATTTCACCCCTTGCTGAAAAAGCAACGCTCCTCGAACCACGCTGTCCAAATATTCGTCAATTTGGGCTTCCAATTCTTTGGTTTTTTTGAATAAGAGTGCCATGTTGTTTTTTCCTAAATTTCTTTAAAAATTGGAAAGATCAAACTTCGAACGACAAAAGCGTTTTCTTTTTTCATCCCCTCCAAACAGCACCATTCCGTATTTCAAAAACGGAAATGATTTTTGCCCTTCAAAATCCTATTCTTTGGCGGTACGGACTTTGTCCCATTTTGGCTTCAGTAACGGGTAGAAAAAAGAAATGGTCGCCAAAATCAGGAGTCCGAGACTTACAGGGCGAACCAAAAAGATTCGAGCGCTCCCCATGAGCAGAGCGCGCCGAAAATTCGTTTCTGCCAAAAATCCGAGAATCAACCCCAGAATAACCGGCGCCGTTGGAAAATGGTACCGGCGCAAAATCCAGCCTAAAATACCAAAGCCGAGGCAACTCCAGACGTCAAACATGGAATTACTCACGGCGTAACTTCCGATAAAAGCCACGGATAAAATAATCGGGTACAGCAAAGCCTGTGGTAAAGAAATAATTCGAATCCACAATTGATTTCCCAAATAGCCCAGCAAAAACATGACACCGTACGCCAAAAATAGACTGGCAAACAGCCCATTTACAACCGGCGCATTATTTTTGAATAATTCGGGACCCGGGGTTAAGCCGTGGAGCATAAGCGCTCCAATTAAAACGGCCGTTGCAGCACTCCCCGGAATGCCCAAGGTCAATAGCGGCACCAGCGCTCCGCCCACCGAGCCGCTGGTAGCGGCTCCCGAAGCCGCAATGCCTTCCAAGGCCCCCTGTCCGAACTTTTCGGGATGTTTGCTGGTGCGGCGTGCTTCCCCGTAGGCAATGAAAGCTGCAATGGTCGCTCCCGCGCCCGGAACCACACCAATCAGCGTACCCAAGAGGGACGATTGCAAAATCGTCCGTTTAATTTCCCAGATTTCCCGTAGAGCCGGCATTTTGCCCGAAAATTTTCTCCCCGCTTTTTGCAAAGCGCCCGATCGTTCAATCCCCAAAAAAATTTCTCCCAAAGCAAACAAGCCAATAAGTGCCGGAATAAAGCTAAATCCTTCAGCCAATTCCGGTACACCGAAGGTAAACCGCAAATACCCCGTAAACGGATCCATTCCGACGGTATTTAGGAGAAGACCGATGAGCGTAGCAATGAACGCCTTGACGTAGTTGCCTCGCGAGAGAGACGAAATAATTGTTAAACCAAAAACAGCCAGGGCAAAATATTCCGCCGGCCCAAATTTTAGAGCGGCTTTAGCTAAGGGGACGGAAAAAAACACCAGAACGAGGGTACCCAACAGGCCGCCAGCCGTAGAGGCAATCACCGAAGTACCCAACGCCCGTCCCGGCTGGCCCTTTTGAGTTAGCGGGTAACCATCGAATGTGGACACAATGGCGGACGGGGTTCCGGGGGTGTTAATGGCAATCGCCGTAATGGTTCCGCCGTAATTGGCCGCCGCGTACACCGAACCAAGCAAAATCAGGGCACTGAGCGGTTCCATTCCGTAACTGAACGGCACCAAAAGAGCCACTCCCATCGCCGGCGAGAGACCGGGCAAAACGCCGACCAAAATACCCATTGTCACTCCCAATACAATAATAGCCAGGGGGTACCCGTGCAAAATGAGCCGAAAGCCTTCCAACAAATTGAAAAAAATAGTCATAAAATACGAAATTCGTGATTTGAGGCGGTGTTTTCTGCGTCTATTGAACCGCCTTTTTTTGAATAACCGGCCAATTCGCAAGCAAAAAGGTTTGAAATTTTCAGCTAAAATCCACCTGCCGCTCAAGGCGAAATTTTCTACTCAAACCACATTCCTCTGGGAAGGGGCACCTGCAAAATTCTGTAAAAAATGACATACGACAAAACCACAAAGCCCAAGACGGTCACCACAATAATCCAATATTTACGATAGTTAAGTTGGTACGCCCCGGCACTTAGAAATAAAACCGTACTGACGTAATACCCGGCGTATCGAATCGCAAGTAGGTAGCCGAACATAAGACCGACAAGGCCAAGCGGAATTCGCACATTGCCGCTGTCCGAGTTTTTTGGGGAGTGTTTACCCCTCACGGTTTGAAAGACAAGCCAGGTGCAAAAAATCCACAGTCCGTAAATCCAGAGGCGCGGCATAGAAGCGGGCCCCACGGACGTCGCCAATTTGCCGCGAGGAAAATCTTTTGTCAAAATAAAAAGAAATAGGGAAAAAACAAGGAGAAAACCGGCAATCACCGTGTCGCCGGAAAGCCACTCCCGCTTAAGAAAATAAACCAGACCAAGAAGGAAAAAATAGACACCTCCGAGCAAGACAGCCCAATTCCGCCAATTTTGTGCGCCTCCCTGTGCCGCGGCCAAAATTCCCGCCTTTTGGAGGTATTTAACAGCTTCCTGTTGATCCTGCAAAATCATTCGTTCAAACTGTCGGTGCCCGTAAAAGACCGCTTGCGCCGATGTCTGGTGCAAAAAGGCCAGCCAGGCCGAATCCCGACTCACTTTTTGCAACAACCGCGTCAAATAGTGAATTGCCGTGAGGTCGGTTCCTTTCCGAACCGCGAAACCGCGCCAGAGCACTTCCGACTTTAAATCGTACCCCTTCTCCACAAAAGTGGGGGCATTCGGAAATTGCGAAAGGCGTTCCGGCGCGGCCACCGCCGCCACCTTGAGGGTCGGCCTTCCGCGGGTGTCACCCGGATTTCCCACGTACACGGCACCCTGTTTTCCCATTAATGCGGCTAAGGCGTCCGAGCCCCCTTCGTAGGGAATCCACTCTCCGCGAATATTCAAAACATCCCAGGTTTTAACCGCCATGAGATGGTCAACCCCACCCACTAAAGGCCCCAGCCACCGCTGTTTTCCATGCTTGGCACGCGCATCTGCAATAATATCATCCAGCGTTCGAACGGACGTGGTACGATTGGTAATCAGGGCTTCGGGATCTACGGCCATACACGCCAGAAAATAAAACTCGCTCAATTTCACGCCACCGTGTGTTAAAAGAACGGTGGAAATAAACGATTTCGTCACACCCAAAATCGTGTAGCCGTCCGGCGGGCGACTGAGAACCGTCCGCATGGCCACAATACCCGAGCCGCCGCTCTTATTTTCCACCAAAATAGGTACGGAGGTGTATTTTCTGGAAATGGCGGCAATTTGTCTTGCTGTGATGTCAATGGCACTTCCGGGCTTGCTGTGCACCACAATGGTAATCGGTTTCCGAGGGAATTGAGCCCGCAAACCTACCGAAAGAGAGAAAAACAAAACCGGAAGAAAAAGAAGCTTTTGGTAAAGCGCTTTCACGTTAGAAAACTCTATTTTTATTCTTTCCACCGACGGTAGGGATTTTTCATCAACATGGAATTGTAGTAGCGCACATCTCCCGTGACTTCTTCACCCAACCAGGCAGGTTTCTCGAATGCTTCGTCTTCTGCTTTCAACTCCACTTCCGCAAGCACCAGTCCTTCATTCTCTCCATAAAATTCATCCACCTCAAAAACATGTTCTCCAATTTTGACCAGGTACCGCGTTTTGTCGATAATTCCCGGTTCGCAAATCCGGAGGAGCTTTTCCGCATCCTCCTTCGGGATTTCTATTTCCCATTCAAACCGACTGGCACCGGTTTCGTTTCCAATGCCCTTAACGGTCAAAAATCCCTTGTCGCCCCTGATTCGGACACGCACCGTCCGTTCCGGGGCAGACGATAAATATCCCTGTACGATCCGTGTGGCTTTAACCGCTTCATTTTTAAAGCGGTCATTTTTCACCAAAAACTTCCTCTCAATCTCCTGTGCCATTTTCACTCCCAAAAATAAAGCTGTTGGCCTCGTGTCCCGAGGCGTTTCCTTTAAATTTCTTTCTTCGAAATTCTCTTTCTGAGTAGCTGTTTATCGCTTCTGCCGCAAAAATCTGTGTCGAAAAAGTCAGATGGGCAAGTTGAGGCTCCTTTTCATCGCCTTTATGTAATTGACATTTTCATAGCGGTCGAGTCCCAAGTTGCGCACCGTTTTCACCACCAATTCCGAATTGGGATGCTCAACCGCGATGGTTTGGGTAGGGTTCCCGTTAAATGTCACATCGGCAATTTCCACAATACAGTCGTCAATCGTGTATCCGAAGCGCTTTTTGAAAACATGCACTGTGTGCAATTCAGCCCGAGGGGCAATCAACTCGTCCAAATATTCGGTGTAGGTGTACTCATCCCGTTTCAGATCGGGCAAAGGAATATTGAATGCTTTGAAAACAATGGCCAAATCGGTTATGTGAATTGGAAAACCCGCCTTTAAAATGGGTGTCCACTGCTCAAGTCCGTCATTATTGACACGCAATAAGGTTTTAATATCCATAAGCTTGTTGCGAATTTTCGTATTGTCACTGCTCTTTTCCGAAAGAATGTAAATTTCGGAGCTTTCCCGCTCTTTCTCCAATGCGTATTTTTGCACGGCCTTCACGCCATCCTGTAAATCCTGACCGAACGTACGCCACTCCCAGCGCGGAATAATCTTTTCCATTTTCACACTCCTTGCTCTAAAAATCCGCTTTAGAAATCAAATTTCCAAATAATTGGGATTTCAAATTAATACCAACGCAAATAAAAATCAAGATGTTTTTTGGGAATAAAAATGAGGGCGAATTTCGGAAAGCGTAAACACTTCATTTCAATCGAACGCCGTAAATCCCTTTGTTTCTCCTGAGGCAGATTTTTTGAAAGCAAAAATAACTTCCCCAAAAGAGGATTTGGTTACTCTTCCCCAAAAACCTCTGCCGAAAAGGTTAAGATTTTCGTTTTGGGGTCTTTCCACGCGTCGGGCGGAAGCCCCGCTTTGCGGCAGGTTTGCTGAATAAACTGCAGGCGGTCCCAACCGTAATCAGTGGCCACTTGTGGCAAAAGTAGTCCTTGAAAACCGTCGTTTTTTACAATCAACCCGTCGCGCCCGATTTTTATTTTCGACAAATCTTTATTTTCCAATTCTTTTGGAACAGTAAGAACCGAGATTTCAATTTGCAAATGGGGTAATTCTTCCGGCTGAATCGGCATAAATCGGGGATCGCGACGAGCGGCTTCTTCAGCCACTTCACGCACAGTTTGGTAAAGTGGCTTCACGGGCAAAATGTAACCAATGCAGCCCCGCAAATGGTGATCCTTGTCGATGGTCACAAAAGCCCCTCTTTTTTCTTTCAGGTGCGGCGAATTGACGGAGAATTCAGGAACCGGTTCCCCCCTCACAACGTGCTCAATGGTAACTTTGGCAATGTGCAACAAGGTGGCTTTGTCCTCTTTGGACAGGCCCAAACGGACCCCCACCTTTTGGACATCCCGCACCCTGGTTGGGCGGTAAAAGGCCGCCGCCATGTAACCGACAACCTGACTCTTGTTTCCGGCGGTGTCCCCCGAATTGGCGTAATCCAGAATTTTCACCTTCTTGGCCCCCAATTTTTGAGCCGCAATCATGGCAGCCACAATCGGGCCGCCCCCACAGGCCTCCACTTCCCGCCGTTTCAGCGCGCGTGCCAGCCCTTTGTAGTCGTACCGAGACACGTACGAAATCAGGCGGTGGTCTAATTCTTCCGCCTTTTCGTACGGGTAATAGTGCGAAAGGTCAGAGCTGGCCACAATGAGCACGCGCTTGCCCTTGGCGGCGTGCGCAATAGCCAAGCCCAGCATTTTGTCGTTGTGGTAATTCTGTTCACCTTCAATAATCGGCACAATTTTAAATGGGCCCTTGAGGACTTTCAGCAGAAACGGAAGTTGAACCTCAAGGCAATGTTCTTTACGCGGCAAATTCTCCTGCAAATGGCCCCGAGTTGAAAGCCGAATGCTACCGTCGTAGTCGGCAATTTTTTTGGCCATTGCCTCGTCCACCCTGACCGTCCCCAGAGGCACGCGGTAGGCCCCCTTCGGGTAAACGGAAGTAAACGGAAAATATTCTACGTGGGTAGGCCCGATTAAAATAACCGTGTCGTACCGCAACCCCTTCAATTCTTTATAGGAATAGGCAGCCACCCAACCGGAATAAACGTAGCCCGCGTGGGGCGAGACGATGGCTACAATGTCGCCGGGAATAGGAAGTTTCTTAGCGTGGCTCAAATACAAATCAATCTGGCGACTCAATTCCGAGGGATCGGCAGGATAAAATTGCCCCGCGACGCCCGGCGGCCGAATCCCTTGCGCGCGGCTTGAAACACGTCCCCCTAACACAAACAAAAAAGCCCCGAAAGCGACAACTGTAAGTAAGCGACTTTTCATTTTAGGACCCCATTTTCTTTCGGACAACTTCAATCCTTGAGGGATCGGCCAGGCCGAGCCGGTGCTCCGAATCAGCCGCTGTGAAAATGTACCGCGGCTCCCGGTGAACCTGTTTTAACGAGGGCAATCCCATTTCGTGTCGTTTTTCCTCAATGATTTGCCAACCCACAAAATCGGCGGCCACCGGATCGGTCGCTACTAAAATCCCATTGAAGGGCCAGACAAATTGAGGAATGTAGGGTGGCCCGCCGTCGTACTGCGCATTGATCGCATCGAAAATCGTCAGTCGCAATTTGTTTTTAATGAGTGGGTGAGCACACAAATCCGGGACGTAGGGATCCCCGACATTCAGGTGGTACTTGTTGGGATTGTGAATGACGCCGAAAAAATTCTTCAAACCGCCGCTAAACCCTACAATCCCGTGGTCTTTTAGAACCGGCACATTTACAATGGCAG
>CAZOHG010000108.1:0-7091 GCA_964579725.1 uncultured Deferribacteres bacterium
AGACGGCTGCCGATCTTTTACCGCCTATCGCAGGCGAGACCAAACCGCAGCCTGCGGCAAAATCGGGGACGGCGCCCCAAACGAAATCGACGAAACCCTCACCGGCCAAAACCGGTTCAAATAAGGCGAAGCCGAAAAAATAGCGGGATTTTGGGAATTTTGTGCCGAAGTGGTGGAACTGGTAGACACGCTACTTTGAGGGGGTAGTGCCCAGATTGGGCGTAGGGGTTCGAGTCCCCTCTTCGGCACTACTTTTTTTTTGCGAAACGAGGAACAAAAGGAGGCGGGTAAAATGCTGAAAAAACTCAAGGGGCTTTCACTCATCTTGGCGGCTCTCTTTGTGCTGGCTGTAGTGGGTGCGCAGGTGGTGTATTCTCAGGAAGCTCAGCTTAAAAAACTGAAAACGGTTGAGCAACAAATTAAAACCGTTCGCCAGAAAATGACTGAGGCCACCAAGGCCAAGAAAATTGACGAGTACAACAAGTACAAAAAACAATATGATGCCCTGATTGCCCAAGAAAAAAAGATCATTCAGTCGTCCAAAGAATTAATGCGTCGAGAAAAAGCAAAAGCTGACGCTTACAATTCCGGTAACCGCAATGTGAAATTGGGCAATTATGTGCAGGCCATTCAAGATTACAAAAAGGCGCTTTCCTACGACAGTACATTTGCCAACGCCTATTTTGGCATGGGGCTCGCCTACAAAAAAATGCGCGAGTTTACCGACGCGGAAAAAGCCTACAAAAAAGCCATTCATTTCAACAACAGCGATTCGCGCTATTATTTCGCATTGGGAAATCTTTACCGCGATATGCACAAGTACGAGTTGGCCCTAAATACGTACAAAATGGCCGTTGAGAAAAATCCTCAGGACGCCAAATCTTTTTACGAAATCGGGGTCATTTACACCAGAAAAAAGGATTACAAAAAAGCAATTGACGCTTTTCAAAAAGCCATTAATGCCAATCCGCGGTACGCCAAAGCCTATGTTAGTCTGGGCGTGGCGTACACGGCTCTGGGAAAAACCACGCAGGCCATTCAAGCCTACGAAAATGCCGTCAGCCTGAATCCTCGGGATTACCGAGCGTACTACCGTCTGGCCAAGGCTTACAACGATATGAAATTGTACAAAAAGGGCCTAAGTGCCGCACAAAAAGCCATTGCGCTGCGAAAACGGTTTGCTCCGGCCCACATTGAAGCAGCCCGCTCCCTGCAACATCTTGGACGCTACAATCAGGCAATTCAAGAATACAAATTGGCTTCTCGTGACATTCGGTGGCGCAACTATGCCAACTACCAAATCGATGAAATCAAACGGCTGCTGAAAAAACGAGGCTAAAACTTCCCTTTTTAAATAGAGCCCACTGACGCTGTGTTGGTGGGCTTTTTATTTTCTTAAATTCGGCGGTTTCCGAGCTTATTCAAAATCGGCAATGGAATTTACGGGAATTGACCTCAAAAAGGAAAACATGGTTGTCAAACGCCTGTTTATTGCACTTCTCCTTATCTGGGCTGTTGTCACCTTTACTTTTATTTTGATTCACGTCGTACCGGGCTCACCGGTGGATTACCTAACGGATTCTCGCCTCTCTCCCCGGGTGGTTTCGCAGGTGAAGGCGACTTTGGGATTAAACAAACCCCTCTACACCCAGTATTTACTCTGGTTAAAAAACATGGCCACGGGAAATTTTGGGTATTCGTTTTCGCAACACCGGAGTGTGGCGTCGATTTTAAAAACCGCTATTCCGACCACGCTTTTGCTTACGACCTTTGCCTTTTTGTTGGAACTAATTTTGGGCATTCTTCTCGGAGTACTTTCGGCGGTTTATTCGACCAAAAAATTGGGCCACCTGATTAATTTGACCGCACTTTTCATTTTTGCCACGCCTGAATTTTGGCTTGGCCTGATGGCTATTTTTATTTTTTCCATTAAATTGGGCTGGTTTCCGGCTGGACAAAAAATCACCCCCGGTTTTGAATATGCCGGAACGCTTGCCTATTTGACAGATTTAATTCACCATTTGGTTTTGCCCGTGCTGGTGTTGGCCTTAAGCTCAGCGGCCTACACCACCCGCTTTGTCAGAGGCAATATGTTGAGCGTTCTCCAAAAGGATTTTATTTTACAAGCCAAAATTTTGGGAATTTCCTCTCGCCGAATCTCGTACAAATTGGCCCTGAAAAATGCCCTGCTCCCCGTCATTACGCTCATTGGATTGGGTTTTCCCTTTCTTTTGGGAGGATCTGTGGTGGTGGAGTATTTGTTTTCCTGGCCGGGAATGGGTTGGTTGACCTTTCACGCTGTTTTGCTGCGGGACTATCCCATTATTTTGGCCACCACAACCATCACCGCCGGAATGGTTATTTTGGGGAATTTTTTATCCGATTTGCTTTACCCGCTTGTGGATCCCAGAATCAGACGTAGAAGCGGTGACGAACCGTGAAAAATATTCTTTCAAATTGGGAAATCCGAATCGGAGTGGCCGGGGTTGCCTTTTTTATTTTTCTGGCGATTTCGGCGCCGCTTTTTTCCCCGCAAAATCCTCTGGAGATTCACATGGGTCAGTCCTTTCAGTTGCAACCGCCTTCCTTGCACCATCTCATGGGAACCGACCAGTTTGGCCGTGACATTTTAAGCCGTGTTCTGTACGGAAGCCGCATTTCTGTGAGTATTGCGTTCATTGTGGTTTTGCTGGCTTCGGTTTGGGGCGTTTTTTACGGGGGATTAGCCGGGTATCTGGGAGGACAAATCGATCAAATCATGATGCGTCTAATCGATTTTTTGCTGTCCATTCCCGTGATTTTCCTCTACATTTTGGTCATTGCATTTTGGGGGAATAAAATCTGGGCGCTCATTTTACTCTTGAGCGGGACCAGTTGGATGGGCATTTCACGGCTGGTGCGCGCAGAAGTGCTTTCTCTAAAAAATGCCCCCTTTGTAAAGGCCGCCGTTGTTCTGAATATTCCCAGGTGGAAAATCTTTTTTCAAGATATCCTGTGGAACAGCCTGACGCCGGTCATTGTCGCCGCTACCATGAAGGTGGGGGTGATCGTATTAGTTGAAAGCACGCTGAGTTTCTTGGGCCTGGGTGTTCAACCGCCCACTCCGAGTTGGGGAAATATGATTGCGGAAGGCAAAGATTTCCTCATGGATGCCTGGTGGATGTCCTTTTTCCCCGGCACGGCAATTGTTTTGTTGGTGGTTAGTTTTAATCTTCTCGGGGACGGGCTGCAGCGCCGATTTAATCTCTATTCGCGCTAAACGGGAACGGCCTTTTGGGGTAAATTTCTTTCAAGGGGGGAATTACCAATTGAAAAATGCCCTTGTTTTTCTCTCTCAAAAAAAGTACATTGAAAAAAAAGGAGGAATTCGACGTGCTTTCGCGACGAAGATTTTTAACGGTCCTTTCCGAGTTGGGGTTTTTGGCTTTTGTGCCGCCTTTTTTTCCGTCGAGGGAAAAATTCAAGCTGTTTGAGCGACCCTACGCACCCGAACCGGACCTGTTTGTAGCGAAAAAGGGAAAACCGGCCGATTTGGTCAGACGTGCGGTAGCAGGACTCGGAGGAATGGAGCGCTTCGTGCACAAAGGGGACGTCGTGGTTCTCAAACCGAATATGAGCTGGGATCGAACACCGGCGCAAGGGGCGAATACCAATCCCGAGGTTGTGGCGGAGGTAGTCCGCCTCTGTTTGGAAGCGGGAGCCAAAAAGGTGCGCGTTTTTGACCGAACGTGCAACGAAGCCAAAAGGAGCTACGAGCACAGCGGCGTGGCCGAAGCGGCCAAAAAGGCAGGCGCCGACGTTTATTTTCCGTACAAACGAAATTACGTTTCGGTTAAAATTCCCAACGGAGAGCGCCTTCGCGCCTGGAAGATCTACAAAGATGTGTTGGAAGCCGACGTGCTGATTAATCTACCGACCGCCAAGCACCACAGCCTTTCCCGGGTGACGTTGGGTATTAAGAATCTCATGGGGTACCTCGGAAACGATCGGGGGAAGATTCACCGCCATTTTGATCAGAAGATTGTGGATATTGCCTCCGTTCTCCAGCCGCAGCTGACTATTTTAGATGCCACGCGATTGTTACTTCGCAACGGACCGCAAGGGGGGAATCTTGCTGACGTAAAATGGGTGTACACAGTGGTCGCCGGAACGGACATGGTGGCCGTGGATGCGTACGGGGCCTCGCTTTTTGGAATTGAGCCCACGGACCTCGGATTCCTGGTCGAGGCGCACAAGCGCGGTTTGGGCGAACTCGACCTCCGCAAAATCCGCATTCACAGCGTGTAACGGAGGGCGGAACGCTCAGATGAACCGCCTTCACAAAATCCGACTGGCTTTTCAGATTTTCTTTTTTCTCTTTTTTTCGGCTCTTTTCTTACAAGCGGCCTTTCCGTACAAACCGATTGTGCCGTCCGAATTTTTCCTCCAGTGGAGTCCCTTAACCGCTCTGCTCACTTTTTTGTCCACGCACCGGGTGTATGCCGGGATGATTCCCGCCGGCATTTTGCTTTTTCTAACCCTCTTTTTGGGACGATTTTTCTGCGGCTGGATTTGTCCCTTTGGGGCGCTAATCGATTTTACCGACTGGCTCATAAAACGAAAACGCAGACTTCAGCGGGACGACACCCGCTACCGCTGGCTCAAATTCGGGGTTCTAACGGCACTTGTCGTCATGGCTCTGTTTTCAGTGCAATTGGCCTGGTTTTTTGATCCCCTGGCAATGACCAATCGCCTTTTCACCACCGCTCTTTACCCGGCATTTGTTTTTGTCACCGAAACGCTTTTCGGTTGGTTTTGGGGAATCGGTTTTTTGCAAGCGCCACTCACCGGACTCCACGAATTTTTGGAAGGCTGGCTTCTTCCGGTTGAATTTCACCTCATTCGACAGGGGATTCTCATTGCCCTGATTGTGCTGGGCATTTTGGCCCTAAATCTCGTTACCCGCCGTTTTTGGTGCCGAAATGTGTGTCCTTTAGGAGCCCTATTGGGACTCTTTTCCAAATTTCGAATTTTAGAACGGCACGTGGACGAGCCGGGATGCGTATCTTGCCGAATTTGTCAGGCGGATTGTCGAATGAATGCCATCGAGGACAATTTTGTCGATTTTTCTAAAGTGGAGTGCATCGATTCCTTCGATTGTGCGGCGGATTGTCCGACTCAGGCAGTTTCGTACCGATTCAATCTGAAAGAAGTGAAAAGCTCGCCAATCGATTTCTCCCGCCGCCGTTTTTTACAATCCCTTGGAACCGGCGTTTTGGGAGCGGCCCTTTTCCGAATTGATTTCCCTAATCGGGAGGCGGTCGGAAGTCATGTGAGGCCACCGGGCGCTTTGGCAGAGGAGATTTTCCTCGAGCAGTGTATTCGATGTCAGGAGTGCGTTCGGGTCTGTTCCACTACCGGGGGACTCTTGCAGCCCGCCTGGCTGGAAACCGGCTGGGAAGGCGTGTGGTCGCCCATTGGAAATCCACGTGAAGGGTATTGTGAATTCACCTGCAATCTCTGCGGTGAGGTGTGTCCCACGGGAGCCATTCAATGGTTGGATCTGTCCGCAAAACAGAAAACCAAAATCGGGACGGCCTTTTTCGACCACAACCGCTGCATTCCCTGGAATTCAGGGGACAACTGCATGGTTTGTCAGGAACATTGTCCCACGCCGGAAAAAGCCATTGTTTTTCGAGAAGGCGATTTTGTGACGGCAGACGGGAAGGTGAAGCGAGTCAAATATCCCTACGTAAAAGAAGATTTGTGCATTGGGTGTGGGATTTGTGTGACGAAATGTCCCGTGGAAGGAAAAGCCGGCATTTTTTTGACGGCGGAAGGGGCCGAACGGACGTAGAAAATTTTCCCTGTCGCCGTAGGTTCGTTTTTTCCAAAACAAAAGGCTTGTGAAAAAGCTGCCGGCACAACCCCTGATTTCCCTTAAAACCGGGCTATTTACGCCGCTTTTTTAGCTCCCGCCACACACTGTCTAACGGTACACCGGCGTCGGTCAGAAGAACCAACAGGTGGTATAACAAATCGGCCGTTTCCTCCACAAGACGCTGCCCGCTTTGAGACAGGTAGGCCACAATGGTTTCGGTGGCTTCTTCCCCCACCTTTTGGGCGATTTTAGAACGTCCTTCCGTAAAAAGCCGGGTGGTGTACGAATTTTCAGGGCGCTGTTTTTTTCGCTCCAAAATGAGATCAGCCAATTCATTTAAAACGGATTCGGCCGGCAGAGGGGCCTCACCGGAAACGGCGCGGTAAAAGCACGATTGGTGACCGGTGTGGCAGGTGGGACCCTCGGGATCGACCTTCAGCAAAATGGCGTCTTCGTCGCAATCGAGACGAATTTCTTTCACGTGTTGGACGTGTCCCGAGGTTTCGCCTTTTTGCCACAATGTTTGGCGCGAGCGGCTGAAAAAATGAACCAGGCCCGTCTCCACCGTTTTGTTGTAAGCTTCCTCATTCATATAGCCCAACATGAGCACTTCGCCGGTGTGCACATCCTGCAATATAGCGGGAAGGAGAGAATTCTTGGAAAAATCGGGTTTCAGCATAAAAACCTCAGAAATTTAGCCGGATTAAATTTAGCACCGGGGGAACCTTTTCACCCGAAAAGCAAAACGGGAACTCAAAAAAAGTCCGGCACGGCACTTGCAATTTATTTACGCAACGGAATCTTTTCCCACGATTTTTTGCAGCAGCGTTTCGGCATTTATTAACAGCTGTTGGAATTGGTTCTCACTTAAGCCTGCTCCGAGGCCCACCTTGCGTACCTTTTCGTCCGAAAGGTAGTCATCAATGGTGTGAGCGTCGCTGTTAATGAGCAGAGGGGCATTGAACTGCAAGGCCTTTTGAGCCACGTAGCCGTTTGTCAGGGAGTGCCCGCGTCTGGCGGAAATCTCCAAAAAGATGCCTCGCCGAGCTGCCAGACGGACGTCATCTTCCGAAATGAACCCCGGGTGAGCCAGAATGTCCACGTCGCTTGTAAGGGCCGCGTGATTGGTCACCGGCGGAACAAATTCGACCGGAGATACCCCGTGCACCACAATGAGTTTGGCGCCAAAACGCCGGGCTTTTTCGGCAATTTCGGGAATACTCTCGGCCGG
>CAZOHG010000109.1:0-7087 GCA_964579725.1 uncultured Deferribacteres bacterium
GGAGAAGTATCTACCGCTTTACGAGCGAGATATTTTCCACGATGCTTTTCCCGTAAGCGTGGGCTCAGACGGCCTTTTTAGCGATGACTTTATTACTCCCCACAAAAACCCGCTAAAAAATCCTACTCCGCTAAAATTCTTAAAGGTGTCGCCGGGCGTTACCTTTCAGTTTAATTTTGACCTTAAGGATAGTACCTGCTGCCATATTACTAGGGCGGATAAACTGAAGCTGTTTTTATCCATCTTACTTGACATGGGCATAGGCGCTAAAACCAATGTGGGTTACGGACAATTCAGGGGCGGTAATGAAATAGAAACAAACCATTTAGCAATTAGTGCAGAGGACCGGCAGGAAACGATTCAAGAAGTTGAACCTCCCCCTGTGCCCGATGAGCATTTTGTCCGAAGCAAACTTTCGAGTATTAAAAAACAATATAATCCGGGGCTTTGGCAAGAAATTGCAAAATCAGGCTACATAAAAAAAGTCAGCGGAAAGGAATATTCGGCAAGAAAACCACAATATGCACTTCCATTTCTAAAAATATTGGAAAATGGTAAGGGATTGGAAATCCTTTATCAGTGGCAAAATTTTTTCTGTAAGGTCGTTGTTGAATTAAAAAATATTCAAAGCCAACCCGAGGCTTTTTATGTCTGGAATCACAAAATTAAACCCTATTTAGAAGAGATAAAAAAAAGCTAAAGGAGGATTCTCTCATGCGAAAGTACACGCATCGTCGTGTCGTCCGAAAGGGGAAAAAGGATGGCCGGGATTGGCGGTACACAATTTGGCCGTTTAAAAGAGAAAAAACACCGGAGCCCAAAACCGATCAAAAAATTCCCGCCCAATATGAAATTGAAATTATGAAAGCGGCCGAAAATGATATTGCACTGCAGGCAGAAAAGTGGAAAGAAATCGACAAAGATTTAAAACCCACTTATTGCACCGCAGTAACCGAGGCTGAGCTTGCCCGGAAAACATCCCAAAAAGAGACCGAAGAAGCTCAAGCCGCTCAAATAGAATTTAATGCGGCTAAAAAAAAATATGAGGCTCTGTCTCTGCCCCGTTTGAGTGCCAAGTGGGGAAATATTTGGTTAATTTTTATTGCGCTGGCCGAATTTCCGCTGAATCGTGTTGTTTTTAATGTCTTTGCCGAAAGCCAGATATTAACCCTTATTTTTGCGGCAGGTCTTTGCGTCATGCTCCCTCTTTTTGGGCATTTTATGGGAGTAGCCCTTCGGCAGGAATTCAGAAATCGGACTGAAAAAATAATCCTAATAGCCATGCCTGCTATTATGGCTTTTGTTCTGGCTGTTACTGCTTTTCTTCGAGGCAAATATTTCGAGGTACTCAAAATTCAGAATATTATCGGCGTTTCCCTTACACCCATGCAATTAACTATTATATTTATGATAATTAATGTGCTTTTCTTTTTTGCCGCGATGATCGTGTCGTTTGAAAGCACTCATCCGCAGAAATCTCAATATGCTGCAATTGTCAATCGCTATCGAATGGCGCTGAAACGACTCGAAAAAGAAGCCGCTGAGGCAACAGACGCTGGCAAGACCCTTAAAAGAGCGGAGATCAAACTGCAGCGGTTACGACAAAAGCGCCTAAAGATGCATGAGCAATTTGTCCAGATGATGCGAAGCATTGTCGATAATGCGGAATGGCTCATTTCCGCTTATCGGGCTGCTAATTTGCGCGAGCGGAAGGATATTCCGCCCTGCTTTTTAAATCAGCCGCAATTGTCGCAGATTCCCGACAATTTGCTCACATTGGATTGGAATTGTGAAAAACCGGGAGAAAAATCATAATGTTCAGAAAAATCATTTTATTTTGTATGGTATTCGCTTTCTCCATTTTTTCGTGCGGGCCGTTGAAACATTCCAAAAAAGAAACTTGCGTCTGTATGTTGATTGATATTTCTCAATCAACACAAAAAAAGAGTGTTCGCCAAAATTTTTCCCGTGCGGCCCATCAGGTTGTCCAATCACTTGCACCCGGCGATGCTTTTGTGGCGGGTCTCATTACGCAAATGTCTCTTTCTGAACCAAAGTTCTGTGCAAAATATGAATTTAAAAAATTTCAACCGCCATCCCATAATTCCCTTTATGACCGTCTCCCTAAAAAATTGTTTGATCTCAGAGTAAAAAGTATTAAGGATTCCTTGACGCAATTAATCGATTCCACTCTTTTCAATTTTAATACAAGGGTAAAGGAAACGGAAATTTTGGGAGCCACCCGGGTGGCTGCCCGGGTATTTCAGTCCTACCGTTATCCCAACAATGTACTTGTCATTTTATCGGATATGATTGAAGATTCAAAATATTACCGATTTAATAAGATTCGTTTTACCCCCAAAACAATTACCCGTTTAATTGAAAAGGAGAAAGAAAAAGGGCGGCTCCCGGATTTGACCGGCGTGCGGGTTTACGTGGTTGGGGCTTACGAAGAAAAGCCTTACGAATCGCTTCGAGATTTTTGGATGGCATACTTTAAAGCCTGTCACGCAGAACTGCGGCCAGAAAATTACGGCGCTATTCTCGTTGCGTTCAGAAAAAATCCGACAACAAAGTCCAGAATAAGCGGCAAATAAAAACCTCTCATTTTCCGTTTTGTGTTTTAAATGGCGTAAAAACTCCAAGCAGGGCTGAAGCCCCCCCTAATATTGTGGGTTGATTTCCAAAAACCCCGTCCTGAAGGACGGGGTTAAGCAGGAAAATCGGGCGGTGCGTAGAAACGGCATCCTCGGATTTACGGGCATCTTTGAAAGAATGCTATTCTTCTATTTTGTGTTTTGAATGGCGTGAAAACTCCGGCCCGGGGGCTAAAGCCCCTGATCCTGTGGCTTACTTCCCCCAAAAACCCCGTCCTGAAGGACGGGGCTATGCAGGAAAATCGGGCTGTGTCTGTCTCCCTCGACAGGTGGGCCGGGTGAATAAAAAAATGTCGCTATTTGTTTGCTCGAAACCCCAGGGAATTGGGGAATGGGCGCCCCCGGCGGAACGGGCAATCGACAGTCCGCCAATTCATGGCTGTGCAGTGCACAAAAAGGAAACGTACCTTGTTTCAGGAAGCATTTCTTCCGTTTGCTAAAACCGCTCCCAACGGGGAGTGTGAGCAACCAAAGGACAATTATGACTCATTTGGCCTGAAAAGATATGGAAGAATTTTTCAACATTCAATTTTCCATTTACCAATTTGACCTGCGGTTTACGGCGCCGGCCAAATTCCGCTTTAGCCACGCCCGCAGCGTGTACCACCTGTTGTGCAACGCCCTGCAGGTCCATCCCCTCACCTACGGGCTGATTCCTTACCCTGTGGAAAGCGGCAAAATCTTTTTCCAAGCCGGCGACCCCTACCGGTTTTATCTCACAACCGTCGGGCACCGGGAGGCGGAAATCGAAAAAATCCGGAAGGGAATCGTAGATTTTGACCATTGGCCCAAACCCCTAAAGCTCTTCAACCACAAAATTCGGCTGGAAAACCTCACCCGATTGCCACAGCCGGACTGGCAGGCCGAGGCCGACGCCCTACGCGGACAGGAAACGATCACCCTGAAATTTCTAACCCCGCTGCGCATCCGCCGCGAAACCAAAAAGGGCTATTTTGACCAATCTTATTTTCATCTCGACCTGTTTTTCCGACGGCTGTTTAAACAATTGGACGCCCTCACCCGGTTCAGTCAGGGTAACACCCCCGCTGCACCGGATTCCTCTGTGCCGCCGCCGCCCGAGCTGGAACAAACGACCCGACGCCTGCTCTGGCTGGACATCCCCGGCAAACCCGCCCTCGGAGGTGTCCTGGGTACTCTCACTTTACAGGGGAATCCGGGGAACTGGTGTCTTCCCCTTGCGCTGGGGCAGTACCTGCACGGTGGCAAAAATACGGCTTTCGGCCTGGGACGCTACGTCATTGAAGGACGACCCGCCGGGGTTCGGAAGGGCTGCCGCCCCGCCTCTTCTCTTTCCCAGCGGGTGTACACGCCCCAAAATCTTCTGCAAGCCTTTCAGGAGGTCAAAAAAAACGGGGGGCAGCCCGGCGTGGACGGGCAGTCCATCGAAGATTTTGCCGCCACCCTTGATGAAAACCTGGGCCATCTGGCCGCGTCGTTGCGCGACAAGACCTACGCCTCCCGCCCGCTTTTGGGCGTGGTTATCGGCGGGCCGGAAAACCCCCGCGCCCTGGCCATCCCCACCGTGCGCGACCGCATTGCCCAGCGCGCTGTGGTCAACGTGGTGTCTCCCTCTGTGGAACAGCTTCTGGACGATTGCTCCTACGCTTACCGCAAGGGATTTTCCCGCTTTCAGGCGCGCCGGGCCCTGGAACTGGCTTACCGGGAGGGCTACCGCTACGTGTTGAAGGCGGACATCGAGGATTTTTTTGACACGGTGGATTGGGACATTCTCTTCGGAAAAGTGGAAGCCCTCTTCCCTTCGGAAGATTTTGTGGCCTGGATTAAGGACTGGGTGCGGCAGCGGGTGGTGTACAAATCGTATGAGATTGAAAGAAGTCGCGGCCTGCCTCAGGGCGCCGTCATTGCCCCCTTGTTGGCCAATCTCTATCTGGATGAATTTGACGAAGGCATTCGGCGCGAAGGCTTCCGGTTGGTCCGTTACGCCGACGATTTTATCATCTGTTGCAAGACCGAAGAAAAAGCCCGACAGGCCCTCTCCCTGGTTCGCCAGCGCCTGGCCGATCTGGCTTTGGCATTAAATGAAGAAAAAACCCATATCACCCATTTTGACGCCGGTTTTCGCTACCTGGGATTTTTATTCTGTCGCTCCGTTTCCCTTGAAATCTCCAAAGACAAAAGCCGTGCGCCGGAAACCGATATTCAAAGAGATTGGGTAGAAAAGGCCGCGCCCCACAGTTGGCTGGCCGCCATTCGTTCCCAACAACCGCAGCAGATTCTCCGTGCCGGCAAACGCCGCTTCCAACTGATCCCCTTGCAGTCCGAACCGGCCGAACCGGAACGGGGCCTAACCGTCTACGTCACGCGTCCCGAGCAAAGAATCCGCATTAAACATAACCGGCTTCTGATTTCCGAATGGAGGGAAGAAAACAACGCGTACGCAGAAATAGGAGGCTGGCCCATTCAACAGGTGCAGTCAGTGGTCGTGAACGGCTACGTCCGAATGGCTTTGCCCACGGTGTTGGCCTGTGTGAAACACAACATCCCCCTCTATTTTTGCCGACGGGACGGCCGCCTGGTAACCGCCACACTGCCCCTCTCCGAAGGCAAACTCTGGAACGCCGCCCTTGCCCAGCTTAAACGCAGCCAGGATGCCGATTTTGCCGTCCGATTTTCCAAAAGAATCGTCCGTGCCAAAATTGACAATGGCCGTGTCGTTTTACGCCGCCGGCTGCCCGAGGAAGATGACCCGGCTCTGGACCGGCTCAAAACCTATTCCCGTTCCTGTGAAAATAAAAAGACCGTGGACGGCCTGCGCGGCGTGGAGGGAAAAGCCGCCGCCGAGTATTTCAGCCTGTTTGCCTCTCTGGTGGACGCCCAGTGGGGGTTCAGCCGCCGCCTGAAACATCCCCCGCCCGACCCCGTGAACGCCTTGCTTTCTTTTGGCTACACTATTTTGTACCATCGGTGCGTCACCGCATTGTACGCCGCTGGCCTTAATCCGGTGGTCGGCATCTTCCACACCCCGTCCCAACGCTACTGCGCACTGGCTGCCGATTTACAGGAAGAATTTCGCTTTTTGGTGGACACCCTGGTGCTCACCCTGTTGAATGAAAAAATAGTCAAGCCGGAACACTTCCAAAAAACCGCTTCCGGCATCCTGCTGAAACGGGATTTTCGAAAACGTTTCCTGACACTTGTCGAAACCAAGCTCTCCTCCCGATTTACCTTTTCGGGAGACGGCCAAAAATACACCTACCGCCGCTTTATCGAAAAACAGGCGGAACAATTGAAGCGGTATATTCGGGGTTCCCTGCCCGACTACGAGCCTCTGGTCGTGAAATGAACACGACAGAAACGGCCGGGAAAAACCGCCGCAAAATTTTTTTCTGGAAATTGGGGAAAAACATTTGTACATTTTTACAACCTGTGTAGTTTCGACGGCCTTTGAGAAAATGAGCCGGCCATGCTGTACGTCATCAGTTACGATATTGAGGATGACCGGGTTCGGAACCGGGTGTCGGATGTACTCCAGGGTTACGGCATCCGCGTGCAAAAATCGGTTTTCGAGTGCGATTTAAGCAGCGCTCAGTACAAGGCCTTGACGCAAACGCTGGCCAAAATTTTGGAGAAGGGAAACATTCGGATTTACCAGATTTGCGCCACCTGCCGGGCAAAAGCCGTGGGCATCGGGGATGTCCGGCTGGCGGACCCCCTTCCCGACTTCTGGGTGGGGTAAGGTGCGAACCTCCGAAAAGGGACCTTGCGGAGGCCGCATTTTGGGTTTAATTTCAGGAAAAACAGAAAGATAAGAGCTTTTGAGGTTCGCGAAAATGGGGATCCTATTAAAAAACAGGAGGTTATGGCATACCCAAAAAGGCTTTTAGGGGTGATTTTTGGGGAAATGGCCAAAATGGCCGGAGGTTCGCGGAAACCGGCCATTTGCCCCTTGAAAAAACGGCACTTACGAGCATGCGGTTACAAAAATGACCCTACGTAGGGGATTGAGACCTGTTTGGAGGAAATCAATAAATTTTTGGAGTTGTATCAGTTACAAAAATGACCCTACGTAGGGGATTGAGACTCTCCCAGGTGGCCCTTATATTTTTGGGCCACCTTGGTTACAAAAATGACCCTACGTAGGGGATTGAGACTTCTCTCTTTTCTACTAGGACTAAAAATAATAGTAGAAGTTACAAAAATGACCCTACGTAGGGGATTGAGACGCCTTTAAGGATTTTTGAATCCTTAAAGGTTTTTTGTTATAAAAATGACCTTACATAGGGGATTGAGACCGTGAAAAGGGTTCCGGGTTGTAGGGTTTTTTGAGTTACAAAAATGGCGTAGCCGCGGGGTGTGTTTCCGTGTCCAAAAGGGAATGAAATTTAAGGTGTACATTGCCCCCTCGCCCCGAAGGGGCACAATAGATTAGCCCGGGGCAACGCCCCGGG
>CAZOHG010000110.1:0-7055 GCA_964579725.1 uncultured Deferribacteres bacterium
CATCCATGATGCGCACGCCGCGTCCGCTGCCAATGGCCAGATAACGATCGCTTATCGGGGCAATGGTGTTACAATCACCGATGGGCAAATAGCCCAATAAGGTAATATTGCTGTCAACTGCCATCATTTTGTTTTGGGAAAAAGCGCCTGTGCTGAAAACAAACAATAAGAAAATCGGTAGGTAAAGAACCCTTTTCATAAGTTTAGCCTCCTTACTTTAAAAAAAGAATTCTTGTACGTCCAACTCAACAGAGCCATTCCATTGACAAATTTATTTTCCCTTTTTTCTGAATCAAGAGCCTTGTGGGCACAAAAAAAAAGCTCTTGTGCGCAAAAACCTTTGCGTGTTACGCTATGTTATCGAAAAAAGGCCTTTTCGCGAGGGGGTGTTTACAACAAAATACGTTGATTTTAGGGCCAACAGAAAATCACCCCGTTTTTTCCCATGACGTTGATTTTCCCCGGCAAACCAAAGCCCCCTGTGAAAAAATGGAATTGCAAAAATAGCCGTCGTCACCCGTAGCCCGCTCGCTTTGTTTGGCGGGCTTTTAATCGTCGAATAAAACTCTCTAAATTTCCTCACATCCGGCTTAACGGGTTATTTTTCCGCGGGCAGGCATAAAAAAAGGGGGGAAGTGATTGGCTTCCCCCCTTGGTACCCTAATTTTCAATCACTTCTTGATGCCGGCGACTTCTTCCAACATGTCGGTTGTAACGGATTTGGGCCGTTCGATGGGATAGCCCAAAGCTCGGTCCCAAACGATATTGGAAAGCACGCCAATGGCTCGCCCTACACCAAACAGGACGGTGTAGTAATCGTATTCCTTCAATCCATAGTGCCATTGAATCACACCGGATTGGGCATCGACGTTCGGCCACGGATTCTTGGCTTTTCCTTGTTCCTTCAAGATAGGCGGAACCACCTTGTACAGCATGTCGACATATTTAAATATCGGATCGTCTGGCAAATGCTTGAGGCAGAAATCCCGTTGCGCCTGGTAACGCGGATCGGTTTTTCGCAGCACTGCGTGGCCAAATCCGGGAATCACCTGGCCGGAATTCAGCGTATCCCAGACAAATTTTTTCATCTCCTCTTCCGTGGGTTCCTTGCCACCCATTTTTTCCATGACGCCCTGAATCCAACGCAGCACTTCCTGATTGGCCAGGCCGTGCAGCGGGCCGGCCAAGCCGTCCAGCATTCCGGAAATGGCATAATAGGGGTCGGACAATGCACTGGCGATCAAATGACCCGTGTGGGCGCTGACATTACCGCTTTCGTGATCGCTGTGCAAAATGAAGTACAAGCGCGCCACATCGTCGTACGGAGCGTCGATTCCCATCATGTGGGCAAAATTGCCGCCGAAATCCAAATTGGGATCGGGCTGAATAATCGTGTCACCCCGATATTTCATCCGGTAAATGTAAGCGGCAATTTGGGGCAATTTCGCCAGCAAATTCAAGGCATCCTCGTAGGCCGGATCCCAGTAATCCATTTTGCTCATGCCTTCAGCGTAGCGTTTGGCAAAAATCGATTCGCGTTGCATCGCCAAAACCGCGGCGGCAAACATCGTCATGGGATGGGTGTCGCGGGGCATGGCTCGCAACACGTCGAAAACGTACTGGGGAACGTGCTGGCGTTTTTTGAACTCTTCCGCCACTTCTTCCACTTCCTTTTTCGTGGGAATGTCACCCGTCAGCAACAGATAAAAATGGCCTTCCACGTAGGGCATTTCGGCATTCGGAACCTTGGGCAATTTTTCCAGCACTTCGGGGATTGTGTACCCGCGAAAACGAATACCTTCCATTGGATCCAAATAGGAAATATCGGTCACCAGGCATTTAACTCCTCGCATTCCGCCAATGGCCTGGCCAATGGTAACATCACTCAAATGTACGTTACCATATTCCTTCACCAATCGCGTGGTACGGGGGCGATGGGCTTGAATCTTTTCAAACAGCTTGTCTTTTAATCCGCTCATGTTAACCTCCTATGGTTAATTTAGGTTAAGAGTTGAATTGTTCCATCCTGAATTCAGGCCCGTTTGGGCTTTGAACGCTTGTCAATTTAATCGGCAAACCGATTTTCAAAGAGCAAAGGCACGGTGTAAGTGAACCAATTGCCGGGTGTACCAATGCCGGGGTTCGGCAATCAGGGTTTCCGTTTCTTCAACCTCTACCAATCTCCCTTCAAATAGAATTCCAATCCGATCAGCTATTTTCTCCACAATAGCCAAATCGTGTGAAATAAAAAGAATGGCCATTTTAAAGCGCTGTCGAATTTCCTCAAGCAAGCCAATCATTTCTTGCTGGAGCGGCATGTCCAGCGCGGACGTCGGTTCGTCCGCAATAAGCAGCGCCGGGTTGGCAATGAGCAGCCCGGCCAAAAGAAAGCGCTGCTGCTGCCCTCCCGAAAGCTGAAAAGGAAATTGACGCAAAAATTTGGCATCGGTCGGGAGCTGCACCTGCCGCAAAGCCCTTTCAATAAGCGCCCACTGCTCCTTTTTGTCGCGGGTTCGCGTCCGGGCTATTTCTTCCAACTGCGACCGCAAGCGAAAAACCGGATTTAACGCAGCCCCCGCATTTTGGGGCAAATAGCTCATTTTACGTCCCCAAAATTCTTGCAGGCGTTTTTCAGGGAGATGGGTAATATCTGTCCCTTTTATAAAAATTCGGCCTTCCGCAAGGCGAAGTTCCTGCGGCAAAACGCGCAAAACGGTTTTTGCCAGTGTGGTTTTCCCCGCGCTCGATTCACCCAAAAGACCGAATACTTCCCCGCGCCGGATGGAAAAGGAAACGCCGTCTAAAATGGTTCGACCCGAATTTACGACCACCTTGAGACCTTCCACCCGAAGAACGGGTTCGGGTGTGACGTCCCCCCTACGCTCTTTTCGCTCCGATGAATTTTTCATTCGCCTTGCCTGTTTTCCTCCTGTCACTGCCATTTGTACAGATAAAAATAGGTGCTAACCGGATGAAATGCCGGTTTTTTCAGGCGCTTCCGGTAGGCAATGACTCGATCCGGAATGTACAAAAAGGTGACCGGCTGGTCTCGGTAAATAAGCGACTGCAACTTCCACCACAAGGGTTTCGCTTCTTTCGGGTCGGCCACATTTTCCACCCGATCAATGAGCGCGTCCACGCGGGGGTTTCGATAAAAAAACCGGTTGAATCCGCTGTGAATAGAGGACGAATGCCAAAACGAGCGCAATTCCAATTTGCTGGACAGCCGCCACGCCGAAAGCACCGCATCGTAGTCACCGCTTTTAAACCGGTCAAGAAAAATCGACCAGTCGTACAATTGAATGTGGGCGTCCACGCCAATCTTTCTCAACTGCGCTTGAATAAGCACGGCCAAATCGCGCCGAACCGGATTACCAAAATTGGTCATGAGCTCAAAGCGAAAGGACTTTCCGTTTTTTTCAAGAATCCCGTCTCCGTTTCTGTCCTTCCACCCCAATTCAGCCAACATCGCGCGTGCCCGATCCGGATTAAATTCAAAGGGCCGAATTGTATCGCAATACGCCCAGGATTGGGGCAAAACCGGACTGTTACACACCCGGGCAAAACCGCTGAACACATTGCGGACAATGCGATTGCGGTCAATAGCCATGGTGAGCGCCTGGCGGACTTTCGAAGAACGAAACAGCGGATCGCGCAAATTCCAACCGACAAAACCATACGCCATGTCGGGAAAATGTTCAATGACCAGATCGGGTCTTCCCCGAAGGCGGCCTACCTGTCGAATCGACACACCTTCCAAAATATCGATTTCGCCGTTCAATATTTGGGACAAACGCACCGACGCATCCGGAACAATTTTGAAAATCACATCTTTGATTTTCGGATCGCCCCGCCGAAAATAGGTAGGGTTGGCTGTCAATTGAATGGACTGCTGGCTCACCCACCGCAACAACAAATACGCTCCATCGGTTACGGGAAATCGGTTAAACCGCGATTTTTGCCACTCTTCCGGCGTGAGCCCATTTAGGACGTGCTCCGGCAAAATAAATCCTTCATTGACATCGCTCAATTGCCCGGGATAACGCCGCGCAAAATAGAAACAGACGGTTGAATCGTTCACGGCCACCACGCTGTCGATCTGGGATTTCTCCGATTGAAAAATCCAGCCCAGACGGGGATTGATTTCCGCCCGGTAGGTAAAGACCACATCTCGGGCGGTAACCGGTGCTCCGTCACTCCACATTACGCCACGCCGCAAAAAAAACGTCACTTTGCGGCCATCCCGGCTAAATACCCACTTTCGAGCCAATTCCGGGCGAAATCCGTTGAAATGCGGCTTTTCCTCAAGCAAATGAAGGAAAAGCTGTTTTTGGACATCATAATCAATAGAGCTGGTGCTCATAATCGGATTCAGGCTGAGCACATCCGCCGGAAGCCCGATGACCAAGGCAGTCGAAGGAGATTTTTGTTGGCACCCGACCAAAAATATGACAAAGAACAGCGCCACACTACCAAACAGGACGTACTTTCCCTGAAAATGAGAACTAAAAGACCACATATTTCAAATACAAATAAATCAAGGGCGAAATGAGAAACAAAACGTCAAATCGGTCGAACACCCCCCCGTGGCCGGGAAGCAAATTGGAAGAATCCTTCACACCGGCGTCCCGCTTAAACATCGACTCACTCAAATCGCTGTACTGCCCGAAAATCCCGCAAATGGCACCCAATCCCAACGATTCCCCAAGGCTCAGGTAAGTGGGGAACCAAAGCGTTGCCAGCACCGGAATAAGAAGCATGCCCAAAAATCCGCCCACGGCCCCTTCAATTGTTTTGTGGGGACTAATTTTGGGGGCGAGTTTGTGCTTCCCCACGGCATTTCCCACAAAGTACGCCACCGAATCCCCAAACCACACGGTAATAAAAATCGTGAGGATCCAGATCCCGCCTGTCACGTAGGGCAGATTTAATTCCTTCGGAAGCTCCCGAATGGCGTTGAAAAAACTCAGCAAGACCGCTAAATACAGCACACCCAGAACCGTAATCGCAATATTGTTGTACTTCGAGCCCTTTGTCCGGTACATTTCGAGGATACTAATGGCCACAACGGCTACGGCAAGCCAGTAAAGGGTGTATGCGTGGTCGAAAAAATAAAAATCCCAGGTAACCAGCAGCGCAAACAGGTAACCCGGGACGTAATTGGGGAAATCGCCTCTCCGCTCGGCCATGTCGTAGAACTCACGAAGGGCGAACAATAGAACCAAATCAATGAAAATAAGGAACGGCACTTTACCCCAAAAGGCCAGTGCCAAAACAATCGGGCCGCCCACCACCGCTACCAGAACCCGATTTTTCAGTTGTCCAAGCGCCAAAATTGCTCCTTTCTTCTAAAATACACCGTGAATTTTTATTTTTCAAAAAAGCGGTCCCGAAGTTTCAATACCGCAAAATTTCGGGCAGCGATTTCCCTTCCTTGCATGTCTTCGAAAAGTCAATCTATTTAAAAACGACTCACATATTTTTTCAGAGGCAGTGTCATAAATTCCTGAATATTTGCGAATTAACAACAGCACCCAAAAGGGCGTAACTCATTGCTCTCGGAACACGATAAGAGGGATGATAAAAATTGATTATTTTGTACGTCTTGAACCGACCCACTTCAACATCAAACCCGCTGTCCTTAAAAGAATCTGTATTAAACAATGAATTCAAATATCCCGATTTTCTTCCCACACTACCGATCATTATTGTAGGTTTTATGATGTCTATTTCCCTTTTTAACAATTCTTTCTCATTTTCAATTACTTTTTGTATTTCCCGATCATTTGCTTTTGCTTCTCCTCCGATTTTTTTTAGGTTCATAAAAGCGATTGTTTTCATGATTTCTTTTCTTTTTGCGCAATTCAATTGATTCAAGGGCGGAAAATCTTCGTGAACGCCAAAGGCCCATTCACAGATTCGATGAGAAAACGAATGCTTCACTTCTTTCAACCATTCTCTGTAATCACCCTCCCGCTGACCGGGATCATTTGGTTCCTTTGTAATAAACAATAACTTTATTTCCTGCGCTTCAAAGGTCTCCTCGTCAATAATCCCGTCTTTTTTGAATTTCCCCCTGTATTGCGGAAACTCCTCTACCCATTGTTCGAATAGTTGGTCTAACTCCTCTGTTTTACTCATTTTGGACCTTATTGGAAAAGTTAGCGTAAAACCTGCTCTTTTTCGTCCACATTTAAAGAGCGAATCACGCTCTCAATCTTTTCAATCCCGTTGTCCGCGCAGTATTTTTCCAAACCGTCAATCAATTTTTCGGTAATAGTGGGATCCACAAAATTGGCGGTTCCCACCTCCACAGCACTGGCTCCGACAATTAGATATTCCAGCACATCTTCTACCGTAAAAATCCCACCAACGCCAATAACCGGAAGCGAAACGCGGCGCGTAACCTCAAAAACCTTGGCCAGAGCAATGGCTTTTAACCCGGGGCCCGAAAAGCCCCCGGTCACCCGGCCCAGGACGGGACGCCTGGTTTTGACGTCCACCGCCATGCCAACCATGGTATTAATAGCCGACAAAATGTCCGCCCCACCGTCCGCTGCGGCTTCGGCCAAATCGCCAATGGACGTGACGTTGGGAGTCAATTTGACAATAAGCGGCTTACGGGTGCGCTGGCGCAAGCGTTCCGTCATGCGGCGCACTTCTACCGGATTCTTCCCGAATGTCAATCCGCCTTCCTCCACATTCGGGCAAGAAAGATTGATTTCAAAGGCCGCAATGGCGGGAACGTCACTCAACCACGCCACCACATTTTCGTACTCCTCGATGGAATTGCCAGCCACATTGACAATCACCACTGTTTTCAGGGACTGCAAAAAGGGCAGCTTTTCCGTAAGAAACGCCTCTACTCCCACGTTGGCCAGACCAATCGAATTCAACATGCCGCCCGGTACTTCCGTCACCCGGAGCGGCGGATTTCCCGCTCGGGGTAAATGGGTGACGGATTTGGTAACGATCCCCCCCAAGCGATTCAAATGGACAAACGACCGGTATTCTTCTCCGTAGCCGAAGGTACCCGAGGCGGTTAAAATCGGGTT
>CAZOHG010000111.1:0-6777 GCA_964579725.1 uncultured Deferribacteres bacterium
GCAAATCACATATTAGAAATTTCCATTCATTATTTTTTGCCACGACCTTTAGATCGTGGAATTAATAGCCTTACTGGATGGAAAAGGCTTTAACCCAAAGATTTACCCCCGGAGCGAAAGTTCATGGCAATAAGATTGAAATCCAGTTGTTTTACGAATATTCTGACAAAAAACCATTTGTTTTCCCCGTCTTACTAAAATGCTTTTTTTCTCTTCTGAGGGGCTAAAGCCTTTTTCTTTTTATCTCTTTCATCCACGAGCTGAAGCTTGTGGCTATGAAATAAGACGATAGGAAATAATAAGGGGACAAAATGACCCCTTCGGAAAACAATAATGCTTTTAAAAAGAGCACTCTGATTGAATCAAATGATAGAAAAAACAGGAATCGCTCAATTTTAAAAAAACCGTTCAGAGAAAACAGAACAGGAAAATTAATTTATTCAAAGATTTCCTCCGGTAAAATACACACAAAATCTGTCACTTAATTTTAAGAAATTTAGGGGATTTTTACAAGAGGTTTTTTGGGATTCCTAATTTCGGAGAAGAAATTTCGAAGCCGATCGGCTTTCCGTGGTGGTTTCGACCTTTTTGAAGACCGCGGCTGTACTTTTCAAGGCAAAAAAATGAGTCAAATTTTAATAGCCGAACAGATGGGGTAGCCACAAAGAAAGACCGGGAATGTACGTCACCAAGAGGAGCGCCAGGATCATCGCAACAAAAAGCGGCAACAACGGTTTGGTAATTTCCGCAATAGTTGTTTTGGCGATGCCGCATCCCACAAAAAGTACTGACCCCACCGGCGGCGTACAGAGGCCAATTGTCAAATTAAGCACCATCATAATTCCGAACTGAATGGGGTGCATGCCTAATTTTGTAGCAATGGGAAGAAAAATCGGGGTAAAAATCAGGACGGCAGGGGTCATGTCCATAAACGTACCGACAATTAAAAGAATGAGATTAATAATGAGAAAAATCATGACTTTGCTGTGGGTAAGAGAAACCAGCGCAATACTGATATTTTGGGGAATGTTTTCATAGGACAAAATCCAGGACATAGCCATGGAAGTGCCAATTAGCAGCATGACGATCGCCGTGGTATTAACGGTGTCCAAAAGAACCGAGGGCAATTCGCTCCACTTCACTTCCTTGTAAATAGGCACGGCCAGAAAAAAGGAATAAATGACGGCAATGGCAGAAGCTTCGGTGGCCGTGAAAATTCCGGCAATAATGCCTCCAATGACGATAATCACCAGCAAAAGGCTGGGAACAGCGCGAAGAAAAATCAGAAGGGATTCACTCAGGCGGACCCGCTCGCCCACGGGGTAATGGCGGCGCTTGGAAATTATTCCCGCCACAAGCATTAGCAACAGGCCGACCAAAATCCCCGGCACGTACCCGGCAATAAAAAGAGCCGCAATGGACACTCCACCGCTGGCCAGAGAATAAACAATTAAAATATTGCTCGGAGGAATCAACAGTCCCACCGTTGACGACGTAACATTCACGGCGGCGGAAAAGTTTTTGTCGTAACCCTCCTTATTCATGAGCGGGATCATGAAACCGCCGATCGCCGAAGTAGCAGCTACGGCCGAGCCTGAAATCGATCCAAAAAACATGGCGGCAAAAATATTAACGTAAGCCAAACCGCCGGGCAATGCCCCCACAAAAACCTTGGCTAAATCGATCAGGCGCCGCGCAATACCGCCGCGTCCCATCAGTTGACCAGAAAGAATAAAAAATGGAATCGCCAACAGGGCGAAACTGTCGATTCCAGATGCCATTCGCTCGGCAACTGTAGTGACGGCCGGTGCCGGACTAATGGTCACCAGCATGGTTAAAATCGTGGAAATCCCGATACAGAAGGCAATGGGGATGTCTAAAATGAGCAAAACGACGAAACTCACAACGAGAACGGCAACCGACAATTCCATACTTTTTTCCCACCAAGTTTTTGGTCAAAACGGCCGTCGGGCGCTTGGCGCAGACGGTTCTTGACGTCGGAATTTAATCCACAGAAAGGATTTTTTCCTCAATTACCATCATGCGTTTTTCGGGTCTCCCCTGCAATTGCAAGAAGGCATCCCGAAGAAAGAGCAGGGCGTAAAAGGTAATCAATACGCCGCTCAAAGGAATAACCGTGTACACGTAGCCCATACGCACTTGAAGCGCCGCTGAAATCTGATTCAATTTAATCGTTAAAAAGACCAATCGAAAACCGCCCCAAACCATCACGGCCAGGGCAAAAATCAACACCATTATGTGAATGAAAATTTCTGCCCAGGCGCGGTTTTTTGGAGAAAATTTTTCCACCAGCACATCCACCCCCAAATGCATTTTTTGGCGATAGGCGTAGCTGGCTCCCAAAAGGCCAATCCAAATAAGAAGAAATCGTGCCAATTCTTCCGTGTAAGGACTGGGATGCCGCAACACAAAGCGGGACAAAACCTGCCACGTAACATCCAAAACAATGAATGTCATTAGAAATTCCAAAATGACCACCAGCGTTTTGTCGATCCATTTCAGGGTGGTTTTCAGCATTAGTTTGACTCCTGAATCCCGCGAATTTCCTGAATCAATTCACCAAGGCGTGTCCCCTCGTATTTTTTGTAGATTCCCTGAACAGCTTCCTGGAAGGGTTTTTTGTCGGGATAAAACACCTTAACCCCCGCCTGCTGCACCCTGGCAAGGCAATCATCGCTCACCTTTTTCCAGAGATTCCGCTGAAAAACAACCGATTCGTCGGCGGCCTGTTGAAGCCATTTTTGTTCCTGCGGCGTTAGCTTGTTCCAAATATGGGTGCTAATGAGAACCACATCGGGCACCATGGTGTGTTCATCCAACGAATAATAGGGACACACCTCGTAATGTTTAGAAAAATAAAAACTTGGCGGATTATTTTCTGCTCCGTCCACCACCCCTTGCTGAAGAGCGGTGTACAGCTCCCCCCAAGAAATCGGCGTGGGAGACCCTCCCATGGCGCGAATCATGTCAAAAGAAGTTGCACTCTTCTGAACACGAATTTTCAATCCGCGCAAATCCTCCGGTTTCAAAATGGGTTTTTTCTTTGTGTAAAAACTCCGACTGCCGGCGTCGTAGTAGCACAATCCCCGCAGGTAGTAGGGCTGCCCGGCCAGCAGAAGTTCTTTTCCGATTTTACCATTGAGTACTTTCCAAAGGCCCGCCTCATTTTTGAATAAATAAGGCAAACTGTAGATTTTCATTTCTGGGACAAAGCCTTCCAACGGACTGGTGGACACTTTGGTCATGGCCAAGCTGCCGATTTGGAGAAGCTCGATCAGTTCGCGCTCCGCCCCGAGCTGGCCGTCAGGGTAAATGTCGATTCGCATTTTCCCGTGGGAAATTTTTTTCAGGCGATTGGCCATATACACCATGCTGCGGTGCACGGGACTTTGAACGTCCAAACTGTGCGCTAATTTCAGCACACGTACCGATCGAGACCCCTGACACGCTATTTGACTCAATAAAAGCGTCGAAAACAGGGCGGCGAAAAGCACTTTACAAAACAGGGGGGAAAAGCATTTTTTCGACGGTTTAAGAGGGAAAAGCATCCGCGCACACACTTCTTTGAGTCATTCGAACAAGGGAAAAACAGCGATTTTAGCTAATTTCCCGCTTTCCAATCGAAAAGCGGAATAAGTTGAAAAAATATAAACAATCGGTTGCATAAAATCAAGGAAATAATTGAACAAGGAAACGAGATTTTTTTGTAGCAAAGATAAAAAATTTTCATTAATTTAAAAGCATTCAAGACGAATTTGAAAAACTAAATAGACGAATTTAGGAGGGCGTTGTGAAGATTCGATGGATTATTTTGATCTTAATGGGAGTCATGGCAATGAACGGACAGGTACAGGCACAATACAAAAATCGAAGTGAAATCCCCGCAAAATACAAATGGAATTTAGCCGATTTGTACGCCTCGGATGCCCAATGGGAAGCCGCGCGAAAGGCCTTCGTGAAAAAAATGGCTCAAATTGACCAATTTAAAGGCCACCTGGGGGAATCGGCCGAGACGTTGCAACAGGCTCTGGACACGGTTTTCAACCTCCAAAAGGAATTGGCCAAACTGAGCAGCTACGCCGGCTTGAAGTTTGACATCGACACGCGCAATTCCAAAGCCATGTCCATGAAACAGGAAATTCAATTGGTCGAAAATGATTTTTCGGCCAAAACATCCTACCTTTCCCCTGAAATTTTACAAATCGACCCCAAGAAATTGGATCAATTTATTCATGAAAATCCCGGTCTTTCCGTGTACGCGTTCTACTTGCACGACGTCCAGCGAATGCGGCCCCACACCCTCACACAAGCCGAAGAAAAAATCGTAGCCGACGCCGGGCTAATGGCCTCAACCCCTTACAACGTGTACGGCGTGTTAAGTAACGCAGACATGCCTTTCCCTAAAGTCAAATTGAGTACCGGCGAAAAGGTTCTTCTGAATCAGGCCGGCTACACCAAATATCGGGCTTCTACCGTGCGAACAGATCGAAAGTTGGTGTTCGACAAATTCTGGTCAACTTTCGACGCCTACAAAAGGACGTTGGGGACCACATTAAATGCCGAAGTACAAAAGGATGTCTTTTACGCCCGCGTTCGAAAATACAAAACCTGTCTGGATGCCGCATTGGACGCCAATAAAATTCCGACCAGTGTGTACACCAATCTGTTGGACAACATTCACGAAAATCTCAATATGCTACACCGTTACCTTGGCATTCGGAAACGCCTTCTAAAAGTAGACACACTGCGGTACTACGACATGTACCCTCCTCTGGTTTCCAAAGTCAATTTAACCTATTCCTACGACCAGGCCACGCACCTGGTTTTGAAAGCCCTCAAACCTTTGGGCAAAGAATACCTCAATACGCTGAAATACGGCTACGCCCATCGCTGGGTTGACGTGTACCCCACTCCCGGAAAACGCTCGGGTGCCTATTCCAATGGCTCGGTTTACGACGTACACCCTTTCATTCTGCTCAATTACAACGGTGCGTACGATGACGTTTCTACACTCGCGCACGAGTCTGGACACACCATGCAAAGTTATTTGTCCAATAAATACCAACCTTATCCCACTTCCCAGTACCCGATTTTTGTGGCGGAGGTCGCTTCTACATTCAACGAGGCTCTCCTCATGCATTATGTTTTGGAGCACACCAAGGATCCGATTGTCAGGCTTTCCCTCTTGGGGAATTTCCTCGAAAATATTCGCGGAACGGTTTTCCGGCAAGCACAATTTGCCGAATTCGAATTGAAAATCCACCAAATGGTAGAAAACGGGCAGTCGCTTACAGGCGAGCGTTTGAACAAAATCTACGGAGATATTTTGAATAAATATTACGGTGTTGACAAAGGCGTGATGCAAATCAACCCACTGTACTACGTGGAATGGGCGTACATTCCTCATTTTTACTACGATTTTTACGTGTACCAGTATGCCACCAGTTTTGTGGCTTCGCAAGCACTGGTTGCCAAAGTCCTGAGCGGCGAGAAAGGAGCGGTGGAACGCTATCTGAATTTTCTGAAATCCGGCGGCTCGGAATATCCGGTAGAAATGCTCCAAAAAGCCGGCGTGGATTTGACGACCTCAGAGCCCTTTCACCTCACCATGAAAACCATGGGACAGGTAATGGACGAAATTGAAAATTTGCTCAATCAAATGGGAAAATAGACTGAAATACCAACCGAGAATCAAGTAAGACGATCCAAAAATGGGAGCGCTTTTTCCCAAAGGAGGCAGCCCCTTTTGCTAGGTTCCTGTAAGGCAAAATTGAACACGACCTAAAATTTAGAGGAAGTAAGATGCCGCACGAAACGAACAACCTTTTGGACGCATTGCGCCTTTCGGGAATCATTCCCGTAGTGAAAATTGAAAACGCGCAACACGCCGTACCGCTTGCCAGAGCACTCCAAGCAGGGGGACTTTTGGCCGCAGAAATTACTTTTCGGACGGCTGCGGCCGAAGAAGCGATTCGTCATATTTCCGAACAGGTACCGGAGCTGCTCCTCGGTGCCGGAACGGTTTTAAGCGGCAATCAGGTTGAACAGGCCGTGGAAGCAGGCGCAACATTTATTGTCTCACCAGGCCTGAACGAAGAGGTCGTAGCGGCGTGCCAACAACTGGGGGTGCCGGTAATCCCCGGAGTTGCCACGGCCACAGAAATTCAAAAAGCTCTAACATTGGGGCTTACGACCCTGAAATTCTTTCCGTCGGAAGCGAGCGGAGGTCTGGCCACATTGAAGGCATTGGCTGCCCCTTTCGGACAGATTCAATTCATTCCCACCGGCGGCCTGAATATTCACAATATGTTGGACTACCTGAAAGCGCGTTTCGTATTAGCGGTGGGAGGTAGCTGGATGGTGAAAAGCGCGCTCATTGCGCAGGGTGATTTTAATACGATTCGCCAGTTGGCCGCTAAAGCCGTGAATAAAATGCTGGGCTTTCGTTTGGAACAGCTGGTTGTAGGTCAAAAGCAAATCCCCAAAACCGTATTTGAGCTGCTCCACACGCGCATTTTAACTGAAGAAAATAACCCTATTTTAACAGACGGTGAGAGCGACCAAATGGTGATTGTGACCCATTTTCTCGACCGAGCCGAATTTTATCTCAAAAAATGGGGAATGAAGCTCCTTCGAGAAAAAAATACGTTGCGGTTGAAAGAATTACCGATCGACATTTTGATTAAAGAAGCCTAAAATTGGGGAAACGGCCTTCTATCCTTTAAGATTGAAGGTCTGAACTTTCGGCTTTTCTCC
>CAZOHG010000112.1:0-2153 GCA_964579725.1 uncultured Deferribacteres bacterium
GCGTTCGCTCCACCACGTCACACTCATGTGCAAAGCGTAATCACAAGCTGATTTTTGGGCCAGGGCCTGCCGGGCGTCCAACGCCGCGAGAAACGATTCACCACGCTCGGGGGTGACAAAATCAATAATAGTCGTGGTTCCCCCTGCCAGCGCCGCCACGGTGCCGGTTTCAAAATCATCCGAAGAAACCGTCCCTCCGACGGGCAATTCCATGTGAACGTGGGGGTCGATGCCACCGGGGAATACTTGCAGGCCTGTGGCATCCAGGACACGGGTACTGGACTCCGGCTTTTCCAATCCCCGTCCTACTGCCCGGATTTTTCCCTCCACAACCAGCAAATCGCCCGTCAAGATTTTTTGTTCGGTTACAATCTGGCCGTTTTTAATGAGAAGCGAATGCATTCGATTCCTTTTTCCCGGAAATTATTTTTGGCTCGACCCACACTAAATTAGCGGGCGAAAAATCAAGCGTCCTTCTGAAACGTGCGTTCGGGCGAAAACAACGGCGGCTTTCGTACAGTTGGGATAAAAAACAAATAGAAATGGCAAAACGATTTATTTTAGCGTTTGAATCGTTACAATTCCCTCAAAAGACCTGTCATCTCGTTAAATTTTTCGATTTCTTCGTCCCATTCTTCCACCTTGGCCCATTGCCGTTTCCAATACGAATCGTCGTACCATTGGGCGTTTAATTCTTCCACAGTTTTCCCTTGCTGCTCCACCCAGGTAAAATATTTCAGATTGTGCATGCGCTTTTTGTCGTAGTAGCGAAGCTCAAGCATGGAATCGGTTCCGACGCCCATGAGCCGACCTTCAAAATCCACGGCGGCATCTTTCTCGGAATAGTCCCCCAATCGCTCACGCTCCTCAACCAACCGCGATTGGTACATTTCCATAGAATCGGTTGCCACGGTAAAAATGGTGTCCCGGTCATTCATCTCGTAATACTTGGCCATTTTTATGGAACCAATTAAATTGGCAATAGAAGAAATACCCAACAAATCCAATTTTTGAACGGTTTCTTTCGGAACTCCCTTTTGAAGTAAAAATTCCCGACCCGCCGGTTCGTTGAACAAACGCATCAGGCGAATGGTTGTCTCGTCGTCAATATCCACAACCATGTCCGTATTTTTCAAATTGTGAATCCAGGGCACGTGCTTGTCGCCAATTCCCTCGATTCGGTGCCCACCGTAGCCGTTGTACAACAGCGTGGGACATTGGAGGGCTTCACCTGCTCCTACCTTGAGGAGTGGAAATTTCTCGCGCAAATATTCGGCGGAGCCCAGGGTTCCGGCCGAACCCTGGGTGAGGAAAACCGCACTGAATCGGGCGGCGTTTCCCCTTTTCTGTAGAAAAACCTCTTCCATGGCCGGACCGGTGACAGCGTAATGCCAAAGTGGATTGCCAATTTCACTGAATTGATTAAGATTGACAACCTCGTCCCCGCGCTCGGCCAACAATTCATTGGCCTTGTCGTAAATTTCCTTGACATTGCTTTCGCAGCCGGGTGTGGCAAAAATTTCAGCTCCCACCTTTCGCAACCACTCGAATCGTTCTCTGGACATCCCCTCCGGCAAAATGGCAATGGAATCGCAGCCTAAAAGGTAGGAATCGTACGCCCCGCCGCGGCAGTAATTACCGGTGGAAGGCCAGAGGGCTTTTTGGCGCGTCGGATCGAATCGACCTGTAACTAATTTTTCAACCAAAGGACCAAACGTTGCCCCCACTTTGTGAGAACCCGTGGGAAAAAATTTCCCGATTAACATGAAGATTTGCGCTTTAACCCCCGTTAATTCCGGTGGTATCTTCAGAAAATTGACACCGTTGAATCCGCCGCCGAAAGCAACGGGTTCGTTTTTCCACGTAATCCGAAAAAGGTTCAGGGGGTTCAAGTCCCACAACCCGATATGCCTCAATTTATCCTTTATTTTTTCGGGGATCAATTCGGGGTTGCGCATTTGTTTGTAGGTCGGAATAATAATACCCCGTTCGCGACAACGTTGAACGGTTTTCTGTAATACTTTTTTGTTGACAACCTGTTGGGCCATTGGCGATTTCCTTTTTATTCAACTTTCCTCATGTTTTGCTTTTGTCCCCCGTTTTGCCATTTGGACAAAGAATTCGACTGTTTCAACGGAAAAGACATCCCAAAA
>CAZOHG010000112.1:2253-6556 GCA_964579725.1 uncultured Deferribacteres bacterium
CTTTCAATTTAATCAAATTTCCAGACAAAATAAAGTTTTTTTTACTGAGCCTGTTGGAAAGAAAATTGACTGCCGGAAAATGGTACCACCTGGGGAAAAGAGGAAAAGTTTTTGCGCGGAGATGCCAGACTTCTGTTTTAAGAAGCCTGGGTCTGATCGGGCAGTTTGCCGAAAAGGGCACGTCCGCCAAGGAAAAGCGCAGGGCTCTTTTATTTACGGAAGGTCTGCTGGAAGCTACGCGTGCATGCCGCCGTCCATTAGGATGTTTTCCCCGTTGATGTAGGCGGAGGCGTCCGAAGCCAGCAACACCACCAATCCCTTGATGTCGTCCTTGTTGGCCATCCGTCCCACCGGAACCTTTTTGGAATAGTTCTCAACAAATCGGGCGGGTTGATTGGCAAACAGGCCGCCGGGACTAATGCAATTGACCCGAATGTTCTTATCCGCCAGAACGCGGGCCAAATAACGTGTCAAATTGATTAATCCGCCGCGGTGAAAAAAATAGTCCGGCGGGAGATCGCCCAGAGTGGTGCCTTCGTAATTGGATAAATCCGGGCCGTACATGCCCATCATGGAGCTGATATTGACAATGCTGCCGCCGCCGTTTGCCGCGATGAGATCGGCCATCTCGCGCAGGATGTCCATCATGCCCGTGGCGTTGACGCGCATGGACTCGGCGAATTGCTCAATGGGCGCGTGGTAGCCTTTCATTGGTCGAGCGACGGCGTTGTTGACGAACACATCCAATCGCCCGAATGTTTGGCGGATTTCCTCCTTTAACGCCATGACGGAATCGTGCTCCGCCTGATCGACGCGCAGGGCGTGCACATCCAATCCCTTTTCGCGAAAGTCTCGCGCCACTTTTTCTCCTGCTTTTAGATTCCGCGACGCCGTAATCACCGTGCCGTCGGCTTCCGCCAGGCCTTCAACAATACACTTGCCATAACGACCAGCCCCGCCAGTGACCAGAATAATTTTGTTCTTTAGAGAAAGCAATTTTTTGACATGCATGGCATTTTTCCCTTCTCAAATCAAAAATCGTGAATCGTCATTCCTTACCACGATCTTTAGATCGTGGAATGAATCCTCACTGGATAGAAGCGGCTTTAGCCCAAAGATTACCCTCTGAGCTGAAGCTCGTGGCTATGAAATTGAAATTCGGTTTTTTCCGAATACTCTGACAAATGGCCATTTGTTTTTCCCCTCTTACTAAAATGCTTTTATCTTTTCAATTCTGAGGGGCTAAAGCCCTTTTCTTTTGAGCTCTTTCATCCACGAGCTAAAGCTCGTGGCTATGAAATAATAAGTTGATTAATTTTTCAAGAAATCAACGATTGAATCCCTGGATTGAAACTATCTTCCCTCCATTTTTAAGACTCTCTTGTGCACCGATTAGCGTCCGGACAATATTTTCCGTCTTTGAAAATGCCAAGCGCGGTTTCCCTTCTCGGATCGAACGAATAAACTCACTGAGACTTTCTTTGAACATGGTGTATGAATTCTTTATCTCCACCAGCCTCCAGCCGTCGCGGCCAAACAGCGACAATTGAAACGTCGGCGCAATGTCCATGAACAGATGCACGGTCGCCAAAAATCCGTTTTCAAATTTAACCAGAACAATATCTTTTCCGGTTTCGCTGACGTGCTGCACCGAGACGGCTTTTGGATCGTCGAGCAGGGCGAACAGCGCCTCTAACATGTGCACGCCGTATTTCACCCAGTCCTTTTTGCCGACCACCGTCGCCAGTTGCAGCTCTCCCAGCGACGCCAGTTCCGTTTTCGCTGTGCGGCATTCGCTTGCGTAGCGCATGGATGAACAGGACATGAACAGCTTGCCTTTTTCATTCTGTTCGGCAAAATAGGCCAGGTCTTTCCAATTGGACGCCAGGGGTTTGTCGATGAAAATGGGAACATCGGCGTCGAGAAAAGGCCGGGCCATGCTCACGTGGTTTTCGGGATCGTCCCGCGCCAGTAGCACCGCGTCGACCCCGCCGATCATCTCTTCGGCCCGGTCCACCACATTTTCGATGAGAGAAGCTCGGGCAATGTGCTCGGATATTTTTCGCTCCTGCGTCCACACATGCGTCACCCGGGCGCCGTCGATGCCAAGCGTGTCGCTGTTCGCCTCCAGGTATACCGGAATGCCGGCAAAGCCGCACGCCGCCATTTCCTTGCGATCAAAATCTCCATTGATGATCGCCGCCCATGAGTAGGGATGCCCGTTGCCCTCGCTCATGCCGATGATGCCGAGTTTTAGCATGATTCCTCCAGAATATTAAAAATAATTGTGTAACCGGCAAATGAAAAAAATCTGAAAACGAAATTGATTGTTGTTCGTAAATCGTCTTTGAATATTTTGATTTAAGAACAAGGAACGATGATTTAAGATTTTAGAAGTTTTTTTCACTTCGTAAATCAAAAATCGTTAATCGTCATTCGTAAATCTCCTCTGCTAAACGATGCGCCTCTTCCCCCGCATAAAATCCATACAAGCAGGCATTGGTCATCACAAAGCGAATGCGCAGCGGCTCTTTCGTCTCCGGCAATTCGGCGTGCTGCTGCCAGCGGATCCGTTGAGCGATGCCATCGCTCTTGACCGGCAGACAGTCATCCGCAGCATAGCCGGGCAGCGGCTTTCCGGCGGCATCCAGCAGCTCGGCGCGCAGCCATCCGGCGCTTGCGTCGGCATTAACAAGCAGCGGCCCGCGCACATTGCGCATTGCACGAATGATGATCGTCCCGGCTGCGGCTTCGGCATCCAGTGACACAAAGCCGTTCCTGCGCAGTGTCGCCAGACCGATGCCGCTGCGGCGATTTTTCTCGTTGTGCGCACCATCCCAGCCGCCGTAATAGATCAGCGTTTTATCTCCATGATTGAGCAGCGGCGCGGTGAAAATCATGCCTGAGTCCCAACTGCCTTTGGCGCCGTTCGGGATAAAAGTCTTCTGGTGGACAGCACGCGTCCAATGGCGATTGTCGTGACTGACCGCAAGCTGGGTGTCAATGGTCTCGTCGCCGGGATTTTTGTAAATGGCCAGCAGGCCAATATAGACGTTCCCCACCTGCGTCACCGTCATGCCATAAGACTGCGGATCCTGCCGGTCATGCTTGTGGGTGATGACCACCTCCGGCTCCGACCAGTGCACAAAATCGCGGCTCTCCGTGCGCACGATCTGCCGGAACGCCGGCCAGGGAGCGGCCCAGCCCTTGGTATAGGCGACATACGTGCCGCTGCGCTGATCCTGCATCAGCGACATGACATCGCTGATCGAACGCTCGCTCTTGTTGGCGTGCAGCACCGGATTGCCGGGATGCTTCGTCCAGTGAACGCCGTCCGGCGAGAAAGCGACGCACATGCCGTCGTCCTTGTAGCCCTCGTCTCCCAGCGGAAAATCCCACCAGATCATTTTGTATCGCCGCGCGGGATCGGGATCGGCGCGGTCTTTGATGACGCTGGGCGAGTAAAGATCACGATAGCCATAGTTGACGAGCACGATGTTATTGTCCGTCGATCCCTGAAATTCAATCACCCCAAGATTGGGACGCCGCCAGTAAATGCCGTCGCTGCTCGTGGCATAGAGAACCGGCGTCCTGTCGGCGACCGGCAGGCCATCATTGTAACTCATATACCAGATTTTGAAAACGGATTCTTCTTCGTCATAAATGACCGAGCCAAAGCAGTAAGGATTCTGCTGCCATGGCGCATCGCCGCGGATCAGCGGATTGTCCGGGTGCTTTTGCGGCTGGTGCAGCGTCGCCGTGACATGGCTGCTGTCGGCGATCCAGTAATCGTCGATAAAGAGCTGCCAGTTGGCATGAGCGTTTGAATTGCCTGGCTGATCTTGAGTGCATGAAAGGGAAAAAGCAAAAAAGACAAGGGTTGCATAAAGTAACACAAATGTAATTGCAGCTTTTATTTTCATTCTGTGGCTTGACTCCCCATTATTTTATTGGAATGTAATGCTCAATGGCTCAAAAACAGAGAACTTTATTTCCACATGATCTCCGGCTTTTGCCGGCGGAGCTTTTAAAACTGAACCGGTAATGACAATGTCTCCTGCACGCAGATGCTGGCCGTATTTGGGCAAACTGTTGGCCAAATACACAAGGGCATCGATGAACGCAAAGCCTCTCGAGTCGCCTGTTGACACTGTTTTACCATTCACAATGACCTCGGCCTTCACATTGTGCAGATCAACTTGACCAAACGGCTTCTTGTGTTTTGGTTGAATAAAGCCTCCGTTAGAAAGCCCGTCGGCGATGAATTGGGGAAGTGTGGCTTTGGTTCCCCCCTGGGCATCCC
>CAZOHG010000113.1:0-6545 GCA_964579725.1 uncultured Deferribacteres bacterium
TGTCCGAGTTCTTACCGAATGTGCTGACGCAGGAAAACGGCTACGGAAGGGCCTACGGAATCGGCCTCACGTCCATTGAACGGCGGTGGAAGGATTTGGAAAACGGACGCCGCTTCATTCAGGAACAGATCGACGGTAAGCATCCCATTGATTACAAAAAATCCTCTGAAAAAGTAGCGGACATTTTGGACGCCTTGGCCAACGGAAAATCGGGCGTGTTTATTACCAATCTGCCCAACACGGGGCAGGTGAGCAATTTGCCTCGGGACGCGATTGTGGAGGGGCTGGCCGAAATTAAAAACGGGCAAATGCTTCCCATTGAAGTGGGTGAGGTCCCTTCGGCCATTTTGCCTCTGGTGGCTCCGCACGTGTGGCGTCAGGAAATGATTGTGGAGGCTTCTTTTTCGGGGGATTGGCGCCTGGCCGTGGAGGCGCTGGCCTCCGATCCCATGATTCGCGACCCGAAGTCCGTCCGTCAAATGGCTGAGGACTTGCGAAACGCCCACAAAAAATGGCTGGTTCAGTTTTAGCTTTTTGGGAGAAACGTGCCCCAAAAAGCTTGTGACAAGGATTTTTGTTTGGGTGTCGCGTTTGCCCGTCGAAAAATGGGGGCAGAAAAGAGAAAATCCCCGAAAGGGTGCGAGCCTTTTCCATTCAATTTAACAAAGGGTGCCTTCAATGTCTAAACTGTACGTAGTGGTTCAATCGCAGGCCTATTTTGTGGACACGGCCTGGGGGTACGGAACGCCTCGGGAGGGCATGCGGGCCATGGCCGATCTGCACCACCGCTACCAGATTCCCGTCACGTGGTTTGTGACGCCCCGCTCTGCGGCGGACATGGCGCAATGGCTTACGCTCTGGCACCAAAAGTACGGCGACGCCGTGGCGCAGTGGATGACCTATCCGCGCGAAAAATGGGGGGTACCGCAGCTGCACACCCAGGACAAAGATTTTGCGGATGAAAAACAGGGGGAAAAGGGCTATTTTTTACACGCTTCGGAAGCGGAAATGAAGACCCACATTTCGGCGGACCGCGCTGCCATTCAACGGGTGCTGCCCTGGGCGGAACTGAAGGTGGCGGCTCACGGATTGGTCAGCCGAAATCTTCTGCACGCGCTGGACGCATTGGGGTACCGCGGCTACGGGGGCCACTGCTGGAACCAGGAGGGGACGGACGGACTCACCCACAAGGGGATTCCCTTTAACCCCTGGTACATCAACCCGGACGCCCAAAAAGCCTCGTTGCAAAACAAGCGTGGGCTGGTGGGCACGCACTGGCTGGCACTCGATCTGACCAGCGCCTACCATTCTCGCGCCACCTCCATTTACTCAAACGACCCCAATGACACCCAGCGGGCGCACATCTGCCGCGACCGGGACATCGATTTTCTAAAGAATTTTTTTGATTTCTACCGGGAGAATGCCCGAGAAAACACCTTTTTTTACATGGTGTGGCACAACGAGTCCCACGAAATGCAGTGGGGGAAACACATGCGCACCTACCCGCCGGACAAGATCGACGACACCATGCTCCAAATGGACGAGTACGCGCGGTACGCCCGCCAATTCGAGGATGTGGAATTTGTGACGCTGCCCCAATTGGTCGACCTCTACCGCCGGCAGTTTGAGAAAACCCCGCCCACCTACTACCTCGCTCCCGGAGCCGATTGCCCGGAGCCCTATTTTTATCCCGAACTGAATGAAATCGCACGCAATCCCGCCAATCCAAAACCGCCCTACCCGGAGACGTTTTTTTATTACGACGACGAGTGTTACCTGATTTTTAGAGAGGGGGGTTCAATCCCTTTGGAAACAAATGATTACACAAAGGCGTACAGGACGACGGTGAACGAAGTTTACCCCACCGAACCCGCTTACAAAGTGAAGGAAATTCGGGAAAAATCCGCAGCGACAAGAAAAGAGTTCTTCGTTGTAGTGGATTCTCCCAATCGTCAGGTAAGCGGGCTGGCGCTTTGGGGGGATTGGAAGGGCTGGGAGTTTGTGTCGGCGCCGAAGGGCTCCCGTGTGTACCGGAACAAAGTGGCTTTTTACAAATTTCACCTAACGCCCGGTGAAAATACTTTTCACCTTTATTTGAAAAAGGGGTCAAAACCAAGACAAAAAATTTGAGCAAGGGATTTACCCGAAACCGAAAGGCAGTTGATTTTTTATGCGACGTCGTGTGGTGTTACGTGTCCTGTTGGTAGTGTTTCTCTTTCTGCAAACGGCGAATTTGGCCGCGTCCGAACAGGTTATTGTTGTTCGGTTCAGTTCAACGCCTCCTGTTTCCTTTGGCATTCGACAGCTCCAGAAAGCATTCGCGGAAAAGGGGCGGCGGGTTCGCGTAACCGGTTCTGTCATTTCCTCTCGAGGCTTTCAAATCCTGGTCGGAACCGCCCAAACCTCTCTTTTTCGAGATCAATTCGGGGCGGTTTTGAGAAAACTTTCCTCAAAGCCGGAATCGTTTCTCATTTTCAAACAAAGAAAAAATCGGCTACTAATTGTTGGACGTGACGCAGTGGGTGCCATGTACGGCGTTTTGGATTTGGCGGACCAACTGAATTTCTCTCAAACGACGCATTTTTCATTTGATTCTTTTCGGGAAAAGAATGAAAGTCCCTTTCTTGCGTTGCGGGGTGTCAATCCCTTTCTTCATGTTCAAGCTCTTTTGGACACCAATTCCTGGTATTTTTCCGACGCCTTTTGGCGAGATTACCTGACCCGTTTGGCCCGTACGCGCCACAATTTTCTCGATCTTCACGCAGCGTACGATCTCTCCAAAACCAACATGCCCAATGTGTTTCCCTTTTTCTTCACCGATTCGCTCTTGCCTGAAATTGAAATTCCAGTGGGCCGGGGAGGCAAACAGGTCATTCTTTCTCGTCAGACGACCGCGCGAATTTTGGGGCAATTTCAGAAAATCGTTCGGTGGGCCGCCGAGCGCGGCATTCGCGTCGGATTAATGAATTACAACACAGCGGTTCGGGTGAAGGGACACCCTGTCACGGGCAAGGCGCTCGAGGCGTACACGCGACGGAGTGTTTCCCGTCTGCTGAAAGCCTGTCCCCAGTTGTGGCTCTTTGGATTTCGTGTTGGAGAAAGCGGCCAGTCGGAGGATTTCTTCCGAAAGGCCTATTTGGAACCCATTCGGAAAATTCGGCCCGATCTTCGTGTGTACACGCGTACCTGGGGCGCTTCCCCGGAAAAACTACGGCAAATGGGACGAAATCTACCTGGCCGTTTTTTCGTTGAACCCAAATACAACGGGGAGCAATTGGGATTACCGTACCAGGCCATCACATCCCCAATTGAAGGCAATTTGCCCACCAGTTACTCGTACGAAAACTATTGCAGCTTTCCGCAGCCGTTTAAAATCATTTGGCAGGTGCGGGCTAACGGAACACATCGTGTTTTCCAGTGGGGTGACCCCGATTTTGTGCGCCGCGCGGTTCGTAGTTTTACCCTGGGCAATGCCGCCGGCTACACCGTTGAACCCATGACGGCCTACTACCCCCTCACCGATTTTTTGCACGGTTCCCATTCTCCCCACGGGCGCTTTTTCCGATGGATGCCGCAACGCAATTGGTTTTGGTACGAGCTCTGGGGACGATTGGGGTACAACCCGGATTTGCCAGATTCTTTTTTTGTTAGGGAATTTGTCCGCCGCTACGGAGGAGCGGCAGGCCCCGAAATCTTTCGGGCACTGACCGCCGCCAGTCGCATTGTGCCGTTCATTTTTGCCTACCACCGTTTGGGTCCCGATCACCGTCAAATGGCTCCCGAATTGGAGGTGGGAAACGATCGGTTTGTAATAGGCGGACATTCCTACCCGGGGACTTTGGTCGATTTTTACCTGACGCCCACCCTCGATCCCCAACATTTTCAAAATATTGCTGAACACGTGGACGCTATTTTGGGTATTCCTGAAGGTACCCCTTGGCCGGAGGCCAATGTGCACGCGGGAGGGGATTCCCCCAACATTGCCCACGAGCTGGATTTCCCCACGGCCAAAGTGACCCCGGAACAGGCCGCACAGTTCTGGTTTGGAGCGGCTTCCGAGGCGCTTCGGGCGCTCGGACGGGCAAAATCGGCCGGCATTTTACGAAATCGTTCGGCCTTTGTGTGTCTGTCTCTGGATGTGCAGGCGGTGGCCTATTTGGGACGGTACTACGCTTACAAAACGCTCGGTGCCGAGAATTTGGCCTTTTACCACCGTACCCAAGACTTCGCGCGTTTGCAAACGGCTCGTCGGCAAATTCAACAGGCGCGCGCTCAGTGGGATTCTCTCAGCGCTGTGACGGAAAAACATTACAAACCCTTCTCGGAATGGCTTCGCATGAAAACCAACCAATTTTCGTGGCGGAAAGAGGGGCAAAAACTTGAGCGCGACCTGATCGATTTGGACAGAGCCTTTGTGGAGGTTCGAAAAAGAAGACCCTTCTACGGGGCTCGTCCTCGAATCGGTTTCACCCCGATTCGCACAGCGCCGATTGGTAAAGCCTTGCACTTCCCGATTTTTATCTACACACGCGACCATCTACGGGCACGACTTTTCTATCGATTTGATGGGGAGACAACCTTCCGCGCAATGCCACTCAATCCCACTGAGCAACGGAAGGTTTTTGAAGCTGTACTTCCGGCTAACCTACTGAAGCCGGGACGAATGGATTACTTTTTTGAGATAGAGACCTTCTGGAACGGAAATGATCGCGTGGCGGTCAGGGCGCGGCGAAGACTCCTGAATTGGGTGCGTTTTGACACGCTGGGTGCCCGGGTGTTTGTCCCCCAAAGGGCCCCGGACAGAGTCTACACCTTGATCATTCAGCCGCAGGGGCATTTCCTCAAGATTCGCGCTGTTCGAACGGACACGCTGTTCTCTGACCAAATGAAAAAGGTTCTGAGAATTCGGGCGCAAGTCGAGTCGAAGTACCCGATCAAATGGGCGAAACTCTATTTTAAGGCTCTGCCCTCGTACCTGCCCTGGCAGCACACTGCAATGGAAAAGAAGGGTGATTTTTGGGAAGCCGTACTGCCGGTGGATTCCCGAGGGGCGTTGTTTTACGTGGAAGTGTGTAATCGATTCGATCAGGCGGTCTTTTCACCCGATTGGCGACACTGCGCGCCCTATTGGGTGGTTCCCAGTTGGGAATGACGGCTGGAGGCTCGGTAAAATCCGAAGCAGGTCGTCAAAAACCAAAGAAAGGCCAGTTAGAATTTTGAGAAAAGCGGAGCATTTTGAATGGTGAAAAAAGTCGTTACGATCTTTTTTAATTTGTTTTTATTTTTCCTTTTGTTGGCTTCGCTTGTTTTTGTGCTGCTGCGATGGGAAATGCAATGGCAAGAACCCACCGGGGCGCCTTCGGAATTGGGAAAAATTTTGCGGGCGTTTCACAATCCCAATTCTTCCGTTGTTTTGGTGGCTTCGCATCGGGCAACTCACCTGCGAGCTCCGGAGAATTCCCTCCCCGCCATTCGGGACGCCATTTTGCTGGGCACGGATGTGGTGGAATTGGATGTCCGAACCACCAAAGACGATTCACTGATTCTCATGCACGACAGCTCGGTTGACCGCACCACGAACGGCAAGGGAAAGGTGCGCCATTTGACATTTGGAGAAATTCGGCAGTTGTCGTTTAAGAAAACCGTGCACGGGATATCCGAGCAGCCGCGTGTACCCACGCTTCGGGAGGCGTTGCAAACGGCCAATGGGAAAATTTTGGTGGATATTGATTGGAAAGATGCTTCAGCAAAGGATTTAGTAGAAATAGTCCGAGAAACGGGCACTCTGGGGCAGGTTCTCTTTTTCTCGCGGAATTTTGCCAAACTGGACAGTGCCCGGATTCTGGCACCCGGGGCGCTGGTGATGCCGCGGGCGAAATCGGCCGACGAAATTGACAGCATCCTGGCCCGATTTCATCCGCCGGTGGTGCACATCGATCCGGGGCTGTACACGCCGGAAGTCGTCCGAAAATTGAGGGCGGCAGGGGCACGGATTTGGATTAATTCGCTGGGCAAAACGGATTTGCTGCAGGTGTTTTTGGGCAAAAAACGCACCTTCGGCAAGCTAATTGCCGGTGGAGCCAACATGATTCAAACCGACCGCCCGCAGGCCTGGTTGAACTACTTGAGAAAGCAGCGGCGACATTGGTAAAAAGAAGCCCATTTTGCCAAAAAATTTCGGTAAAAAGGTCGTTCCTCCCCTTAGCAAAGAGGTGACCACCAAAGAGGTTTTGAAAATTGACAATTAGAATTTCAATGTTCGGAATTTCTGTTCAAATCTTGCGCCCCGAAGGGGCAGAATAGAATAGCCCAGGGCAGCGCCCTGGGGAAATGGACGATCGTTCCTTGAAAGAAGAACCCTGAAAGGGTGAAATAAAATTCGGGAATACGTTCCGTTCAAACAAGAAGCAAGGACGTGACCAACGGAAGACATTCGGACGCGATTTTTGGGATTGGGGCAAAATAATAATTGCATTATTCCGCCCTTTCAGGGCGTGAAAAAAAACGGCTTTTTTTATCGTATTCCTGGGGCGTTGCCCCAGGCT
>CAZOHG010000114.1:0-6292 GCA_964579725.1 uncultured Deferribacteres bacterium
AAGGCGGAACCTATCTAAACATCCCCCTAAATCCCCCCTCAAGGGGGGACTTTTGGGAATTGCAGAAAACAATGTTTTGACTTGCTATTAGAAAGAAATACGTCAAATTAAAGCTTACTTGAAATAACCGGCCCAACCCATTCCCCCTTTGAGGGGGGAAAGGGGGATGTTCTTCTTTTCTTGGCTTTTCCCTCGAAAATTGAATTTTGGAAACGAAACCAACCCAATCCCACCAATTTTTATCCCACCCCTTCAGGGTGGTTTTGGGTTTAGGTCACCCTTTTTCCCCAGGGCGTTGCCCTGGGCTGGTGTCTATCGCCCCGTTGGGGCTTGGATGTGAGGAGTAACTCGGAACATTTAAATTTCGATTTTCAATTTTTCAATCTCCTCAGAGATATCCTCGTTTTGAAAGAACGGACGAATTGGGAAAAATTATTCCTGTAGGCGAGACTTTTTTTCTGTGGCTCAAATTGAATTTTTTGTGTAACGGGCTAATTTCTCCAATCGCGCGTCTCTCAAGGGCGCTTTACTTTGAGTCCAGCCATAAATGGCCGGGTGGAAATCCCATTTTTCACCCAATCCCCCCACATTGAATCTTGGAAGCAGCTTGAATTTCCACCAAACCATTTGTATTTTTTAAAGAGTTGCGAACGAAGTAAGGGACTTTTTCGTCTTACTTATTGAAAGCGACTTCGGAGAGCAAATGGACGAAATTCAGATTCGAGAAAAAGTCGGGACGGACGAAAAAAGTACCTTCGAATCGTTGGTGTTCCGCTACCGCGAGCAAGCCTTGCGCGTGGCGTTTCGCTATTTGCGAAATTGGGAGGAGGCTGCCGATTGCGTTCAAGAAGCCTTTTTAAAGGCTTTTGACGGGTTAAATCGGAATGGCTTCCCCCAAAAATTTTCGAGCTGGTTTTTTCGGATTTTAGTGAACCAATGTTTGGATAATCTACGCAGTGCCCGAAAGCGTCTGGAAATGCCGTTGGAAATGAGAGGGGAACCCCAAACAGGGGGATTTGAGGAACAGGTGAACGCTCACCTTACAGCGCAAGAACTGTTAGAGGGCTTGCCACCGAAACTTCGGAGTCTGGTCATTTTACACGATTTGGAAGGGTTCTCTTTTGCGGAATTGGCCGACATGCTGGGTCGTTCCGAATCGGCTGTGCGCGGCCTCCTTTTCAGAGCCCGGAAAAAACTGGCTCAATTTTTTGCGGAGAATGAAAAATGAAATGGCGTTGTCGAAAATATCGAAACTGGCTGATGCACTCTTTTTCTGAGCCACTGCCTCAGGACAAGGCGGAGGAGCTCCGCCTTCACTTGCGCACTTGTCACCGTTGTCGTGATTTTCAGGCACATTTGGCTGCTGCTTACGCGCTTCTCAAAGAGGAAAGCGAGATTCGGGTTCCTCCTGAAATCGAGGCACGGCTACTGGCAGGGGTACGAAACGGGTTGCGTTCTCAGGTTCAGGGCAGATTTGCCCCCCAGCCCAAGAAAACAACACCGGCTTTCGGCTACCACCTGGCTCTGGTAGCGGCAGGCCTGGCTTTTCTTTTTTTCTGGGGAAGTTTTCTTTTTCGCGCCCCCCGGCCTCGAATTCCCCGGGCGGAGAACAAAGCCATCGTGATTCAATCCGTCCGGTACCGGGGAGAAGACGCCAATTTTTCCGTTTTTGAATCGTCCGACAGAAAAACAACCTTTATTTGGATTGACTGAAGGAGGCTAAAATGAAACGTGTGCTATTTTTGTTGCTCATTTTTCTCGTGGGTTTTGTGCCTCAACGCACCAAAGCAGTCGAGGGCAAAAGGGCGGCAGCCGTCGGAGTGGTGGCTTACGTTTTGGAAGCAACGAGCGAAAAGCCGGGACTTGTACTGCCTGTTTTCCCTCAAACAGTAAGCGTTTCGGTACTGGAATCGATGGTGTCCAATGTTGAAGAGCTGCAGCGACGCGTTGAAAAGGTCTACAAGTACAATCACCTCACCCTTTTGAAAACCTGGAAAAAGCTTTTTCTTTTGCCCAAAGGACAGCTTGCTTCAGGAAAGTTGAGCCTAAACAGGCCTCCCATTCAAATCGATTTAACGGTAAAATTTCCAACGGGGGCTCAGTTGCCTGTTCTTTTGTCGGTTACGCAGGGGGAAAAGGAGCTGTCTCGAATCTCGTATTTTGCCAACTGGGGCAAAACCGTCATTGTGGGGTCTCCGTTTCCAACCGAAAAAACCGGCTCAGCCAGGGCTTTGTTTATTGCGGCCACTTACTGGGAAAGGGACATCCACGGCAGGAACGATTACCCTCACATTGTGGATTTTTATGAAAAGCTCAATGGCTTTGTTCCTACCGGAGAGGAGGATTTTGCAACCCGCCAAGCCATTGCTCGATTTTTCAAGGAACAGTACGACATGAAAAAATCCGGCCGAACGGCGAAGATTTCTTCTCTTCGCCTTTTTTCCACGGGTGGACAGACGGCGCAAGAACCACCCCGTTTCGCGGCGTACGACATTCCTCCCATGCCGGTGGGAGGTTTTGCCGCCATCCAAAAGAATTTGTCCTACCCCGAAAACGCCCGAAAAAATCACATTGAGGGAGCCGTTATTTTACATGTTTTAATAAGCAAAAGTGGGCGCGTTTTGAAAACCAAAATATTGAAAAGTGTTCATGCCGAAATGGATTCGGCAGCCGTTCGAGCCATTCGGAAAACAAAGTGGACGCCGGCTTTTCGCAAAAAGAACGGCAAAAAAATCCCGGTACAGGTGTGGGTGTCTATTCCGGTGGTGTTCCGATTGAAAGAGTAAAGCGGAAAAAACGTCCTCGGTCAAGTTCTGACCGAGGACGTCTTGAGGTTACAATGTGTAGGGGTTGGTTACCTGCAAAATGTCCAACAATTCGTTGCGAAGGCGGGCTTCTTCGTCGCGCATTTTCTTTAGCTCCGGAATGAGCTCGGTGTGACCTTTTTCCTCCGCATTAAAAAGAGTTTCAAGGATTTCCCAATAGCTGTCGTTTTCCTCTTCCAGATCCTCAATTAATTTTTGAAAAGTCGGCTTGGTGCCTTTCTCCGAAATTTGGGGTTTTTGTTCCGGCAGCGTTCCGCCTAATTTCCGAATGAGTTCCCGCAATTTTTCGGCATGCCGTTTTTCCGTTTCAGCGATTTCGATCAATTTATCGCGCAAATGACGGTAACGAAGTTCTTGGGCGTGCTGGGTAAGCTGTTCGGCCTTTTTCTGTTCCTCCAAATATTCCTCGGCCAACAGTTCCAATAGGTCTTTATTTTTCGGGTCTTCCAATCCTCCGAAAACGTTCTTCCAGTTTTGAACAAACTTCTTAAATGGAGATGCCATCGAATCCTCCCTCCGCTTAGCCCATTGAGATTTCCGGTAATGCGTTCAAAAAAATATAAGGAAACGGCGGAAAAGACGCAAGGGATTTTTGGAATTTTGGGAAAAGTTGAAAAATAGAGAAAAAATATGGTGTGGGGTAAAAGGGTAGCGAGGACTATTGAGTGGCGAGATGTATTCCGACTGAACGGCGTCGGGCAAGAAATCGAAAAGAGTTTCCTCTAATCGTTTGTTCTTTTGCTACTTGACGTACACCATTTTTTCCCTAAAAACAAAGAGTCTTGGTCGGGTACGCGGAACGGCTTGCAACTGACAGAAGTAAACGCCGGAAGGTCGTGCTCCGGGTCGCCAAATCCGTTTGTAGTGGCCCGCAGGTAAATTGCCCGAAAAAAGAACCTGTACGCAACGTCCGTGGACATCGTAGATTTGAAGAGTGACCTGAGCCATTTGAGGAAGGGTGAAAGAGAGGGTGGTTGCCGGATTGAAGGGATTCGGGTAGTTGGGCAGCAGGACAAATGGGGCGGGTTGTCGGGTGGTTTGAGGAATGGCGGTGCTCAATCCGAAATCAGCCTGTTGCAGTTTTCGAAAAGCGTAGCCGGCCAATTGTTTTTCAAGGGCTTCCATTTCCGAACGGGGTGGTGTTCCTGTGCGGCGCCAACGGGTCAGATGTGTTTCAGCCGCGGCAAAAATCGAATCCTCGGCGGGGAAAATGCAAGCCCAGAGTCCGTTACCATTTTCGTCCCGCAATTTGTAGGAGTCGATGTAACTCGAGTTGGGGGCGTAATCGAAAAGGCGCGCTTTTATTCGCCTGGCTTCGTCGCAGAGGGGAGCCGTGGGCATTCCGTTGGCCTCGTGTGGCGTGCGGCCCACAGGCCAGTAGGGAACGGCAATCGAAGAGGCAGGCTGCCCGAGAATCGTCCAAAAGGTGCTCAGGGCGGGGGCTTCCCCCGGTTTGACACCGTGTACAACGACTGCCGAAACGGAAGGGGAGCGACAAATGCTGTAGCCCGTGTAAATGTACCCGAAGGGGCGGTCGGGACGCCAGCGGCGGGGGAAGGGGACCGGAACCGGACGGCTGTGGGAATCGGAAAAGTCCCGCATTTCGTGACGCAGAATGGTTCGGTACGAGAGAGAATCGCCCGCGACGAAATCCGAGATTAATTTTCGGCTGCGGTTGTACCGCTCTTTGCCCTCCTGTCCGCCGCCGGTGAGGCTGAAATTGGTGCGGACCAGCGCACCGTTTGGCGCGTCCGCTGCGTTGAATTTTCGGTAGAACGAATCGGCCGTTTCAAAGAGTGCGGCGGTCCCTGTGGCGTCGATGACGGCGAAGTTGGCCTGAGTTTGGCGCCCGGTGACGTTTGTGCTGTCCAAGAAGTGCTGAAAATCGGCCACTGTGGCGCACTCCCCCAACACGGTTCGCATGAGGAGTCCGTTGGTCGGCCCTGAGTGCCCGCGCGGCAAATCGCCCGCAAATGAATTGACAATGGCAAACCCCTTTTCATTCACCCCCATCCAGGCGTAGGTGTACCCGGCGTTCACGACGGAAAGGAAAGCGTAGCGGTCGCTTGTGTTAAAATAGACTTCATTGTCGGGACTGGAGGCCAGATCGCGGGTTTTCCACACCAGCGGTCGGCCATCAACGGTGGCTTTCTCAGCCGCTACCCCAATGGTGCAGGCATCTGAAGAATCGGAAGGCTCGCCCGCTGCAGCAACCGACAGTGCCAAAAAAATCGCAATCCAAAGGAGCGCGACAAAACGCCAAAAAGAACCGGATTGTTGTTGTCGAAAGCCTAAAGCAATGGGGATCGGGTTCATGTGACCATTCTTTCGTGTGATTTGGCAAATCCGCCCTCAAAAGGGCCGCTACCCTTTCAAATTGAACGGACTACGATGACCCCTTCGGGGAAAAATGCGATTTCGAGTACCGAATTTTGGTCCGGCCGCAGAAAAACAGTCCGCAAGGAATCGGTGCTTGCTTTCGCGATTATTTAATGTACAAAGAAAAGAAACAAAAATCATCCCAAAAAAGGAAAGAACTCAGACAAAAGGAAGCCAAATAATCAAAGGCGTACGGGCAGAATGTTCCCGCCGAACGCCTTTTTGAAAAGGGGGCATATTGTGAACAAAATGCTTGACAAATTTGTGGAAATTCCGTAAAATAAAATAAACCCACTGTGCTATTGTAAAAAAATTGTTCCGGTACAAGACACCCCGCCGCTGATTTGAAAAGTTTTGCGTGCAACACCGCTCCCAGATATTTGGGAGGTTCAAGCTGTTTTTAAATGCTTTGTACCTGCGAAATTTTCGGCGCATCGAAACGTAATTTCACTAATCAGAAGGAGGATTTCCCATGATTTATCCCAATGAAGGCTACCAATACCCGCTGATTATTAAAAATTTACTCACCCGTCCCAAACGCGTCAACCCCGATCAGGAAATTATTTACCGGGATCAGTTTAAGTACACCTACCAGGATTTTTTCGGTCGGGTGGGAAGTTTGGCCAACCTGTTGAGCGACCTGGGGGTGGGCAAAGGAGACGTTGTGGCGTTCATGGATTGGGACAGTCACCGTTACCTGGAAGCCTATTTTGCCGTTCCCATGATGGGTGCTGTGCTTCACACCATTAATATCCGCCTGTCACCGGAGCAGATGTTGTACACCATTAACCACGCTGAGGACAAGGTGCTGTTTGTCCACAAGGATTTCTTGCCGCTTGTGGAGAAAATCGCCCGTCAGTTTGAAACTGTGAAAAAAATCGTCCTGATTGGTGACGGGGCCCCGAATGTGCAAACTGGTTTGGATACCGTGGGTGAGTACGAGTCGATGATTACCACCTACAACGATTTGTACGATTTCCCCGATTTGGATGAAAATACCGTCGCCACAGCTTTTTACACCACAGGCACTACCGGAAATCCCAAGGGGGTGTTTTTTTCACATCGCCAATTGGTACTGCACACGCTTA
>CAZOHG010000115.1:0-6018 GCA_964579725.1 uncultured Deferribacteres bacterium
TGCGGTTGATTTGGGGAACACCTCCCTTCACATTTCCGGGGACGGCCTTATTGCGGGAAGCATTTCGAATGTGCTCCCTAATTGTCCCCTCACCTTCGGGCCTTTTGCTTTTCAAAGTACGCAGTCCGCCGTGCACTTTGACACCACGGGCAACAACCAACACATTCTGTTGGATTTGGGGGGAACCATCCAATTGCCCGCACCCGACGGCGGGAAAATCTCGTCCACCGGGACGATTTTGTACGATTTAATGAACAACAAGTTAGTGGAAGGCGCTTTTGAAATCAACCAGCCCTTTGTGTGGAATCTGCCTCAGGAAAATCCGATTTTCTCCTTTGTGGTGAACCACGCCCGTTTGGACAAAAAGGGACTGATTTTCAACGGCGGCGGTTCTCTGAAGGTGAGCGGAGACAAAACCGTATCCGTGACCTTCGATTCGTTGGGGCTTTCTTTCCCGGACATGAAACCCCAATCGGGACGCGCGACCTTTGCCTCCAATTTCGCCCTTAAAATTTCCAATGGTTCGGAAGGTTTGAACTGGGCCGTGGTGGACACCAACGCCGCCTTGACGGAGGATTTCGGCGTCCTGTTTACGCTGCCCACCGTGTCCATTGTGGACGGAAAGCTTTCCGTCTCGGGGAACGGAAGTGCGAAAATCCGTTACAACGGCCAGCCGCATGGAGGCCTGCACGTCACGTTTTCCGACGATTTTTCCATGGATTGGAGTCCCTTTGGGGTGAAAAGCGGGGAGGCGCAGTTTTTCTTAGATCAGGATTTGCTGGCGACGGTGAATTCTCAGGGCTTTTTGCCCGGGGCGGGCCTGTTGAATTTACTCCCACTTCCGGCCAAATTGCCGCTGCCGGATTCCACCATTGCCTATTTGGCGATTAAAGACGCCAGCGGCCACCTGCGGATTACGACCCAGCAGGTGGAGGGCGGCTACGAGATTTCGGGCAACGACATTCCGTTGGTAGTGCCCGCCCTGGCGCACAACGGCACCGTGCCGCAGTGGAATATTACGGTGAGCGCCGTCATTAATCCTACGGATTGGAGCCTGGTTTCCGGAAGCATCGGGGTGACCGCCCCGGCCAATCAGTCGCTTTTGGATCTGGCAAGTTTGGGATTGCCGCTCCAGCTCATGGCGCTGGATTACGGGAATGTGAACGGGCACCCGCAGCTTTTGCTTTCCGCCAAAATGGCGCTGCCGGAGGCACTCAATGGTGCCGACCTCCGTCTGGACTCTCTGACAGTCAGTTCTTCCGGCATTTCGGGAAGCGCTCACCTGACGCCGGCCAAGGGACAGCGCTACTTGCTCAGCCAGGCGCTCGGCGACGCCGCCACGGTGCATTTCAAAGAAATTGCGGCCACGTTTAGCCCCTTTTCGTGCACCATTACCGGAGCCGTTACCTCTCCCGTTTTTGCCGATTCGTCCATTGCCTTTTCGGGTGCCCTGACCACGTCTTCTTTTCAATTGCAGGCGGATTTAAGCCACGTGGGAAAACTTCCTCTCGGTGTCGCAGAGTTTGAACCGCAGTCCATTGACGGAAATCCCGCCATTAGTTTTACGGTGGGTTCCACCTTTCAAATGGTGTTGAACGGAATCTTTCGGATTCCGGATTTGAACAACATGGAATTGACCGTCAAACAGCTTAGTGTGGGCTCGGGCGGGGTTTCGGTGGGCAGCATGGACATCTCCGGAAATCCGCAGAGTTTCAATTTGTTCGGCAGTCAATTTCAGGTGAACAGTCTGGCTTTCACGTACGAAAACAGCATTTTTTACGCCACCCTCGGCGGGACGTTCAATTTCATGGAACAAAGCATTTCCTTCTCGGGCCTGAGAATCGGCTCCGACGGCAGCTTTACGGCGCCGAGCGCGGTTTACAACGGTGAATTGGTTATTGTGGACCCGTACCTGAAAATCAAGCAAATCGGCTTTTCAGGTGATTCCTTGAGTGTGGGCGGCGAGGCGATTTTGCCCGATCCCTTCCTCGACGCGCCGCAGCCTTTTCATTTTAACGTCGGTAAAAACGGCTTTAGTGGAAACGCCACCATTGCCTTGTTTAAAGAAACCCCGCAGCTTGGCGGCGGCGACCAATCGGAACTGGATTTCGGCGGAATCGGCACGCTGGACGTGACCTATTTAGCCCTTAATTTGGATTTCGGCCATTTTCGGGACAGCGAAATTCGAGGCGTGTTCGATTTTTACATTCAAAACGATGCCCAAAAACGAGTTCAAATCGGCGAAAACAACGGATCGACCATTACGCCTGGCGTGACCGTTGATTTCCACGGAAATGTCAATTGGGGCAGTGTCCAGTTCCCCCAAAGCCTGAGCTTTGACTACAGCGGATTTAACCTCACGCTGAGCAATCTTTCGCTGTCCGGTGGAAATAATTTTGAACTTCGGCTTTCGGGCAGCATGGGAATGAATTTGCCCAGTGTGGGCGGCTCGTTGGGCTTCGAAAATTGGGGCTTCAGCAAAAACGGGGTCATTGTGGGGACGATTAACGAGGGCAGTTTCACCGTCACCGATCTGGTAACCATTCAGGTTAATTCCATTTCCTACAGCGCCTCGCCCACCACGATCAGTCTGGATCGGATGCAGGAGTCCTCTGGGAACGCCGCGCCGCAAAAACAAACGGCCAGTGTGAATGTGAAGTGGTATTTTTCCATGGGAGCCAGCCTCACCATTGACAATGTGGGCGGGGGCGGCATTGACCAATTTCTCCTGTTTGAGGACACCTCCAACAATATTAGTTTCCTCCTCAAACACGCCCACCTCGAACTGGCCGGAACCATGCAGGTGCAGCTTGATTTGGAATACTTGCAGATGGCCAACGGGTTCAAAATCGGCATTGCGGGGGGTGGAACCTTCGGAAGCGGCCCCGCCGCCATTCAAGTGGGTGCCGCGGGGAAGATTTCCATGTTTAACGGACAGCCCAGCTTTGGCCTGTTTGCCCTGGTGGGCGGGCAGGTGAAAGTGCCCATTGGCCCCGGCATCGTCATGACGGGTTTCGGCGGCGGATTTTTCTACCGGCCAGACACGCACGACATTCAAATTGTGAAGACGTTGTGCGGGTTGGCGGACACGGGCGGAAAGATTCACGACCCCGGCAATTTTGCGGTCTTCTTGTTCGGAACCGCTGCCATTGTGGACGATTACGTCATGAAAGGCAGCGCCCTCGTCACGCTGACGAGCAATTTTTTCAGCATTGACGCCGAGGTGACGCTGCTGAATATGGGCAATTCCCTGAACGGCAAACTGAACCTGACGTTTGGCATTTCCAGTGCGTACGTCGAAGGGAATGTGGAAGTCAATTTGGCGGTGGCCAGCTTGCTCAAGGGGAAACAACAAATCAGCTTTTTCTTCTACGGTACCAATGCCTGGGCGGTGAACGGAACAGGAGAGATTAAAGTGCTCTCCTTCGTCACGGTGAACGGCGGGTTTTACGTCGGGCCTCCGGGCTTTTTGGTGGACATGAGCATCCAGAAAAAATTTGACATTGTGATTGTTTCCGTGAGCGCCGGAATGGACGGCTCCATTTGGTACCAGCAGGGCGTGAGTTGGGGCGGCTATTTTAAGGCGTACATTTCGGCTTCGGTGGCGGGTGGTGTGGCCAGCGCCAAGGGCTGGATGGAATTTGCGGTGCTCAATACCAACCAATTTTACATTTACGGTGCTGCCGGCCTGCACGTCAGTGTTTTGTTTGTGATTAATTGGACGGGCAGCGTCTGGGCGAAAATCGAAGGCGGCGGCAATGTTTCAGGGGGATTCGGCAGCGATCCCGATATGGAAAAGCTGATCGAGGATGCCAAAAAATCGGCTGAGGACATGCAAAACGCTAAAAATGAGGCAGAATCGGCCATGGATCAGGCGAAAGCCAACGCCTCGAATCTGTCACCGGAGGAAATTGCCAACGCGGGAGCGGCCTGGATTACGCAGTACAATCACGCGCAAAAACTTCAATTGGTCAACAATATCGAGCCGGGCGGCAGCCAATATTCTGCGTTTAGGAACATTTTCAGCAATATTGTCACCAACGGGCTGGATGATTTTCCGAATCGCCAAACGCGCGAAAATTACCTGACCAATTTGCGCTCCAATGTGGACTCCAAAATTTCGGATCTTTCCAATGCCATTACCAACGTGCAGGGTCAGTTGGGGCAAATCCAAATAACCGTACCCGATTTGCAAACCGTGGGCGGGGTTTCGTTGGGCGGCAGTCCGCTTTCCGGCGTGGTGATTTTAAGCGACAACGAGCATTTGTCCAAAGCGCAGGTGGAGCAAATGGGCTTCGATCTGGACGCGCAGGAGGCGACCAGTCAGCAGCAAGCGCTGGCCGATAACGAATCGCAAATGGCCAATCTGGACGAGAAAATTCACCAGCAAATTAACACAATTTGGACGCAATTGGGTCAGATCAGCCAAACACTTGAAAACGCCACGTCTACGATCGGCATGAAAAATCACGCCTTGCTTAATACGTTCTTCCTTTATTACAAGTGGTCTATGGATTTTGAAAAAAATCTCTACTATCACTATTCGGAAAATATTGCGGCTTTGAATCAAATCTATAGCACCAGCTATGCCGGTATTGGTAACTTCAGTTCTGTTATTTCCGCCGAAGCCAACTCACTGGCCAGTGATGCCAATGCCCTGAAACAGAACACGCTAAAACGCAAGCAGCAAGCGCTAAAAATGGCCTACTGGGGCGATCAGCAGCAATTCCAGTCCAAGTGGCAGGCGGCGCAGTCCAATATTAACAGTCTGAGCGGCAACAATTTGAAACAGGCCAATATTACCGCCGGTATGGAACTTTGGCACGATGTCCCGTTGTCCGGTAACCAGAAATTGAGAGCCGTGGCCCTGGCCAAACGGGATTCCCTCCTGCAGGAATATGATCAGAAAATCCAGATGGTGCACACGATGATGGGGCAGGTGGAAGTGCCCATCGACAGCCTGTACAAGATCAAATCTCGCCTGACCGAAATTTTATATGATTTGTACGACCAGCTCCGTCAACGGAGTCAAACAGTGATTACCTCCGCCCAAAATATTCAGCCTCCGAGCGGGATGTTCCATCCGTCTATTAGTCAGGCCTGGCTGACAAGCAAGGTGGTTTTGCTGCAAAGCGTGAATCAAACGCGCCAGCAGGCGGAAAAGATGCTCCACGTTCCTGTCGTGACAAATATTTCCGTCACGACCTTTCGAGCACCGGCCTACGCCTCTATTCGAGCGGTGTTCAGTGCAACTCATCCCGACAAAGTGGTGGAGTACAGTTACCAGATTCGAAATGCCGGGCAAGGAATTGACCCGGGTGCGTGGAATTCGCTGGGCCTCATGACCAGTTTCTACTATTTCTTTTCCAATAGGCAGAACGAACACAACAAAGTGCTGTACATTCGGGCGCGGGGTTCCGGCGGGTACACGAACGTCCGCTATGCGCCGTTCACCCTGCATTTTGACGCATGGACGGCCGGCAACAGTTTTCAGGTGGATCAGCCGAACGTGGGAATGACGGAAGACCACACGCCGCCCACAACCCCAGTCGTGAAGATTCCGGCCTATTCGGCCAGCCATTCGCAGATTCACGCCAAATGGGAATCGCACGACGACGAATCGGGTGTGACGGAATATTTTTACGCCGTGTACAAATACAACGGTTCCGCGGCCCAATTTAAGAGCAAATATCCGGATGCTTTGCCTAAAGCGCCTCTTTCCGTTTCGGGCAGTTCGCAATCGGCAGCCACATTTATTTCTGGAATCGGCAATCTGTTTGCCGGTAGCGGGAACTCACCTACCGTTCAAACGCCGACACCCGGTACGTTGCCGACTGGAGGCGGAATGGGAGCCGCTACGGGCGGAAGTATTGTGATTCAAAATACCGAAGATATGAACAACGCCTTTGAAAATATGTGGCTCGACACGCCCGCCGCTTACGCGAATCCGAATATTCAGGAGTGGATAAAAGTTTTGGATTGGCAATCGGCTCAGGGTCGGAAAGAAGTGATTATTCG
>CAZOHG010000116.1:0-5912 GCA_964579725.1 uncultured Deferribacteres bacterium
ACAAGGTACGTGTGGTGCCGAATCCGTACAATTACGCCTCGCGGCCCCTCAATTTTCCGGATGAGGAAAATAAGATTCTGTTTGTGGGCTTGCCGCCGAAATGTACGATTAAAATATTCACGGTGACGGGAAATCTGGTCAAAACCCTGCATCACACGAATGGCACGGGCGAGGAGCCCTGGGATCAGTTGACGGATTTCAATCAGATCGTTTATTCGGGGGTGTACGTGTTCACGGTGGAAAGTGACATCGGGACCACCACCGGAAAATTTGTCATCATACGAAAAGGAGAGGAGGTGAGGTGACGCAGAGAAAAAAATAAATCATGCAGACAAAGAAAGGAGGTGATGAAAGCGGTTTGTTTACCCGGGGAGTTTGAGTGAAGTCAATCGTAAGAACCAAACCATTAAAGGAGGGTTACAATGAAACGATTCGTCATTTTGTTTGCCACCGTTCTGATGGCTGCCTTTGTGGTGAACAATAGCTTCGCCGGAAACAAGGCGCTCAAAAAGGCCAGCGGTGTGACGGAAATCAAAGTGTACACCAATGAAAATCCCCCGCGTTTCTGGGGCTATGATTCCGTCGGAACCAATCATGCGGCCAATTATTTGGGGCAGAAAAAAGCATATCCGCATGCCAGCAGTTTGGTGGTGCGATTTGGGATCAACAACGACATCGTCAATGGCGACACCTGCAATATTTCGGTAAGCCATGACGCAGCCGTTGGGCCTTACGCCTATTGGCTCCATTTTGTGGGAATGCCTAATCCGCGAAACTGGGTGGATATTTATCGTTCGGATACGGAAGGCTACGATGAATATCTGGATGCCTCTCACACTGAACGTGTGACCTTCTGGATCAAAGCCGATCCCAAGTTGGCCGATACCTACCCCCTGTTTTTCGTGTGGCGAAGCCAAAATGTGAACAATCACGATGCCTTCAGTGCCATTGCCTGCATCCGCGGCGAGACCATCGTGCGCATTAATCCCTATGATGAATGGGAAGTGGTCCGCTTCCGGAAATTCAGCGGCGATTGGCAATTTGTGTCCATTCCGTGGACGTTTTTCACCATTCCGAAAGCAGATTCCGTCCAGGCCATTATTCCTTACAGCTGGGCAGGCGTAGAATCCGGCGGCAAATCCTTTGGCCCGGATTTCGATCCCTCCACCATTCGGGTGTATCAGTTGGATACCAAAATTGGCGGTGAGTCGGACAAAGCAAATTGGCCTTGGCCCGATAATGGCAAGCCCGAAGGAACAGGCGACTACGGCATCGACGAGATGATTCTGACCCTGAATCCGGGCACAGGCGTTTCGGGTGTCAACGGCGAAAAAACCACGGTGCCCTTGACCTACGAATTGAACAATGCTTACCCGAATCCGTTCAATCCCAGCACGACGATTGAATACGGACTTCCCGTGAGCAACAATGTGAAAATCATTGTGTACAATGCCATGGGCCAGAAGATCAAAACGTTGGTGAACAGCTACAAAACGTTGGGCACGTACAAGGTGACCTGGGACGGCACCAATGATTTCGGCGAAACCGTTCCCAGCGGCGTCTATTTCTGCAAAATGACCTCCAGCCATTTTAGCGCGGTGAAAAAATTAATGCTCTTGAAGTAAAATCCGTGCCGCAGAAGACATGATTCTTTTGGCAGGCGCTTCCTTAGGTTTCTACCTCCTCAAGGAAGCGCCTGCTTTTTATCACAAATGAGGAAGCGAACCGTGAACCACGCGCAAAGTACAACGGTTCAGGCTCAACTCTGGTGAAAAATGAAAACGGGTTGATTTTGAACTTGAATTTCAAAAGGAAAAATTGTATTTTAGGAAAACGATTGCGGAATTGCCTCCGTTTTCCACATTTTCTAAAATTTGGGTAAAAGGGAAAGGCGGAGTTAGCTTCTTTTCCGAATAATGCGCCAAATAAATTGCGAAAGTTTTTGGTGAATTCGGTGGCTGAAATCGGATACGTTGGCGACTATTTTGGGACGGAAGAAGATTTCTCTGTCAGCAGATTTCCACACGAGATTTGGGACAATTCATTGCAGGTTGAAATGTCAGTTTTTTTGACGAAATAGGGTTGAATAAAATGAAATCGTTTTTGAAAAAGGGCTTCTTTTTAGGCTTGGCAGGGCTCCTTTTTGGGAGCTGGGTTGGCGTCAAAACCAGCCGGGCGGCTTCTCAATCTCTCCCCGTTGTACCGCACAACTTTGTCGGCTGCTCCCATTACGACGCATATCTTCACTACGCCCAAACCTTTGCGGACACCTTTCTTCGGGCGGCCACCGACCATTGGGGGCCCAGAAAAACCCCGCTGTTCGTGCAAATGCTTTCTCTGAAAACACACGAACCGCCGTCCAAGCAAGATGATCCTCTCTGGCAAAGCGCTGTTGCAGCAGACTATGTTTTTGACGCCCACGGCAGTAATCTTTCCCGAGAGACCTACATGCTTCCGGCGCTGATTGAATTAAGCCGATTAACCGGCAAGCCCAAATACAAAAAAGCGGCTGTAGCGTTCCTCAAATTTTACTTTAAGAATTGTCCCAGTCCCACCACGCACATTTGGCCCTGGGGCGAACACATGCGTTGGAACCTGTTTACCGATCGGATTCACCACTGGCGGGAAGAACCGGAAATGTCGCCGGCCCCGTGGGAGCTTTTCTGGCAGATTGACAGCAGCGCCGTGCGCCGTGAAATTGAAGGCTTTTACACCTACCACACGTACGACAAAAAGAACACCTTCTTGTTCGATCGACACGCCAATTATTACACGGGCCTTTTTGACGACATGGGGGTGCGGGGAGCCTACATTAAGCACTCGGGCATTTATTTGTACGGATTCACCTTTTTGTGGACGAAAACCCACAACCCCAAGTATTTACGCTGGATGAAAAAAGAAGCCGATCTCTACTGGAACCGCCGCAATCCTCACACCGGTCTCATTCCCGACGAGGCCAAGGAGACCAGCGGCGTGGTGGCACAGACGGCCACCCTGTCCTATTACCTGCTGCTTTCGTACCAATTGGCGCCCGACCAAAAATACCTGCTTCGGTACGCCGAGGCGTACATCCGGAGTTTTTTGAAATACACCTACAACCCGGAAAATCAATCCTATTTTGCCGGGGTTTATTTGCGCACCGGAACTCCGGCCTGGTCGGCTCAGATGAACGTCTGGCAGGGCAACAGCGTGGCGGCTTACCTCGGAAAAACGGTAGCCCTTTTGTACAAGGACACGCACGATCCCTTCTTTTTGCGCCATGCCGAACGACTGGCCGATATGATCCAGAGGACGCCCTTTTCGTCGAACACGTGTTCGGGAGCGCTGGGGCAGAATTTGCGGTTTTTTCTAAATCTGTACGATTTAACCGGCGAAGGCCGGTACCTTCGCTTTTCCCGAAAGCTTGCCTCCACGGCCATTGACTCCCTTTTTGACAACGGCCTGTTTAAGCACACCTTTCGAAGCTACGTGTACAATGCCGGTGCTGCAAACGAAGGCGACCACACCGGCCATCTGTTCGCCATGCTTCTGCGCCTCTACCGAACGGAAAAGCGTCTCCCCCTGCACTGGAAATCGCCCCGCGTCTGGACGAAATTGGGCACTCCGGTGCCTGTTCGGGTTTTCGGAGAAAGTCGACTCAAAAACATCCGTTTGGCCTACCGTTTTGGAGAGGGGGAAAAAGAAACGCTCCTCAAACCCGTTCGAAAATCCGGGCGGAGAGCCCTTTTCAGAATTCCTTTCCCTCCCCAAAAACAGGGAACGGTACGATTTCATTTCGTGTTGAAAACCAAAAGCCGCCGGTGGCGGGATTCAAAAAATTGGGTCGGATTGGACACGATTTGGGTTCGGGTTCCCAAAGCCGCTCCGATTATTGCCAACGTGCACGCTCCGTCCGTGGTGCCCGGCACCGAGGCCATTCCTGTAACATTCGACCTGACCTGCCCGGCCGGAATCAAGCAGGCGAGTGTGTTTTTCAAACGCACCGGTCAGCCGGTTCGGGAGAAAATGATTACCCGGCCCCTCCATGATTCCACCCGGGTGTGGGTTCTCATTCCGGCTGAAAATCTCTGCTTCAACGGTAGCACGGATTTTTGGCTGGAAGCGTGGGGGAATCCCGAATTCCCCGTTCAGGCGCGCTCCCGGAAGTTTCAGGTGTGGGCCTCCCAGAAATCGGAAAAATGGGTGTCGGCACGCCCCCGGGAACAGCAGGCGATCGAATGGCCTGCCTTGAATCTTAAAATGACGGTGCAGTCCGCGCGAAAAACCAAACTCATTGCGGAGAAAATTCCGATTCCGCCCGTGTCTTCCCGCAAGGGTTTGCCGGCAAAAGGAAGGGTTTTTTACAAATTTCAAACCTCGGGCCGAGGCTGGCCCTTTACTCGTGCGGAGGCGCAGATTTCGGTTCCTTCCCGCTGGCGTGAACTGTTTGTGGCACCCACGCTCTCCCTTTTTCACTGGCAGAAAGGGAGCTGGACACCCATGCCCTCTCGTCTTTCCGATTCTCAAAGTGAATTGACCGCGGAGTTGCCGTCTGCCGGATTGTACACGATCTCCGGTTTGCCTCGACAGGCGTGGCGCTGGGCTGCGCCGGAAGCCCTGTTGGTGTCGCCCGCAGTGGGGGATCTGGACGGCGACGGGACGTTGGAAACCGTCTTCGCCTCCCGCGATTTCGGCGATTTTCTGACGGCTCTCCACGCCGACGGAAGCGAGTACTGGACGATTGAAAAAGAGGGAGGATTTTCCTTCCCGGTGGTGGCGGATTTGGACGCCGACCACCGGCCCGAAGTAATCGTCGGAGACATGGATGGCTACCTGTACGTATTGAACGGCGACGGTTCGCTGAAATGGCGCTATTTCGCGGGAATTGGAATCAAGACGCCCGCTGTGGGGGATCTGGACGGCGATGGCCTCCCGGAAATTGTGTGCGGCTTGAAAAACGGCGATGTGCTGGCAGTTTCGAATCGGGGCAAAAAACTCTGGCAAACGCCCACGGTTCCCCCTGAAAAGCGAAAGGCGATCACGCTGGCCAACCAGGCCTTTGGGGGACATTCGCCGGTGGAAAAAACTATTCCGGCTCTGGCCGATTTGGACGGCGACGGGACACTGGAAACGGTCATTGCAGGGCGCGACAGCCTGCTGTGGGCCTTTGATTTCCGAGGAAATCCCCTCTGGAAAGTGGCCCTGATTGGACGCTGCGATTACGGGCCGGCTGTGGGCGACCTGAACGGCGACGGGAAAAAGGAGGCGGTTATTAACAGTCGTCGCGGGGGCGAAAAGGCGAAGGTGTACGCGGTAAGTGCGGCGGGGAAAATCCTCTGGTCGGTGCCGTGTGACGCCTACGGCGATTGGTCGGTCTCGCTGGCGGATGTCGACGGGGACGGTAAATTGGACGTCGTTGCTAACGACACATCGGCGGCGCTGAATGTCATAAATTGGGCGGGGAAAATCATTCGGCGCATTCCCCTGAAAAGCTGGAATACGGTGACTCCGGCCGTCACGGATTTGACCGGCGACGGGAAACCGGATTTTGTTGTGGCCGGAAATGAAGAGCGCAAGGTGCACGTCCTGGACAACTCGGGGCGGCTGCTCTGGAGCTTCCAGCCCTCCAGCGTTGACTTCAGCGGAGCCAAGGCCAAGGGCGGGGGAAATGTGGCGATTGCCGATGTGAATGGGGACGGCAAGCTGGACATTCTCCTCGGCGACGACGAAAGCTGGTTTTACGATTTGCGAACCCAAACCGCCTGCAAGCCGTTTGCGATTCGGGTCAACAATTACCACAACAATCCCGCACACACCGGGGTGTTTCGGTAAGATGCTCGCCGAAGAAGCAAAAAAATGAAAAAAGCACTGTGTTTTGAAGCACCCTGAAGGGGTGCAATAAAATTTTTGAGGGGAGCTCCATTAAAAAACGA
>CAZOHG010000117.1:0-5792 GCA_964579725.1 uncultured Deferribacteres bacterium
ATGGATTACATCGGTGTTGTGAAAGGCAAAACGGTGGTCGTGACTGCGCAAGCGGTCGGCATTTGGCCAGCGGCATCTATTACTGCAAGCTGCAATCCGACAAACAAACCGCGACAAAGAAGATGTTATTGCTGAAATAATCCGATTTTAAACGGAATGGTTTCTCAAATGGGGCAGGGTAAGGCCAAGGCTCTGCCCCATTTTGGTAATGACGTCAACGCCCGAACCTGAAGTACCGGTTACCCGTGAAAATAGAATTCTGTCGCACACGTTCAATCCCAAAAGTGTGAGGGATTTTTCCATGCCGTACGGTCATTTCTCTGAAAATGGCAAAGAATTTTTGATTGAAAATGTGGCCACGCCAACACCCTGGATTAATTACATTTACAACGACCGCTATTTTGCGACGATCTCCAACAACGGCGGCGGCATCAGCTACGTGCACAATCCGCTTCACGGCCGAATTACGCGGTACCGAATTAACGACGTGCCCCCCGATCGCCCCGGCAAGTACATGTACATTCGGGACGAAGAAACCGGTGAATTTTGGAGCGCCACCTGGCAGCCGGTGGGGAAAAATCGGGAAGCCTACCGCGTGGTTCACGGATTCGGCTACACGCGGGTACTAACTCAAATTCGGGAGCTGACGTCGGAGGTGACCTATTTCGTGCCGGAAAATGAGACGCTGGAAATCTGGAAACTAACGCTTACCAATCGCTCCGATCGCTCCCGAGAATGTACCATTTTCGGGTACGTGGAATTCTGTCTGGGGCACGCCCTGGTGGACCTCATTAACCAGAGCGACGACCAACATTTCAACCGCGTTTATTTCGACCCAGCTCTCAACACCCTTTTCGCCACCAAAACCTACTGGATCACGGGTGGCCTGAGCACGCAGCAGCAAGAAAACAAAGCCTGGGATCAGTGGGCGTTTTTTACGGTCAACCACCCGGTGGCGGCCTACGAAACCCTGCGGGAACGGTTTTTGGGAAATTTCCGCAACGAGAGCCGTCCCGTTGGCGTTGAAGAAAATCGGCTCTCGTCTCAAGATACGGATTTCGGCAATGCGGTGGGTGTTTTGAAAATCCGCCTGAAATTGGCGCCCCACGCAACGGAGGACGTGATTTTTCGTTTAGGGGTGATTGAAAAAGCCCGGTTTGAGAAGGAAAAGGACCGCGTAACCCGGCTCTTTCAATCGGCCGAGGAAACAACGGCTGCTCTGGAAAAGGTCCGACAAAAATGGGTGGCGATTCTTGATTCCGTTAAAGTCGAAACCCCCGACCCGGACACCAATATTTTCCTCAATTATTGGACGCCCTACCAGTCGCGGGTGGCGTTCGACGTGGGGCGTGTGGCCAGTTTTTACTACTGGGGGATTAGCCGGGGATTCGGTTTTCGCGACACCGCTCAGGACATTTTGTCCGTCACGATTTCGGAGCCCGCCAAGGCCCGCGAACGCATTGGCCGTTTGGCGCGCCAAATGTTCCGCAGCGGACGGGTGTACCACCATTTTTACGCCGACGGCCAGGGCGAATTGACCCGCCACTGCGACGATTCCCTCTGGTTCATTTTGGCCGTAACGGAATACATTCAAGAAACAGGGGACACGGCCCTTTTGGACGAACGGGAATCCTTTGCCGACGGCGGGGAAGGGACAATTTTCGATCATTTGATGGCCGTTGTGCAGTACGCCAAGGGGAATTTAGGGGTGCATCATTTGCCCATTTTCGGGCGAGGGGACTGGAACGACACGCTCGATTACATCGGAGGAGACGACGGCGGCGAAAGCGTGTGGGGCGGCATGTTTTACGTCACCATGTTGAACCGCCTTTTGGAACTGTTGGATTTCGTGCAAAAACCCAAGGCTGAAGTTGAAGCGCTTCGGGACACCATCCGGGAGGGGCTCAATTGCTCTTGCTGGGACGGGGACTGGTTTCTTCGAGCCTTTGGCGCCGACGGGCGGAAAATTGGTTCGAAGGAAAATGAGGCGGGCCGCATCTTCCTGAACGCGCAATCCTGGGCGGTTTTGGCCGGAATCGGGGACGCGGCCAGACAAAAGCGGGCCATGGACAGCGTGTTCACCCACCTGAACACGCCCTACGGACCTAAAATCTGCGCACCGGCTTTCCGCCAAATCGACCCCAAAATCGGCCTGATTACCCGCTGCGTGCCGGGGAAAAAGGAAAACGGCGCCGTCTTTTGTCACCCCACCACCTGGGCGATTCAGGCAGAATGCCTGTTGGGACGCGGCAATCGGGCCTTTGCCTACTACAAAGAGCTCCTGCCCAATTCGGTGGATTCCGACATTTTTCGGGTTGAGCCTTACGTTTATTCTCAGTATATTACAAGCGATGAACATCCCACGGCCGGAATGGCCAGCCATTCCTGGCAAACGGGGACCGCCGCCTGGATGTACCGGGTGGCCATCGACTACCTGTTGGGCGTGCGGCCCACATACCGGGGACTCCTGATCGACCCGGTCATCCCCAGCGAGTGGAAAAAATTCTCCGTGGAGCGGGTGTTCCGCGGCGCGCGTTACAAGATTGCGGTGGAAAATCCGCAGGGGGTGGAACGGGGCATTCGGCGGATTGAAATGGACGGAAAGACAATAGACTCACGCGTTTTGCCGTTGTGCAGAAAAAAGACGTGCCGCGTGAGGGTGCTCATGGGAGAAACGGAATAGAATGGAAAGGCGCAGCTTTTTACGCTCCATTTTGTGGACTGGCACCGGTTTGTGGCTGAAGGGAGTTTCAATGGCAGATGTGCGGAAGCGGAGGGAAGCGAAATTTTGGGTGTGGATGCACCCGCACCCCAAATGGGAGGACGGCAAAATTGAAACAATCTTTCGCCGACTCAAAAAGCACGGGGTCAGCGGGGTTTTGTTTTTGGTGTACAACGGACGGCAGGCTTTTTACGGCAGTACCCTGCTTCCGGTGGAATCCAGGGAGTTGGAACGCCTGCTGCCGATTGCCAAAAGAACCGGCATGGAACTTCACGCCTGGATGTTCAGCCTCATCTGCAATGTAGAGGAGATTCAAAAAAATCACCCGGATTGGTACGTGGTCAATCGCGAGGGCATTTCCATTCTCAAAAAACAGCCCTACGTGAGCTATTACAAATGGCTGTGTCCGTCACACAAAGAGGTGCAGGATTTTCTGCTCGGCATTGTGGGCGAATTGGCGCAGGTGGAGGGATTGGCTGGAATTCATCTGGATTACATTCGCTACCCCGACGTGATTTTGCCGAAGGGACTGCATAAAAAATACGGCATTGTGCAGGACAAAGAGTACCCCCAATACGATTACTGCTATTGCCCGGTGTGCCGAAAGACTTTTCAGGCGCAGAGCGGAGTGGACCCGCTGACCTTGCCCGATCCCGCCCAAAATGAGGCGTGGCGCCTTTACCGGGAGAACACCATTACGACATTAGTCAATCGGGCCGGGGAAAAGATCAGAAAGGCGGGAAAATGGGCGTCGGCAGCCGTTTTTGCTACACCCGAACTGGCCCGCCGCTACGTTCGGCAGAATTGGCCGGAATGGAATTTAGACGCCGTGTTCCCCATGATCTACCACAACGCCTACGACGAGCCGATTCCCTGGATTAAAACAGCCACCCGCGCAGGTGTGGAGGCGCTGCACGGAAAAATGAGCCTGTACAGCGGTGTGTTCGTTCCCAAGCTGCCCGGTTCCGATTTGAAAAAAGCCGTTGCCGAAGCCCTGGCCGGAGGAGCGGACGGCGTGTCCTTCTTCCCGCTGGAGCGCATTGGCGATGACCAGTGGGCGCTGATTCAGGAAATGAAGTAGACGTGCTTTGGTTCCGAGCGAAGGACACGGAATCTCGCCGCAGAGCAGAAGATTTGACAGCAGAGGGATTTGTGGTACCCGCTCGCTTCGGCTTTTTAGGGCGTGAGACCTTTTGGCCACGACGGAAGAGAAGGTGAATTTATGAAACGATCCGAATTCAATCCCATTCTCACCCGGAGGGACATCCCGGCGATTCCGCCGCACTTGGTCGACGTGACCTCTGTGTTCAATCCGGGGGCTGTTCGCTTCGGAGACGCCATTCTGCTGCTTTTGCGCGTGCAGAACAGGGGGCGGGAAACCTTCTTCTTGACGGCAGCAAGCCGGGACGGCGTGCACTTTGACGTGTCCGACCGGGTGGTGCATTTTGAGGGAATTGACAGCGTTGGCCGGAAAATTTACCACCTGTACGACGCCCGAATCACCCGTATTGGAGACGAGTTTTTTCTCCTCTTTGCCATGGACCTGGACGACGGCTGTCATTTGGGATTGGGCGTCACCACCGACTTTGAGCATTTCCGGTTTTTGGGGGTTGTGTCCGATTGGGATTCCCGAAACGGTGTGCTTTTTCCCGAAAAAATCGGCGGCAAATTTTTGCGGTTGGAGCGGCCGAATCGCGTTCGGGTGCAAAAGAGTCCCGCCACCGGCGACACCATTGTGCTGTCGGAATCGGACGATCTCCTTCACTGGAAAATAAAAGCGGAAGTTGCCGGAGGCCGTCCCCACTATTGGGACGAACTCATTGGCCCGGGGCCCCCGCCGATCAAAACACGGGAAGGGTGGCTGCAAATTTACCACGGCATTGCGTTGCACCTGGCCAACATTTACATTTACCAGGCGGGCGTGTTTTTACTGGATTTGAAAGACCCTGCAAAAGTCCTGGCGCGAAGCCGGTACAACATTTTAGAGCCGCGTGAGTTGTACGAACTCACGGGCCAGGTGCCCAACGTGGTTTTTCCCAGCGGTGCTGTGGCGGAGGGGGTGGACGCCGAAGGATTTGCCGCGCCCGAAAGCCCGGTGCTGATTTACTACGGCGCAGCGGACACAACGGTCGGTTTGGTTCAAACCACTGTGGGGGAATTGGTGGAACGGGCGTTCAGCCGCCTTTGATTCTGACAAAATTGGGTCTGCAAATTCCGGAAAATACAAAATTTGGAGCGAGGATGAAACCGCCCCGAAAGTTTTTTCTCCTACTCACTATTTTAGGCGCAGTGACTGTTTTGGGTCTTTCTCTTTTTTCGTGTGGAAAGCCCGAACTGCCCCTGCGCTCTCTGAAAAATTGGCGCCTTGTGGTTTCTCCTAAAGCCATTCCCAGCGAGCAGTACGCCGCTGAGGAATTTCAAACCCTGTTTTCTCAGGCGATCGGGATCTGGCTGCCAATTGCGCACGCAGCCGATTCTACGGGAAAAAATATTTTCATCGGGCCTTCGCCCGAAATGGCAGCAAGCTCCGCCGGGTTTTCCACCGAAAAAATGGGCCCGGAAGCATTGCGGATTCGCATTCGGCCCGACAATTGGGCCATTGCGGGAGGCCGCCCGCGGGGCACGCTGTACGGGGTGTACGCTTTTTTCGAGCATTTTCTCGGCGTGCATTTTCTGACGGCTGACCACACCTACTTTCCCCCGGGATTAAAAACGGCCACAATTCCCTGCGACGACTACCGCTACCAGCCGGTCTTTTTGTACCGGAACACCTACTTCGGTGAAATCCAGTTTAATCCCAACTTTGCCACTCGGCTGCGCGTGAACACCGTCACCGATTCCCCCAAATACGGCGGGAAAACCACGCAGCAATTGATTAATCATTCCTTTTACAAGCTGCTGCCGGTTGAGAAATACGGCAAAACGCACCCGGAATATTACGCCCTAATCAAAGGCAAGCGGATTTTAAAGATGTGGGGACACGGCCCCCAATTGGACGTGTCCAATCCCCACGTGGTGGATTTGGTGACGCAGGCGGTTTTGCAAGAGATCAAAGAACACCCGGACTGGC
>CAZOHG010000118.1:0-5759 GCA_964579725.1 uncultured Deferribacteres bacterium
ACATTCGGCTCAAAGGTTCCTTTTTTTACGAAGGTGAAAAGTAAATGGGGTGTCCCGTGCCTTTGGGGCAAAAAAATTGAAAGGAGGAATTTGACGAATTTGTCCGGAGCACAAAGAAAGCCGCGAATGCGCGAAGGCTTAAATTTTAGGAGGTTGCAAAAGATTTAAAAATTTGGGCAACAAAAGGAGCAATTGGTGCAAGGTATTTTTCAGCCCGAAGGGCTGGGATAGATTAGCCCAGGGCAACGCCCTGGGAAAGAATTGATCAATTTCCTCAAAACACCCTGAAGGGGTGAAATAAAATTTTCGAGGGGAGCTCTTTTAAAAATGAAGCAAAAATGTAGGTGAAATTATTCCGCCCTTTCAGGGCTTTTGGAAAAAATCGTGCGTTTGATTTCCCGGGGCGTTGCCCCGGGCTGAAAATATTTAGCCCCTTTGGGGCAAAAAAATTGAAAGGAGGAATTTGACGGATTTGTCCGGGGCACAAAAAAAGCCGCGAATGCGCGAATGTTTAAATTTTTGGAGGTCGCAAAAAGTTTAAAAATTTGGGCAACAAAAGGAGCAATTGGTGCATGGTATTTTTCAGCCCAAAGGGCTGAGATAGATTAGCCCAGGGCAACGCCCTGGGAAAAAGGAAAAATCCAAAAGAACAACGCGCCCTGAAAGGGCAAAATAATCGGTGGGAAAATGGCCCGCAACATGTTTTGTTTATTGCGCACTTTGGGGTGCGAAAATTTCTATTTAACAATTTTAAGGAGATCCGGATGAAAAAAACCGCCTTAATTCTTTTGCTCATTTTTATGGTGGCGTCGGGGGCTCGGGCACAATCCATTTACACCCAGGGTCCGGGAAAATACCCCGAATTTGACGCCTTTAAAATCGAGAAGGGACTCCAATTTGGCCCGGCGCGGGGAGCTCTCTCCCTGCCGAAAACCATTCTTTACATTCCCATTTCGGCCAAAGAGTTGGCCGCGGAAGCCGGAAAATGGGCTCGTTGGGGCTTCGGCGGCTTCTTCCTGAATTTTGCCCACGTCCAGTGGCAAACCAACGTGTGGGCTTTGGACGGCGATCCGGCCACCATCGGACAAAACGACGCCACATTTAGGGCAGTAAAAACTGCCAACGACTCTTCCAAAAAATACGGTCTGGAGAACTTCTTCAGTGTTTCGTTCAACAAATTTTTGCCCGATTGGTTTGACGATCTGGCCTGGCAGAAAATTACGGAAAATTTCCGGCAGTTTGCCCTTTTTGCCCGGGAAACCGGCTGCACAGGCATTTCCCTGGACATCGAGTATATTTATCCCCAATATTACCTCAAATGGAAGGGTTACGTGTACGACCGGCACACACCGGAGGAACTGGTGCAAAAAGTGCGCTCGCGGATGACAGCGCTTTACGAGGCCATGTACCGGGAATTTCCGGAAATGGTGCTCATCACCCTGCCCCAGCAGAAATTGAATCTGGGAACCCATTTTATTACAAGCTGGATTGAAGCGGCGGCCCGACACAACGCCCCGGGCGGGGTGCATTTGTTCGGGGAATACAGCTACCGCCGCCCGAACACGCGGTACGTTTTCGAGGAAGCGGCGGTGTACAGTCAACAAATTATGAACCATTTGTCCCCCGAGGCGCGGGTTTATTTTCAGAAAAAAGGAAGCGTGGCGGAGGGTGTGTGGATGTTCGGCTCGGACCACCACGATCCGCGGAATGTGAAAAACGAGGATTTTGTGGGCAACACCCCGGAGCAATTTCGGGTGTTGTATGCTAACTCACTCATGCTTTCCCGACGGTACAATTGGATTTTCGGGTCCGACGGGTTTTCTGACCGCGCCTGGCGCGCCTACAAAGGTAAAAAGGATTTGTCGGTGTACCGGCGGATTGTTCGGGAGAAACAGATTATTCGCACCAAAAAATATCTTGCCCTGGCGAAATCCATTCGGAATTTGACAGGCAAAGACGTTTCCCGCGCCTTAGGCCTCGGGGTCGATTACCGTCTGGATGGTCCCCGTGACGACGTGCTTTCCCGCATCTTCCCCCTTGCCCTGCTGCAGAAGGCCGGTCGGGAAAGGTTGTCCCGGAAAATCCACCAATTGGGTGAAGCCGAATATGAGGGACATCTGCAAAATTTTTGGAAGATTTTCGGAACGCAAAAATCCTGGCTGCTGATCGGCCCCTTCGACAATGAAAAAAATCGGGGGTTCGGAACGGTGTTTCCGCCGGAAAAGGGGCTTCATTTGAATAAATTTTACAGGGGAAAAGAACGGCCGATTCATTGGTTTGCGTACGCCGACTGGACGCCCCGGGGCTCCGTTGATTTTACACAGATTTTTCATCCCAAGGACAACGTGTGTGCTTACGCCGCGGGCGTGGTCCAATCGCCCCGAAAACAAAACGTCCAGATTCGGCTGGGCACCAACGACGCCTGTGTGCTCTGGGTGAACGGGCGAAGGATTTTCACCAATCCGCAACCCGGCCGCGCAATTTTGGACAAAAATATCGTGACGGTAACCCTGCGAAAAGGGGCGAATTCCATTTTACTCAAAATCTGCCAGGGCGGCGCCGGCTGGGGATTTTATTTTCGGATGACGGATGCTCAGGGCAATCCGGTGCCGAATCTCACCGTCACATTACCGGAGGGAAATTAATGTTGAGACACAAAAAATCAAGTGTATTTTGGGGTCTGATTTTTGTTCTTGCAATTGAAACAGGCTGCTCCCGTCTCCCTACGCTTGCCCGACGGGGATGGAGCATTCAAGTTGACCCCCAAAAGGAAGAGATTCTGATTCGTCAGCGAGATTTGGGGGTGGTTTTGGAACAGGGGACGCTGCACCTGAACCGGAACGGCAAACGGATCACGTTAACGGATTGGGAAGTTCGCCGGAAGGACAACGCTGAGTTGACCGTGGTGACTCACAAGCCGGAAAAAACCACCTGGTATTTTTTGATTACCGCCGGCGGGGTCAACATCGATTCCAGGGCTCGAGGCGCCGTTTTTTGCGGGGTAGCACCCGCTTCGGGAGAGCGGATTCCGGCCCGGGTGGCCAGCCAGGACAACGGGATTCTTTTCACCTCGCTGGGGTTCGTTTCGGCCAGAAATATTACCCGACTCTTCGATCGGCTGACGGACATTTTAATTCGCTTTCCTGATGGCAGTTCGCTCACCCGAAATCACCTTCATCCCGACAAAATGGATGTTTGTTTTCCCCTCTGGCCCTACCGGGGACCAAAAGGTGGCAACGGAATCAATCGCGCCGGTCAGCGCAATCACCCGGATGCCGAAATTTCTCTCATTCGCGATTACTATGTCAAGGCGGTGGGATTGAAACACTACGTCCCGTACTGGCCTCAGTTTCCGCACGCACACCCCTTCCAAAGAGCTGCCACCGGCTGGCTGTCCTGGTATTGCTACTACATGCCCGCCAACGAGGAAGACATGGTGGCGGAAACGGATGCCCTGGCAAAAAAATTGAAAGCCTACGGATTGGAATACGTGCAATTGGACGCCGCTTTCACCGGCGGGCCGGAGGCCAATTGGCTGGAGTGGAACAAACAAAAATTTCCCCACGGCGGCAAATGGCTAATGCAGTACATTCAAAAGAAGGGACTGAAGCCCGGGCTTTGGGTGAATACAATGGGGGCGAACTACGCACACCCTGCCTTCGGGAAAAATTTTCCCGGCGGCCGCTATCCCGAAAATTGGTTTTTGCACGATCAATCCGGGCATGTGATTTACGCGTGCTGCACCGCCGACACCACGGTGGTGCGCCTGGACTATTCCAATCCCGACGTGTTAGAAAAACACCTGAAACCGTTGTTCAAAACGTTGGTAGACGATTGGGGAGTAACCTATTTAAAAGATGCCGGGCACGCGCGCTGGTGTTTTACGTTTGAAGGCAATCGGGCCCGGGTGTTCAATCCGGCGGCGGAGGGGTGTGATCTTTACTGGAAGGCGCAGCGGGCGGTTCGTGAAATCATGGGGCCGAAAAATTGGATTTTAGGCTGCGATGCTCAGGGCGGCGCGGCTGACTATTCCCGCGGCTTCGGCTTGTTTGACAGCGCGTTCAACACCCAACACGATGTTTACGACCGCTGGAAAGAAGTGAGACGCCGCCTTGCCACCCTGTTCAGCGCCAATTATTTAAATGACATCGTACTCTACAACGATCCCGACGCCCTGACGGTGCGCCCGCCTTTGTCCAGGGACGAAGCCATTACCAATGTCAGTTCCACTGCTTTGACGGGACAGGCTTACATTCTCAGCGATTTCATTGCGCAGCCGTCGCCGGAACGGACCGCCGTTTTGCGTGAGCACACACGCTGGGGCCGGGAATTTCCCGATCTCATTCAAGCCCTAAGTGCCGAGCGGCTGGAACTCTGCCGTAAAACCATGCCGGCTTTGGACATTACTCCGATCGACTTGTTCCCCTACCGCTCAAAGGCGGAATTCGGCCCCCTGCCCGAAGGCTACCCGAGCACGCAAAACTTCCCGCGAGGCCTGGATTTGAAAGTGGCGGCTGCCTCGGGTACGTACGACGTCCTTTCCGTCTACAATTGGGACGACACGGCCCAGCCGAAGGAAATTCGATTTTTCACCGACCTCGGGTTGGATTCCACCAAAATTTATTTGGCCTTTGATTTCTGGAACGAGCGGTTGGTCGGGAATTTTGAAAAAGGGATTCGCGTCGATGTGCCGCCTCACGGGGCTCGGGTCTTGGTGCTTCGGCAGATGAAAAATCGCCCGCAGTTGCTAACCACCTCCCGGCACATTACGGGCGCTTACAGCATTCAAAAACTGAGCTGGGACAGGAAAAACAGCATCCTTTCGGGCCGCTCGAAAACCGTCCCCAACGACATTTACTCCCTGTTTGTTTTTGTCCCGGACGGATTCAGGTTTCGTTCCGTCAAGGCGGAAGGTACCTCGGCAACGGCACAACAGGGTGAAAACGGCGTGCTGCGGATTTCTTTTCCTGGGAAAAAGCAACCGATTGATTGGGAAATCCATTTTGAAAGGACTCTCTAATGGCCAAGGGCACGGTTTTTCCCGGTGAAGCGTACCGGACATTTGATCCCGAAACCGGGGTGGAAATTTGGCAGCTCACCAGCGGGCCCACCGTGAATACAAATCTTTACACCCACGTTAATTTTTTTACGCGGGATTCCAACACGTTGATTTTTCAAAGCTTTCCCGGCTACGTTCGCGGCATGACACCCCAAATTTTCCGCGTGGACGTCGACGGACAAAATCTGACGCAGCTCACGGACGCGCCGGGGATCGGGGGAATTGTGCTGGCAAAAGAGACCCCGTTTGTGTATTTTTTGAAGAAAAACCAATTGGTGCGGGAAAACATTTTGACCGCCGAGGAGGAGGTCGTCGCCCGCGAAGACGCCGTTTTGGAGGCGGAAACGGCTCTTGGCAGTTTGTCGGAGGACGACACTTTTTACGCGGCGGACGTGAAATGGACGTCCGGCGGATTTGGGATTTTTACAGCCGATTTGCGAAGCGGGCGGACGCGCCTCCTGAAGATGGACGCGGTTACCCACCACGTGCAAATCAATCCGGCGGACAAAAACACACTGCTTTTTCAGTATTTTAATGACGATCCACACATGCTCTGGCTCATGGACAGCAACGGACAAAATCTTCGGCCCCTGAATGTTTTGCGGGAAACCGGTCATTTTACCTGGATGGGAAAGACCGGCCGGGTGTTGACGACGGCCGATTACCCGCGAAAGGCCCTTGTCTCCATCGCAGATGGCGA
>CAZOHG010000119.1:0-5753 GCA_964579725.1 uncultured Deferribacteres bacterium
TGTTCCTGCGTTTTCGCAAACCATGCAGCCCACTCTTCTCATTGACACGCCTACAGCAGGAACGCTCGACCGCGGAAGTTACACGGTTGGATTGCGGTTGTACCCCGGTGGAGGCGTTTTGGGTTCCATTTCGGTGGGGCTTTCGGGACGCGCCACCTTCGGCATTTCCTTCGGGGGTGAAAATATTATCGGCGAAGGAGACATCCATTGGAACCCAACTCCAGGCATTCATGTTCGGTACCGGGTCATCGATGAAAACATGGTGCTGCCCGCCATTACGGTCGGGTTCAATTCACAAGGTTACGGCCCCTATTTGAAACCTCTCAAACGCTACACCGTGAAATCGCGGGGGTTTTTCGTGGTGGCGAGCAAAAATTACGCCTTTTTGGGAGACCTGAGTTTTCACGGCGGCGCCAATTACAGTCTCGAAAAAGAAGATGGAGACAGCGATTTGAACTTTTTTGCCGGCGTTCTAAAAAGCCTGAATCCCGATCTTTGGCTTGTGGCGGAATACGATTTCGCCATTAACGACAACGAAGACAATTCTCTGGGCTCAGGCAAAGGGTACCTGAATGCCGCTTTGCGCTGGATTTTCGCCAAACAACTGTACGTCCAATTTTCCCTGAAAAATATTTTGGAAAACAAAAAGAACATTCCCTATGCCAATCGCGAAATTAAAATCGTTTATCAGGAACATTTTTAGGTCAACTCCCTCTTGGAGAGCATTTTTCGGAATCGTTCTCCTCGCGCCTCTTCTAACAGGGTGTTTTACCGTGCTTCAGCATCCGCGCGTGGAACGTGGTGAAGCCTTTCCCGATGAAATTACACACATGGATCGGTGTACTGCCTGTCACGCTCAAATGGCGACTTACTGGTACACCAATCCCTATGAATTGGTAGCCCCCTATTCTTTTTCTGACTTGTCCGATTGGGATTATTATTATCATTACCCCTGGTGGCTGCGGGATCGCTTTTTGAAGCAGGCTTACGTTTACGGAGATTCCGCCGCGGAGGTCATCCCGGTCAATCGGCGCCAATTCGGGCGTCGAAACAGCTACGGTGCCTATTCACCTCCGGTTTCTTCGGAACCCCCTTCCAGCTCGGGATTGGGAATTTCCTCGGCACCGGGCCGAAACAGCGACGCAGCAGGAGAAAGTCCTGCCTCGATTCCAAGCGTGAGAAAACGTTCCGGGCTGGATTCGCCCGCATCCACCGGCAACAAACCGCGAACTCGAAAAAAGAAGGACGATTGACGCTTCCATGACCATTAAAAAAGTTCTTGCCGCGCTTTTCGTACTTTTTTTAGCCTTTATTTTGGTTTCCACGTATTTTAGCTACCGTCTTCTTAAAAAATCACTTCCCAAGGAAAAAGGAGTTCTTCAAGTTCGCGAATTGACCCGGCCCGTCCATGTGTACCGAGATGCCAATGGCATTCCTCACATTGTGGCGGCCAATGACCACGACCTGTACGTGGCCGCCGGTTTTGTAACCGCCCAAGACCGATTGTGGCAACTGGAGCTCATTCGTTTAACCGTCCGCGGAGAATTGGCTACGATGATCGGTGACACCGCCCGCCATGTGGATCGGTTCATGCGGACGCTCGAATTTTATGCTCTTGGACAAAAGCTGTTCCAGCACGCCTCTGAGAAATCGAAGGAAATTATTTCGGCCTACGTGGCCGGCATTAACGCTTTTATTCGACAGGGGAAAAATCACTACCCCATTGAATTCATTTTATTGAACCATGACCCCGGCCTGTGGACACCGGCGGACGTGACGGCTTACGGTCGCCTCATGGCCTGGGGACTCAGCCTCTCCTGGTACGTGGAGTGGACGGCGGAAAGGATTCGGGAAAGGCTGGGGCCGGCGCGGGCAGCTCAACTTTTCGGTGAGTACCCTCCCTCCTGGCCCACCATTCTTTCGCCGAAAGATTGGCAATTCTCAGCCGCTCTAACCCCCTTTGAAACAGCCAATCGCGAGCTTCGCACATTTTTGGGCTGGCGGGGTTCGGGATTTGGCAGCAACAACTGGGTGGTTTCAGGCGAAAAAACCGTTACAGGTAAACCACTTCTGGCCAACGACCCGCATCTGGCGCTGGCTAACCCCTCTGTCTGGTATGCCATGCAGCTCACGGCCCCCGGCGTTAATGCCACGGGCTTTTCGTTGGTGGGGGCTCCCGGCATTATTTTGGGGCACAATGAGCACGTGGCCTGGGGATTTACCAACGTCATGGCAGACGACGCCGATTTTTTCGTGGAAAAATTGAACCCTGCCGATTCCACCCAATACCGCTACGGCGGAAAATGGGAAAAAATGACGATCGTACAAGATTCCGTGGTGTCCCGCAGCGGCAAAATTTTTCTCTTCACCCGGCGCAAAACCCGCCACGGGCCGGTCATTTCGGATGTCAACAAACTCATGAAAACCTCCGGGCGCGTGATTTCTCTTCGCTGGACGGGGCAGGAGTTGTCCGATGAAACCGATGCCATTTACAAGATGAATCGGGCCAAAAATGCACACGACTTTGTTCAAGCACTTCGTGCGTACCGATCCCCGGCTCAAAATATCGTTTTTGCCGATGATCAGGGAACAATCGGCTATTGGTGTACGGGAGCAATTCCCATTCGTTCGGGTTTTTCGGGAGCCTACCCGGTTGACGGCTCCAACCCGGCCTACAGGTGGATCGGGATGATCCCGTTCGAAAAACTTCCGCACGTGCTCAACCCCAGCGAAGGTTTTGTGGCGACTGCCAACAATCGCGTTACACCGCGTGGCTACCCCTACCGGATTTCCAATATGTGGGAACCGCCTTCCCGTGTCCAGCGGATTCGTGAGCGGCTCACCGCCAAGAAAAAGCTTTCGGAATTGGATTTTGAAAATATTCAATTGGACGTTTTGTCTCCGTTTGCCCGAGATGTAACCGCCAACATATTAAAAATTCTTGAGAAACAGAAAACTAAATCGCCCCAAATGGACATTGCCTACCGGTATTTAAAGGGGTGGGATTTCGAAATGCGCGGAGAAAGCACGGCAACGACTATTTTTCACCTTTTTCTCACGCACTTCCTCCGAAACACGTTTCACGACGAATTGGGCGACACGTTGTACAAAGCCTTTTTGGAGTTCGGAGCATTCCCGCTTCGGGATTTGCAGCAAATGTTAGCCGGCGAAAATCAACGTTGGTTTGACGACGTCACCACCCAAAACGTCCGCGAGACAAAAGAAGACCAGATACTTCGAAGTCTCACGCAAGCCGTTCACGAACTCGAAACAAAATTCGGCCCCAAGCCCGAAAAATGGCGCTGGGACAAATTGCACACCATTACATTTCGACACCTTCTGGGCAGTCAGGCCATGCTTGCCAAAATTTTCAACATCGGGCCTTTGCCTCTCGGAGGTGGACTCACAACGGTGAACAATGCTCGCTACCAGTTGAATAAACCCTACCAATGCTGGGTGGGGCCTTCCATGCGTATGATTGTGGATTTTTCCGACCTGTCCAACATGAAACTCGTTTTGCCGCCGGGGGAAGTGGAACACCCGCTCAGCCCGCACTTTCGCGATCAGGCTGACATGTGGGTCAACGGACTTTATCTGGACTGCAAGTCGGACATTCGACAAATTGAGGAAGATGGAAAAACCCTTACGCTTCAACCTGCAACAAATTGAAAAGAAAGCTTCGGGTTTTCAATTGAATCGGAACCTTTCGGAAATTGAGCATTTCTAAAAGTAGAAAACACCGGAAATCGAAAGAGTGCAGCGAACGCCTGTCGCTTTGAGGGGAGAATGCAGACAAAACCAATTAAACAATTTGCAGCCGGAGATCGGGTGGTCGGTTTTTTTATTATTCGCAAAAAAGCTTTGCGCACTAAAAAAGTCGATGGTAGCCCTTATTTGGCTCTTGAATTCGGAGACGCGTCCGGGCGAATCCCCGGAGCTATTTGGGACGGGGTTTCGGAACAGGACCGCTTGCTGAGCGTTGGCGACATTGTAAAGATTCAAGGTACGGTTTTCCAGTACCGCGACGCCCTGTCGTTGCACATTGACAAAATTCGGAAAGCCCGACCCGAGGACGCGGTTTCCTTTCGAATGTTTCTGCCCGGTCACAATCGAGACCTCTCGGAATGGGAGGACAAATTCCGCTGGCTGTTGGATTCCGTTGAAGATTCCTTCCTCGGCGAATTGTTGCGAACCGTTTTTTCATCCCCTTTTTGGGACGAGTTTCGGCAAGCTCCCGGCGGAAAACTCTGGCATCACAACCGGGTGGGCGGCCTCTTGGAACACACCATCGGTGTGGCAGAGATTTGTCTAAAAGCGGCGCAGCAGTATCCCGCCGTCTCGCGAGACCTGCTGCTGACTGGGGCACTTTTACACGACATCGGCAAAGTGGACACCTACCGAACCGACCGAGGTTTTATTGAATACACCGATCGGGGGCGACTGTTAGGCCACATCGTTATGGGTTACAATCGGGTAGAAAAAATTCTGTCCGAAATGGACGATTTCCCCGAGGAGCTCGGAAAGAAGGTGCTGCATTTGATCCTCAGCCACCAGGGGGAATTGGAAAAGGGTTCGCCCGTGGTGCCCATGACGCTGGAAGCTATTCTTCTCTACCACGCTGACGAAATGGATTCCAAGGCGGATGCCTTCCTGCGCATTATGAAAGGAGAAAAGGAAACGGGCAAAAAATGGAGCCAATTCGTAAACCTCTTGAACCGTTTTCTTTATTTCGGTGAAAGCGAAGAAACCGAAAATACAACACATTAAAATTGGCTGAACTGTTCGGTAAACCCGTAGGCTTTGAAATAAAGGGAGAGCTGCAATGGCAAACGACGAAAAAAGAATCGAAGTCATAAAAGGTGACATTACCGAGATGGAAACCGACGCCATTGTGAATGCCGCCAACAATCATTTGTGGATGGGTGCAGGCGTAGCGGGGGCGATTAAACGAAAAGGGGGCCAAATTATTGAAGACGAAGCCATGCGTCAGGGCCCCATTGAAGTGGGGCAGGCCGTTCTTACGGGAGCGGGTGCCCTCAAAGCCAAATACGTAATTCACGCAGCCGGAATGGGGCAAGATTTGCGCACGAACGAAGCAAAAATTCGGGCGGCCACTTACAACAGCCTCCGCCTGGCCGAAGAAAAGGGGCTGGAATCCATTGCTTTCCCCGCCATTGGCACAGGTGTTGGCGGATTTCCGATGGATCGGGCAGCGGAAGCAATGATTGACGAGGCGAGAAAATTTCTCAAGCAGACCACACATTTGAAAAAGGTGATCTTCGTTTTGTTCGACGATTACAGCTACCGTATTTTTCAAGAGGAATTGAATCGCCAAAGGGAGGATTCAAATTGAGCTGGTGCGATCGCTTAATTTTACCGAGGAGCTCCCTTAAAGCCATTCGGGGCCAATTGTTTTCCGGTTAAAGGCGATCAAACGATTTTCCAATTTGAGTACAAAGCGGCAGGTGCAGCGAACGTGAGAAAAATCCTCGTTTTTTATCCGGGCGCGCTGGGTGATCTTTTGCTGGCGGCTCCCGTTTTTTCTGCCCTTCAAAATGCGTCAACACCTGCTGTTGTTCACCTGGTGGGAAGCCTTCCTCAGGCTCGAATTTTAGTGGCGTTAGGACTCCTCTCAAAAATCTTCTCTTTTGACGACCCCTTTTTCCTGCTCCTTTTTTCGGAAGCACCTCTGCCCGCCTCTTTTCAAAACTGGCTTCGGCGGTACGAGCACATTTTGTTCTGGCTACAGGGAC
>CAZOHG010000120.1:0-5728 GCA_964579725.1 uncultured Deferribacteres bacterium
TGCGCACGCTTGTTGCTTGCGGAACGTCAGCGGGTATTGCCGCCACCTTCAACGCGCCCATTGCCGGTGCCCTTTTTGCCATGGAAATCATTCTCAGCGATTTTGGGATTTCCCAATTCAGCCCCATCGTGATTTCTTCGGTTTCCGCAACGGTGATTTCCCGCCATTTTTTGGGTGATTTCCCCGCTTTTGTCATCCCGCACTACGAGTTGGTCAACGTTTTTGAGATGATTCCCTACACCCTTTTGGGAATTTTGGCCGCATTCGTAGCTCTGGCGTTTATTGAAATCCTCTACAAAACAGAAGACATTTTCGAGGCCATTCCACTGCCCGGGTTTTTGAAATCGGTTTTTGGGGGACTTTTGGTTGGTGCCGTGGGTGTCTTTTTCCCCCATATTTTTGGCGTGGGTTACGAAACCATTAGTTTGGGGCTGGAAGCCAAATTGACTTGGTATTTTTTGCTGTTTCTTATTGTTCTGAAAATCCTGGCCACATCTATTACAATCGGATCGGGTGGGTCCGGAGGGGTGTTTGCACCGTCCCTCTTTTTGGGGGCCAGTTTGGGCGGTTTTGTCGGGACAATTTCACACACCCTCTTCCCAACCATAACTGCAACCCCGGGGGCCTACGCCTTGGTGGGAATGGGTGCCGTGGCTGCCGGTGCCATGCACGCTCCCATTACCTCGATTCTGATTATTTTTGAATTAACCAACGATTACCGAATTATTTTGCCGCTAATGGTAGCCTGTATTATTAGTGTGCTTATCACCACACGTCTCAAAAAGGATTCCATTTATACCCTGAAACTTTCGCGTCGGGGGCTCAATCTATTTCAAGGACAGGAGGTCAACGTCCTGCGCTCGCTGCGTGTTTCCCAGGTCATGAAAAAAGAATTTGAAAACGTGCGAATGGACACCCCATTCAAAAAACTCATGGATCTTTTGGTTAGTAGCCAGCACCCCAACTTTTTTGTGACGGATAAAAACGGACATTTGCTCGGGGTGATTTCCATTAATGATTTGCGGCGCATCGTGTACGAGTCCGATGCCCTGGCGCCCATTCTTGTGGCCTACGATCTGCTTTCTCCCATTCGCCATTCCTTCACGCCGGAAGATACCCTGGATGCGGTCATGAAGGCGTTCGGTGAAATGAACGTAGACGAATTGCCGGTGGTGCAAAGTATCACCGACCCGAAACTAATCGGCACAGTGACCAAGCGAGATGTGATTGAAATGTACAACCGCGAAATTTTAAAGCGCGACACGGTTCGCTCTATCTCGAGCTACATTAGTTCGGCAGATCGGTTTAAGGAAGTCGAAGTTGTCGACGGTCAATTCCTGTCCGAAATGGAAGTGCCCGGTTCTTTTGTCGGACGCACACTCAAGGAACTGAACTTGCGCGGTCTGTGGGGAATTGAGGTCATTTTGATTAAGCCTGCGGACGGAAAATCTCTCCAAACGCCCCGCCCCGATTACAAATTCCAATTCGGCGATTCCATTGTGGTGTTGGGAAATCGCCAAAATCTCGAAAAAATCAAACACGGGTAGAGGCTCGACCGACGGGTTCAATGTGTACTCTCCCTTTTCCGTATTTTCCCCTTGCAAAATTCCTCTTTTTTTCTACATTAAAGGGATTGAGAAAATTGTACAATAGGATGTTGACTGCCATGCGCTTGAAGTACGTTTGTTTAATTTTTGGTTTTTTGCTTGTTTTCCCCGGTCTTAATTTTGCACATCCCTTGAGTCCAATTCTTCCCGATTCAGTTGAGTTGCCCGTGCGGGCGCTCTGGGTAACGCGCTGGGATTACCACGCGCCCGAGGACATCGCCGCCATTGTTCAAAACGCCGAATGGGCGGGTTTTAATGTGATTTTCTTCCAGGTTCGCGGCAACGGGACAGTTTTTTACCCCTCAGACCTTGAACCGTTGGACAAATCCCTGCAGGCGTCCGGCAGCGCCTGGGACCCGCTGGCATACGCCGTGGCGCGGGCGCATCTGTCGGGATTGCAGCTTCACGCCTGGGTCAATGTTTTTCCTGGGTGGCGCGGCACGCACCCGCCTGCCGACTCCACCCAACTTTGGAATGCGCACCGATCTTGGTTTTTACCTCTCGGAGCCGGGTTCCTCCCACAGCCTCGTGCCGGATACATGTGGCTCAATCCGGTTCTTCCGGCGGTTCGCCAGCACTTGCGGGCATTGATTTTGGAACTTTCCGAAAAGTACAATTTGGACGGCATCCACCTGGATTATATTCGCTACCCGGGCCCGGGCGATTTTCTGACCGATTCACAAAATCCGGCCTACCGCCCATTTTTTGATTTTCAAAAGGCCACGCCCGAAGAATGGGACGCTTTCCGTCGCAGTCGGATCTCCGCTCTGATTCAAGACTGCCGAAGCATTTTGCAAAGAACAAACCCGAAGCTTCTTCTCTCGGCTGCTATTTTTGGCGATTGTCAAATCGGTACCCGCGCGTTTTTTCAAAACAGCCGCCGTTGGGTGTGGAAAAACAGTCTCGATTGGGTTGTTCCCATGACGTACACGTCGGACACCCTGCAATTCAGCCACTGGCTTGGTTTTTACCGGGCGTACCCCAAAGCCTCGGTGCTTCCGGGAATTCTAACCTCTTCTGCCCCCGTTTTTTGGCAAGAGCTGCGCTTGATTCAAAAACGGCATTTTCCGGGTTTTTCTTTTTTCAGCTACCAGGCGATTTTCCCCCACCACATACCCAATGCGTTGGCTCACCAAATTTCCGCTGTTTTTCTTCAGCAGACGAAAAGCTTTTCACGTCCGCCCGAGACTGGGCAGCATTCCCGGCCCTACCCGCAACGCTTGATTTTTTCACAGGGCACTTTCCCTCTGGTGTCAAAACAAAAAATTGGGGTGGAGTTTGACCACCCCGTTTCACCCAAAGCAGCCTATTTTTTATGCTGGAAAAGAAAGCGCCCCGGCGCACTGCAGTGGTCAGCGGCTCTTCGGCCGCGGTCTGCTTCTTCCGAAACCCTTGTTACCGAGCGTGAAGTGACCCTTGCCCCGCGCGCAGGATTCTACACCTTTTCTGTTTACCGTCAGGACGGCTCGAAAAAGCGGCTGATGCGCCAATTCGACGTACCGCTTCTGGCACGGGCCTCTCGTTTTCATTTTGAATCTTTTTGGGGGCCGCCGCTCAAGGGAGGCCGCCATTTGCTCGTGGATTCCCGAAAACAGGTCTGGGTTCCGGCCGGAGATCGGGTTGTTGTGCTGGATTCCACGGGACGTCCCACGCCTTTTTCTCCGATTGTGTGGGGCGTGGATGCCAGCGGAAAGCGGCAAAAAATCCACACCAGTTTGGGGGTTTGTCAGGATGCGAATGGGCATTTTTGGGTGACCAATTACAACGGCACCGGAAATCTTCTTAAATTTTCGGAAAAGGGAACGCCCCTGGGAGGCATTCGACTGAGATTTTTCCCGGGCGACGTGACGGTCGCGGCGGATTCCCGGTTTTTCATTCTCTCAGCCGAGAACCACCGCTGGCACGTTTTGTCTTCAAAAGGGGGCGAATTACAAGGTAGTCCCTTTGACGGGACGCACCGCAGTTACGGGATCGCCGCTTCGGAGAATGGCGCCTCGGTTTTTGTCAGCTGTCGGGCGGACGGAAAAGTGCACCACTGGGCGGGAAGCATTTTGGGCGATCGTGCAGGCTTCCAAAAATTGGCCGATCTGGATGTGGGGGACACCGGATTTGGTAGTCTCTATTTGGACGGGAAAAACCGCCTGTTTGTGTGCCAGCCCGGTTTGGGGCGAATTGTGGTGTGGGACGCGCGCAACTACCGTTTGTTGGACGTGATTTCTGGCCCGATGCTACGAGCCCCTCGTGCCATTGCGGCAATTCCGGGCACGCACGACTACCTGATTTTGGAAACCTCTGGCGAAACAGCCGTTCGGTTGGTGCGGGTTCGGGAAGAATAAAAAATCCCCTTTTTGCGTGCAAAAAGGGGAGTGTAATTGCTTGCGCAAGCGATCTGAATGCTTCACTTTCGGGATTTTTTTCCGCAGCTCGGCGGATTGTCAGTAATCCCTCCGAAATCTCATCTCAAAAAACGGCCGTTTCGCCTTCTCGCTTTACGCTTCAGGTGTTGCCTTCGCCAGAGCTGGACGCGTAATGATCCACAATAGCACGGCCAAACCGATGACAAATAGAATCAGAAACGGAATGGCTGAGGACCATTGCCAGTGCACGGGGGTTCGCGCCAGCGGGACGATTTTTTCGATCTCTTCGTATTGAACCCATTGCCGGCTTACGGCATTGAATGCCAGAACCAGAAATTGGGAGATCGCCAAAACCACGGCTTTTCCCGTGTTCAGGGCGTTTCGAAAAATCAGGAAAAGCAGCCACGTCACGACGAACGATGCCGCAGTGAGAATCATGACAATTTGTACCCACCCGTGCGCTTTTTGCAGGACGTCTTTTGGAATGGTTCCGAAAACGTACCAGTAAGCAAAAATAGCGGCCACAACGGCTCCCAAAGTGTAAAACACGAAACCGAAATGGGCGGCTTTTTTTCGGTAGTTTTCCCCGTATTTTTTACCGAACCAGGCTCCGTCCACGGCGATCCAGACGCCCGTGGTGGTCATGGCAATTCCGAACATCATGAGCCAGCGCGCCCACATACCGGCATCGCCAGTATTCAAGCCGGTACCTTTCACCGCTCCGGCCACGGTAGTTTTGTGGAAGATATCGAGCCATGCCCCGCTGTTAACCATTAGACTGAAGTTGTTGGCAAACAGAAAGCCCATGATAATAAACAAAATGGCACTTACCCATCCGGCCACGTAGCCGATGGTTTTCGGGTGCTCCGTTCGCAATTGCAATTCGTAAATGTAAACGCCGTAATAGGCGAAAAGCAAAAGAAAAACGACGGAGAACCAGTACCAGCCCATTAGAATCCCGGATGTGTAATAGGTTTCATTGTAAATGGACTGGGTAAAAAGCAGGGGTACAATCCCAAGGTTGACACCAACCGCCACCATGATGGGCATGGTAATGGCCAGACGTTTGGCGATAGTGCGCGTTTCGCCTTTTGCAAAAACGGCCAAAACCGCCGAAAGCGGCAGCCCGGCGTACCAGATGTTCATGGGAATCAGATGAAGGGTAAAGCCCAGCACCTTGAAAAATAAAATAAATCCGATTGAAGCTGGAAAGCCAAAAGGATCGACGGGAGCAATAGGAATTCCGTTCATTTCGCACCTCCTTTCGCCGCCAAATTAGCGGGTTTTGGCTTTTGCACGGATTGAATAAATTTGGCCAGAACCTGCGCCTCTTCCGATGTGCCTGCAAATTCAGGCATAAAGAAATGAATTTGGTCCAAAGCCTCAATGCCCGATTCCAACATATCGTAGTCCCAGCCGCGTACCAGGTCCGAAAGGCCGGTAAAGCCATCGATGGAATGGCAGTCGTTGCAATGGTGCATGAAGAGCACTTTACCGATGGCGCGTTGTTCTTTTTCCGGTACCTGCACGAGAAGCGAATCCACAATTTGGCCGTCGGTATTGACCACATTGGGAAAATTTTCCTTCACGTAAAATTTGGCCCAGGTGGAAAGATTCAGAAAACCGTTTTCCTGACCCTTTTCAACCTCCGACTGCCGAATTTGATTGCCTAAAACCAGGCCGTTTACAATGTAAGGTTTCCGAACGGCTTCGCGCGTAAATTCACCGGCGGAAATTGCCCCGAGTCCGATTAGGAAAATCAAA
>CAZOHG010000121.1:0-1422 GCA_964579725.1 uncultured Deferribacteres bacterium
TTGCATCTACCGCCGCAAAGCATTACGATTGTGAAGTTTTACGCTCATCCGCTTGGTGTTGTCAGTCGCCACAGGGGCCATCCGCCAGCCGATTTGAGAATCGTGGCGCTACATCCCAATCCATTTAGGGCGGAACTGCACATCACCCTTCGGAATTCCCATGGGGGAGCCCTGCGGTTGGAAATTTACAACAGCCTGGGAGAGCGGGTAGCTGTGGCTTGGCACGGATTTTTGCCTGCGGGTGTTCACCGTGTGGTGTGGAAACCTCAAAACATGCAGGGGGGTGCGCTTCCTTCCGGAATTTATTTTTGCCGCATTGTGGGAAGTGATGTGAAAAAAATCCTTTATCTGCGCTGAAATTTTTGCCTGGGCCTAAAGGCAAATGTTTTTGCTTTCTTATGAAACCTCTTCGCCAAAGCCCACGAATCTATTCCTGCGGTTTGTGAGTCCATTGCAGTGTTCCGAAAGAGCGGCCAGCTCAATCCATTTTTTCGCTTGACAAAACAAAGAGAATTGCGTAATTTTAGACCAAACTGCCACAGCCACACAGTGTATTGGACAAATTGCGGGTGCCTGCATGGTCGCTTTCTTGAGACTCATCAAACGAGTAGCTAAACGAACGACGCTCGTCAAAAAATGACCGAATCATCGTGAGGGCACATGAGCTGCCGGCTTGACTGTCTTAAAAATGGATTCATCCCAGGAAATTTTAGGAAAGGTCGTTAGACAACCCAAAATTTTGTAAACAAAATAGCGTGGCTTGAAAACGGAAAAAGCCTCAAGAAAGAACGCCTGCCGGGAAATGGTTTTGGGCTCAATGATTCCGGCGGCCGGGGGCCGATGGGACGGAAAAAGGTAGGATGACTTTGTTCAGAAATGGGGAAGCTGGAATAAGAGAGGCCAATGTGATAAAAGAGGAAAGTGAGCGGATACAGGAAAATGGGTTAGCGGAGTTATCGCGTCCAAAGCGAGGGAATAACGGAATATCTGTTTTAGGGGATAAAGTGCAGTAAAGTGATGTTATTCGCCAAACGCTTAAATAAAAAAGTTTTGCCAAAGCAGCAAGTCCAATTATAGGTTTTTGTCAGAATTGCTAAGTTGGCTGTAAAATAAAAATATAAACAATTGTTCTTATATCGCCAATATGGTGGTATTGGATTGGTAAGAAATTTTTAAAACGAAGGAGGATGTAAAAGTATGAAGTGTAAATATTATACTGTTAAATATTATAATGTTAATGGAGGTTCACCTCTGCGTGTTACCGAATACCTGTGTCTACTAAAAATGAGAGATTCACAAATGAAAATTAAAGTTTGTACGGCGTTGTTCAATAATGGATTACAGGGGAGCATGTTTACAGATGATTGTCCAGTAGCTGTTTCTAATAGATGGACAGAATGTCCTTTTTATGAAGAAGAGGAA
>CAZOHG010000121.1:1432-5135 GCA_964579725.1 uncultured Deferribacteres bacterium
TGCTACGCTTCGCCCAAATCCTCGCTACGCTCGGACTTCAGATACCCGACAGCCGTTAGCCCTATGCAAAATATTAGCATAAAACCCGAGCATTAAATCGGACGCGAAACGTGTCGGGCTTTTGGGCTAAGTGAGGGGTTTTAATCGTTTCGCGCCATTTAGGCACAATCCGCTACGCGCTTTGGGGTAAATGGACAAAATATCCGTTTTAAAACAGGAATAAATCTTCATGAAATTTTCGGTGACATTCATTTTACTCTCCCTCCTAATCTTTGGCTGTGAAAAAAATCCCGCATCTATTCATGTCTCATCGGGAGAAATTTCCATTACTACAGATAGGAATTCCTATACTCAATCAGACAGTTTGCTCCTGTCCATTGCCAATCAATCTGGCCATGATCTAATCCTTGGGTATCGATGTTCCTATAAAAACTTAGAAATGTTTTTTCAGAAGAAAGAAAAGGGTACATGGTCAGAAAATCAATGGTTTGGTTATATGTCCTTGAAATGCATGACCCTTCTCAGGACAATAAAAAAAGATAAAACGATTAAACACTCAATATCGGCAGGTGAATTTAGGGGAATCGGTACTTTTCGTTTGCTGGTTCCGTGTCGTATCCCGGGAGAAGATACGACAAGAGTAGCCATTTCAAATGCTTTTGAGATCAAATAGAGATGGGCTCAAAAGTCGATTTTTCATTTCTCTCTCAAATGCCATTTGGGATGGAGAAAAAAGGCCCGTCATTCAGTAGGAGTCTGGTTTGGCACGAGTACCAACGCTGTGTCCTGTCATTCAGAAGGAATCTTGTTTGGTTTTGCAACAATCCCCCAATATCTGAACAAGATTCTTACAGAATGACGGAATGGGTGGTGGGGCTGTGTTACAAGATCGCTTTTTTCTGTAATGTAAGAGGAATCCTGTTTCGCATGAGTACCAACACTGTGCCCCAAAGTAAGAAAGGATTCAAAATTTATGGCAAATACGATGGCATCGAATATATATTTGTAAATAGAACTTGAAGCTGTTCTCTTTATTGTTTGATAGAAATAGGAACGCATCTTTTGAGAATTTGGAAAATTAAAGAATGTCCTATAGCGGTTACGGATTTGTCGCAAAAAACTGAACCTCGCTGAAAAAAGCCGAGCACGAGTGTAAAAAGAACAATCACTTTATTTTGGCCGGTGGACTTGACTTTTTACTCATAAAAAAGAGGAAATACGTATGAAAGCTGAATTTACTGCAATTATTGAAAAGGCTCCTGAAGGAGGATATTGGGCAATTTGTCCGGAAATACCTGGTGCCAATGGGCAGGGAGAGACCATAGAAGAAGCAAAAGAAAGTCTAAAAATGGCCATTGAATTGATTTTGGAAGATCGTAGGGCTGATATTCTTCGCGGCCTGCCTCGGGATGTAATCCGTGACAAGGTGCAGGTTGCATGAAACGACGAGATTTGGAGCAAAAGCTTAGAATTGCCGGGTGCTACTTGAAAAGAGAGGGCAAATCACACTCTCTCTGGATAAACCCGAAAAATGGAGTAGTTGAGGCGATTCCACGACATAAAGAAATAAAAGAACCATTGGCAAGGAAAATTTTGAAGAGTCTCAATGCGGAATAAATGAGCTCCTGCACAAGGTCTTTACCAGAATGGAGCTATGGCGGATATTTCTACTGCCTACCCAACTGGGGTGGATAATCTAACCGAGGGAAAGGATTTTAGAGCGCTGACTTTTGGGTAGTAGGATTCTCATTTCCGCCCCAATTTGTACGTGGGGCAGAGGGAAAATAAGAATTATCCTTTTCGCTAATGCCAACGCTGTACCCTGTCATTCAGAAGAAATCTTGTTTGATTTTACAAAAATCTCCCAATATCTGGACAAGATTCTTACAGAATGACGGAATGGGTGGTGGGGTTGTGTTACAAGCTCTTTTTCGCTTTCACTCCCGTGATGCCTAAGTGTAGAAACAAAATAACTCAAACCAAGGACCATAATGCCAATAAACCACTACAAACATCCGATCCGCTTTTATAGTTTGGCCACCGTTATTCCCTGGCTATTTTGGTTTGCCGCAGCTTATCTCAGTCACCTCACCCCTGAAAAAAACCTCTACACAGATTGGGCCAGTTTCTTGGGACTTGTTGGGTTGGTCAGCCCGATGATTGTGGCGTTTTGGCTTCTGTCTAAAGACCCCTTTTTGTGGAAAGACGTTTTCGGAAGGTTTTTCAATTTTGAGGGAATAAAACCTGTCTATCTTTTTTTAACCTTTTTCCTGATGTTGGCCAGTATTTTGCTGGCACAAACCATCTCGCTGCTTTTTGGCTACAGCGCTTCCCAGTTCGCCATCACCGGACATTTTACCTTTTCCTCGGGAGTTTTCCCCGTCTGGTTTTTGCTAATTCTGGCGCCCGTTATTGAAGAATTGGCCTGGCATTCGTATGGTACCGATTGTCTGCGGAATCGTTTTAACTTATTCAAAACTTCGTTAATTTTTGGCGTGTTTTGGGGGATTTGGCACGTGCCGCTTTCTTTTATCAATCAGTATTACCAGAGCAATGTTGTGGCAACCGGTTGGATCTACGGCGTAAATTTCCTGGTGAGCATTATTCCGTATGTTTTGATCATGAACTGGCTCTACTACAAGACAGGGCGAAATATTCTGGTTGCCATTGTTTTTCACATAACGGCCGGGTATTTTAATGAAATATTTGCAACGCACCCGAACAGCAAAATTATTCAGACGGGTCTGTTGCTGGTCCTGGCCTTTTTCATTATTTTGGGGGAAAAGGATTTCTTTTTCAACCCGGAATTTGTTGAAGGATAAAATCTGACGCTGTTGGCAGGAAAAAACGGTTCGAGATAATAAAAATCCAACGTTCAATTGGTCATTGCCTTTTTTCCTCTTGGCAAGCGGCTTTTTTTAGTGTGAACGAATGGGTTCAATACAACCGTTCGGCAGTGGACTTTTTGTAGCGGAAGAAGGGAAGGGAATTAGGATGAATGGGAAACGAATCGCCTTGGCAAAGTGGGTGGCAACGGGACTTCTGGTGCTATTACCTCTTCTGTCGTACGCCTCCGGGGGAAAAGCTGTTTTCTCCTTCACGTCCAATCGGTTCATTCGGCACTGGCTGATTTGCGGCCCTTTTCCTAACGGGGCCGCGGCGAACATTAACACGGACTTCCTGACCGGCGCCGGAGGGGAAGTGGCTGTCCGACCGGTGATCGGGATGCGTCACCCCAGTGCGGCTGTTCCTTCGGGCCGGGTGAGCTGGCGATTCGCGGAAGCCGACCCCAGCGGCCGTTTGGATTTCAAAAAATACCTGCAACCGAACCAGCGAAATGTGGCCTACGCCGCGGTCTACGTGAAAAGTGCCGTCGCCCGCCCCGCGCTGTTAAAGCTGGGCAGCAACGACCGCCTCAAAGTCTGGTTAAACGGAGAGCCCGTCCACGCCTACCTGCGCCCGCGTGCCGGCGCGCCGGACGCAGACGTGGTTCCGGTTGAGTTGAAAGCCGGAGAAAATCTACTGCTGGCCAAAGTGGACAACATCGGGGGCAATTGGTGGCTCTACGCCCGCTTTGAGGCTTTTGAGCCGGTAGACGGTCGGCTTTTTGTCACGCCGCCCCAGCTCAGTTCTTTGCCGCACCGCAGCAGGGACGGGCAAATCGTGTGTTCCGCGTCCTGCAATGTGTATAATTTGTCAGAGA
>CAZOHG010000122.1:0-4992 GCA_964579725.1 uncultured Deferribacteres bacterium
CATTGCACCCAGAAATAAGGCTTTGCATTTTTTCCATAAATTTTTATATTAAACTGCATGTGCGGGAATTCCAGATCGGAGTCGAATACCTAACGGAGGCAGGAGAAAAATGAAGAAGGTTTTGATTATTGGGGCGGCGGGACAAATCGGTTCGGAGCTAACCCTAACGCTGCGGCAGCAATTGTCCGGGGAACAGGTGGTTGCTGCCGATTTAAAATCGATCGCCGATCGAAAATTGGCGGAATCGGGGCCCTTTTACCAGATCAATTGTTTAAATAAAGAACGGCTGCAAGAGATTGTGGCAAATGAAAAGCCGGATGCCATTTACCAGTTGGCCGCCATTCTTTCAGCCGTGGCTGAGGACAATCCGCAAAGGGCCTGGACGGTTAATATGACCTGTTTACAAAATGTCCTGGAGGTGGCGCGTGAGACGGGCGCTCAGGTGTTTTTCCCGAGCTCCATCGCCGCGTTCGGGCCGTCCACGCCTCTGGACGACACGCCGCAAGTGACTATCCAACGCCCAACCACCATTTACGGAATCACCAAAGTGGCCGGAGAGCTGCTGTGCGATTATTATTTTGACCGATTTGGGGTGGACACGCGAGGGCTCCGTTTCCCGGGTTTAATCAGTTACCGTACACCCCCGGGGGGCGGCACAACGGATTTCGCCGTCGATATCTATTACAAGGCCGTTTTGGGCGAGAAATATGTGTGCTATTTAAAACCGGAGACGCGCCTGCCCATGATGTACATGCCGGATGCCGTTCGGGCGATGATTGAAGTCATGGAAGCCGACCCGACTAAACTGAAACATCGCAATGCGTTTAATATTCACGCCGTGTCCGCTTCACCCGAAGATTTTGCCCGGTCAATTCGAAAATTTATTCCGGATTTTACCATCCGGTTCGACGTGGACCCGGTACGTCAGAAAATCGCCGAATCCTGGCCGCGTAGCCTGAACGATTCAGCCGCACGAGAAGAGTGGAACTGGCAGCCTCAATATGATCTGGATTCCCTCACGCAAGACATGATTACCAACCTTTCCCAAAAATTGGGTGTAGTCAACAGGGTTCAATAAAATGAGAAAGCAAAAATGAAACGATCGGAGATTAATCGCGCCATTCAAGCCGCGCGGGCTTGTTTCCAAAAGCACGATTGGTATTTGCCGCCCAATCCCAAATGGGACGTGACGGACGCCGGCTTAGGCGATTTTCAGAAGTTCGGACTTGTTCTGGTCAATTTGGCGGAAGAAGACGAATACTGTGAAAAGCTCATGTACGTGCAAAAAAACCAGCGAACACCTGCCCACTATCATCGCCAAAAAAAGGAGGATATTATTTGCCGATTCGGGGAGTTGGCGATTCAGGTTTGGAAGGACAACCCTGCAGAGAGAAACAAAGGGGAAGAATTTACCCTCAAAAGAAATGGCCAGCGGCAGAGGGTTCGGTCGGGTGAAATTCTTCATTTGAGTGCCGGGGAGCGCGTAACCATGGAACCCGGTATTTACCACGAATTCTGGTCGGAATCCGAAGAATGTATTGTGGGAGAGGTGTCCTCCTACAATGACGATTTGCACGACAATTTTTTTGCCAATCCCAATGTGGGGCGATTTCCTGAAATTGAGGAAGATGAGCCACCGATTGTTCGTCTTGTTAACGAAATGTAAGTAAAATATGAAACCAGTTTATTATGAAGGGATTAGCCAAATCTTTAATGATTTTACTTTAAAAAGGAAATGGGTGTTTCGGATCATTACGGGCTTTTGCAAATGAAAGATTCGCGTCGGGGCATTTTAGCCGCCGGAAATTGGATTATTGATCGCGTAAAAGTGATCGATCATTTTCCAGAGGAAGAATCACTGGCAATTATTCAAGCGGAGAGTCGTGGTAATGGGGGTGGGCCGTACAATCTTTTGAAAGATTTGGCTTTGCTGGGCGTTTCATTCCGTTTGGAAGGTATCGGTCTGGTGGGTGAAGATGACGATGGAGACTGGATATTGGCCGATTGTACGCGTCACGGGATCGATACTCGTTGGCTGCACAAAACCAGAGAAGCACACACGGCATACACAGACGTCATGACCAATCGTATCTCAGGCAAACGGACTTTCTTTCATTATCCCGGAACGAATGTGCTTCTTCAGGAAAAACAGTTTCATCTCGAGGAATCTCAGGCCAAGATTTTTTACCTTGGGTACGTCATGCTTTTGGACGGTTTGGACAGCCCTGATTCCAAGGGTCAAACGGGCGCGGCTCGTCTTTTGGAAAAGGCAGTTCATTTGGGCATGCAAACCGCTGTGGACGTGGTGAGCGAAAACAGCGGTCGTTTTCAAAAGGTGGTTCGGCCGGTGTTGCCGTGGGTCGATTTTCTTCTGATTAACGAATACGAAGCTGAAAAAATTAGTGGCGTTCCCATTTTTAAAGAGGGGAAACTCCTTTTGCGAAATATTCAAAAAGCCGCCCGGCAGATTTTAAAAGAAGGTGTTCGGCGCTGGGTGATCATTCATTTTCCCGAAGGGGCTCTGGCTCTCAGTCGGTCTGGAGAAGAAATATGGCAGGGGAGCGTGCAGGTTCCCGCCGAAAAAATAGCAGGAACAGCGGGAGCGGGGGACGCCTTTGCGGCCGGTGTTTTGTTAGGCATTCACGAAGGGTGGCCGATTCGAAACTGTCTTCAAACAGGCGCTTGTGTGGCCGCAGCGTCGCTTTTTCACCCCACCTGCTCAGGAGGAATGGAGCCATTGGAAGAGTGCCTGTCTCTGGGACATGAATACGGCTTTAGGGCCCTTCGGTTGGCGTGAAAAGCGGCTGACTCACTGCTTTCTTGTTCTGTCGTTTGAAGAACAAAGTTCTATTTTTAAATTCAATTGACTTTGGCGAACAACACCATTGCTATTTAACTTTTGCCCAAATTAAAATGAGAAGAGGGATTTTTTCATGGAAAAACATGTTAAATTTTCAATCTGGTACTACGTCATTGTGTTTGCCAGTATTTTGTTTTTGGACTACCTTCTGTTTTCTGCCCCAAAAGTAAAAGAAATCTCCTACAAACAGTTTCGCGATTGGATTGATCAAAACAAAATCGAGAGTGTCGTACTGACGCAGACGAAAATCTACGGCATGTTGAAATCCCCAACCGACAGCCTAAAAAAATCGCTTGCCAAAAAAGCGGTTGAAAATCTTCAAACACCACAAAAGAAAACCCCATGGCGGCTCAAATGGGGGGAAATGCAGAAAAAATACGAGGAACAACAAAAAAGAGAATTCACGGTGGTGCGCCTTCGCGATGACAGGCTTCTCGAGGATCTTCAGGCTCACGGCATTGATTATCGGGGAAAATTGGAATCCAATTGGCTCAAAAACTTTTTCCTGAACTGGATTATTCCCCTTGGCATTCTCTTTTTTATTTGGATTTTATTGTTTTCCAAAATGCGGCCCGGCGGTACCATGTTGAATATTGGCAAAAATAGGGCAAAACTCTATGAAATGGATTCTGCCAAGAAGGTGACGTTTAAAGATGTGGCGGGCATTGACGAGGCGGTGGAAGAGGTGAAGGAAATTGTCAATTATTTGAAAAATCCCCAAAAGTTTACGCGTTTGGGGGCGAAATTGCCCAAGGGCGTTTTGCTGGTAGGCCCACCGGGAACCGGAAAAACCCTGTTAGCCCGGGCTGTGGCCGGTGAGGCCGGGGTGCCGTTTTTCAGCTTGAGTGGTTCGGATTTTGTCGAGATGTTTGTGGGCGTTGGCGCTGCGCGGGTACGCGACCTTTTTCGAGAAGCCCAGGCCAAGGCTCCGTGCATTATTTTTATCGATGAATTGGATGCTATCGGCAAAAAAAGGGCGGGAAACGTGCCTGTTAGCGGGGGCTACGACGAGCGGGAAAACACCCTCAATCAGTTGTTGGTGGAAATGGACGGATTCGATGCGCAGATCGGCGTCATTATCATGGGAGCGACCAACCGGCCAGAGGTGTTGGACCCGGCTCTGCTGCGTCCGGGGCGTTTTGACCGCCAGGTTTTGGTCGACCGCCCCGATTTGCGGGGGCGCGAAGCCATTTTTCGGGTGCACGTGAGAGGATTGAAACTTGGGGAAAACGTAGACCTGCACAAATTGGCTGCTGAAACCCCGGGCTTTGCGGGTGCTGAAATCGCTAATGTTTGCAATGAAGCGGCTTTATTGGCTTCGAGAAGGGACAGTGATAAAATCGAAATGATTGATTTTGAAAACGCCATCGAGCGTATTATTGCCGGTCTGGAAAAAAAGAACAAGCTCATTAATGAAAAGGAACGGCGCATTGTGGCTTACCACGAATCGGGACATGCCATTATCGGGCATTTTACGCCGGGTGCGGATCCGGTTCAAAAGGTGTCCATTGTTCCGCGGGGAATCGGAGCATTAGGGTACACACTCCAAACGCCTCTTGAAGATCGGTATTTAATGTCCTACGAAGAGCTGATCGGGAAAATCAAGGGTTTGCTGGGCGGACGCGCCGGGGAAGAGGTGACTTTTGGGGAGATTTCTACCGGCGCTTCCAATGATCTGGAGCGCGCGACAAAAATTGCCCGCCAAATGATTACGGTTTACGGGATGAGTAAAAAAATCCCCAACATTTCATTGGCTGAACAAGAACAAAGTGGATTCTTGGGACAGGAAGCCTACCTTTCCCGACGATCGGAAAAAATTGAAGAGATTATTGACACCGAAGTCCTGGAAATCATTCGGTCTTGCTACGAATACGATAAACAGTTTTTAAGCGACCACAGGGACAAGTTGGAAGAAATGGCGCAGACGCTCCTGAAGAAGGAAGTCATTACGGAAAAGGAAATCACGGCTATTCTGGGCCCCCGACCCGACAGCCAAAAAGAGGAAACGCCCGGGCACAGATAAAAGGTTTTTCAATCGATTTAAACCTTCGTGCGAAGATTTGGCGTCTTAAAAATCCTGGAAATGATGGTTGAATGGGTGCATATTGGAGCATTTTTCCGTTGCGGACTGT
>CAZOHG010000123.1:0-4959 GCA_964579725.1 uncultured Deferribacteres bacterium
CAAAAGACCGAGGATTTTCGAAGTCATCTCGTGTCATATATTCCTTCGGACGAAGAATATGACATCCGTAATAGAGTGCGGCCACAAAACCGCCCAGTTTCCGCTTTACATTTTTTCGAATCCTTTCCAGACCGATATCATCCACCAATATCCACAATAAATGGGTAATATCGGACGTCCCCTGGTATTCCAAATTCTCTTTTTTGAGCGCCGCATTCACTCGTTGTTTGAGCTTTTCGTTGTTGTCCAGTTCGTATTTTATTTTTCGATTTTCGTAAAGGCAGGTATTACAAGGCGTCAAAAATTTGAGATTCCTTTTTTCGGCAAGAGAAATATTGTAAGCATTGAGTCGAACGGCCGTTTCGGGATCGGTTTCTTCCAAAACACCTGCGCCGCAGCACACAGCCCCTTCCAAGAGATTTAGCTTAACCTCCAATACGCTGAGAACTTTCTCGATCACCTCGTAGAGCCGAGCGTCTGTTCCTTGAAAACAACACCCGGGGTAAAAACCAAATTCCAAATCAGACATTTGAATCAACTTTCGTTTTTTATTTTTTCAGGGTCATTAGCTGACGAACTATTTGGAGACCCTTTACTTTTTGGGGAAAAGGCAGCAAAAATTTCTTTCGTTTGAACAAAAACCACTCATGGCCTAGAATCTTTTTCCATTCCTTAAAATACTGCCTCAGACTTTTCTTTGAATGGTCCACGTGATACGATAACATCACCTTGTTCACCTGTCCGTAGCGATAAATATCGCTCGCATATTGACGGGCTCTACGGCTGCCAACGCTTTGATCCCGCTGTTCCCGAACCACCTTTTTCCGCAGCCTGACGATGGCTTTCAACGGCTTGGTTTGAGTAGGACAAGCATCCAGACAGGCGTTACAATGGGTACAGGACCAGAGGCCGTTTTCCAAGGCAAGCTCTACTTTTCGATCTCGTTCTGCATCCCTTTTGTCCGAAGCGAATCGAAATGCCTTAGCCAGAAAAAGGGGACCAATATAGGTGTCATCCACGGGTACGACCGAGCAGCTTGACAAACACAGATTACACAGGATACAACTGGTTGTAAACTCGAATTCCTCCAATTCTTCCGGCGACATTCGTGTTTCTCCCTGAAAATCCGATCCTTCTTCCGCCGGAACCAAATAGCTGTTCATCTTTTTTAATTTTTCTTCCATCGGATTCAGGTCAATTACGAGGTCCCGAATGACCGGAAAATTATCGAGCGGGTCCACTTGAAGCTCCGTGGTGTCGTAGCGGTCGAACTCTTTCCACAACTGGGTTTTGCAAGCCAGTACCGGTTTGCCGTTCAAGCGCACACCGCAAGTTCCACAAATTCCCGCCCGGCAAAATGCCCGAAAAGTCAACCGTGGCTCAAGGGTATTTTTAATGTACATCAGCGCCCGAAGCAGGGTAACGCCGCGGTCAATCGCAATATCAAAGCGGTCGTAATAGGGCTCGCGATCCACCTCCGGATTAAAACGAAAGATTTTTAATGAAACTTCTCTTTTTTCCATTAGTACGTCCGCTTCTCTGCCGAATAGGCTTCCGTGTTGACCGGCATGCACGCCACGAAAAGCCCTTTGGTTCTTTTTTGCACCAATTGGTGACACAAAAATCTCTTGTCATCCCTTTCACGAAAATCCGTGCGATAATGGGATCCACGGCTTTCTTCTCGATGAATAGCGGCTACTGCAACCGCCTCAGCCAGATCCAAGAGGTTTTTTAATTCCAATGTTTCAATCAGATTCGTATTAAACACGCGGCTTCTGTCCGTCACCTTTACCCTTTTCAATCGTTCCTGAAGTTCACGAATTTTAGATAAGCCGCGTTCCAACTGTTTTTTATCTCTAAAAATCCCGACGGTTTCCGCCATGGTCTGTCCCATTTCCGTTCGCAAATCCGAAACCCTTTCCGTGCCCTGACCGGCCAATAGCTCCTTAATCTCTTCTTCCACACTGAATTTTTCAGTCCACGGAAAAGCGCGATAATTGGTTTGCGCGGCGTATTCGGCGGCGGACTTTCCGGCTCTTTTTCCAAAAACAAGAATTTCTAGTAGAGAATTTCCTCCCAGTCGATTGGCTCCGTGAACCGAGATACAACTGCTTTCGCCGGCGGCGAATATTCCGAGAATGGGTGTTTGTCCGTTCTCGTCCACATGAATGCCTCCCATGGCGTAATGAGCAGTCGGTTTTACTGGAATGGGATCGTCAATGGGGTCGATTCCCTCAAAAGAAATGGAGAGATCCCTAATTTGCGGCAATCGCTTTTTAATAATTTCGCCCCCCAAATGGGTGAGATCCAAATGAACATAGCCCTCACCGCGTTCCTCAAACGCTCTTCCTTCTCGGATTTCGGTTTCGATCGCTCGGGACACCAAATCTCTTGGCGCCAATTCCTTCCGTTCGGGGGCATAGTTTTCCATGAACCGTTCGTTGTTTTTATTGAGCAGATAGGCACCTTCTCCGCGAGCGCCTTCGGTAATCAGCACACCACTCCTTCTCAATCCGGTCGGGTGGAATTGAATGAATTCCATATCTTTAAGCAGTAGCCCGGCCCTGAATGCTGCCGCCGTCCCGTCACCGGTGTTGCCCAAGGCATTTGAGGTGCGCGTCCAGTAGATTCGCGAAAATCCGCCTGTAGCCAAAATCACCGCTTTCGCCTGAATTTCCACAACGTCACCGCTTCGAATATTGAGAGCCGTCAGTCCAACAAAGGAGTCCCCATTGTGGACAAGAGACAAAAGAAACCATTCCGTAAAAAATGTGATCTGATGTCGTAGGCATTGTTCATAGAGTGTTTGTAGAATGACGTGCCCGGTGCGATCGGCCGCGTAACAGGTGCGCGGCCGGGAAGCGCCGCCAAAGGGTCGCTGCGCAATTCTGCCATCCTTCAGGCGACTGAACGAAGCGCCCAAGTGTTCCAATTCATAAATTATTTTCGGCGCTTCCTGGCACATGATTTTGACGGCATTTTGATCTGCCAGAAAATCGCTGCCCTTAATCGTGTCGTAAATGTGGCGTTCAATACTATCGTCCTCGGCCACATTTTTTAGAACAGCATTAACGCCGCCCTGTGCCGAACCGGTGTGCGAACGGGTTGGGAAAACCTTTGAAAGAACCCCAATTTTCAGACTGGGATTGGTTTTGCCAGCTTCGAGGGCAGCGTACATTCCGGCCCCGCCCGCACCAACAATGGCAATATCGAGCTGAATCATCGACAATCTTCTCTTAAATTAGAGCGCAACTTCTTCTTCGGGTCTTTCCGTATTGATTCTTTCCAGCACATCGCTTTCCGTGAGAATGCCTGCGAGTTGCTGACCTTCTAAAATAAGAACGCGTCGAATTCTGCTTCTTCGCATGAGTCGAAGGCAATATTTTAAGCGCATTTCCGGATAAACGGAGATAGCCGGTTTGGTCATGATTTCATGAACCTGAATATTCCAGATATCAAGACTCACATTCGGTCCCGGATCGATCACTTTTGAAAGGATATCGCGCTCGGTTACAATTCCGTAGGCATCGTCCTCATTTCTTCGTTTCACCACAAGACTTGAGATGTGTTTTTCCTGCATAATGCGTATGGCCTCTGCCACGGGAGCGCTCCCCTCGATGGTGATGACATCCTTGTGCATAATGTCGCCCACTTTGAGAAGTCGAAGCGCAGTAATTGGTTTGGTCATTTTCCCTCCAGAATATCGATTGGATAAACAATTCTTTCCCCTCTAAAACGAATTGCATCTCCGATTTTTGTTTGACTTTTCATTTATCTAAAAAAATGGGAGTACCAAATTCCAAAACAAGAGAAAAAAGCCGCTGGGATGCGGCTTGTTTACAATCAAAATACGGAGAGGCAAAAGGTTTTCCTTGTGCCTCTCCGCCACTTCTTCACTGCTGAGCAATTAATTCATTAGTGCATATCTTTGTAATAGGATTGTCCCGGCAAGTTGAGATCGATTACCGTTTGCCGCATGTGCTTCAGGTCTTTTTTATCCCGATCTTTGTAAAACTGCCATTTGGGATGTTGCGGGAATTTCGTACCCATGTAATAGTCTTTCTTTTTGTAGCGCTTCAGCCACAATTCCCACTGATCCTGCGAGAGCAATCCCTTGTCATAGGCCGCTTTCACATTCGATTTAATGCGGGTCCAATAATCCGGAAACATTTGGTACACAAAATTCGGTTTATAGAGTTCCGTATTGATGCCCCATTCGTTTCCGGGAACGTCGTACAATTTGAATGTAATCATTTTGGTGGGATTATTCGATTTCTGCCAGATTTTTGCATCCGGATCGCCGTGGTCGGCGGCCCAGTTTAACATTTCGATGAAATCCTGCTGGACTTCCCAGATGCCGTGCCATTGGGTAAAATCGGCACCCATCATTTCGGCGCCAAAGCGAAAACGGCGACCTTCGTGGTGCCAGGCGTAGTATTTTTCGCGCTCCGGCAATTGATCGTAGCCGTCTAAGACCGGGCTGGTCCACATTTTATCGCGTACTTTCCAGGGATACATGATCTTTTCGGCGTAAAGTTTTTTATTCCAATACACAAATTGGCGTCTGATTTCATTGTATTGGAGATTAACCAAATCGGCTTCCAAGAAATATTCATTAATAAAATCCGGTGCGTGGCAATTCAAGCAGATTTCTTTCATCCGCTCCCGTTTTTTCTGCCAGGTTCCCAAATGCTCCTCATCCCAAACGGTGCGGTAACTCCAGGGCGCCTGCGATTCCCAGGCCAGTCGTGCACTGACATTGTGGGTAAATGGTTGCGTAGGACTGCCGTCCATGTGGCAGGTGGTACACACCGGTGCCTTAATAGGAATCTTTTCGTGATTTGTGGTCTCGTAACTCATGTCCCAATTCTTGCCTTCGGCTGCCCAGATATTGCCGTGTTTGGATTCTTCGTAGATTTCAATCTGCGGATGATCCGGACCCAGGTGACATTCACCACA
>CAZOHG010000124.1:0-3070 GCA_964579725.1 uncultured Deferribacteres bacterium
CGACGACCGCCTCCCCGTTTTCAAACCGAATTTTCTGAAGGGGGAATGTTTGCGGGCGAATCGTGTACGAAATGTTGGCACGATTGGGACACACGCCAACGCACACGTTGCAAATTTCGTCACAGTACAGGCAGCGGCTCGCTTCTTTTTGCGCCTCTTCGGGAGAATAGCTTTCTGTAACCAATTGAAAACTCAGGCGATTTTCAACCGGCAATTCTTTCGGGTGAACGGCCCACTGCCGCCGCGCCGCCATTTTTTGAAACGCCACCAGCGAGTCGTATTTGCGAGGTTTTTCCTTTTCCGGAAACCAGGGTTTTCCTGCCGCTTGCAGCATCTGGCGGGCGGCTTCCTGTCCGTCCGCAATGGCCAAAATCAAACTGGAGGGGCCGCGCAGGGCGTCGCCGCCTACGTACACACCGGGGATTTTCGTTTCGCGTGTTTTCGGATTTGCCGTCAAATCCTCCCGGCTCAAAAAATCCAGAACAACCTCCTGGCCAATGGCCGGAATGACCGCGTCCAATTCAAACTCACATTCCGAATTCGGTACGGGAACGGGCCGTTTTCGGCCGGAGGCGTCTTTCTCTCCCAATTTCATTCGCTGACAAAGGAGCGCCAAAGATTTCCCTTTTCTCCGAATCTCAACGGGCGAAACCAGCTCGATGAATTCCACCCCCTCCCGAAGGGCTTCCCGAATTTCGTCGGCGTCGGCGGGCATTTCATTCCGAGTGCGGCGGTAACACACAAAAACCTTCCCCTCGTTTCCCATTAGGCGGCGTGCCGTTCGAGCGGCGTCCAACGCCGTGTTGCCTCCCCCAATAACGGCTACCCTTCGCCCCAGGGCTACGGATTCGCCCCGCCGAACCTGCGAGAGAAAATCCAAAGCATCGAAAACCCCGGGTGAATTTTCACCGGGAATTCCCAATTTCTTTCCCGCTTGCGCCCCCACGGAAAGGTAGAGGAAATCCCTTTCGCGCCGCAATTTTCGGAACAGAGCAGCGGTCATTGGCGTGTTGTAGTGCACCCGAACGCCCATTTTTTCAATTCGGCGCACGTCTACTTGTAAGGCTTCTTCGGGAAGCCGAAAACTCGGAATGGCTGCTGCGGCCATTCCGCCCGGACGGGATTTTGCTTCGAAAACGTCCACCTCGCACGCAGCCCGCGCCAGAAAATAGGCGCAGGACAACCCGGAGGGGCCGGCTCCAACGACGGCCATTTTCAACCCGTTCGGGGGTGCCGGATCGGGTGCAGGCTGCGTTTTGCCCTGTTCCGCCGCAAAGCGCTTAATGTCACGAATTTGGAGGGGTTCGTCGTAATTGAGTCGGGTGCATTTGGTCTGGCACAGATGATCGCAGGCCATGCCCGTGACCGAAGGCAATGGATTGGTTTCCAAAATCACTTCGAGCGCACGTTTGGCCGCGCCCTTGGCGGTAAAAAACAGGTAATCCGGCACGTCCTGGTGGGCGGGGCATTTTCCCACGCAGGGCGCGGAAATGCAGTCAAAGGGCTCCAACGCCCGCGCCGTTTTGATCGATTTGTTTGGATAAAACGTCTTTTTGTAGAGGCGATTTTCCGTCACGCGGGCCGCGTATTTTTTCAAATTGGCGAAAGCCGCTTCCCGGACGGTTCGGCCTTTCCCCCCGGCTTTTTTTAGAATAAATTCCGAAAGACTTCGGGCGCCGGCGTTCTGCAGAGCCGAGCGCAACTGCTCCAAATACTGGGACAGACGCGTGTATCCCCCCGGCTTGAGCAAATCCGTGCACACGGTAACGGGCGTCAGTCCGGCCGCGACCAAATCGGCCACATTAAAGGCATCTGCCCCGCCCGAAAAGGAAATGTCCAATTCACCCCCAAATTCCGCCTGCAATTTGGCCGCCAGCCGAACCGTGAGAGGATGAAGCGCCCGGCCGCTCAGGTACGCCATTTTTTCCGAAGCGGGGAAAATCGGTCGGTTATTTTGCGTTTCCAGCGTGTTGCTGAGCTTCACTCCGAAAGAAACACCGGCTTCGCGCGCCACTTTTCGAAGATTCCGAATGATCGGAATCGCCTGCTCAAAGGCCAAATCATGTTCAAAAGCCTCGTCGGGAATTTTTGCCGGAAAGCCCAGTTCCTCGTTCAACATTTTCCGAAGCTCCTCTGCCCCCAGAAGGGTTGGATTAAGCTTGACGGTGGTGTGCAGCTTTTTCTCTTCCATGAAATAGCGGGCAATCTGTTCGATTTCATCCGGCGGGCAGCCGTGCATGGTGGAAAGCGTGATGTTGTTGGAAATAGTGTCGGGGATTTCGAGGGCGTCCACGGCGGGGTAAAGCGGGCGGATTTCGTCGAGGCGCGCCTCCTTTTCCTCCCGACAATTCTGCATTTTGGACAGAAAACGCTGGACGTTGGGCTTTAAAATGCCGTCCAGATTGTAGCCCACGCTCATGTTGAAAATAAAGCCGGGGCTCTCAAAATGGCCCCAGCCCAAATGATGCCGAAGAATGTGCAGCAGAATCCAGGCGTTCAAGTACTCGCCAAAGGACTGCTCTAACCGCAATTCCTGGGACCATTCAATGTTGTACCCTTCGTCCTCGGCGTCAATGCAGGGTTTGGGGACGTCCAGCTCGTCCAGAGTTTGGACGGTTTTGAGTTCGATGAATCGGGCGCCCATCAGCCAGGCGGACACAATATTTTGCGCCAGTTGGGTGTGGGGACCGGCCGCGACGCCCACCGGCGTTTCCAACCGAACCCCAAAACGCTCCAATTGAAAAGGATCATTCGGCTGAGGACGGTAAAAAAGCTCCCGTACGATTCCGAAGATTTGCCCCGATTTTTCCTCTTCCAAAATCCAGGTGAGGAGTTGGGGAAGAGGAAGGGGATGAAGTCTGTCGCTCATTGCTGCGCCCGTCTTTTAACCACAGAGGACACAAAGAATAAAAATGATGGATTTTTTTTAACCATTTGAAATGCTCCGAATTCTATTTTTTAGCTTTCTTCTTCCGTTTGAGAAACCTGGCGTGTACGCCAAAAAATGGGGCTGAAGCCTCTGTCTTTTTTGGGTTGTTCATTCACCCCACCCTGAAGGGTGGGGCTATTC
>CAZOHG010000124.1:3170-4853 GCA_964579725.1 uncultured Deferribacteres bacterium
GCCTCTGTCTTTTTTGGGTTGTTCATTCACCCCACCCTGAAGGGTGGGGCTATTCAATAAACCGGCTGCGGATTTGCCGCAGCGGCTAGACCAGAGAACAAAGGTACCGGCCTAATTACAATCCTTTCCGTTGAAAAATTGTTTCGCCACAGAATTTGAAACGATTCGACCTTTCATTTCTAACAGTATTCCCGCTGTATTTTGTGGCCGGAGCTTACCGGCCGCCCATCGTCAGAGCCATGACGGCCTTGGCCGTGTGGAGGCGGTTTTCGGCTTCATCGTACACAATGGAAATGGTTTCGTCATCAATGACCTCGTCCGTCACCTCCCGGCCGCGGTCGGCTGGCAGGGCGTGCATCAGTTTTACATTTTTGTCCGCCAGGCCCACGCGCCGTTTGTCAAAAATCCAATCCTGGTGTTTTTCGAGATTGGCGGCCATTTCGGCCTTGCAGGCTTCCTCATTCTCGAGGTAGTCGTCCATGGAATAGGCGCCGAATCCGCCCCAATTTTTGGGGATGACAACCTGTGCGCCCTCAACGGCTTCATCCATGTCGTGGGTAAACCGGAGGCTACCCCCGCCGATTTCTGCATTTTTTTCCGCCTGCGCCACAATTTCCGGACTCAGCGGGAATTCCTTCGGGTGCGCCACGGTTACGTCGATTCCGTAGCGCGGGAAGAGCAAAATTTGCGTCTGGGGAACCGAAAGCGGTTTGGCGTGCGATTTTGCGTACGCCCAGGAGACGGTCACGTTGAGTCCTTTGGGATTTCGTCCGAAATACTCAAAAATCGTCATGAGATCGGCCAAGCCCTGAAACGGGTGGTACACGTCGTCCTGAAGCGAGAGAACCGGCACCGTGGCGTAGCCCGCCATTTCGTTCAGGTAGCGGTTCCCGATTCCGTAAAAGCAGTTTCGGCAGGCAATGCCGTGCCCCATTCGAGACAAAATAATGGCCGTATCCTTGGCCGATTCCCCGTGAGAAAGCTGCATTTTATCGGGTGTGAGATCGTGGGCGTGTCCGCCAAGCTGCGTCATTCCCGCTTCCATGGAATTGCGGGTGCGGGTGCTCTGTTCGAAAAAAATCATAAAAAGCGTCTTGTCGGGCAAATACCGATGGGGCTCGCCCACAGCAAACCGCCGCTTCAGGTCAAACGCCACCTCGAAAACCGTGTCTAATTCCTGTTTCGTCCAATCGTTGGTGCTAATCAGATGTTTCGCGCGAAAATTTGTGTTCATGACCACTCCTTCTGAAATCTGTCCAAACGGATTGACGACCCTTCGCCGATTGGGGCCGAACTCCGGTTTCAATCAAAAAATCCTGTTTCTTTTTCCGCCACACATTTAATTTTGTGGGGAAGAAAAAATGCCTGTTTTTTCTGCGTGAAATTCACGCTAAAATGGCAAAATTATTTTTCCGCCACAGAGTTAAATTTCCGCAATTTTAAAAGCGTACGCGGCGTAAAAGGCAGATGCTTTCACTAAATGCTCGACGGGCACTTTTTCATTAGGGGCGTGAGCCAGCACTTCGTTGCCGGGCCCGAAGCCGATCATCGGAATCCCGTACACACCGTTGATCACCACGCCGTTGGTGGAAAATGTCCACTTGTCCACTTTGGGTTCCGAATGAAACAGCTCCCGGTACGTTTCCACACCGGTTTGCACGACCGGATGATCCTCCGGCATTT
>CAZOHG010000125.1:0-4705 GCA_964579725.1 uncultured Deferribacteres bacterium
TGGGCAGCGTCAATTTGGCGCCAATGTCCACGTACCCCTTCTGCTGGCCTCCTTCGTAGGAAAAACCGCCGCTCAATTTTTGAATCGTCAGCGTGGCTGCCCCCAAAGGAATCGGACAACCCGGGTCTTGAATGAGTTTGGCCTCTACCGAGGCATTGAGGTGACCGTCCTGAAACGAAGCGTCCCGAATGGTCAGGCCGTTCGTTTTTAAACAGGACGGAAAGCCGGACGGAAGATTGGGCATGCTCATGGAAAAATCAAAGTGCATGCCCCAGTCGCTGGGCATCCCGCTGGAGCTGCCCGGCAGCGGAATTTGAATGTGCGGCATTCGGAACGCCAGCGGTTGCAGGCGAAAACCGGAAAAATCGAAGGCCGAGATCAGATTTTCCAGATCAGGGAAGTTCACGTCCGGAAACTGAAACCCGCCTTTGTTCCACCCCACGTTTTGAATCTCGGGCAATTGAATCCCCCACTGAGGAAATCCCAATTTCAGGGAAAGGCTGCACGCAAAATCCCACCCGTTGGTGGCATCCCAGGAAATCGATTGAAAGGCCAGATTTTTCAAACCGAATTTCACCCAACTGTAATCGAAATTCAAGGAATCACAACTGAGATTAAAATTCTGCACACTGAAACCGTTCTGGCTCACCGCCACGGTAATGGGGGTGCTGCAAGAATTTCCATGCTGAAGGTTGAAATTGAGATTGCCGTTGGCCAGAATTTGAAATTGGGGAAGTCCCGACAAATCGGCGTTAAAATTGCTGGTGATCGATGATAGATGAATGGCCACGAAATTGGGCACCAGGTCGAAATTGGAATCGGCCGTCAGGTTAATGGTACCTTGCAGGTGTTTGTCCGACCCGAGCGAAAGCGTAATCCCCTGAAATTGCTGCCCCAACAGGGACAACACGCCGCCGAAGGAAAAAGCCGAACCGTCGTAATTCAGACTGTTCAACACAAGCGGCAGCCCCAAATCGGACAAATCGAGGTGCACGTCGGTCACCTGAATATTTCCGGACACCCAGCTCAGGTCACTTTTGCTCAGAACAATGTGAAATTCCACGTCCACTTCGGGCGGGGTGCCGCCGTTCAGGGCAAACGCGGGAAAAATGAGTTTCACCGGCTGACCGGTGCGGGTACCCACCTGGTAGCCCTGCGTCGTCTGAGAGACGTCTACAAGTAAGTGATTGTTTTCACGCAATTTGAGGTAGGCAATTTCCGCCGCAGGCAGCGGAAGCTGGTCGGGCAAAATGGCGTCGGCAAAGTAGCCGTAATCGGGCACAAATCCGGTAGGATTCAGTTCGCCCACGCTCACGCCGTTGTAGGAGAGCTTGGCGCTTCCCGTTTTCACCTGGACCGGCGAAAACCCGACGGTAAAATTCTGAAAATTGACCCCCAACGAAGCCAGGTCTTTGCCGTTAAACCGCAAAGCTCCGGTGGACGACCCGGAGGCGTGAATGCCCGAGGCGTCCAGCGAAATGGCTCCGGCCAGGTCCAGCCGCAGCGCAGCGTCGTCCGTGAGCTGCTGTTGAAACGGCACCACTCCCCAGGTCAGGCTGCCGTTCTGCAAGCCCACTTTTACCGAAAAGCTCTGGCTGAATTGCACGCTCCCCCCCGCAATGGCGGATTGAAGAGGATTGTAGGTCAGATCGTTAAAATGAACGGGAATGGTTTGGGAGCCGACTTCAAACTGAGAAGACCCGGAAACGTGAAGTCCCGAGGTGTCCAAAACAGCGTGACTGATTTGAAACGTGAGAAACGGCTCCTCCGTGGGAATGGCGAGGCGAAAGGGCTGGTTGACTTCAATGTGCCCGTCGATTAATTTGTTCTGCGCCAGATCGTACTTCAAAATACCCGCCGTGGTTACTTCCTGCCCCTCCTGAATTCCGGGCAGTTTGAGCTGTCCTTCCATATTCAACACCGCTGACTGCCGACCGTTTTGAGCGGCGAGATTTAAATCCGCTTGCGTAATAGTGAACTGAAACGGCCCCAGTTTGAAGGGACAGGACGGCGCCAGATTTTGCACCTGCCCCAAAATCAATCCGTTTGGGGTAAGCTCAAGATTCAAGTTGGTCAGTGCGGTGTTTGTGGAGCACTGCAATTCCTGAGGGAGCCGTAGTTGCGCACGGATGCCCAATTTGGAATCGTTTCCGGCGGAAAAGGCACCGGAAACTTCCTGAATAATCAGCGCACCGCTGCCCAGAGGAATTTCGCAATTCTGGAGCGCCTGCCCCTGAATTTCTCCCTCCAGCCCATTGGCGGTTAGTTTCACGCCGTGCACGGCAATATTGGGATTTTTGAGGCAAGCCGGAAAATTCGACGGCAGATCGGGCAGTCCCAGATTGAGATCGAGTTGAAATCCCCAGTCAAAATGGCCGCCGTCGTTCCCGCCCGAAAACCACGGAAACGTAAGATCAGGCATCGAAAAGCTCTTAATATTGATTCCGAATCCTCCAAAATGAAAAGAGGGCAAATTCAGATTGGGAAGCGAAATGGAAGGCAGGTCGAACCCGCCTTTTCCCAAACTCACCCCGGTAAGCGTGGGCAAGTGAAGATTGGGAAATTGGGGAAAACTCAGGCTGAGATTCATGTTGAATGTGAAATCCCACTTCCCGCCGCTCCAGCTCAATTTAGGAAGACTCAAATCCCCAATGGTTAATTTTAGCCAACTCAAATCGATGGGAAAATTGGAAATGGCGGCGTTGGGCTGGAAGGATTTCAACTGCACGTCGTTGGGCTTCACCTCTAACGTCACGGCGGCTCCCACCGTGTTGCCGGACAATTTGAAGTTCGTCTTGCCGGACACGGTGAAATCGTACGTGCCGTTTCCGTTGCTGAGGTCGAAAGAAACCGGGCCGGACACACTGTTCAAGTGAAGCGTCAGCAAATCGGAGCCGTCCACCAGGGGAATGTCCACGTCGGGCGCACAATTCAGCGTGGAGGAAATCTGGCCGTCGGCAAAGGAAATGGTGCCCAAATCGCAGGAAAGCGGCTGCCCGAAAAGCGCCAGTTTTCCCTGAGCCGTCAGTTGGGGATCGGAAAAATGCACGTGAATCTGGGTTAACTGAAGCTGGACGGGGTCGGAACCGAGGCTGAAAACAGGGGTGTCGGAACCGGACTGCCCCAGGGTCAAATCTCCGTGGGGACCCTCGGGCGTCAATTCAAGCCGACCTTCAAAAGCAGGGGCGTCGCTGCCCAACTGCGAGGAAAGCTTCAGCCCGACCGTGAACCCGTTGTCGGGGGAAAAACGCAAATCGGTAAAATCCAACGGCAAATTGTGGAGATCGACGCCCAAGTCGCTGGGATTCGGAGCGTCCACGGTCACGGTGCCGGACAAAACGGCGGGGTTGTTCGGATCCGACAGGTCCACCTCCAGGTCTTGCAGATCGGCCGAGAAAGAGGGTGCCCCGGCCAGCCCGTCCAAAATCAGGGTGGCGGTTCCGTTCAGGGTGTAGGTTTGCGAGTTTTGCGTCACCTGCAACCCGGAGAGGTCCTGCAAATGCCCCATTCCCTCCACCAAAACCAATTGCTGGAGCTCTCCCAAAATGCCCTGATTTCCGCCAAACTTGTACCAAAAAGTGCGCACACTGCTCTTGCCCTCGTCGTCTCCAAGGGGATTGCCCTGCTCGTCCGTGGCCTGTACGTACCAGGCGTACTGCTGCCCCGGCGTGAGGTCGGGGGCGTCGTCCGGGTACAAAAATGACGTGGCGGAAGTGATTTCATCCTCGTAAAAAACCCGGTTGGCCTGCACGGCGTCGGTGGGATTTTGTCCATGGCGAATTTCAAAGATCCGAAGGGCGTAAATGACCTGAAAATTGGGAAAATCCGTGGCCGCTTCCCACTCAAAGGGAATTTGCCGAAATTGCACGACCTCCTGATCGTCGGGAGAAATGAGCACGGGGCTGGAAAATCCGACCACATTAAATTGGGCTTCCCCTTCGCCCAATTGCTCGCCCGTCATGCCGTCGGTGTAGGCGTACGCCACAATGTGCAGGCGGTACACATCCTCGGGAATGCGCCCGGTGGATACAATGAGCTGTTCCAATTGGGCGTTGTACTCCAGGGTGTTGTAGTCCAGCATTTCGTCGGAGGTCAGGGTGACGGTTTCACCGGCGTCCAAATGCAGGGGTTTCCCCCAGCCCGAAATCACCACGCCGCGCGTCTGCCCGACGACCTCGGCAAAAAGCTTGACGGTGACGGCCGAAGCCCCCGTGTTTTGCACATCGACCTGAACCACGTCGGTTCGATTTTGCCATTCGCTTAAAACAGGCGTGGGGTAGGCATCCATTGAAATTTGAATGTCAACACCGGCAAAAACAGAAACTGCAAACGCCAGAACAAACAAAAAAAGCAGGGAAAGTCGACGCACGGTAGAATCCTCCTGAAAATGAAACATGAAATTTTTTCGCGGGTTACCCAAACGGCAGAAATTTGGATCGAAAAGAATCTGCGACCGACCGTTTCCGTTCGACCGATTGTTTCCTGAGACGAGAGACAAATTTAGGCGGGCGTTCGCAAATCAAAAAGGGGAACCCCGCAGTCTGTACAAAATGAAAAATGGATTTCCCCTATTCTCTCCTCAGGATGAAACACTGGTCTCTTTTCGCATTGATTCCATCCAAAACCCAGCCAACTGACCAGATTAATTAAATCTTAAAAATAAAAAAACCTGATGTGTGAATGCAAAAATACTGCCATTCTTTTC
>CAZOHG010000126.1:0-4622 GCA_964579725.1 uncultured Deferribacteres bacterium
GTCTGGGAGACCTTCCCCTCTTTTTCCATTTCCTGCCGCACTAAACTTTTCCGCGTTGGTTGCTGCTTAATAATTAGCCCCTGAACAATGTTACTGAGGAAAAAAAGCGTGGACAATACAACAGTGGCTTTTACCAAAAACGAACCGGCTCCGCGGCCACCAAATACAGCGCCCATCGAGGCCGCACCGGTGCCGCCAAACGCTCCGGAAAGTCCCCCGCCTTTGCTGGCCTGCAATAAAATAACCACCATTAAGAGAAGACAAATTAACACATGAAATGCAATAATAATGCCTAACAATTTAATTCCTTCCTGTTAATTTCGATTTTTCAACGCCTTATTAAGAGAAAAGTTCCCCAGCCCGAACAATTGCTTCAAAGGAATCGGCTTTAAGGCTGGCCCCACCAACCAGTGCCCCGTCAATTTCCGACTCGCTCAGCAACACTTCCGCATTTTCAGGCTTCACGCTTCCGCCGTACTGAATGCGCAGGTGAGCCGCCACATCGCCATTAAATTTTTCTTGAACCACCGCGCGAATGAGTTTGTGGACGTCAACTGCTTGTGCCGGGGTGGCCGTCCGACCGGTTCCAATCGCCCAAATCGGTTCGTAAGCAATAATCACTTTTTTAACTTCAGAGGCGGTCAATTCGAACAAACCTTCCCGCACCTGAGTCGACACAACAGCTTCCGTTTCACCCTTTTCACGCTGTTCCAGAGTTTCGCCCACACACATGATCGGAATGAGTTTGCTGACCAGAGCGCGTTTGACCTTTCGATTCACGATTTCGTTGGTCTCCCCAAAATATTTTCGCCGTTCCGAATGGCCCACAATCACGTATTGTGTCCCGACGGACGTAAGCATTTCTGCTGAGACCTCGCCGGTGTAGGCACCGTGCTCCTCGTAATAGAGATTTTGCGCCCCCAAACCAATTGAGCTACCGTGTAAAATTTCGGCCAAAACTGGCAAATACGGAAAAGGTGGACAAACCACTACATCCGACTTCTCAATATCCGAAAGGTTTTTCTTCAAGGCTTCCACCAACGTTTTCCCTTCGGAAAAGGTAAGATTCATTTTCCAATTTCCGGCTACAATTTTTTTGCGCATTTTTTATTCCTTATCGGTCAACGCTTCCAAACCCGGCAATTTGTACCCGCTTAGCAATTCAAGCGAAGCCCCGCCGCCGGTGGAAATGTGGGTGATTTTTTCTTCCAGTCCCGCTTTGCTGACGGCCGCCACGGAGTCCCCGCCTCCCACAATGGTTACAGCGCCTTTCTCGGTGGCTTTAGCCAGCGCATGCGCAATGGCAACTGTGCCTCGGGCAAACGGTTCGATTTCAAAAATACCCATCGGGCCGTTCCAAACAATGGTTTTGGCAGCCAAAATCTTTTCCGTAAACAGGGCAATTGTTTTTTCGCCGATGTCCACTCCCGCCCAATCCGCGGGAATTTTTTCCACCGGGACTACGCGCGTGTGGGCAGAGGCATCGATTTTGTCCGCCACAAGCACATCTACAGGAAGAAGAAACTCCACATTCTTTCCCCTGGCCGCGTTCAAAATGTCACCGGCCAACTCAATTTTATCTTCTTCCAAAATTGAGTTACCGATTTCCAATCCCTGCGCTTTATAAAATGTGAAGGCCATTCCACCGCCAATAAGCAAGGCGTCCACTTTTCCAAGAAGGTTTTGAATGACATCGATTTTGCCGGAAATCTTTGCTCCGCCAATAATGGCCACAAAGGGTCTTTCGGGCGATTCCACGGCTTTGGCCAGATACTCGATTTCCTTTTCCATCAGAAACCCGGCCACACAGGGGGAAATGTAGTGGGTCACCCCTTCTGTTGAAGCGTGGGCACGGTGCGCTGTACCGAAAGCGTCATTGACGTACAAGTCACCCAAACGAGCTAATTGACGGGCAAAATCGGGATCGTTTTTTTCTTCCTCAATGTGAAACCGTAGATTTTCCAAAAGAAGTACGTCACCCGATTGCAATTGCGCCGCCGCTTTTTCAACCGCCTCTCCGACGCAATCGTCAACAAATTGGACGGGCCTTCCTAACAACTCACCCAAACGCTGTGCCACAGGTTTCAGGCTCATGGAGGGCACCCGCTTTCCCTTGGGACGTCCTAAGTGGGACATTAAAATCAATTTCCCACCCTGTTTCAGGACATATTGAATGGTGGGCAAAGCCTTCCGAATACGGGTGTCATTTGTAATGTGCCCCTGGTCGTCCAGAGGCACATTAAAATCGACCCGCATGAGAACGCGTTTGTTTTTTACATCTACATCGCGAACGGACAGTTTATTCATCGGTTACTCCTGAAAAAGCAAGAGTTACTTGCCGATCCAGCGGATCAAATCCACCACGCGGTTAGAAAAACCCCATTCATTGTCGTACCAAGCCAGCACCTTCACCATGTTGCCTTCCACAACCATTGTGGAAAGAGCGTCCACCGTAGAGGAAACACTGGTGTGATTGTAATCGATGGAGACAAGGGGTTCCTCCTGGTAGGCAAGAATACCCTTGAGGTCGTTTTCCGAAGCTTCTTTCAGAGCTGCATTTACTTCTTCCGCCGTCACATTTCGCGCCAATTCGTACACGGCATCCACCAAAGCGACATTAGGAACCGGCACGCGAATGGACATGGCATTTAATTTACCCTTTAATTCGGGCAGAACTTCCCCCACAGCTTTGGCTGCGCCTGTTGTTGTCGGAATCATAGAAACGCCGGCAGCCCGGGCCCGACGCATATCTTTGTGGGGTAAATCCAAAATGCGTTGGTCATTTGTGTAAGCGTGAATCGTCGTCATGAGACCCTTGACAATGCCGAATTTTTCCAACAAAACCTTTGTCGGCGGTGCGTAACAGTTCGTCGTGCACGAGGCGTTGGAAATAATGTGGTGTTTTTCTGGGTCGTATTTCTTGTGATTAACCCCCATGACAATGGTAATATCCGGCTCGGTTGCCGGTGCTGAAATAATGACTTTTCGAGCGCCTGCTTCGAGGTGCATGGCTGCTTGATCTCTTTTACGGAAAAGACCGGTGGATTCCACGACAATATCCACACCCAATTCTTTCCACGGCAATTTTTTCGGGTCTCTTTCGGCGAAGGCGTGTACCTTTTTGCCATCCACAATCAAAAAGCCTTCGGTTGCCTCCACCTCTTTTTCGTATTTACCGTGATTTGAATCGTATTTGAGCAAATGGGCCAGGGTTTCAGAATTGGTAATATCATTTACGGCCACAAATTCAATATTGGGATCGTCAAAACCGGCCCGAAAAACCAACCGTCCAATTCGCCCAAACCCGTTGATTCCAACTTTTATTGCCATTGAACTACCCTCCTGATTCTGTTTAACTGCTGAGCGACTCAGCCAAGTCCAGCAATTTTTGATTTATTTTCTTTTTGTTCGTCACCACATTTTCCAACGGAGCAAAAACATACCGATTGCTTTGAAGGGCTGTCATGACGCCGGATTGTCCCTCTAAAAGCCCGGTAACGGCATTCATCCCGAATTTGCTGGCCAGTAAGCGATCAAAAACCGTCGTCACCCCCCCTCGTTGAATGTGCCCCAAAACCGAGATTCGGGATTCGTACCCAATGCGGTTTTTCAATTTCCGCTCGATTGTGTAGGCGCTGGCGGCGCCCTCCGCCACGATTACAATACTGTTCGTTTTTCCCGCTTTGTAGCGCTCAAAGAGCTTGTTGGCAATACTGTCCAGATCAAAGGGCATTTCGGGGATAATGACCGCCTCAGCCCCGCTGGCAATAGCGGAAACCAAAGCCAAATAGCCCGAATCCCGCCCCATGACTTCGATAATAAACGCACGATCGTGAGAAGAAGCCGTGTCTCGAATAATGTCGACCATGGAAACAATGGTGTTCAATGCCGTGTCGGTACCCACGCTCATGTCCGTACCGTAGAGGTCGTTGTCAATGCTGCCCGGAATTCCGACAACCGGAACACCCCGATTGGCCAGAGCCAGCGCCCCCGCCATGGAACCGTTTCCCCCAATCACCACAAGCCCGTCCAAGCCGAATTCCTCAATGTTCCGAACCGCCTGGTCCTGTCCGCGGTCATACTTAAATTCTTCGCAGCGGGCCGTCTGCAAAATGGTACCCGCACGTTGAACAATTCCGCTGACGGAACGCGAATCCATCGGCTCAATGAGGCGGTCAAGCAACCCAATGAATCCCTGGCGAATACCGTACACTTCCAAGCCTCTGGAAAGAGCCGTTCGCACCACAGCGCGAATGGCCGCATTCATACCGGAACAGTCCCCGCCGCTTGTTAAAACACCAATTCGTTTCATTTAAAGAAGACCTTTTTCGCCAATTTTAGGTGGTCAAATTTAAGCTTAATTATAATGAATTTTTACTCAAATGTCAAGATATAATTGAACTTCACAAAATTTTTCAGAAGCGAAAATTCCCTTTGGGCAGGTCTTTATTCTTTGGAATTTTCGGTGTACCGCTTTAAAATGGAATTAATAATTCGGGTTGACGATCGATCGCGAACCAATGCGATCGGCACAACCTTCCCTCCGTACGCCAGCACGATGTCCGAGCCCACAATTTCACTGATTTTGTAATCGGCTCCCTTAACCAACACATCGGGCTTCA
>CAZOHG010000127.1:0-4555 GCA_964579725.1 uncultured Deferribacteres bacterium
ACGCCGTTGAGAAAATCTTAAATATGCCGGAGATCAAAAAGGTCATCCCTCCGGATGTGGAATTTGTCTGGGCGAGCAAACCCATTCCCGTGGGAAATGAAAACTACTACGAACTTTACCTTTTGAAAAAAGAACCGGAACTGACCGGAAAGTACGTGACGGACGCCGGTGTGCAGATTGGCAGTGGAAGCAGCTTTTCCTCTGCCGGAAAACCGATTGTGACACTGAAAATGAACTCCGAGGGCGCCAAGATTTTTGCCCATGTCACGGGGGCCAATGTGAATCGGCGTTTGGCCATTGTGCTGGACAATCGGGTGTACTCGGCTCCCGTGATTCGAAGCAAAATTCCCAATGGAAATGCGATTATTGAAGGCATGGCCGATATGCAGGAAGCCAAGGATTTGGCCATTGTGCTGCGGGCGGGTGCACTTCCGGCGCCGGTGAAAATCATCGAAGAAAGAACCGTCGGGCCGTCCCTTGGGCGCGATTCCATTCGACAGGGAACCTTCTCGGCAATTTTGGGTTTTGTGTTGGTCATGCTTTTCATGATTTTTTATTACAAGGCTGCAGGGCTTTTGGCCGATTTGGCTCTCTTGTTGAATATGTTGTTTATTTTGGCTATCTTGGCGGGATTCCACTTCACCCTCACTTTGCCGGGCGTAGCCGGTATTATTTTGACGATTGGTATGGCCGTAGATGCCAATGTGCTGATTTTTGAACGCATCCGTGAGGAACTGGCCGCCGGAAAAACCGTGCGCGCCGCCATTGACGCGGGGTACGGCCGGGCCTTTCTCACGATTTTCGACGCCAATATTACCACCCTGCTCACAGCCATTGTGCTGTACCAGTTCGGTACCGGCCCAATTCGCGGATTTGCACTGACGCTGTCCATTGGTATCTTGAGCAGTATGTTTACTGCCATTGTGGTCACCCGCGTGGTTTACGACTACTGGACGGAGCATTTCACGGTGAAAAAGTTAAGCATATAGATTTTGATAGAGGAGATAAGCGCAGATGCAGTTTTTCAAGAAGCCGAACATTGATTTCGTCGAAAACAGAAAGTACGGGTACCTCTTCTCCGGCACTTTGATTTTAATTACCTTGATTCTTTTGGTGGTTCGCGGGATTAATTACGGGATCGACTTTAGAGGCGGGGTTTCCATGCGGGTCAAATTCGACCAATCCGTCACCTCAAAAGACATCCGAAAATCCCTGGAAAAAATCGGGTACGGTAACGCCGAAATCAAGGAAACCATGCTCAAAACACCGAACGGCGTGGAAAAGGAAATGATTATTCAGGTTGAACTTACCCGCAAACCGGACGTCATTGCCTCTAAAGTCACGGAGCAATTGAAAAAGGATTACCCAAAGGGGTTGGACATCCGAAGCATCGATACCGTGGGCCCGAAAATCGGCGGGGAGCTGCGAAAAGCCGCTATTTGGGCGATTCTGTTTTCGTTGCTGCTGATTTTAATCTACATTACTTTTCGATTTGAATTTCGATTTGCGGTTGGTGCCATTGTGCCTTTGTTCCACGATGTGCTCATTACGCTGGGGTTTTTTCTCATTTTTAATCTGGAAATTTCGCTGGCTGTGGTGGCGGCTTTTCTCACCATCGTCGGATATTCGTTGAATGACACCATCGTCGTCTTCGATCGAATCCGCGAAAATCTGAAGCTGAAACGCCGAGAAGATTTCACAACCATTATTAACGAAAGCATTAACGAAACCCTCAGCCGAACAGTGATTACGTCGTTCACCACTTTTTTGGTGATTTTGGTCTTGTTTCTATTCGGTGGTGAGGTCATCCACAATTTTTCCTTTGCCATGTTGGTGGGTGTGGTCATCGGAACCTATTCGTCTATTTTTGTGGCGGCACCACTTTTGGTAGAGTGGGAAAACATTTCTCCCCGGCACAAAAAGATTATTGACGTTCGAACCAAAAAGGCGCGTAAGGGAAAACGGCGGTAATCTGTTGTGGGGGGGCGCACGGAGGACGTCCGGGTTCAGCAAACTAATTTGGATTTTTGGGAGTTAGGGAGAATGCCATGAACTTTCAGGAAGAAGAAAACTACGGGCTGGTGATTTTTCACTTGAAGGGCAAAATGTTGGGGGGCGCCGATGCCAATCAGCTCAATGACCGCATTCACCAGCTTTTGGAACAAAGTAAAAATCGCTTTGTCCTGGATTTGACCGGCGTGGAAATGATGTCCAGTTCCGGATTGGGCGTTTTGGTCAGTGCCCTGACGGCCGTACGGAATCAAATGGGGGATGTAAAATTGGCCGGGCTTCCTGAAAAAATCCGCCACATTCTGGAAATCACCAAATTGGATCGCGTATTCGAGATTTACGACACGGTGGCATCGGCTGCGGCCGCTTTTCGATAATGCCGTACGGGTAATTACTTTCGGGATTATTCTTTCGGGCCGCCAAAGCGACCCGTTTTTTTTGTCGGAGAAAAAAACATGAGTGTTCAAATCGTTGTCGGTGCCCAGTGGGGAGATGAGGGCAAAGGGAAGATTGTAGACCTCTTGAGTGAACGGGTAGATGCCGTGGCGCGCTACCAGGGAGGGGCTAATGCCGGGCACACCGTCGTAATCGGAGATCGCAAATATATTTTTCACCTGATTCCTTCTGGCATTTTACATCCCAATGTCTTGTGTGTGATCGGAAACGGCGTTGTTTTCGACCCCGAAGCCTTTGAAAAAGAATTGGCAATTCTTCGGGATCTGGCCATCCCCTACGAAAATAGGATTGTGATTAGTGCCCAGGCACACGTGATTATGCCCTACCACAAGTGGATGGACGCGGCTCGGGAAAAAATGGTCGGATTTCATATCGGCACCACTGGCAGGGGAATCGGCCCTGCCTACGTGGACAAGTACGATCGTGTGGGCATTCGAGTTCTGGATTTGCTTTCGCCCGAAGCACTGGAGCGAAAATTGAAATTGAATGCACAACTCAAAGGCCCGTGGTTGCGGGAATGGAAGCTGAACCTTGAGGAACTGTTGGAAAAATTCACGGCGATTGGGGAAAGACTTCGTCCGTTTGTGGGAAACACTTCCCGAATTTTAAACGATTTGATTACGCGAGGCAAAAATCTTCTGCTGGAGGGAGCGCAGGGAGCTCTTTTGGATGTGGATTTTGGCACGTATCCGTTTGTAACCTCGTCCAATCCGACAAGCGGCGGTGCCTGCACGGGGCTGGGGATCGGCCCTACGAAAATCGACCGTGTTTTAGGGGTGACCAAGGCCTATTCCACGCGTGTGGGAGACGGACCTTTCCCGACGGAGTTTAAGGACCAAATGGGCGAGAAAATTCGCCGCTTGGGTGGAGAATTCGGAGCCACCACGGGACGTCCCCGGCGCTGCGGCTGGCTGGACCTGGTCGCCCTGCGCTACGCCGTACAGGTGAATGGAATCGACTCACTGGCTATTACAAAATTGGATGTGCTGGACGCGCTGGAGACGATTCAAGTGGCCGTAGCCTACGAATGTCGAGGGAAACGAGTGGAAGATTTCCCGCTTTCGGAGGATGAATGGACCCGGTGCCGTCCGATTTACGAAGAGATCCCGGGGTGGCGAGAGGAAACCGGTCGCTGCCGAAAATTCGATGATTTGCCGGAAAAGGCCAAGGCCTATTTGGAACGAATTGCTCGAACAGTGGGAGCGAAGATCGAATTGGTTTCGGTGGGGCCCGACCGAAACGCAACGATTTGGGTCGAGGAACGACAGTAACCGATGTTCCAAAACAGGCCGAATGTAAATATTTCGCCCCAAATTATGGAGAAAATTTGTTGACAAGTTAGCCGAAATTTTGTATATTAAATCTGCTCTTTTTTGAAGATGGGCCAGTAGCTCAGTCGGTAGAGCAGCGGCCTTTTAAGCCGTTGGTCGGAGGTTCGAATCCTCCCTGGCTCACAAATTAAAAATTCCCTCGCAAAAGAAGGCGGCGATTTTTGGCCGTTAGAATCAAATCAAAAAATTCCGTCGCGCCCATAGCTCAATTGGCAGAGCAACGGACTCTTAATCCGTAGGTTCAAGGTTCGATTCCTTGTGGGCGCACAAAATAAAACCCCTGTAAATGTAGTATTTACAGGGGTTTTTTGTTGGTTTTTGATGGGCTCTAAATTTGATGAATTTTGATAACTTCATTTGGACACCGAGAGGACAATTATAAGTTGTAAAAAATAAAAAACAAAAGAAGACCGCGGATTACGCGGATGGACGCGAATTGGAAAAGAAAAAAGAATAAAGAAAAAAGAAAAAAGAAAAAAAGTCCACGGATTGCACGGATTGGCACGAATTAAAAAAAGGGGGGAGCCAGCCCCTTGGGGAGAAGGGTCTAACTTTTGACGGCCAGAGGCAAGGCAGGATGTCAGGCGGGCGAACCTGACTGCGAAAGTGGGGGATGACAGGTCAGATTGAGGGGTGGGTTGGGGATGAGGAGAGAGCAATGGCCGTGCGGGAGTCCCCCGGGGATGCCCCAATGAAGGGGCACCGATGAGGGGAAATGGGAAAAAAGAAAATGACAAAGAACTTACGGCAGGGTGGGA
>CAZOHG010000128.1:0-4212 GCA_964579725.1 uncultured Deferribacteres bacterium
GCCTATCATATTGAAAATATTGCCGATGAAGCGGAAGACGTGTGTGACCGTCTGGCCATTGCCACCATTAAGCGCTATTTGTAGAAGGGTGGTTTGGCCATGATCTGGTTCTACCTTTTAAGCGGTCTATTTCTCGGGTGGTCTCTGGGCGCGAACAATGCCGCCAATGTTTTTGGAACGGCGGTCGGTTCCAAAATGGTGCGCTTTGAAATAGCCGCCATTGTAGCCGGAATTTTCGTGGTGCTGGGGTCGGTTTTGAGTGGTGCCGGCGCAGCGCACACATTGGGCCGATTGGGGGCAGTGAATGCCATCGCGGGTTCTTTTACGGTAGCTTTGGCGGCGGGGGTAACGGTTACCTGGATGACGAAACTAAAGCTGCCAGCCTCGGCTTCTCAAGCCATTGTGGGGGCTATCGTTGGCTGGAATCTTTTCACAGGCTCCCCAACGGATTTTGCTTCCCTTATTAAAATTGTAACTACGTGGGTTGTTTCTCCGATATTGGCTGCATTTTTTTCCATTCTTCTTTTCAAATTGTTTAAAGCATTTTTAGGTAAGGCGCGTATTCACATGTTGGAATTGGACGCTTACACCCGCGTTGGGCTGATTGTTGTGGGGGCCTTCGGGGCGTACAGTTTGGGGGCCAACAATATTGCCAATGTCATGGGCGTTTTTGTTTCAGCTTCCCCCTTTAAAGACCTCAATTTATTTGGCTGGTTTCACATTACCGGTACACAGCAACTGTTTTTGTTGGGTTCTGTGGCCATCGCGGTGGGGATTTTTACCTATTCCCAACGCGTCATGCAAACGGTGGGCAACGAGGTGTACAAGCTAACCCCCATTATGGCTTTCATTGTGGTTTTGTCAGAATCGTTGGTCCTTTTTCTCTTTGCTTCGGAAACTCTGGAGCGCTGGCTTATTAGCCACGGCCTGCCCAGCATTCCGCTGGTACCGGTTTCCAGTTCTCAAGCCGTGATTGGGGCCGTAATCGGCATCGGTATTGCCAAAGGGGGGAAGGGCATTAATTACGCCATTTTGGGTAAAATCGCTTCCGGCTGGGTAACCACGCCCGTCGCGGCAGCCCTTCTCTCTTTTGTCAGTCTTTTTTTTGTACAGAATGTCTTTGAACAGCAAGTGGCTCGGCCTGCTACGTACGAAATCTCGGTACCCGTTTTGGTTAAATTGAATGCCGAACACATTCCCACTGAAAATTTGCTCCCGTTGGAGGGTAAAATATTTCGCAATATGGCTGATTTTCGGGAAGCGCTTGCCCGCGTCGGAAATTTGAGAGAAACCCAAATTTACACGATTTTTCAAATGGCGAAAGTGGACACGCTTACGATCGATTGGGGGCGGGTGAAAAAACAAGTGGGTGCCGAGCGGTTTTCTACCGCACAAATCGAAGCTCTGAAAAAACTTCAAGGCAAAGTTTTTTTGCACAAATGGCAGTTGTCGGACACGCTGGCGCAATTAAGTTCAGCTTGGCGATTGCGCCCCGGTACGGGTGAAAATAAGATTGCCAACAAGCGGTTGAACCGACAACTCCAAGAGATTTACCGGATTTTTTCCGAAGGAAAATAAAGAATTGCCAAAGCACAGGAGGAAGAAATGAGATTGCGCGAGCGCTTGGTGATGGCGATTATTTTGGCCGCGGTCAGTGTGCCCGCATTTGCCCAGTTTACCGGCACAAGTGAGCCGGGTCTGGTTGAATGGAAACACGGTATTGTTATTTGGAAATCTGAGGATGACCATTTTGCGGGGAGATTCGACACAAGAGCCTTTTTAAACGGAGCCTATTTCTTTGAAAACAAAAATAAATTGAGCAACGGTACGCACCTTCGAAAGGCACGGTTCGCCCTAAAAACCGTTTTGTGGAAAAAATGGTATGCTGAATGGGACATTGACGTAGCGGAAGGGGTCGTCGAGGCCAAAGATATGTATCTTACATACATGGGGTTCAAAAATTCGGAAATTCAGTTTGGGCAATTTAAGGAACCCTTTGGTTTGGAGATACTCACAAGTTCGCGTTACCTGCCTTTCCCGGAACGCGCCTATTTGGGTTTGGGTTTTAAATTGGGAAGGCGAATGGGAATCGGGTACACGCGTTGGGGCGCGCGCTGGAATGTGCGGGCCGCCCTTTACGGACAGGCCTTCGACACCAAGAAAAATAAAATTAAGGATGAAACCGGCGGCGGGATTGGCGTCCGGCTGGTGGGTTTGCCGCTTAAGTCTGACCATTTTCTCGTGCACACGGGCGCGTCTGTAAATTGGACAACCCCCGACGACGAGACCAAAATGGTTAAATTTAAGGCTGAGCCGGAGACCAAAATCGGGGATGTGGAAATTTTGGACACAGGGGCACTCTTGAACGTGCGTTACACGCGGCGCGTGGGTCTGGAAGGTACTGCGATTTTCCGAAATTTTCACCTCCAAACCGAGTACGCTTGGGTAGATGTAAAACGATTGGGTTCGCTTCCGACCGTCCAATTTAGTGGTGGTTACCTGTACCTTTTGTGGACGATTACGGGGGAATCACGTCATTGGTTGCCGTCGCAGGGAGAATTTAGCCAGCTCATTCCTCGAAACGAACAAAAGGGCGCCTGGGAATTGGGCTTCCGTTACAGTTACATGAATCTCTCGGACACCCACACAGGCATTTTGGGCGGACGCGCAAACAACTACTCGGCCGTTGTCAATTGGTACGCCAACGCAAATATGGTTTTTCAGATTAATTACACCTTGGTCAGGAATTCACCCAATGCCACCGGAAATGGTTTCGTCGGAGGTGACCACTTCAGCTACATTCAATTTATGACCAAGTATTTTTTCTAAGGAGGAGAATCACATGGTTTTGCGTCGATGGTTGTTCTTGCTGCTCGCAGCCCTTTTCTTGCTTACCGGGTGTAGTTTGGATGATTCGGTCGGGTCGAAAGAGAAAAATCAAAAAAGTCAGTACAAGCTTTTTATTAACGAGTACATGGCCAGCAATGATGCCTGTTGTGCAGACGAAAACGGAGAGTTTGACGATTGGATTGAACTGTACAACGCGGGGGCGGACACGGTTAATATAGCCGGGTTTTACCTGTCCGATGACGCCTCAAAAATTACTGCCTTTCAAATTCCCGCCACCAATCCGGCTAAAACCAAAATTCCGCCCAAAGGGTTTTTGCTGCTCTGGGCCGACGGACAGCCCGATCAGGGCGTGCGTCACCTCGATTTTAAACTTTCCAGCGGTGGTGAGGACATCGTTCTCACGGAACCAAACGGGCTTGTCGTGGTGGACAAGCGCACCTTTGGTCCGCAGAAAACGGACGTTTCCGAAGGGCGTTACCCCGACGGCGGAAATGAGTGGCGAACCTTTACGTCCCCGACACCCGGCGCCTCTAATAGCGGACAGGCTTCAGAGGCGCATCCTCCGGAAATTTCCGGAATTGCCGTTTCCCCGGATACGATTCGGGCGGGAGATGTGGTGACCGTCTCTGCCGATGTAACCGATCCGGACGGGGATCTACAAAGTGTTGAACTGGTGTACGGGCAGAAGGATTCCTTGTCCCATACAGAGCACATGGCAGCAAACGGAAAGACGTATCAGGCACAGATTGGCCCCTTCAACGATGGAATGAGAATCTTTTTCTTGGTAAAAGCGGCCGACGCCAAGGGCCAGAAGGCGGTTTCGGACACGTTGTCATTTGAAGTCGGTTTTGTGGCACCGACTTTGTTCATTAATGAGTTTTTAGCCAGCAACGACGCGTGTTGCGCCGACGAACACGGTGAATACGACGATTGGATCGAAATCTACAATCCGGGTGCGACAGCGGTGAACCTTGCAGGTTTTTACATAACCGATGATTTGTCCGATTTAACCAAATGGCAAATACCGTCCGTTTCGCCGGACAGCACTACCATCCCATCCGGGGGCTTTTTGGTTTTGTGGGCGGACAAACAGCCGGAACAGGGTGTGCTTCATGTGAATATTAAACTTTCGGGAAAGGGAGAGCAGATCGGGCTGACCGCTCCCAACGGCACGACGGTGATCGATTCCCTTACCTTTGGGGCGCAAACGGCCGATGTTTCCACAGGGCGGCTGCCGGACGGGAGTTCTCACTGGCAGACCTTTGCAACGCCCACGCCAGGGGCTTCTAATCATTGAAAAAGGCCCTTTCAGTGCGCCTGCTGTTGGCAATTTTGTCCCTGATTTTCTTCGGCTGTTCGCTT
>CAZOHG010000129.1:0-3902 GCA_964579725.1 uncultured Deferribacteres bacterium
TTGAACATCTTGCCCTCTGGCCGTTCGCCGCCGCGTACGGGTGAAAATATCCCGTGCGCCGCCGCCGAACAGCTGAGAAAACAGCTCGTCCAAATCGAACGGTGTCCCATCCGTAAACGTGGTACCACCTGTACCGCCAAAATCAAAATGGATGCCACCACCACCCATATTGCCGAAATCAAAACCGCCTCCGGGAATTTCGCTCCCGTACTTGCGAAGCTGGTCGTATTTAGCACGTTTCTCCTTGTTACTTAGTACGTCGTAGGCTTCGGCAATGTCCTTAAATTTCTCTTCGGCAACTTTGTCGCCCGGGTGCTGGTCTGGATGGTATTTCTTCGCCAGTTGGCGGTACGCCTTTTTAATTTCCGCTTCGCTGGCGTTTTCGCTCACACCCAAAATTTTGTAATAGTCTTTCAATTCCATTTTTCATCACCACCGTTCTTATTTTTTTCTCCCCACCTTAACCTTCGCCGGACGTAAAAGTCGCCCTTTGTGACGGTAGCCCTTCAGCCAGGTGTCAACGATTTTTCCATCCAGATTTTCTTCCGTTTCCTCAACCGAAACCGCCTCGTGGACATTGGGGTCAAAATCGCTGCCTTTGTCCGAAAAAGCCTCCAATCCGTGCGCCTGAAGCGTCGCCATTAGATTTTTGTAGACCATTTCTACCCCCTGACGCAGGGATTGTTCGGACGCTTCGGTACTCAAGAGTCGCTCCAAATCGTCAATAATCGGAAGCAGGCTTTTGAAGACCTCCCCGCGCACGTAGTCGTAAATGCCCTGGCGCTCCTTTTCCACGCGTTTGCGGTAATTGTCAAATTCCGCCTTAAGACGCTGCAACATCCGAAGGCACTCCTGAGCATCTAAATTCCGTCGGGGAACCCCCTCTTCCTGCTTCCTCGCATCATTCCCGTCATCCCGGGAGGCTCCCCGAACGTGGTCTTCCGCTTTTGGAGTTGGTTCCTCCGTTTGAGAAACGTCAGCATCTATATTCAGGTCGGAGTGTTGAGGGTCCGACTCGTTGTGGTCTCTTTCCATTTCGTCCTCAATTGGAATCCTGTAATGCTCGGATTCTTCTTCCCAAAGATTCATTTGCAACCCTCCCGAATCTATTTTTTAATGCTTTGTTTTAAACCCGTTCAAACAGACGATGACTCTCCTCATTTCCGAGGTTTGTCAAAATTCCTTTTCGATGTAGTAGATAATCTTCAACCGGTACTCGTTTCGCCGTTCATCCGAAAAGCTTACCAATTGCACAAAACCGTCGTAAACCGACGCGGGGATTTCCACCTCGATCTCCCGGTTTTCCAGCAAATAGCCGCGTCCCCAGCAAACCGAACAAACGCCTCCGCCCGTCCAGCCGGTGCCGCGGCAGGTAGGGCAAACGGATTTTACAGGGAAAGCGAGTCGAAAAGATTCCCCCGGCCGCACCGGAGCGGCATCCAAAACCACCTCAAATGCCATGTCGAAGACATCGGCCTCGACCTGCGCAAATGGCGCCCGCCAAAAATCGTGAAAAAAGGACCCTGCCCCAAATGCCTGATTCCAAAAATCCCCGGGCTGAATCTCTACCCTGACCGGCGTTCCTTCGTCCAGTTCGCGGTCGTAAGCGGCTCGTTTTGTTTTGTCCGAGAGCACCTCGTACGCCTCATTTACTTGCTTAAATTTTTCCTCGTTGCCCGAGTTTCCTTTGTCAGGGTGGTACTTTTTCGCCAATTTTCTAAATTCTTTTTTAATTGTTTCCTGATCGGCGTCGCGGCTCACACCCAGAATAAAATAAAAATCCGGTTTACGCATTTTCCCAACCTCCAACAATTCTAAGTGTTAACGCCGCTACGGATGGTTTGGTTTCTTTCCGCTTTCCGGATTTTAAGAATCCCGATAAACAAAAGGCGCAAAAGAACGGATTGAATACCTTCACCCGAACATTTACGCCCCGCATCTGCTCCTGAAAGCAGGATTTAAAAAGGAGGCACGGGGTGCCCTGCCGTAACTAACCCTCTTTCGAGAATTAGCTACTTAGGGCTGATGGCCCAGTGCAGGGTTTCCGCGCCTCCACTCAAACCATTATTCCACACTGATTGGGATTTCTTTCGGTTTCGCCTCTTCCTTCTTCGGTAGCCGAATCTTCAAAACGCCGTCTTTGTAAGTGGCTTTAATTTTTGAAGCATCCACTATTGTCGGCAGCGTGAACGTTCTCTGGAACGCTCCGTAGCTCCGTTCAATCCGGTGGAAGTTTTCTTCTTTGGTCTCTTTTTCCTGTTTCTTTTCGCCCTTAATAGTCAGGGTGTTGTCGTGAACGGAAATTTTAATGTCGTCTTTTTTAGCACCGGGAACCTCAGCCGTCACAATCAGTTCGCGATCCGTCTCGGAAATGTCCACAGCAGGAACCCACATGCCCTGTCCGGTTTCACCGCCAAATTGTTCCGGCAGATTTCCGAAGAATTCATCGAAGAGACGATCCATTTCGTCCCGAATCCCCAACAAATCACGAGCAGGACGCCAACGTACGATTGCCATAGCCAATCACCTCCTTTTAATTTGTTTTCCGTTACCCTTTCGCTTTCGCCTATTTAATTTGCAAGAGGCGTGCCAAAATTTAAAAAAGTGCCCTTCTACTTGATTTTTCATAAGTTACAAATATTCCAAGAAAAACACGCTTTACCAGCTGTCTGCCATTTTTACAGAAAATTCTTTTCGTTTGTCAGATTGTCTGACAAAAAAACACCGCAAAACCGACCTGAAACCGTCGCTTTTCTTTTCGCGCTGATCTAAAAGAAATAAGCGCTTTGACTGGTTCGATTCCGGGTATTTCTAAAAAGAATTCTTGACAAAGAAACGTTAATTGCTTAATTTTTGGCTGAGCCTTCTACCGGACGGCACTGCCCACGAATCTTGCTTCGGGAAACTTAAAAATGGCAGCACAATGGAACCGTCGTGATTTTTTCTAACTTTCTTCGGAAGGCATTTTTGCTGCCGTGCTGTTTGGAACGAAAAAAGTATTGAAGGGATTCACATTCATTGCGCCTGACCAGCCTCTCAAGCTGTTTTGGAGGGGGAATGTCCTGACATGCAAAGATTTCAAAATGAGGATTTTTAGCCATGAAAACAACACCCGAATCTCACCGCCAAAAGCGCCGGCAACCCATTGCTAACCTCTTGTTTTTAGGAGTGCTTTTTATGTCGATCATCCTATCGCCCCTTTTTGCTGCCGAAACCGCCGCGCAAAAGGCCAAAAGAATGCAATGGTTTGAGGATGCCAAATTGGGGATTTTTATTCACTGGGGCATCTACGCGGTGGACGGAATTGCCGAATCCTGGTCTTTTCACAACGGCCAAATTTCTTACGACGATTACATGAAACAGCTCTCCGGCTTTACAGCCAGCCATTACAATCCCGACGATTGGGCCGAGCTTTTCAAAGAAAGCGGAGCCCGCTACGCCGTGCTCACTGCCAAACACCACGACGGCGTGGCCCTCTTCCCGACCAAACTCAGTCACCTGAATGTGGTGGAAAAAACACCGGCGGGACGCGATTTAATCGGCCCCTACTGCAAGGCGCTCCGCAAACACGGCTTGAAGGTGGGTCTCTATTTTTCCATTTTGGATTGGTCCTACCCGGATTACCCCAATTGGACAAAAACCGTTCGGCGTTACGACCCCCAAAAGGACACGGTGCGGTGGGCCCGATTCGTCCGATTTTACCAAGGGCAGGTACGGGAAATTTGTACCCGTTACAAACCGGACTTACTCTGGTTTGACGGGGGGTGGGAATTCAGTCCCAAAATGTTGCACACCAGGGAAACGCGAGAAGAAATCAACCGCCTTTTGCCGGGGGTGATTGTCAACTCCCGCCTGCGCGGCTACGGCGACTACGCCACACCGGAACAGGGTTTACCCATTCA
>CAZOHG010000130.1:0-3833 GCA_964579725.1 uncultured Deferribacteres bacterium
TGAACTCCGAACCGCTCCCATCCAACCGCTACACCGGCGATTTTCCCGCAGGTTACCATGCTTTTTTTGTCCAATCCGTGGACACCTTTGGCTACATCTCTCAACCCTCTAATATCTTGGAGCTTTCTCTGTAATTGGCTTTGTTTCTGTTCATATTTACCCGGCTTTACTCGGGATTTGGATAGGGTTTATTTAATTATACGTTCTTTTTCCCTAAATCCATGTTCATTCTTGGATTTCCTTCTTAATCTTAATCTCAATCTTAATCTCGCTTTCCTTTACCTCAATCTTAATCTCAAACTAAAGGCCCTCTCCCATGAAACTCTCTTTTGAATGGGTCGGCGTTCCCGATCCCACCTCCGGCTATGGCACGCACACCTTTGAGGTATTGAAACGGCTCAAAACCCGCGGTCATAACATCCGCTTTATTCCCATGTGGCCCGGGACAAAGAAACTCCCTCCTTTTCTCAACAGTTTAACAGCAAGGCTCAATGTTAAATCCAAGCGTATCATCAGGGTCAATTGCGTGCCCCCCTTTCCCATCTATGCCAAGCACCGCTACAATATTTTGTACACGATGATGGAAACCCTCACCCTCGCCCCGGGTGTCCGTTCCCGCCTCTCCACCGTTCACGAGATTTGGACGCCCTCAAAATCCAATGTAGTCCTTTTTCGTAAAAACGGCGTTCCTAAATCCAAAATCTTACTCATGCCCGAAGGCGTGGACACGTCCCTGTACCAGCCCGAAGGGCCCGCACTTGACGTATCGGAAATGGTTCCTAATTTCCCCAAACTCACCCGCCTCTTAGAGGTTATTCCTGAGGGGCATCGATTCAAGAAACGTCCCTTTGTGATTCTCTCGGTTTTCTCCTGGCAGTGGCGCAAAGGCTGGGATATTTTATTAAGAGCCTTTTATCGGGCCTTTACCCCCTTTGAGCCTGTCCTGCTTATTCTCCTCACCTACATCCCCGGTGCCCGTGGTTATTATACCAACATCCAAATCCTCAAAGACATTCTTTCCATCAAAAGTCAAGAACATGTTCCCTACGACCTACCAATCCTTTTATTGACTGACCCCCTATTAGAAGAAAATCTACCGGCTCTCTATCGTGCCGCTGACGTCTTTTTCCTGCCCACCAGAGGCGAGGGCTTCTGTTTACCCGCCCTCGAAGCCATGGCTTGCGGTACTGTCCCCATCATCACCAAAGGCTCAGGACAAGCCATGTTTTGCAATCCCAAAAATTTCTTCCTCATCAACGCACCCACCGCCTCGCGTTTTCCGGGTGACCCCTATCACATTTACCAGTTCTTTGAACACCAGTTCTTTCAGGAACCTGACCCCGATCATGCCGCACACCTGCTCCAACGGGCGTTCCTGTCTCCGGCTGTAGTCGCCCAAAAGTCGGCCGTTGGTGTCCGCGACGCCCAGTCCCATTGGTCCTGGGACGCTGCCGCTGACCGCATCGAACAAAGATTTCTCGATATTGCCGCTTCTCTCTAACTTTTTTCTTTTTCATTCCTTTTCATTCGTGTTCATTCGTTTAATCCGTTGACATTTCACTCTTTTTAATTCGTGTCAATCCGTGCAATCCGTGGACACCCTCTTTTCTTTCATTCGCGCTAATCCGCGCAATCCGTAGTTATTTTTTCTTTTTCCTAACCCTTCACCAAAATAAGGAGTTTTCCCATGTCATTCTCCAAGTACCCCTCCGCATTGGACGACGACTCCAACATGCCCGACCGCGTGCCCTTCGTTGACCTCTACGAAGCTGCGCACATCAATCTCGTTCAAGACGCCGTCAAAGCCATTGAAGCCGAACTTGGCGCCAATCCGTCAGGTAATTTGGCCACTCTCAAAGACCGCCTTGCCGGTGTCATCGACGAAGATGGCAAACTCATACCCTATTTCCCGGGCAATGTTTTGACCGTCGGCCCCGATCACTGCCACTTCACATCCGTGCAAGCCGCCATTGATTCCATTACTGACGCATCTGCCCAAAAAAAGTACACCATTCTCATTTATCCCGGTATCTATGCTGAGAATGTCACCCTCAAACAATATGTCAGCCTCTTTGGCTACAACAAACGGAATACGACCATTCAGGGGAAATTAACCCCCGCCACTCACACCATCATCTACAACCTCACCATTCAAAAAGCACTCCCCAATGATTACCTTGTGGACACCTCCAACTGCTACGATCTAATCTTTTCCCACGTCGACATCATCAACGACGACGAAGGCGGTGCCGTTACAAACTCTGGCTCATCTGTCGGCGTCCATTTTTACCATTCTACTCTTCGTTCTGCCAACGAGGACGACTACGACTACTACGCGTACCATACCACCGGCAAATCGGCCGATTTCTTTTACTGTACCCTCGAAATTGGGTGCAAGTCCGCCGTTTATTTTGACTCTAATTCTTCTGGTTCTCCCCGTTTTGAGCATTGCCGTTTTAACGGCGGCGACGCTGGTATCTCCTGGGCATCTGACGGACACCCCATTCCCACTGTCCTCTTCTCCTTCTTTTCCAGCAGTCACCACGCCCTGGACGCTCCCTCATCCAAGGGCAGTTTTGTGTCCAACATTGTCGCCAATTGTGACTATGACAGCATTTTGCACAATGTGGACAATTACGCCCAGCATCCGATTCTCGCGACTATCTATGAGGAGTAAAAGTCCTTTTTTCCTTTGCTCCGTTCAAAAGCCCTCGGCCTGTACTTCGGCCGTGGGCTTTTCTTTTCTCTCGATAACTGCTTAATGGGACACTGTGTCCCGCCCAGCGGTTGGAGGGCGCGCACGTGCTTCGCACATAAAAACCCGGTGTGCTCCGCACGTATTACCTCCGCTTGCGGGACGTGCACGCTTCTTTGGTCAATTTATCACACTCCTCCCCTCCTTCATAAGTGGCAAAAGCCCTACAAAGGGATTTTTATGCCGTCTGCGTCGCTCGGCTTCTCCTGTTTTTTTCTCTCTTTTTTTCTCAATCTTAATCTTACTCTCAATCTCCTCTTTCCCTCGCTCCTTGCGGCACAAATAAAAAATTCAAATAAGGTGTTTTATAGGGCTTTTGCCACCTATCCCCCGCACGTGTGGCGGTTTGCCGTTTTCTTTTCTTTTGGTCATCTTTCCCGCCACACCTGCGCCACCCCTTCGGTGCTATTCCGACCGCACGCACGCCCACTAAGCTCCCCACAAGCGCGCCTCAAATGCCTGTTGGACGCTTTTCTCCTAACGCTCCGCAGGTTTTCAGTCACGCCTAATGCTACCAGCTTAATCGCCTCCCGCCTCGCCTTTCTGCCAACCTGCCCAAAAAAGCAGATTGGCAGGGCTCGGCGTTTTTTCCTGTTTCGCCTCTTTCCTAAAAAATCACTCTTTCGTCTCTCATAAACGCTCTGTAAACAATCTCTTTTTTAATTTTTATCACCTCTGGCGTGACTAAAAACCTGCTCCGCTCCAAACGTCCCCTTAACAGGCATTTGCCAACCGCTTCCCGCCCTTGCTCCGGTGCAAGTCCACAGGTCGACTCTGCTACCAATAAAGCAAAAGACAAACAACCCCGCCCCTCAATGGCGGCTCTCTCTGTCGTTTGCGGATTTCGCTTTCCTGCTTTACTCATTTCTTTTTTTTCTTTTGTTTCTCTCCTTTCCCTTGTTTCGGACTAAGGCAAACGCCAGCCGCCGCCATTTCCCAGTCGGGCGCACCCAAAAACAGGGCAGCGCTGCAAGGTGTCCCGCCAGCCGAGCATCTAATTTCCTTTTTCCGCCTTTGTCTTAACCTTTTCTTGCTCATTTCCCTGCGTGAACGGCTGGCGGGTATTTTGGCCCCCCCC
>CAZOHG010000131.1:0-3766 GCA_964579725.1 uncultured Deferribacteres bacterium
CCAAAAAATAAGCCGCTTATGAAAAGGCACCCGGGATGTTTAGGGAAAAAACCGGCACAGAAGCAGATCGAATCCGAATCGTGTGCCCGTTTTTTTGGAACGGGAGCCCCAGCCACGAAAAGAGGCGCTCGGTGTGGTCACGACTTTGCGCCGGTTCGGTTACAACGGTTTCCCCCTCCGCCCGCAGGCCGGCCAAAAGCAGGGCCGTTTTCACCTGAGCGCTGGCCACAGGCAGCGTGTGGCGGGTTCCGTGCAGGGTTCCACCCAAAATAGCCAGCGGCAGCCGAGAATGATGTTCACGCCCCCAGATTCGTGCCCCCATTTTTTCCAGAGGCGCCACCACACGGGACATGGGACGACGGGACAGGGAGCGGTCACCCGTTAACACAGAAAAAATCGGCTGTGTTGTCAGGACACCGGTTAGCAGACGTGTGGTAGTGCCGGAATTGCCGCAGTTCAACGGGGCGGCGGGTTCCTCAAAGCCCGCTACGCCTTTCCCTTTTACAAGAACGGTGCCGCCGGTTCGCTCAATGGAACACCCTAACCGACGCAGTACGTGAAGGGTAGACGCTACATCCTGGCCGGGGCTGAGATTTTCCAGACGGGTAAGCCCTTCCGCCAAAGCGCCCAAAATAAGCCCCCGGTGTGAAAGGGATTTGTCGCCGGGAATACGAATACGGCCCCTCAATTTTTTGGGCGGGAAAAGTTCAATCACGCGGCTTCACCTCCTGCCAGAGCGATTCGGCACGCCGGAGCCAATGGTTGAGTTCTTCCACCTGAGCGCCCTCCAAAATTTCTTCCAACTGAATTAAGAATTTTTGAAAGTGCCGCAGTTCTCGCAGCACATTTTCTCGATTGGTCCAGACCATGTCCAGCGCCATTTCGGCCGAGCTTCCCGCCAAACGGGCCAGACCGGCGAATCCGCTTCCCAAAAAAAGCGGGTGTAGCTGGTCGGTTGTTTTCCCCTGGAGCAAGTAAAGCACCGAAAGCAGGTAAGCAAAATGACTGGAGTACGCCAGCAGGCGATCGTGTTCCTCCGGGTCCACCCACACCGGACGAGCGCCCAATTGTTCTACAAGTGCTCCGGCGCGCGCTTGAAGCGGTTGGCTTTCCGCAGCCTGACACAAAAAAAAGGGGCGTTTCTCGAACAGGTCGGGATTCCAGCCGGTTTCGCCCGCTTTTTCGCTCCCCGCCAAGGGGTGACCTCCCACAAATTGGAAATCCGGCCCCAATTTTCTCGCCTCCGTCAGAATCGCCTGCTTGGTGCTGCCGGTGTCCAGAACAGCCGCTTTTGGAAAGCGGTCAAACAATTCCGGCAAAAGGCGGAGAATGACCCGCACCGGCGTGGCCAAAACAATCCAATCAGCTCCGGCCAATTCGTCTAACTCCGTGGAAACGGCGTCCAAAAATGACCGGGCTTTTGCTGCACGGCCCGACTGCGGTTCTACGCCAAACAGGCGCAGTTGGGGGGCGCGTTTTCGTAGCGCCAGCGCAATCGAACCGCCGATTTGTCCCAGTCCCACAATGCCCACGGTTTGAGGTAAGTTGCTCATTCGGTTCGCCCCGCAGGGTAAGAGCCCAAAACCTTTACGAAAATTGCTCGTTTCAAAAGATTGACCAGCGCTTTTTCAATGGGGGGGTCTTCTACAAACCCCTCGAAATCCAGATAAAAGACGTAGTGCCAGGGGCGCAGTTTTTCGGGACGCGATTCAATTTTGGTCAGATTAATGCTGCGCGACGCAAATTCCTCCAGACAGTGCAGGAGTTCACCCGGCTCGTGCCGAATGGAAAACACAATAGAGGTTTTGTTCTTCTCGCCCGGCTGGGCCTGTTTTTTGCTCAGAATGAAAAAACGGGTGGTGTTGGTTGCAAAATCTTCAATATTTTTTTCCAAAATGTCCAGTCCGTACACCTTGGCGGCGCGGGCACTGGCAATAGCTGCCGCCTCCCGCATTTTTTCGTCTCGAATTTTTCGGGCGCTGCCGGCCGTGTCAAATTCAACCACAGGTTCGAAATTGTGCTTTTTTAAAAAGCCCTGACATTGCGCCAATCCCTGTGGATGCGAGTACACCTTTTTTACATCGGACAATTGGGTGCCGGGCAAAGCTAAAAGATTGTGGTGAATTCGAAGGAAAAATTCGCCCACAATGGAAAGATTGGAATCCAACAAGAGATCGTAGGTTTGCGTAATGGTTCCGGCGGTGGAATTTTCGGCAGGCAGAAATCCCAGCTCGGCCCGGCCGTCTTGCACGGCGGCAAAGGCCTCCTCAAATGTGGGAAAGCCCCGGGTGGGCACTTCCTCGCCGAAGTATTTTATAATTGCCTCTTCGCTGTACGCGCCGGGGACTCCCTGAAATGCAGCTTTCCATTGGTACGCCATTTTTTCTCCTGAACCAAACTACGTTCGTGCAAATGTTCTTGCAAGTCCGCGCCGACGGACGAATTACGCTTTTGTTTATTTTTAAAAAAGAAACCTTTGAGAAATATTTTTCAATTTTGTGTTTTTGCCTATTTTTTCAGCCATTTTCAAGAGACTCAAAAAGGCCCTAAGGGACCTAATTATCAGATACTCTTCTTCCCCGACTTAAATGTCGGGGCTAACTCATTGTTATTTTCTTGAATAGCTCCGCCCTTCAGGGCGGGGTTTGAATGAGTATCCCAACAAAACCGGGGGGCTTTAGTCCCTTTTTGAAATGCGCTCATTCATCTTTTAATGGCTGTCCGGTTTCGGCCACCAATAAATTGCTGGGCTGCAGGTCAAGCGCCCCATTCGGGACGCAGGATTCGCGATGCTGAGATCGCCCTTTCCCTTAAAATTCATTTTCAACCCAATTTGTTTAGCCCGCTGCCCGATTCGGTTTTTCCAAATGCCCGTGCGCCGGCCGGAAAAAATCGTCTTTTTTCAACGCTTTGGCAATTTCGCGAATGTCGCGCATCATGGTTTCAAAATCTTTGAACGTCAGGCTTTGCGGCCCGTCGGAAAGGGCTGCCTTCGGATCGGGGTGCACCTCCACCATGACGCCATCGGCACCCACGGCCAGGGCGGCTTTGGCCAACGGCGCTACCAAACTGCGTTTTCCGGTAGCGTGACTGGGGTCTACAATAATCGGCAAATGAGAAAGCTCTTTTACCAGGGGCACGGCGCTCATGTCCAGGGTGTTGCGCGTGTAGGTTTCGAAGGTACGAATCCCGCGCTCGGCCAGAATAATATCGGGATTGCCCTCACTCATGATGTATTCGGCGGCTAAAAGAAATTCTTCCACGGTGGACATCATTCCGCGTTTGAGCAAAACCGGTTTGCGGACCTTGCCCACAGCGCGCAAAAGGGTGAAATTTTGCATGTTTCGGGCACCGATCTGCAAGATGTCTACGTAATCGGCCACCATTTGCACGTCCTGAGGCGCAATGACTTCGGTAATCAGCGGCAGGCCGGTTTGTTCTTTGGCCTCGGCCAGATATTCCAGAGCCTTCAGCCCCAGGCCCTGAAAGCTGTACGGGGATGTACGAGGTTTGAACGCCCCGCCTCGCAAAATGCTGGCCCCTTGTTCTTTGACAAATTGGGCGGTTTCCAGAAGCTGCTCGCGTGATTCCACGGAACACGGCCCCGCAATGACTACAAATCCCTTGCCAATTTTGTAGCCGTTGACGGGTACCAGCGTGGGTTCGGGATGAAAATCCCGGGAGGTCAATTTAAACGGCCGTAAAATCGGAATGATTTGTTCGACTCCGGGCAACAGTTCGATTTTTTCCTTGGACACGTGCCGGT
>CAZOHG010000132.1:0-3724 GCA_964579725.1 uncultured Deferribacteres bacterium
GGGTTTACCCATTCATAGACCTAAAAACCGCTGGTGGGAGCTTTGCATGACGACCAACCGGTCGTGGGGTTACCAGCCGCGCGATCAAAATTACAAGTCAGTCAATGAAATCATCCGTATTTTTACGGATTGCCTTTCCAACGGCGGGAACCTGCTGTTGGATGTCGGTGCCAAACCGGACGGTACCTTTCCCCAAAAACAGGTGCAAATTCTAAAACGTCTGGGACGCTGGACGCACAAACATGCGGAAGCAATTTACGGTACGCGGGCAGGCATTCCAAAGGAATATTTTTACGGCCCGTCCACTCTTTCAAAGGACAAAAAAACCTTGTATTTGTTCGTGGCGTGCAAACCCAAGGGTCCTGTTTTTCTAAAGGGCATCAAAAATAAAATTGAAAAGATTCGTGTCGTTGGGACAAACGTGCCGCTACAATGGAAACAACTGATTCGCGGGATTACCGCTATCGAGTTGCCGTCCCGCGCTTTGGACCCGGAAATGACGGTCCTGGCAGTGGAATTGGGCGGGCCGATTTCCCTCGAGAAGTAAATCTGCAGGCTTGTTTTTCAGTGGCAATTTGGCAACAATGGCTGGCATGGCTTCAGAACAAACACACTCACCGTTTCCACAAAACAGGAAACCCCGGGCCTCAAAGCCCGGGGTTTTGTGCTCCCCTTTAGATTCCCCTGATTAAAAATAAGGAGCAATTTTCAGATGATTAATGACTTTTCGCACACCGCGAATTCGAGAAAATTCCTCGGTGATTTTCTTTCTCTCCCACATGGTGTGCACCCGACCGCTAACCGTCACAACACCCTTTTGAACGGTAAATTTTACCTGATCCTGGACAATCGGGAATTGATTTTTTAGGACTTCTCGCAAGATGAAGCGAAGGTTGGCGTCCGAAACAGCCTTATGCGGGGGCAGTACTTTAATCTTATTGACAACTCCCAAAACGCCCTTTTGCCAGGAAGCCAGTGTTTCGGCTTCCAACTTTTCACGGTAAAAACTCACAACACCGTCTAAAAAAACAATCCCGTTTGCCACATGCACTTTAATTCGATCGGGTTCCAGAATGGAGCGCGCAATGTGGAGTTCGTTTACAATATTGGCTTGAATCATTTTGTCCGGCAGAGTTGGTGTGTCGATTGCCAAAAGATTGTGAATCACCCGAACACCCCGAATTTTGGAAACAATCTCAAATACGCGCAATTTGTCGTACAGGGTGTGAACGGTGCCCTTGATGGTCACTTCGCCACTGTCCGTAGCTGTGATTTGAAAGGGTTCCTCGTAATACCGCGCTAAAACATCCTCGATTTTGGCCTTCAACTGTTTGCCGGTCAACGCTTTCATTTTGGCCTGGGAAATTCCCGGCAAAAGAAGAAAAGCCAACAGCACAACACCAATCACCGTCAACCATGCCTTTTGCCGTCTCATTTTTCCGCCCTCCTTTTTTATTTCTCCATTTTAACCCCATTACACGCTTTCCCAAATCGCTTTATTTTACTATTCAAAAATTTTCGGAGTTCCCTTTTGTAATTTTATGTCCAATTTAGGGGAAATCAAAATTACTCCTTGACAATAAACGTTAGATTCCTTAATTTTTTAAATGTAATTTATCTGTCTCCAATATCTGACATTGCAACGCCTGTTTTTGCTGTAAGACCTGCGGGGATGGCTTCAAAAACATTTTTGGCTTGGTACTTCTTTCCAAAAGAAAGGAAGAGGCGTGACCCGACGACCTCAATTCAGGAAATTCACACAATATGTATTGTGGCTGATTCTTGCTCTCGCACTCATTGCGGGTTGTGGTCAAACGCGGGAGGCTCAGGTGGACGCACTTTTTCGGCCATATAGTGGAAATCGGCCAGGCGCCTCGGTTATGATTATTCAGAACGGCCACCCCATTTTTGAGAAAGGTTACGGTCTGGCCAATGTGGGAAAACACATCCCGGTAACCCCAGAAACCAATTTCCGGCTGGCGTCCGTGACCAAAGAATTTACGGCGGCATCCATTTTACAACTCATTGAAAGAGGCGAATTAAAACTCTCCACCACCCTGGGCGAACTTTTCCCCGATTTCCCTGATTACGGGAAATCGATTACCATCGACCAGCTTCTCCACCACACGTCAGGATTGCTCGCGTATGAAGACATCATCCCCGACACCGTACGCCAACAGGTAAAAGACAAAGACGTCCTCGCGCTCATGATGCAACAGGACAGCACCTATTTTCCGCCCGGAACGGCTTACCGTTACAGCAACACAGGGTACGCCGTTTTGGCCATGGTTCTTGAAAAGGTTTCCGGGCAATCGTACGCCGATTTCGTTCGGCGGAACATTTTTGTCCCTCTGGGAATGTCGGGTTCCGTTGCATTCGAAAAGGGAATTTCCACCGTGCCGCACCGAGCCTTCGGCTACACGGTGAACGGGGATTCCATTCTCTTCACCGATCAAAGCACGTACAGCGCCGTTTTGGGTGACGGAGGAATTTATTCCTCAACACAGGATTTGTTCAAATGGGACCAAGCTCTGTACGGCAATCGGGTGCTCACGTTTCACATGCAGCGTTACGCTTTTACCCCTCAATTGGAGCACTACGGCTGTGGTTGGCGAATTGACCGCTACCGGGGGCACCGGCGCATTCACCACACCGGCAGCACCCGTGGGTTCCGAAACGTAATCCAACGCTTTCCGGACGACCATTTTACGGTCATTATTTTAACCAATCGCAATGAACCGGGCGTAGCCCCTTTGGCAGAAAAATTAGTCGATCTCTATTTATTTTAAAAAATGTCCAAATACAAGCGTGTGCTGTTTAAATAGTGACCAGTCACGAAAGGAAGGAGGAGCACCATGCATTACCTTTGGTGGTTTGTTCCAGGCTTAACGGCGCCCATGCTGATTGCCATTATTGCCACCATTCACATGTTTTCGGCGCTTTACGCCGTGGGCGGCGGGATTGTACTGGCGGGGGAAACAGCCAGTGCCCACCGATTGAATCATGTGCCTTATTTAGAGTATTTAAAGAGTCACACATGGTTCTTCGTCTTTTTTACGGTGGCTTACGGCGCCATTACCGGGGTAGGAATCTGGTGGACGATCGGACTGACCTCGCCGCTGGCCACCGAAACCCTGATTCACATTTTTGTATTCGGCTGGGCCATGGAGTGGGTTTTCTTTATTCTTGAAATCGTGTCGGCTTTTACATTTTTCTACTACTGGGACCGGCTCGATCCCAAAACCCATACCATTATCGGGTGGATTTACGCCGTCTCAGCCTGGGGAAGTCTGGTCCTGATTACCGGAATCACAGCCTTTCAGTTGAATTCTGGGGGCTGGCAGGCGGGAGATGGATTTTGGCACGCCTTTTTAAATCCTCAAACCATTCCACAGATTCTTGCTCGAACCGGGGGCGCTCTGGTCATGGCCGCGCTCTACATCTATTTACACGCTTCTTTTAAGCTCAAGAACAACCCCGACCTGCTCCATTTTGTAGAGAGACACACGGCGAAATGGATTATGTGGGGTGCGATCTTTCTAATTGTAGGCGGCCTTTGGTGGCGGTGGAAACTTACGGAGAGTGCGGCCGCTGTTTTAGCCAGCGCCGGCGTCCTGAACGCACTGGTTTTCATTCTGTTGGCTGCGATTGTCATTGTGTTCGTCATGGCCTACGTAGGGCCGTACAAAAATCCCCAATGGCTGACGCCAGGCTTTGCCGTTTT
>CAZOHG010000133.1:0-3472 GCA_964579725.1 uncultured Deferribacteres bacterium
AGCGGATTTTAAAGATGTGGGGACACGGCCCCCAATTGGACGTGTCCAATCCCCGCGTGGTTGATTTGGTGACGCAGGCGGTTTTGCAGGAGATCAAAGAACACCAGGACTGGCGCAACGTCAGCGTGAGTCAGAATGACAACGACTACTATTGTCAATGTGATTCCTGCAACGCGATTAACCGGCGCGAGGGAACGCCGATGGGGGCACAATTGCGGTTTGTGAATGAAGTGGCGGCGCGGGTGGCCAGGGTTTACCCGAACAAAAAGATCGGCACCCTGGCCTACTGGTACACCCGCAAGCCGCCGAAGCATTTGAAGCCGCGGGACAATGTGCAAATTCAACTGGCGGATATTGAATGCTGCCGCTTGCATCCCATTGACGATCCCAATTGCCCGAAAAACCGGTCGTTTTACAACGATTTACTTGGGTGGAGCCGGATGGCGAAAAATCTCTACATCTGGACGTACGCCACGGATTTTCGCTACTACGATTTGCCCACGCCCAATTTGAAAAGCATCGGCGCGAACCTGAAATTTTACGCCCGCCACCACGTGAAGGGCGTTTTTGAGCAGGGGAACGGACCAGGCTTGTCGAGCGAAATGAGCGACCTGCGCAATTACGTCATCTCGCGCTGTTTGTGGAATCCCAATCTGGACAGTTGGCAGGAAGCACGGGAATTTTGCAGGTTGCACTACGGAAAAGCGGCTCCTTTTATCTGGAATTATCTAACCTTTGAGCACGATTGGGCGAATCGTTACGGCGATCACCCCACCTGTTTTGCGTTTCCGCGGCAATTGGGACTAAACCGTGCTTTTGCCCTGAAGGCATTCGATTATTTTCACCGGGCACTCAAAGCGGTGGAAAACGACACCATTCGCCGCCGGGTGGAGAAGATTTCGCTGACGGCCTACCGCGCCATGATTGAAGCCGGAGCGGAATTCTATTTTGCGGACGGACGGCTCAAGCGGCGCTATCCCCCCGGCTACGAACACGTGGTGGAGCAGTACATTGCTCTGGCACAAAAGTACCACTTGACCCAGGCAGCCGAGCGGATGCCCTGGCCGAAATTTGAGAAACTGCTGCGCACTGAGTACATTCCCGGCATTCCGGCGGCCAAATTGGAAAACGCTACCTGGAAGCTCATTGTTTTGCCGCAGAAAAACGGCAAAATAGTCGTCATGGAACACAAACCGGACGGGCGGCAGCTTTTGCAAATGCTTTCAAATGATTTCATGTACGGGGCGTTTGACGAAGTTCCCGGCCGGAACATGGACCTGAGCAAACTCAAGTTTCCGTTTGAGGCGAAGGTAACGGGCGACACGTTGATTTTGACCCGAAAGCTGACCAACGGCTCGCTCTACGAGCGGAGATTGTGGCTTTCAGCGGCAGAGCCGGAAAAGATTTTTTGTCGAACTACTATGGTGCACAATGGAACCGAACCGGGCACGTACCAGATTGTGGTGCACCCGGAATTTTACACGGGAACCGAAAGCCACGACAGCAAGATTCTGAGCGCCTACGTGCGGCTTAACGGAAAGTGGGTACGGTACAACGACGGCCTGACCGCCGACCGCGGCCCGAAGGTGCACCTTTTGGTGGACGCCAAAAACGGCGGCGCCCACGCCTATTTCAATCACCAAAAGAAATTCGGTGTTTTGGAAACCTATGATCCGTCCAAAATCGAGAAGCCGCGCACGTGGTGGGTCCCGGACGAGGAGTTAATTAATCTGGAATTGCTCACCCAAAAGGTAACGCTCAAAAAGGGCGAGAAATTTTCCTTCAGCTACGCCTTTCGGTATTTGAAGCATTGGCCGCCGCGCTCGGTAAAATGAGAGGCCAACGTTTTTGGGAGCCGTTTTGTTTTTTCGGATCGAAAGAGAAATTCCGGATTTAACGAGGATTTTTTCTTCCATTTCCGCCAATGAATGGGCGGGCAGGGCTGACTAAAAGGGTTCAAAAAAGACAAGAAACGAACATTTTTTCAGAGATTTTAAAGAGAGGTTTTTAATGAAAAAGAGCGTTTTGCTTGCAGGTGCTATGTTGGCGATTTTGCTTCTCCTTGCTCCGGAAGGAAGCCGTCTGAAAACCACCGAAAAGACTTTTTCCGTGCCGCAAATTCCCTTCAACCCCAAAACGTACGTCTGTTACCGTGCGGAAACGCCGCTTAAGATTGACGGTAAAATGACGGAGAAGGCCTGGCAAAATGTGCCGTGGACGGACGATTTTACGGACATTCGGGGGGAGCGAGGCCCCAGGCCGCGTTTTCGCACCCGGGTGAAGATGCTGTGGGATTCCACGTATTTTTACGTGGCGGCTCAGCTCGAGGAACCGGATGTGTGGGCGACTCTAAAAAATCGGGACGCCGTTATTTACCACGACAACGATTTTGAGGTATTTGTGGACCCGGACGGCGACACGCAGGATTACTACGAATTCGAAATGAATGCCCTGAACACCGTGTGGGATTTGCTTTTGACCAGGCCCTACCGGGACGGCGGGGACGCGGTGACCGACTGGGATATTCACGGCCTGAAGTCGGCGGTTTCGGTTCAGGGAAGCCTAAATCGGCCCGGGGACAAAGACCGCGGCTGGACGCTGGAAATTGCCTTTCCGTGGAAGGCATTGGCCGAATGTGCGCACAAACCGGCGCCGCCGCTTCCGGGAGAGCAGTGGCGGGTGAATTTTTCCCGCGTGGAGTGGCGGACGCGGGTGGAAAAGGGAAAATACGTCAAACTGAAAAATCCGGAAACGGGGAAACCGCTTCGCGAAGACAACTGGGTGTGGTCGCCGCAGGGGCTCGTCAACATGCACTACCCGGAAATGTGGGGCGTGGTACAGTTTTCGGGGCACAAAGCAGCGGGTGCGGGGGACACGTTCCGGGAAAATCAGGACGAGCGGCTCAAATGGGAATTGCGCCAGGTTTATTACGCTGAGCGCACCTATTTTTTGAACCATCGAGCGTATTCGTCTCAGCCTCCCGTTCGCTTGCAGTCAATTCCAGGCTTCCACTTTCCGCCTGCCATTGTGGCCGGAAAGGATTTCTTCGTGGCCACACTGCGCAACAGGGACGGCTCCGTCCGCTGGCACATTCGGGAAGACGGCCGGGTTTGGAGCGAAAGGGAATAACATCGGATTGGGTGACGGGGCGCGTGCCATTGCGTGTTAGAAAAAGTACCTATCTAAACATCCCCCTAACGCTTCTTTCGTAGGGGACTTTTGAGGGTTGCTGGGAGGGTGATTTGATTGGCTATTAGAAAGAAGTACAAGAATTTAAGGTCTAATTGAATAAACCGGATCAGCCAATCCCCCTTTGAAGGGGGTAAGGGGGATGTTTTCCCTGGTTTGCTTTTTGATCAAAAAATTGAATTTTGCAAATAACGCAAAAACAATCCTTAAAATTTTTTATGTCACCCTTTCAGGGTGATTTTTCAACAATGATTTCCCTATTTCCCAGGGCGTTGCCCTGGGC
>CAZOHG010000134.1:0-3397 GCA_964579725.1 uncultured Deferribacteres bacterium
CTTGGCGATTGAATTTGGCGCCGCATTCACTTTTCCCAAAACGTGTAACCGACCGTATTTCTATCCCAGTTTGGAACGCACAATCTCCTGAACCAGTTTACCGTCGGCCTTGCCTTTCAACCGTCCCATGGCCTCTTTCATGACTTTGCCCAAATCCTTCAGAGAAGAAGCACCGGTTTGCGCCAGAATTTCCGCTACAATGGCTTCCACTTCCTCACGGGACAGTTGTTTCGGCAAGTATGATTCAATCACACCTAATTCTTCCGCCTCTTTTTGAGCCAGCTCGGGGCGGTTGCCTTTTCGGTACAGTTCAATGGCTTCCCGCCGCTTTTTGGCGGCGGATTGAAGAACCCCGATTTCTTCCTCCTCGGTCAGCGCACGGCCCTTTTCAATCTCCGTATTTTTGATTTGGGCTTTCAGCATGCGCAAAACGTCCACACGGACGCGCTGGCCACTCTTCATAGCGGTTTTTAAATCCTGGGCAATTTTTTCGGAAAGAGACATGCGACTTTCTCGATTACATTTCCTGCATCATGAGCTTGCGCTGGCGGCGCTTGGCGGCGTTCAATTTGCGCTTGCGTCGTTCGCTGGGCTTCTCGAAATGCTCGTGTTTCTTAATATCGGACATCAAACCTGCTTTTTCGCAGGCTTTTTTAAAGCGCTTAAACGCCTTTTCAAAGCTTTCGTTGTCTCGAACAATTACTGCCGGCATTCAGGTAACAACCTCCTTTCAATGGTTTGATTTTCAAAAAGAATCGGTTCTAATTTATGAAATTTTTGAACGGAAGTCAAGGAATAATTGGGTAAAACCGGATTAATCCGCAGCCAACACTCGACGTAGGAACCTTTGAAAATTGCCACTCAAATATATGGAACAATCCGCCCTATTATTTTTCGGACTGTTTTTTTATGACATCTTTTGTATGGCCATTTTTTCATTCGGGCACTGTTTCCGTTGGCTTTCGACGGCCGATCTTTTTTCAGCGGAGGAAAAGAATCGGTCGAATTTTTTGGGCGGCGCCTTGTTGCACGCGGAGAAAATAGACGCCAGCCGGAACCGGAGTGCCATCGCTTGAGGAACCGTTCCAGGAAATGGAGCGGGCTTCCGCCGAGGGTTCATTGAATTGAAAGCGGAAAACTTCCTGTCCCAATAAATTGTAAATGGCAGCGGAAAGAGAAGAGACGGCCTGCGAAGGCAAGAGGATCGAGAAGCGGATTTCCGAAGCGGTGGCAGACGGGCCGAACGGATTGGGGTAGCCGTCGGAAATTTGAAATTCCTCCGGGAGTGTCTCCGCCGGATTTTCTTCCCCAAAACGGACAGTCACCGTTCCATGAAAGGAAAAACCGCCGTCAAAATCGATGTCCTTTAACCGATAAAAATAGGTCTGGCCCCGCTGGACATCGCGATCGACAAATCGATAAGAATGGCGTGCGGCCGTATTTCCCTGTCCGCGAATCAAAGGGCTAACGGGAACAAAGTCTTCGCTAGGAGCAAGGCGGCGAAAAACCTGAAAACCCAGGGTTTGCACTTCACTCTGGGTTGTCCAGCGAATCACAATGTGATCTCCCTCGGGTGTGGCGGAAAACGAGGAGAGGAAAACGGAAAGAGAATTGTCAGAGCCGGGAGTTGGGGTGGCCCCGTCCTGCCAATCGGCTCCGGAATTACCCGAACCGTCGTAGCAAATCGAATGGCCGGAAGAGACAGACGGGGCAAAATCCGGCGGGTCCGGCCATTGCCCGGCGGAAATTGCACTGGATTCGTGTGTTTGCCCAGTGGCCCCCCATTCGACAAAATCAATAAGATGAGCTTTGGTGTGGGAGGTAGAATTGTACAGAGTCACCTCACCGTGGGCGTTGCCCATATTGTCCGAACCCCAATTGGCTCCCGTGTACAAATCCGTTTGGGTATCCGTGCCATCTTGACGCAAATGCACCACCACATAGGAATGGGCATGTAGAATAAAGGATTGAAAATGATAATAGGGGGCTTCGGCACAATCCAGGTCCCAGCCGTCCATATCCACGGGGGAATCGGAGGGATTAAAGATTTCAATCCACTCCTTTCCGGTGTCTGTGCCATTGGGATCGTAGAGAATTTCATTCAGAACAACTTGGGAAAAAAGAGGGGAAACAAGACAAAAAATAGACAGTACAGCGATAGAAAACCGGACCAAACGCATTGCATTTTTCATGGCAAATTCCTCCCAAGGTAGAGATATCCTTGATTTGCCACAAACAATCGGCCTATTCAGTCGGTGTTGTCAGATCATTTCAGGTACAGGTTGTTCGTGCAGGTCGGTTAGAAGAGGATTGTTTGTGGATGAATTGAAGCGTTAAATCTGCAGATTGGAGGGTGAGGTTCCCCGGTAGCTTGGCTCAGTGTGCAACCCCCACAAAATCCCCCCAATTGATGTTTAGCCCATTGGAAACACCTCCTTTCCAAAAATGAACGCATTTTCAATGAAAGAGCCTTGTTTTACACGTTTCCCGGGGCGGTGCCCAAGGTTGTTGTATGTCAGCCCGTTTGGGTGTGGAATAGGTCAATAAATTCGGACTGAGACAAACAACTCAACTAACCGATTGATCGTATTTCTGACAATATTTTTCTGTTTTGTTGGCTATTTCAAATAATTGAGGGATGTAATCGAATATATCCTCCAATACATCAAAAATAAAATCCGAACTATATTCATGGACAATCCGATTGCGCAGATCCTTTATTAAACGCATTTGCTCGGCAGAAGCAATCAGTCCTCGCTTTTCCGCACGGATGACCACATCCAACAAACTTCCTTCCTCTTCCAATTCCATCCGATCGATGCTGCGAAAGACTTTGTGAACCAACAAGTCTGTCGTTCTCGCAAAACGGCTAACCAATGTTTCCAAGGCGTCAAACTCTTCTTCGGAATATTCCGATTTTATGCCGATTTTCCGGCAGATTTCATAGGAACGTCTCAGCCAGAAAATGGATTTTTGTAGTTGCTTTCGATTTTCTTCTAAAACACCCCGATAGTCATACCGTTTCACAGGAGCACCCCCTCATCGTAGACCATCCGAGCGAATGCATTTTTAAGATTTTTACGAATTAAGATATCGATTCGCCTTAGACCAAGTTCGTCTTCCAGTCGGATTCTGATTTTTGAAGTGTCGCGCGGGGTTAGTTTTTCGGAAAGAATGAACAAATCAATATCTCCACCCTTTTTGTCGTCATGCACGCGTGATCCAAATAGGTAAATTTGTGCCCTGGAATCAAAGGCATAAATCACCGATTTAATGGATGCGATTTCTTCGGTTGTAAGTCGCATTTGTAAAACCCGAATTTACGGATCATTAAAAGGATAGAAGAAAGAAATTATTTTGGCGCCAATTTTTTTACTTTTCGTTTTTTATTCGGTTC
>CAZOHG010000135.1:0-3288 GCA_964579725.1 uncultured Deferribacteres bacterium
CCCGAATACGAATGGAAATTAATTCGCTGAAGCCTCCCACACTGTCAATAGCGTCAATGACTTCCTGCCGACTCACTACGGGGCCCGGTAAATCCTTTTTAAATACAAATCCAACCTCTGCTTCAACCAACGGGGAACCGTTGACAAATCTTGACGCCTGAACGCTTCCGCCAGAGGGACATTCATAGGAAGCCAGCATGAAGCCGTACACAGGATGCAACGGAAGTTTCGGATCGGTGACACGAGAGCCTCCCATTTTCCAGCCCGCCACACGCTCCCCTTGTTTTTCAAACATAGAAAGCATGGTCATCTGGATTTTGTACCCCTCATCTTCGGTGAGATTGGGATAGTAAAGATTGAGTGCTCGGGTTACAGCCACATGCTTTCTGACCATTAACAAATAGCTTGCCAAGGTTGGAATATCCGCACCCGGCTTGAGTTGTGCCGTGTAATCGGGACTTAATTCTTTCGCCTTGTGCTCTTTTTTGGGTGTACACCCAAATACAAAAACGGACAGCACCAAAAAATAGGGAAACCACCGTCTGAACGGAAATGTGTTAGTTGCCATTTGCCATTCCTTTCTAAATGAGACTCAAATGTGAATTTAACAAAATTCAGAATCACCACGCAATTTAATTAAAATCGACCGAACGGAAAATTGCACGGATTTCCCATGAAATGTAGACCGCCCGTTACTGCCAATCCAATTCTTTAATCTTTCCTTTGAGCACAAATTCGGGATGATGCCCAAAATACTCTCCCTTCCACACAAAACCGGCGGTTTCGTTTGGAAATAGGTAAACCGAATCCCCACGGACAATTGTTGTGGTCGCCACATCATCAAAGGGAAGATTGGTCGCCCGACCGTACAAATCGGTACGGACATCGTAAACATAAAAATGGTTGTAATAGCGTTTATTTTTGAGTCGGCGATGTTGCTTCCAGGTACGCACAATTCTGGAGGGCTTTCCATATTTAGGGGCGATTGAACCGTCCGGTTTCATATAGTGTTCATATTGATAACCGGCTGGCAGCAGAATATAGCGGTCTTTGTAAAGAAGGCGACCCGGATTGGCGCCTGTGCCCGACATGGGATAATCCCGCAAGCGCTGCCAGGAATCCGCCTTCGGATCGTAGCGCCAGCTATCCACAACGTTCAGATAGGCGTTGGAATCCGAGACGGTTACCCCGCCGATAAAATATATTTTGCCATCGACTACGGCTGTGGCCGTCAAACACCGGGGTGTCCCCGGGCAAGGTGAAAGCTCACGCCAGCCGGAATCCAGGTTTTTTGTGTCCATTGAAATCAGTCGGGACCCTAAATGCTGGATCGTTCCATTACGATTTGTCAGAACGTAAAAGCGCTCGGTATCGTAATCGGCGCCGCCTAAAATATAGATTCGGGAGCCAATCGCACAGATGCCGGACCATACCAACGGCCACGGAAGGTCGGGTAATTTTTGCCAAACCCACTTACCATTTTTAAGAGAAAGACGGTAGCCATCTTTTTTAGCGCCGGGAGCGGTGTAATTTAATCCGCCCCAAACGTAGAGTTCATTCCCAACCTGAACGCTCAGCATCCCCTGGCGACCTGCGGTGGGAAGCGGAGGAAAAGTAATCCATCCGGCGGCTTCGTTACTCATATTCAATCCCCACACCTTATTCAAGAATCCACGTGGATAGATTCCCGGTTTCCAATCGTTATCGTATCCGCCGCAAAAACCACCAACGCTAATTAACCAGTGGTCAATAACTTGCACACTATTATCCTGCATTCCCTGAGGCATGGCGGGGCCCTTTGTCCAGCTAAATTCGAGCATCTTTGGTACACTGGATTGGGGCTGTGGTTGCGGAGAATCCAAAACGCCTTTCAGATATGCTTTATTTTCCTTTTTGGAACAGGATATTGGAATGACTAATGCTATAATTATTGCGATAATGCTTGCCTTAAATAATCTCTGAAAAGCCCTCTGTCGAATTGTCATCATCTGACTCCTTTCTTTTTGCGAAAATCAGGAAGACTGGCTTACACGAGTCTTTTGTTTTTTCCCTTTTCCACTTCTTAAAGCCAAAACCGTTCATCTTAATTCTCAAATCATCTTTAACTATTTTGATTTAAGAACAAGGAACAAAGATTTGCGATTTACAAAGTTTTTTCCACTTCGCAAATCAAAAATCGTTAATCGTCCTTCGTAAATCCTCTCTTCCTACCTCAGCCATCCTTCCCTGTCCCATTTCACCAAATCCAGAAACTCCGGCTGCGGATAGCGCAGCGCTCTCGCCCGCGCCAGCATCTTTTCATCCAGATACTCGCCATCGGCCGCAGCAAGCGCCTGGCGAAGATACTCCAGGCGATCGATGCCAACCAGCACCGAAGAGACGGCCTCAAACGACAGGGCAAATTTCATCGCCAGCGTCGGCAGGTTAGGGATTTTCGGGCCCAACAATTCTTGGTAGTGGGTAAGATGCCTTTCCACATCTCTCAAGGCCGGATGCAGATTCCGGCCCTTTTCGCTCAGAATGCCCTTGAACAAAACCGACCGCACCACAATGCCGACGCCGTGTCGAGCAGCCACAGGGAAAAGAGCGCCGTGGGATTGATCCATGAGATTGAACGGAACCTGAACCACATCCCAGACGCCGCTTGTAATAGCCTTTTCGGTTTCCTCGGTTCGATAAGTGGACACGCCCGTGGCCCGAATCACGCCCTGTTTTTTGAGATTTAAAAACGTCCGCGCAATTTCCTCCCGCTCGAGTATTTCGACATCGGCCTGGTGCAGCATGTAGACATCGACGAAATCCGTTTGCAGCGCCGTCAAGCTTTCGTGCAGCGAGGTTTCAATGATCTCCTGCAATCGCTTGGTCTCCGGCAGATTGCCTTTTTCATCGCGAAAATGGCGGCATTTTGTAGAGATGACGACGCGATCTCTTCGGCCCTTAAACGCCTCGCCCATGATGACCTCGCTGGCGCCATACAGGCGCGCGGTGTCGAAAAAATTAACGCCGCTGTCAATCGCCGAATGCAGCAGACAAATCGCCTCCGATTGCGAAAGCATGTCCGCTTCGCTTTTCACACCAATGCCATAAGGCAGGCCGATCTCTACGCCGCCAAAGGCGATTTCGGAGACGCGGATGCCGGTGTTTCCAAGGGGTCTCTGTTTCATTTGCAATTCCATTTTCCACTTCGCAAATCAAAAATCGTTTATCGTCATTCGTAAATCAATCGATTTAAAAACAAGGAATGATGATTTAAGATTTTAGAAGTTTTTCACTTTATAAATCAATGCT
>CAZOHG010000136.1:0-3279 GCA_964579725.1 uncultured Deferribacteres bacterium
CAGCCCCCGGGCAATCCCCATTGTACCCAGTGTGGCAATAAAGGGCGGAATGTTGCCCTTTGCAATCAGGATTCCGTTAATCCAACCGCCGACGCCTCCCACCAGAATGCCCAGCAAAATAGCGGGGTAAACGCCGATGTGGTGCACCATGGCTTCTGTAGCCACAATGCCGGACAACGCCAAAATACTGCCCACTGAAAGATCGATTCCCGCCGAAATAATCACCATCATCTCCCCAATGGCCATAATGGCCACCACAGCCATTTGCAGGCCAATGGCAAAAAGATTGTCCATCATTAAAAAATAGGGAGAAAGCAATGTGAGGGCGGCGGACAAAAAAATCAGCGTGAGCAGTGGAACCAATTTTCGGAGCCACTGCTTGTCCACCCGACCGAACAAACTCGATTTTCGAAATTCAGCAACCTGATTTTTGGGCATAAAACACTCGTTTTGACCAGTGCAAAGGATTGGTAAAATAATACAAAATTCATCTCCCAATCGCAAGAGAAAAAGAGACCAATCAACGTGCGCACGCATTCGCCTTCCGGGACAGAAGGGTTTATGATTTCGTAGTGTTCGAACCGCCAAGTAAACTTGAAAAAACCCGTTAAAATTCCTACATTGAATCGAAAAAAATTCAGGGAAAACGAATGGCAAAGCAGAGGTCTTCATTTCCCGGGGAGGGCGCTCAACCGAACTACGTGCGGCTTTACCACACGGGCGAGTTGGCAAAGCGGGCTGAGAAAGCACAACGTCATCTGGACCGCTGTCAACTTTGCCCGCGCTACTGCGCGGTGAATCGCCGGAATGGACAGGTGGGGTTTTGTCTTGCTTCGGACACGCTTCGTATTTACAAGTACAAACAACATTTCGGAGAAGAACCGCCTATTTCGGGAACCCGGGGCTCTGGAATCATTTTCTTCTCCGGTTGCACGCTTGGGTGCGTCTTTTGCCAAAATTTCCCTTTCAGCCACAAAGGCCGGGGCCACTTTATTTCACCCCAAACACTGGCCAAAATGATGCTGCTTTTGCAGGAGCAGGGCGCTCACAACATTAATTGGGTCACGCCCACACACTATTTGCCACAGGCGTTGCAGGCTCTAACCATTGCCGCTGAACAAGGTCTTCGGCTTCCCCTGGTGTACAACACCAACGCCTTTGAGTCCCCGGAAGCGCTGGCTCTTTTGGACGGTCTGGTGGACGTGTATCTTCCCGACCTCAAATACGCCTTTTCTGAGCCCGCAGCCCGCTATTCCAAAGCCAAAACGTACCCCGATTTTGCCCAGGCTGCCGTCAAGGAAATGTTTCGGCAGGTGGGATTTTTACACCTTGACACCGCCCAAATTGCGCAGCAAGGACTCATCGTTCGGCATCTCGTTTTGCCGGGCCAATTGGAAAATACATTTGAAGTCCTGCGATTTTTGGCGGAGGAGATTTCTCCCCAAATTCACCTAAGCCTCATGACGCAATACCTGCCCATTTGGGACGCCAGGCGCTATTCGGACATCAACCGCCGCATTTCTCGCGAGGAATACGAAAAGGTTTTCCGTTGGATCGAACAATTCGGTTTTACAAACGGCTGGATTCAGGACTACAACGCGTAACAAACGGAAACGGGTCGTTCACTACACTACTGATTTTGTCCAGTTGCTCCCGTGGCCAGAGCCATAATTTTCTCCTGCGTGGCCTCCTGACGAGTCAATTCACCCCGAATTTTTCCCTCGTGCATGACCAAAATTCGGTCGCTCATCCCCAAAACCTCGGGCAGTTCCGAAGAAATCATGAGGATTCCGATTCCCTCCCTGGTTAAGCGGTTCATGAGCTGGTAGATTTCCTGCTTTGCGCCCACATCGATTCCCCTTGTGGGTTCGTCAAAAATCAGAAGTCTCGAACGAGTCAACAAACCTTTGGCAAGTACAACCTTCTGCTGATTTCCGCCGCTTAAAAATCGCACGTGTTGGTCAAGGGTGGGCGTTTTAATCCGCAGGTCTTGCACCATCTGCCGTACGGCTTGATTTTCGCGCCGCGGCCGAATGAATTCCCATTTCAAAAACCGGCTGAGACTGGAAAGCGTGGCATTGTGCCGAACAGATAGTCCCAGAACCAATCCCTCCCGCTTGCGGTCCTCCGGAATAAGTGCCAGTCCTTTGGCAATGGCTTCTCTGGGTGAACGAATGAAAATGGGCTCGCCCCGCCACCGAATTTCTCCCGAATCTACCGGAAGGGCGCCCAAAATCGCTTTAGCCAGCTCGGTGCGCCCCGAACCCACCAACCCGGCAATTCCGACAATTTCTCCGGCTCGAACTTGAAGCGATACGTTTTTCACCCGTTTGCCGGACGTAACTCCTTGTAATTCAAGCAAAATATCGCCGGGCGTTGTTTTTTCTCTGGGGAACTCCTGACCAATTGAACGCCCAACCATCATTTGGACTATTTTTTCCTGGGTGAGATTTTCCAGCGGCTCGCTGGCAATCCACGAGCCGTCTCGCAAAATCGTCACCCGCTGACAAATCTCAAAAATTTCTCCCAATCGATGGGAAATGTAAATCACGGCAACCCCTGAGGCCGCAAGTTCCCGAATGGTCTGAAAAAGATTGGTCAATTCGTGCTCGGTAAGGGTGGCCGACGGTTCGTCCATAATAATGATTCGGGCATTTTGAGACAGGGCGCGGGCAATCTCCACAATTTGCTGTTCGGCGACGCTCAGAGACGATACCGGCGCCCGCACATTGAGGGGAGCGTTGAGCTTTTCGAGAAATTTCGCAGCCTCCCGCCGCATTATTTTCCACTTAAGCCAGCCGCTTTTGGGGTGAACGGGTTCTCTGCCCAAAAAAATATTTTCCGCCACACTCATTTGCGGAATTAAGTTGAACTCCTGGTAAATCATAATAATGCCCAATTTCTGCGCGTCCATCGGACTGGAAATTGTAATTGGTTGCCCGTCCAGAAAAATTTGCCCGGAGTCCATGGGTTCGGCACCCGAAAGAATTTTCATTAACGTGGATTTCCCGGCGCCGTTCTCCCCTACCAAAGCGTGAACTTCCCCGGCATCCACCCGAAGCGACACCCCTTTGAGCGCCTGCACACCAGGGTAGCTTTTGTAAATGGATTTCATTTCAAGCACTGCCAACGGATTTCCCTTGCCTTGAAGGCTTCTGGTTTTCAAAACAATTCAAATGATTCGGTTGAATTAATCCCACAACGTGGCAATTCCGCGGAATATTCTTCTCCGGGTGCCTTTTTTCTTTTTTCGGTCCGCTTTGCCCGTTAGTACCCCAG
>CAZOHG010000137.1:0-3240 GCA_964579725.1 uncultured Deferribacteres bacterium
GGCGCTTTGTGTTGAAAAAGCAGGGCGAACGGCTTGCTCTTGTCCCGGCGCTTCAACCAATCCAGAGCGATGTCCGTAATGATGTCTGTCGCGTAGCCGTGGACGCGCTTTTTGGTTCCCATTTCAATCAGATCGGGATTGTAATAGGCCCCCTGCCCGGGGAACACATTCCAATAGTCGAACCCAGTGGGTTGACTTTTCAAATGCCACTTCACGATTATGGCCGTCTGGTACCCGGCCGCCCGAAGAATTTTGGGGAAAGTCGGTTGGCCTACGTCAAATTTGTCCCGATTGTTACGGACGCCGTTTAAATGGCTGTATTTTCCGGTTAGAATTGTAGCGCGACTCGGTGCACAGAGACTGTTGGTGCAAAAGGCATTCTCAAACCGAACGCCCTCCTGTGCGATTCGATCGATGTTCGGCGTGCGGTTGATTTGGCTCCCGTAAGCGCTCACGGCATTGGCGGCGTGGTCGTCCGTCATGATGAATAGAATATTGGGGCGACGTTTTTTCCCAATACCGAAGCGAAAACCCGGTGTTAGCGTCAGAGCGGCGGCCCCAAGTCTCGCCTTCTTTAAAAACTCGCGGCGTGAAGAATTGGTGGATTTCACGGCAGCCTCCTTTAAAAAGGATTTTGTTTCGCCTAAATTTAGGTCCGAAAAATTTTTATTCCACCACAATTTCGTCAACCAAAAGCCAGGCCGCTTCCCCCTCCCCGGGGTGTCCCGGCGGACAAACGCCCAATTCCCTCGCTTCAATTTGAATAGCTTCTGCTTTTTTACCCGAAAATTCGGCCTTGAATTCGTGAATCAGCGGGCCACGTTCCAGAACGGAAATCGTGTGAAAGATCGTTTGCGTGAGTCGAAAATCACGGCCGCTCTCCGCAACAGAAAAGGTGACATCCACGGGCAAAAAGGCACGGCGACTGGTGTTTTGCAGGAATCGCACGCGAATCTGCCTAAGTTCTATTTTTTCGGGGAAATGAATCTCGGCTTTAAATTTCCCTCCTTCGGGGCGAAACCACAAACCGTCGTTGGTTTCCGTTGACCCCAACAGGCCGTCCGTCAAAAGAGCGGACGGGTTTTCTTGGGACTCCCCCGCCCCAACCGAAAAATGCACAGGCAAACCGACCGCTTTGTGCAAAACAAGCGGCTGCACAACCGTTTCTCCGTAGGGCCGGTTTTTCCAGAAAGCCTGCACGTGCAGGACGCCCGTTTCGGCCACCCAAAAGGGCTTCTGGTAGCGCGGCGAATCGGCCGTCGGCGTTTCTCCGTTCAGCGTGTAGGCCAACTCTACACCTTCCTCTTCCGGAAACAGCCGAACTTCAAACGCTCGCTTGTCGGGAGAAAAACGCACCTTCAGGCGGAACGGCCGCCCCTCCGATCCAATCTGCACGCCTCCCGAGCGAAGTCGAAGGTACTGTTCGGCCGTTCGATCCCAGAATTGCGGGTACGATTTCGGGGCGCGGCTCCACACCGCCTCCGCAAACGCCAGAAGCCGGGGGAAAATCCGGGTGTCCACGACGTCCGGGGGCGCGTACTCCGTCCACATGCAGCTTTCGCTCCCAAGCACGTGGCGGGCCTCGCGGGACGTCAATTCCTCGGGAATCGGTTCAAACGAATACACCCGCGCCAATCCCTTAAACTGCGCCGGGTGGTCAAAATACACGTGCGTGTGCGGCGACATAATGACGTCGTGCCCGGCTCGGGCAGCGGCGATTCCGCCTTCCACCCCTCTCCACGATTGCACCGTGGCTCCCGGAGCCAAACCTCCCTGCAAAATTTCATCCCACCCAATGATTTGCCGGCCGCGGGCATTGAGCCATTTTTCGATTCGCCTGATAAAATAGCTCTGCAGTTCGTCCTCGTCCCGCAATCCTTCGCTGCGGATTCGTGCTTGACACCGGGGGCAGGCTTTCCAGCGGTCTTTGGGCACCTCATCTCCGCCGATGTGAATGTATTTTGAGGGAAAGAGCTCCAACACTTCCGTCAGAACATCCTCCAAAAATCGGAAGGTTTCTTCCTTGCCTGCGCAGTACACGTCCTTGAAAACACTCCACTGATTGGCCACTTTGAACGGCCCGCCTGTGCAAGAAAGTTCCGGGTACGCGGCCAAAGCCGCCAGTGAGTGGCCGGGCATTTCGATTTCGGGAATTACCGTGACGAACCGCTCGGCAGCGTAAGCCACCACATCTCGAATTTCCTCCTGCGTGTAAAAACCTCCGTGGCGCGTGCCGTCCGGTTCGGTTCGCCAGGCGGCCAATTCCGTGAGACGGGGGTATTTTTTGATTTCAATTCGCCAGCCCTGGTCCTCGGTTAAGTGCCAATGAAATCGGTTCAATTTGTAAAAAGCCAGCCAGTCGATGGTTCGTTTCACGTATTCCACGGTCATGAAGTGGCGGCAGCAGTCCAGCAAAAGGCCCCGCCAGCCGAAGCGTGGTTTGTCCTCGATTTGAACGGCGGGAATCGACCAGAATTTTCGCGGCGGAGAGTTGGCAAACTCAAATTCAGGGGGAAGTAATTGGCGCAGGGTTTGGACGCCGTAAAAAAGTCCAGGCGGTTGAAAAGCGCGCAGGCGAACCGAGGTAGAATCGACGTCCAGGCGGTAGCCCTCGTCCCCAAGGGCTTTATTTTGAGACGTGAGGTCAAAAACAATCGCATTTTGGGTGAGATTTGGCGCGGCCATTTTTTGTTTGGACACCGACCAGTGCGTCGCGTTTTTGAGCAACGTTTGAAAATAAGTGGTCACCGATTCCGTCCCCGGCGTGAAAAAAAGTTTCGTTTCCCGAGTTAGACGGAAAACACCGCGGCCAGGCGTCAGGGTTTCGGGGTGAGGAATGATTGAAAAGGATTTTTTGGGATTCATGAACAGCCTTCCGTTTTTATGCCGCCCCTTCAGGGCTTTGATTTTTACATTTGTTGTCATTTTTGTCCCCAGGGCGTTGCCCTTGGCTAATATATTTCACCCCTTTGGGGTGAAAGAGAAAGGGATTGACCTGAAATTTATTCTCAAAATTTCTTTTCAATTATTTAATTCTTTAATTACCTACAAAATGAAAAATTCCATTTTTTTCCAGCAATTTTCTTTTGGCAATTTTGTACGGCTCGCTCAAGCGACTGATTAAAAATTTGTATTGAAAAATATATTTTCAACCATTTCTCCAAAACCCCGAAGGGGTTTGATACATTAGCCCGGGGCAGCGCCCCGGGGAAACCGGAACCCGCCACTCCGTACGTTAAA
>CAZOHG010000138.1:0-3143 GCA_964579725.1 uncultured Deferribacteres bacterium
GGACACCCCATTTACTTTTCACCTTCGTAAAAAAAGGAACCTTTGAGCCGAATGTCCCGCGACGAACGGCCAATCCAGACTTCAAATTTGCCGGGCTCGGCCATCCATTTCTTTAAGGTGGGATTGTAAAAGGTCAATTGCGACCGAACCAAAGGCAACCGGATGATTTTCTTTTCCCCCGGTTTTAGCTGCACCCGGGCAAATCCTTTCAAAGCCTTTACTTCCCGCGGCAGGCTGGATTTGACATCGTGGAGGTACAATTGAACCACGTCCTCTCCGGCCATTTTGCCGCTATTCTTGACTTCAAAACTCACTTCCACCGTGTCTCCTGTCGTCATGTTTCGCGGGCGAATGTCCAATCGGCTGTAAACAAATTTCGTGTACGACAACCCGTACCCAAAGGGGAAAAGCGGTTCAATTCCGTATTGGTCGTAATAGCGGTAGCCCACAAAAATTCCTTCTTTGTAAACGGCCACATCGGGATTGGGGTACGTATCGTGTACCGGTGTGTCCTGCCACCGTCTGGGAAAGGTCACGGGCAATCGACCCGAGGGATTCACATCGCCAAACAGAATGTCTGCCAGAGCGTTGCCGCCCTCCTCACCGGGGTAAAACGCCTCCACAATGGCGGGCACGGATGCCATCCAGCGATTCATGAGAATCGGCGTGCCGCTAAAAAGCACCACAACACTGTTTTTATTGACTTCTGAAATCCTTCGAATCAGCTTTTCCTGAATCGCCGGCAAGGCCAGACTGTCCCGATCGTGGCCCTCGCCCTCCAGTGTCGGGTTAAGTCCCATGCACAAAACGACCGCGTCCGAACGCTTCGCCAGTTGAATGGCTTCCTGAAAAAAGTCCTTTTCGGGGTACGGCTTTACTCCCAATTTGCACCGGGCACTACCGATGTTTTCGTAAAACTCGACCCGTAGCCGGTACCAGCGCCCCTTTTGAAATTTGTATTTGGCGATTTTGAACTTGCCCGCATCCTGGTTGCTCCACGCGTCCAACACCTTTTTGCCGTCCAAATAAAGGCGAACGCCGTTGTCAGCCTTCAACCCAATGTAGTACCAGCCCTGCCCGGGAGAACGCAACTGTCCCGTCCAGCGGGCCGACCAGTGATCCAATTGAATAATGCCCGGCGCTGGAGACCCAGGAGACCCCGGCTGACGCGCGCCGCCGAATCCCCAGTTGAAATCGATGGCTTTTTCAATGCGTGTTAGCGCGGGCTTTCCGCGAAGCTCCTTGTTATTGAAATACTCGGCGTACACCCCCGGGCGGCCGTCGGGAAGCCGGTAATAGCGGGCACTCAAGATGGGTAACTCCGTTGGCACCGGACGAATGCCCCGGGCGAAAGAAACTTGAATCGAATGGCCAACCTTCTTTCGAATGCCCTTGAGAGGAGAAACGCCGTAAATTCCTTTTAAATAACCGCTTCCGCCGCCCGCCATTTGCGCCACGTCGCCGTTGGGCCCGATCACGGCAATGCTTTTGAATTGGTTTTGATGGAACGGCAGGAAGTGGTGGGCGTTTTTCAAAAGCACAATGCTCTCCCGCGCCGCTCGCAAAGCCAGCGCGCGTCTATCGGGTGTGTCGTCCAAGCCGCCGTAGGCATCGGCAGATTCGTCAAACAAACTGGCCCAAAACATCGCCCGCAAAATGCGTCTTACCTTGTCGTTCAGCGTGGCTTCCGAAACATCCCCGTTCCGAACGGCTTTCAAAAGATTTTTCCCATAAAACTTGGGAAAGGGCATTTCCAGATCCAGTCCGGCATTGGCCATTTTGACCGTTGAATGCGCGGCACCCCAGTCCGTTACCACAAAGCCCTTGAATCCCCACTCCTTTTTCAAGACCTCGGTGAGCAAATGTTGATTTTCACAGGCGTACTCGCCGTTTACCCGATTGTACGCGCCCATGACCGACAGGCATCCGGCATCGCGAACGGCAGCTTTGAAAGCGGGAAGGTAAATTTCCCGAAGCGCCCGCTCGCTCACGCGGGCGTCCACGTGACCACGCCCCAATTCCTGGTTGTTGGCCACAAAATGTTTGACACAAGCCACCACCCGTTTGCTTTGCACGCCCTTCACGTACGCTACCGTCATTCGGGACGCCAGATACGGGTCTTCCCCGAAGCCTTCAAACGTGCGCCCGCCGTTCGGCACGCGGGCAATGTTGACGCAGGGCCCGAGCAACCAGTTCCGCCCCAGAATTCGCACCTCTTCCCCAATGTTTTCGGCTACCTTTTGCATTAAATCCGTGTCAAATGTAGCCGCCAGATTAATCATGGCCGAATAATTGTTGGCGCGGCCGCGGCAATTGGGACCCAAGGGACCGTCGCTTTTAATGAGTTCCGGAATACACAGGCGCGGATTTCCCAGCGTCCGGGGACTGTGGCCGCTGAGCAAGTTAACCTTCTCCTCGAGCGTCATCCGATTTAGCAAGTCCTGCACCCGCGCTTCAATCGGCATTTGTTTGTTTTTGTAGATCGGAATTTGCTCAATCTGACCGAGGACCGCAGCAGCCGAAAGAAGGACGAATAGCAAAATCCTTGTAAAAAATAAAAAACCTTTTGTTTTCATTTTTTCTCGTTCTTTGTTGTGTTTTGATTGTCCTTTGTTTGAAACAACCTCATCTGTAGTCCCCTTTCTTGGTCAGGAGGAAATTCTTGCCGCCAATATTTTCCTGTAAAAAAGCGTTTTTTCTTTAGAATTTTATTTCACCCCTTCAGGGTGTTTTGAGATTATTGACCGATCATTCTCCCAGGGCGTTGCCCTGGGCTATTTTATCCCAGCCCTTCGGGCTGAAAAATTGTATTTAAATTGCCCGTTTTTTTTGCGGGATTTTTAAACTTCTTGCGATCTCCCACAATTCAAACATTCGCGCATTCGCGGCTTTCTTGTGAACCTCGGACAAATTCGTCAAATTCCCCCTTTCAATGTTTTTGCCCCAAAGGGGCTAAATTATCCCAGCCTTTCAGGCTGAAAAATACCGCGTTCAAATTGCCCGTTTTTTGGCCGGAATTTTTAAACTTCTTACGATCTACTACAATTCAAACATTCGCGCATTCGCGGCATTTTTTGTGTACCCCGGACAAATTCGTGAATTTATAGCCTCTAATTTTATTGCCCCAAAGGGGCTAAATATTT
>CAZOHG010000139.1:0-3059 GCA_964579725.1 uncultured Deferribacteres bacterium
TTTAAAAAATCCGACTCTGATTGGAGCTTTTGCGCCTCCAACAAATAGTGCAACGCCTTGTCCAATTGACCCAAATTTAAGTAGGAACGGCCTGTCAAAACTGTGGCGTAAAAGGCAACATTTCGATCCTGATTTAAACAATCCTGCTTAAGAAGAAATTTTTCAAAGGCCTGCACCGCTTTTTCGTGCCGGTCGAGGGTGTGGTTTGTCAGGGCATATTGGTATTCAATCAGGCAATCATGTGGGTGGTCAGTTAGCCAATCGGCCATCAAGTGGAGGTACTTTTCCTTTTTGGCTCGAACCACCGCTTCGCTGGAATAGCCCGTGTGCACCACCACAACATCTTTATTTTCGGTAGGAAAATTCAAACGTCGGACACTTTGAGCCACCTGCTCGTGAATGGCACCTTCAAATCGAATAGCGGGATGATTGGGAAACATTCGCAGTTGGTAGCATTGGGAATCGTCAATTCCCCTGTTTTTTAGAATAAAATGAAAAGCGCGCTCTGGCTTCTCAGCAGATAGTTTCCGCAATTTGGCGTGTTCGGATTCAGGCAACAAATCGTCAGCGTCGAGCCAGAGGATCCAGTCACGGGATGCGTGTTGAAGAGACACATTTCGGGCTTCGGAAAAATTATTGGTCCACGGAAAGTGAAAGATTTTGGCTCCAAAACTTCTGGCAATGTCCACCGTTCGATCCTTTGAACCGGTGTCCACAACAATGACCTCCGCTCCCAGTCCGCTTACACTTCTCAGGCAGTGTGGCAGGTGCTTCTCCTCATCTTTTACAATCATGCAAATACTTAGATTTATTTCTTTAGGCTTTGAAAAACGCCTTTTCTCCCGTTTCTGATTTTTCTTCATGCATGTACCTCTTCCGACACCACATATTCTTCCCGTTGTTTTTGCTGCGTTTCCTTCAAAAATGCGAGCACCTGTTGCAGCTCTGCGTCCGGCTTGTTTTGAATAAAGTCGTTCAGCAGAGCGATTGCTTCGTTCTGTTGGCCGATTTGAAAAGCCATGAGTGCGTATTGAAGAACCAATTCCCGATGGTTGGGTGCCCGCCGTGACACGGCCTCCATTTTGTCCAGTGCCTCGTTCAATTTGCCGTTTTCCCAGGCAATAAGGGCCAACCCGATGTCCGCTTCCGGGGATTCGGGATTTTTCTCTTTTATTTGGTGAAAGAGATTTTCCGCCTCGGGCACACGGTTCATTTCAATCAGGAGTTTGCCCGCTTCGTACAACCGCTTTTCAGAGGAAGCCCCCGCTGGAATTTCCTGCGCCCAACGAATCAATTGCAGGCATTCGCCGTTTTCTTTGCACAACGCCTGCCAATTTTTCCAGGCATCTTCGTTTTTCTCGTTCAAGGTCAGGGCCTTTTGAAAAGCTTCGGCTGCTTCTCGAAATTTGCGCTCTTGCCAGTACACAACCCCCAAATTGTTCCAGGCACGGTCGTTTTTCGGTTCCCACTCCAATGCCTTTCGAAAACGCTCCCCGGCAGCCTGTACGTCTCCGGTGGCGAAAAGGCGTTCACCGGCACGATTTTCCTCTTCCGCAAAAAATTGCAGGTCTTCTTTCAAATAGTACTCTTCCCCTCGGAATTCCAGTTCATTTTTCCATTTTTCTTTAAATTTAGCCAGATTGGTTTGGATCATTTTCTCGTAGGAGATTTTGTTCTCCCGAAAAGCGCGGTTCCCGAAATGGTGAACAAATGCGTCTCCGGCTATGGCCAAAAAATACCCGGCTTTTCGAGTGCGGACACAGTAATCGTCGTCCTCAAAATTCCCAATACCAAAGGATTCGTCCAAGAGCCCTACTTTTTCAACAACCTCTCGCTTGAGAAGCAAACAAAATCCCACCAATTTCGTGGTCAAAAAGTAGCGCCGTTGATTTTTTCGGGCGAAATGTCGGGCGAAATTCTGCATTTCCGCCATGTTTTGGTAGGGCACCTCGTCTACCTGCTGAAAGGGATTTTGCACGTAATTGGAGCGCGGGCCCGCCATTCCCACTTCCGGCGACAGTTCCGCCGCCTGCACCAAGCGGCAAAGCCAACCTTCTGTCACCACCGTGTCATTGTTCAGGAGAACAATGTAATCTCCCCGGCTGGCTTGAATGCCTTTGTTGTTGCCGGCAGCAAACCCCAAATTTTGCTCGTTCAGGATCACGGTTACGTCGTCGAGCGATTTCAAATACTCGCGCGTCCCATCCGTTGAACCGTTGTCCACCACAATCAATTCGTAGGGAGCCCGAGTATTTTCCCGAATGCTTTGAATACACTGCTTGGTGTATTCCAAACCATTGTAGGTCAGGATGACGATGGAAGCTCGTTTCGTCGGCACGGAAAGAGCGGCGTTTTGTTCTAACCGCAGAACTTGTTCCAAAAGTGCTGCCATTCGATTTTTGTAGGTGTGCCACACCAGCACGTGTTTTCGACCGGCACGGGCAATATTTTCGCGTTCCCGGGCATTCTGCAAATAATAGTGAATTTTCTCTAAAAGCTCTTTTTCATTGCGGTACACCACGAAATGCTTTTCCGGCACAAACAACGCATTCTGGCCGTTTGATGACAAATCGTTCGTCACCAACAAGCTGCCGGATGCCACTGCTTCAAATACCCGCATATTGACGTCGTTGCGCAGGCTCCGGTTAAAAACGATTCGGGATTCGCTATAAATTTGAGCCATTTCGGTGAAGAATTTTTGACCGATAAACACATTCTCGAAATTTTTCCGAATCACAGCCAAGAGTTCATTCCGCGGCCCGGGGGCAAAATGTCCCACAAAAGCCACGTCGTATTTTTTGGGACGATTCATTTTTTTGTGAATACTCGGATCGGCTGCCAGAGGAAGCCAAAAAACATGCGGAATGCCGTCACGCCGGAGCTTTTCCGCCCCGTCTCGTTGCGCCGCAAAAACGTAATCGAAAAGTCGTGCTTTTTGCAAATCCTTTTCATATTGAAGGTGCGTGTCAATAACCCACCACGCATTGGGGCGATATTGAAACGGAATGGGGTAATCCAACCCGTCATCAATAAACAAATAGAGGTCGAAGGCCGTTTCC
>CAZOHG010000140.1:0-3050 GCA_964579725.1 uncultured Deferribacteres bacterium
TCTCCGTGTTTGTGGGCGAAAATCCGGCACAACCCGACTACGTTTTGGCCACGCTTCAAAACGGAGATTTCTTCGGAGAATTGGCGCTTTTGGACGACTCTCCCCGGTCGGCCTCGGTGGCGGCAACGGAACCCACAAAACTCATTGGCATTTTTCGCCCGGATTTGTTTTCTCTTTTTGAGCGTCGGCCGAAATTGGGTGTTCTGGTCTTGACCAAACTGGCTCAAATGGTGGGTGAGCGCCTGAAACACACCAACGAAGCGCTGGAAGCGTGTCGCAAGGCAGAAAGTATGCCCACTAAGGCTGGGGAAGCCGTTTCATGACGCGCGAATCTTCTCACATGCTTTATCTTGAAATTCATCGCTCGGAATGGCGTAAAATACGGCACATCGGGTTGCTTTTTTTACTCCTGATCGCCGTTCTCTGGCTTTCCGTCGAAATGGTGGTGCAGTTCCGTGAGTTGACCATTCTTTTTGTCCTGTCCATTTTGCTTGCCTATTTATTGGATCCGTTGGTGGGTTACCTTGAAACCTTCGGCCTTTCGCGCGGCGTGAGCACGCTCATTGTGTTTGCGGTGCTCGCCGGCTTTATCGGGTGGGCATTGGTTGCCTTCCTACCGGCTGTCAGCAGTCAGGCTAGTTCCATTACCCACTATTTGCAGAGCGGTAAGATCTCCGGCATGGTCAGTAACTGGGACAAGCTTCTTAAGGAACGGCTGGCCTTTTTGGGAAATCCCGAAATGGCCCAGAATATCTCCGAAAAAGTCCAGAGCTGGGTGGTTCATTTTCAAGAGGGAATTTTTAAATTCGCCCTCGGGCTTTTTTCCACCCTGACCGATCTGGTCATCATTCCATTTATTACCTTCTTTCTGATCAAAGACGGCCCCGCCATGAAAAAGGCTTTCATCCAAACGGTTCCCAACCGTTATTTTGAGATGTCCCTTAATCTGGTGTACAAAACCAACAAACAATTGGGCAATTACATTCGCGGGCAAATGATCGACGCCTTTCTGGTCGGTGTGCTGTCCGTCATCGCACTCTTTTTCCTGCATATTGACTATTACGTCCTCATTGGAAGCATTGCGGGACTGGCGAATATGATTCCCTATTTCGGCCCCATTGTGGGAGCGGTTCCGGCCATGATCGTTTCGCTGTCTCAAAATCCTTCTCTGATGCCGCTGGTGTGGATCGCTGTGGCTTTTGCCGTCATTCAGCTCATTGACAATGTGTTCATTTCCCCGTTGGTCGTAGCCAAAAGCGTGGACTTACACCCCCTGCTGGTTGTGGTTGTCGTGCTCATCGGCGGACAATTGTTGGGTATTTTGGGTATGCTTTTGGCTGTGCCGGTCACAAGCATTTTGAATGTCATTATCCGGGAAGTTATTTTCGGATTTAGAAATTACCGAATTTTGGACTGATTTTTATCGCCTTCCGCCGCTCAATAGATTAGAAAATTTGCCGATAATTGAAAAGACCTCTTCGGGTACAACAAAACAAATCAATGGTAAACAAGACCTCGCGGAGTAATTGGAATGACTTCCCCCTTGCCAAATGAATCGGGCGAACTCAGTGCAAAACGCCGAATCCCTGACCGTCGCAAAAAACCAACCAGTCCTCTCAACTGGCGTTTTTATTACGGACGTCGAAAGGGAAACCGACGCGCCACAGATGCGCAAAGCAATTATTACGTGGATCGGTACAGCTTTTGGGCGGCCATGGCAGCTCTGGGCATAGTTGTCCTCAGTGTCGTGGATTCCTATTTCACCCTCATTCTAATTAAACAGGGGGCGGTCGAAATAAACCCCGTCATGCGCTTTGCTCTACGGTTCGGAACCTACCCCTTTTTTTTCATCAAATATTTTTTGACCATTGTCAGCGTCATTATTTTGCTGATTCACAAAAACTTCAGCATCGGAAGGTACATTAGCATTAAGAATGTCATTTTGGGCCTTGGTTTGGCCTATTTCGTTTTGGTCGTCTACGAATTTGTTCTCTATTTCGGGCTCTAACGGAAATTAGAAAAACAGCCCAAAACAGATCTCCCCAAACAATCCGTCGAAAAACATTTTTCTTGGCGCACGAGAGGGGGTCATTTATTCGGGGGAACTTCTTTCTCAATCTTCCGAAATAATTCTTCCATTTCCCGGTACCGACTCTCGTTCTGGGGAGCCACGCGTCGCGCCAAACGAAGCGTTTCGCGACCAAGGGCAATGTACGTAGCCAGCCGAGCCGGATTTTTTTTCACCAGATTCTCCAAATGCGCCTCAACGGTTTGCACATCACCCCGAGCAATGGGACCGGTCAGAATAGTTTCGGGATCGGCCGCTTCAAGATTGCGGGCAGTGGTTTGAAAAAGAGGCAACAGAATGACCTTTCCCTTGGGGCGCGGAATGCCGATTTTTTCGAGAACGTCTAACGCCGAATCCATGAGAGAAGTGGAATAGTTGGAAGCCATGACGCACGCCAAATGGTACAGAGGCTTGGCCGCAGTGGGAATTTCCAGAGGAGTGCCGCCTAGGGAATGCGCAATTGCCACCAGAACCGCGACGGCAGCGGAATCTCCCTCAATGGCAATGGTAGTACCGGGAAATTTTTGGAAATCGTCCGGCAAACCGGCAAACGACTGCGCCGGATGGAAAGACGCCACCCGGGCGCCACGCTCCCGTAGCCCGACCAAAAGCTCGGACGATTTTGCCCCGGAGGTGTGGGCCACAATGGTCTGACGAAGATTGGGCGCATTTTCCGCCAGGTCGGAAGCGATATCCCCAATAGCATCGTCCGGGACAGTGAGGAAAATCACGTCCGCCGGAGGAAGCTGCCGAAATGTCGAGGTAAACTGGGTTTCCGAAAAGTCCACCCGCAAGTCAGCCACGGAGGTGTCCTGGTGGGTCGCAATAAATGAAATGGAATGACCCGCCTTTTTCAAACCGTGCAAAAGCGCTCGCCCCAACCGGCCCGCGCCAACAATCCCTATTGAGTACTTCGTCATTTTTCCCTCACAAAAATCGCCCGGGTGAAAACAGGGTGATATCCCGCCCCGGGTGCCCGGTG
>CAZOHG010000141.1:0-2761 GCA_964579725.1 uncultured Deferribacteres bacterium
TCTGGATTTCGTCCACAGCTACTTTGCCCTGCGAAAAATCAGCACCGGATTTTGGAACGGAAAGCCTTACTCCTTTATTTTTCTCAACAACAAACCGCTTTACCTGCGCGGCGCGCTGGACCAGTCTTTCACGCCGGAAGGCATCTACACTTTTCGAACGGATGCCGAAATCCGACGCGACATTGAAAAAGCCAAAGATTTCGGACTGAATTTTCTGCGCATTCACATTAAAATCGACGACCCGCGGCTCTACTACTGGGCGGACAGGCTGGGACTTTTGATCATGTACGACATGCCCAGCACCTGGCGATTTGACGCCGAGGCCCAACGCACGTGGGAATTGACGTCAAAAGCCGCTCTGCAGCGCGATTTCAATCACCCGTCCATTTTTGCCTGGGTGCTCTTCAACGAGACCTGGGGGCTGCACGATCCGAAATCCAAGCGGTACACACCCGCCATTCAAAATTGGGTTCGCAAACAGGTGGATTTTTTTAAGCAAGCCGATCCTACCCGGCTGGTGGAGGACAATTCCGCCTGCAATTACGACCACATTTCCAACACGGACATTAATTCCTGGCATTTCTACATCAACGATTACACCCGGGCAAAGGCTCACATTCAAAAGGTGGTGGATCGGACATTTCCGGGATCGACCTTCAATTTCATCTCCGGGGCCCAGAAAAATCAGCCCTTACTGAACAGCGAGTACGGGGGGATTTCGGCCGGAATGGGGGACCAGGACATCTCCTTGTGTTTTAAATTTCTGACCAATGAACTCCGCCGCCACGAAAAAATCAGCGGGTACATTTACACGGAGTTAATGGACATCGAGTGGGAACGCAACGGGTTCCTGAATTACGACCGCACACCCAAATATTTCGGGTACGAAGCGTTTTTCCCGGGAATGACGCCGTCCAATTTGAACAACCCCGATTTCGTGGGCGTGGACAGTCCCCCCTGCCCCGCGAAAAAGCCCGGTTCCCTCTGGCGGGTGCCGATTTTTTTTAGCCAGTTTTCAGACAAGCCCATTTCGGAAGCCACTCTTCGGTGGGAATTCTGGGGCTGGGATCGATTTGGAAATCCAAAAACCTTTGGCGGCGGAAGCCGGTGGTTTTCGCCCAAATCGTATTCTGTTGTTCCTGTGGACACGCTGGAAATTCCCCTGGCGAACGAGCGCTGTCTGGGAACGCTGCGCTTTTGGGTCGAGGACGCGCAGGGAAATGTGGCGGCCAAAAATTATCTGAATGTGGATGTGACCGGTGGGAACCTGCCTCGATCCGAAAAACTTTCGTCCCACGCGTTTGCCTTGCGTTTTGCTCCGGGGGATATTGTCAGACAAAACTGGCAGGCGTTTGAAAATAATCCCAGGGCTCAAAGAAGCAAAATTGCGGGGCTCGGGGCGGGTTTTGTGGAGTACCAAATTACCGTTCCGCCGGACGTACCCTTAGCCAAAGTGAAAAGCCTCCAACTTCTGTTTGAAGGGGCTTCGCGCGCGGGAGAGAAAAAGGTGAACGCCCGATTTGAGTCCTACCCCTGGCCCCGAAATAAACCGGGAGATTACCCCCAGACAGACGTGACCAAATGGCCCACGGACGTGACGATTTTTCTGAACGGTGTCCCGGTTCAAACTGTTCATTTCCCGGACGATCCGGCCGACGCACGGGGTGTTCTCTCGCACAAGGCCAGATTTCAGCCGGGCTCTTACGGTTATTTGACCCGTCTGACCGTTAGAGGAGAGACTCTCAAGAAGGTGCTCAATCGCCTGAAAAACCGAACCCTGGCCCTTCGTTTCGAGGTTTCACCCAAGGCTGATTTTCGGGGCGGGTTCAGTCTGTACGGTGAAAAAATGGGGCGGTTTCCGGTAGACCCGACCCTCATTTTCCAAACAGTCGGTAAGGAAAACTAAAAAATGAAGGCGAAATTTGTCCGGCCTCTCGTCACACAGGTTGAAGCTGAAAAACATTTGGCCCCCAAACGGCACCTTTTTTTCCGAGCTTCCAAACAATTAAAAAAAATCGAATTGATTTACCTCCCCTATTTCTGGGCCAAATTGGAAACGGAATTCAAAGGGAAAAGAGAGACGCTCACAGTAGCGGTGGATGGCATCGAGGGGGTGGCAGCTTTTCCCAAAACAGACTTTGTCCGATTTGAAGAGGGGGGAAAAACCGGTAGAATCCCTTTCTTTTTGCGGGAAAGAGAAGCGGAATCGGCAGCATTTACCGCAGCCCGTCATTTTTCACTTCAGGTTGGAATTCGCCAAAAACTGCCGTTGAAACTGGTCCGCTTTCTTTCCTTGGAACGGATGTACTACCCTTTTTGGGTTGGCTACTACGGCTCACGTAAAGGGTTTAGTTTTAAAGCATTAGACGCCGTTTCGGGAGCCATTCAAGGGGCAAAAATGAAACAGGTTTTTGCTGAGGCTATTAAGATTTTACAACAACTCCAATCGCTTTAAAAAAGGCTTAACTCAAGACAGAATGTCCGAAAATCGGCGCCATTTTAGAACTCATTTAAACCCGTTCTTGCGAAATACCTGTTTGGCAGTGTGTTGTTTATTCCACCCTTTCAGGGCTTTGGGGAAAAGGCCAATCTCGTTTTCCCGGGGCGTTGCCCCGGGCTAACCTATTAAACCCCTTCAGGGTTTTCTCAAAAAACCGTTCGGGAAAAATTGGACAAAACTTTCCCCTCAGAATCGTTCATTTTTATCGAACAATTGGCCGCGACAAACTCCATTTTAAAATTGAATTTTCGGGAATTCCAT
>CAZOHG010000142.1:0-2720 GCA_964579725.1 uncultured Deferribacteres bacterium
GTTTATTTCTTTTGAAAACGCTGTTTTTCTGATTCTGTATCCAATAAAACACCACCGATGGATTCCTCCATCCGATGAATCATCCCCCGGCCTCACCCCCCTCTACCCCGCACACGGATGATTCGGTGGAATTTTCAAACATAAAACTCAATAGTGAGAAAGAAGAGGAATTGGGTTTAGTAGGTAGTCGCATTCACTATTTCACAGGAGGAATAATCATAGGTATTGCGGAAAATCTCTTGTCAAACAAGAACCCAACCCCAATTATGACAACCACAAAATAGAAATAAAAAAACAAAATATCAAGATATTTCCGCAAAATAAAGCAGCCCGCGAAGCACACAAAATGAAATAAGCCGCGAATGCGCGAATGATTTTGGGGAGCATTTCGGGTCGCCTCGATACTTTCGCCTTGGGCGAACACCCGGCGACCCGTTTCTTCAAACCCAAAGAAGCCTTACTTTTGAGTCCCGCTCGGGACACCGGCAAGACCCGCGTACCCGAACAATAGACAGCGCTACCGACGGGCCTCCCGACTTGAAAGGAGGCCATCCGCAGCAAAATGCGCGGGCGGCTCAAGGCTCATCATTCGATATGAATCCGTCATCTTTCACATCGCGCACGAGGGTTTCGAGCCGTCTGCCCATGGCTTTCACATCGATAATTCCCCCAATGGTAAACCAGAGCACCACACCGATCGAAACAATCACATTCAACCACACATTTATGATCCAAAAATGCATCCACGCTTCATCCGGAACATTGTGTATCAAATTGTAAATCGTTCCGACCATAAACACGAGGGTCCAGCCGAAAATCCAACAATAGGTCACATAATAAATGAGTTTGTCGCCGCGGGTAAATTCCTCGTCGAAGCCAAACAGGGACCGCCAACCTTTGACGCCCTCCGGCTGCACAATGCGGGTTTCATCGGGAATGGCGTATTTCCCTCGGTGCAGGAGCTTATCCATGTTAAAGGGCTTGCGTTTTTGCAGGAGCGAAATGCCAATGTAAATAGAGGTGGAGGCCGCCATGGCAATCCCCCAAAACCACTGGCCGTTCACGGGGAAATGGGGATTTATCTGGTGCAAAATAATGCCGCCCACGGCAATTGTGGAACCCACAATCATGGCCCACCAGGCCGCCGCCGTGGTGCCCCATTTCCAGTAAAGGCCCCCAATAATCACCGCTCCCGAGCCTCCCGCAAAAATCGCCCCCGTAATCGCAAAAAAGAGGAAAATGTACTGGTTTTGTCGGAAAAGCAGGCTGAAAAAGAAAATAAACACGGCCACGCCCAAAATGGACAGTTTCAGAATTCGGATGTGCTGCCGCGGCTCAAAGGGTTTTTTCCGAAACGGCATGATGACATCCTGAATAAAAATGCTGCCCCAGGAATGCAAATAGGTGTCGTGCGTACTGATAAACGCCGCCAGCATGACGGCGGCAAACGCCCCCAAAAAACCGGGCGGCAATATTTTGGTTAAGACCAGAGGAATACGAATCTGGCTCCGAACCGCTTCGTTGGGAATGCTCCTGAGGGCTGTCTTTACGCTTGCCGCCAGTCCGCTGTAATCGGGATGGTGCAAAACCGTGTAGGCAATAATGGGAATGAGAAGTAAAAAAATGGCCTGCGGGATGTTGCGCCAATTGCTTAACATGCCGGCCATTTTGGCTTCGTGGGCGTTTTGGGCGGAAGCGTTGTAGCCCTGTGTTCCCTGCCAGGACATGGTGGCGTAGACGATGCCAATCACCCCAATTAAAAAGTACCAGAAATTGAAATCCCGGAGATGGCTGGTATGAAAGGGATTAATCAGCGACGCATCTTTGGGGGCGGTTTCCAGAGCCTGAAAAATGTGCGTCCAATTGAATTTGTGGAGAAGAAAAAGAATAATGGCAATAAAGACAAAATTAACGAAAACGCCCTGAATAAAATCGGTAACAATAACGGCAATTTGGCCGCCGCTGAAAACGAAAAAAAGCGCCAGACTTAGTAGCACAATCATGGACACAACAAACGTGGACACGGGAATCCCGAAGACCCGAAATGTTTCCGGCAATCCTCCGAAATAGATAAAAAAGCGCGCGCCCACGGCGGGGAAAATCCCGAAATTAATGATACCCGAAAGAAAGGCCAGAAGACCCGCAAAAATACGAAATTTGCGGCTGTAGCGCATCTCGAAAAACTGCGCCAGGGTGAGCGCCCGGGTTTGCCGAAACCGGTAGATGACCCATCCGGTAGCCGTAATAAAGAGCACCACCACTGCCGTGGTCAGACCCCACCAACTCATGGTAAAACCGGCCACGTAATTCATTTCGAAATTACCGATGATCGAGATGGCGCCTAACGCCGCCATGCCCTGGGAAAGGCTCAGCACGTACCGACCGGCCGTACGTCCGGCTGCCAGGAAATCGGCTACGCTCTGCATGTGTTTCCGACTTACCACGACCTGAGACATCATAAAAAGCAACACCGCCACTACAATCAGCCAATCATACCAGGCTAAATTCAATGAAAACCTCCTGTTGATTTCGTAAAGCCTTGTTCAAGAATCCGCCCACGAATAAATGGGCCAGCTCGTACTCAAGCATCCCTACAGGGCGCGGGATTGAAAAATTGGTGGTTGAAATTGAAAATCCCCACTCGAATCTGAGCCCCAAAGGGGCGAAATATAATAGCCCAGGGCAACGCCCTGGGAAATAGGGAAATCGTTGTTGAAAAA
>CAZOHG010000143.1:0-2627 GCA_964579725.1 uncultured Deferribacteres bacterium
TTATAGCCTCTAATTTTATTGCCCCAAAGGGGCTAAATATTTTCAGCCCGGGGCAGCGCCCAGGGAAATCAAACGCACAATTTATTCCCCAAAGCCCTGAAAGGGCGGAATAAATAAAATTTTACTGGCCGTTTTCCCGTCGATTATTTTGCCCCTTCAGGGCGGGTTGTTTTTTTGGATTTTACCTCTTCCCAGGGCGTTGCCCTGGGCTAATTTATCCCAGCCCTTCGGGCTGAGAATCTGGGTTCAAATTGCCGGTTTTTTGGCCGGAATTTTTAAACATTTCGCGACCCCCTAAAATTTAAACATTCGCGACTTCGCGGCTTTCTCAATGCGTTCATTTTTCCCACGCTTTCGGGATGAAGGCGATGCACACGTCGGGATTGCCGAATTTATTGGAGGTAAATTCCACCATTCCGCCTAAATGATTCCACCCCACGTGCGGGTGTTTGCCGCGCCCGTAAATCCGATGCCCCTGTGTCAAAATGTGCTCCTGGGTGGTTTTGCCATCGAAAAGAGCAATAATCCCGTGCCAATTGTCCGCGGCCACCCAGCGGCCCTGGTAATCCCCGGAGGCGTGCCACCAATTGTATTTTGCCAGATCGGACGCCGAGGCCCCCTGCCACCAGGCTCCCTCACCGATCACCCGAATCAATCCGGTGTGGGTGTCGATCACACGAACGGGAGAATGGCCGTCTTTGTACCCGCCGCAAAAGGTGACCTGATCGTTCACCCACCAACATTCGTGGGTGTTGTACTCCCCAACGGCCTGCGGGTGCAACGGCCAGGAAACCCCGGTTTTCACGTTTGCCAGCCACATCCGGGAATGCCAATCCTGTTTAGAGAGGGGTTCATCCCGTTTGTACCAATGGGCGTACATCACCACATCCGGATTTGTGCGGCTGAATTGCAAATGCGAGATTTTGTACCCAATGGTAACTGCTTCCCGAATATCGCCGGTCGATTTGTTAATCAATAGAATAACGGAGCCTCTGCCATTTTTGAGAGATGCCTTGGTCGCCAGAAATTTGGAATCACAGCTTTCGGTGAGTTCAGCTGCCCCCCCGATGGCGCTATTGTCTCCAAGATCACAGATTTTTCGTTCGCTAATCCGAACCGTTGTAGGATGGTTCTTATTTTTTAGAGAATAGCTTACCTTCCATTCGAAAATGGCATTTTTTTTCATCAAATAAATCGCATTCCCCAAAATGGACGCCGTGACGTTTCCAACCGCCGGGTCACCCTTTTTGATGAATTGCACCAATTCCCCGGTTTTCATGAGATAGCCGAACAACTCCTGACGTCCGGTGCGATTTGTGTAGAACAGCAGCATCGACCCATCCGAAAGAAAGGAGCGCATGTGAAAATAAAGGTTGGTGTCCGACGCTTTGTTCGTCGTAACGAAAATCACCTTTGCACCGGTGGAATCATCGATGATCGTTTTGCTTTCCTTAGGCCAGATTTTACACGTCCAGGTGCGGGAACCGGCGTAGGAGGCGGTTTGGAAAAGCAGGCCCAATAAAAGGGCCCTTGCAAAAAGTTTTTTCCCGTTCATATTTGCCTCGCAGAGTAAAATTTTCTGAAAATCTCAACAACAAAAATTTTATTGCACCCCTTCAGGGTGCTTTGAAAACAATGATCGATTCTTTTCCCAGGGCGTTGCCCTGGGTTAATCTATCCCAGCCCTTCGGGCTGGAAAATTTTATTTAATTTGCCGGTTTTTATGCCGCAATTCTTAAACTTTTTGAGACTTCCCACAATTCAAACTTTCGTGCATTCGCGGCTTTTTTTGTGCTCCGGACAAATCCGTCAAATTCCGTCTTTAAATGTTTTTGCCCCAAAGGGGCGGAATAAACAAAACATTTTACCGGTCGTTTTCCCGCTGATTATTTTGCCCCTTCAGGGCGCGTTGTTTTTTTAGGATTTTCCTTTTTCCCAGGGCGTTGCCCTGGGCTAATTTATCCCAGCCCTTCGGGCTGGAATTTCGCACTTAAATTGCCCGTTTCTTCCGAAAAATTTAAACTTTTTGGGATCTTTTCAAATTCAAACATTCGCGCATTCGCGGCTTTCTTGTGCCCCGGATAAATCTGTCAAATTCTGCCCTTCAATTTTTTTGCCCCAAAGGGGCTTAATATTTCCAGCCCGGGGCAACGACCCTGTAAATCAAAAGCGCGATGTTTTTCCAAAAGCCCTGAAAGGGCGGAATAAACAAAACATTTTACCAGCCGTTTTTCGCCGATTATTGTGCCCCTTCAGGGCGAGCTGTTTTTTAGAATTTTCCTTTTCCCCAGGGCGTTGCCCTGGGCTATTTTATCCCAGCCCTTCAGGCTGGAAATCCGGGTTTAAACTGCCCGTTTTTTTGCCGGAATTTTTCAAATTTTTCATAACCTCCCAAAATTCAAATAGTCGTGCATTCGCGGCTTTTTTTGTGCTCCGGACAAATCCGTCAAATTCCTCCTTTCAATGTTTTCGCCCCGAAGGGGCTTCATAATTTCAGCCCGGGGCAACGCCCCGGGAAATCAAACGCACGAATTTTTTCCTAAGCCCTGAAAGGGCGGAATAAATTCAGCTCCATTTTTGCTTCGTTTTTTAATGGAGCTCCCCTCAAAAATTTTATTGCACCCCTT
>CAZOHG010000144.1:0-2469 GCA_964579725.1 uncultured Deferribacteres bacterium
AAGGGGTGAAATTGGCGGCGATTAGTTTTAGTAAAAATGTGGAAGAATTGAGTTGTTGTGCCACGTAGGGGGGAAGACCATTTTCCAAAAGGGGAACATTTGATTTCAGGCGTGCTAAGCAGAAATTGTAAAAACGGTTAAATCGAGGAATCTGTTTTTAGTAAAAAATCTTTCCGGTAAAAGATGGAAAGTTTTCGAAATGAAGTTAAGGGCCAAATAGTGGGGGAGAATGGCCCTCCAAAAGGATCCTGCCAACAAACAATTTTATGAGAATCTTTTACACTGGGTCTTGACGTACGCTCGCAGGAGTTTTTTCCCGGGTTGAGTCGGGCAATGTCTCCCAGTTTTTGGGAAAGGGAGACGACAGGCGAACAGCCGTAAAAGGCTTTTCTGATACGGGAAGAGGAGGAAGCGAAGCCGAAGAAATGCCAGACACGAAAAAGTTTTTCCTACTTTTAAATTGACCGATTATTTGTATTGCCACTTTGCCGGAGATTCTCCCTTGGGCATTCGGCGGAGAATGTGCTGCGCCATCATTCTGATGAGTTGTGAATCCGGCATGGGTTGCCACCCGTGTTTCTTCATGGGCCGTCCGTATTCGAAGGAGCCGTTGTAATACGGGTGTTTGGTGTGCTCTAAAAAATCCTGCAACCTGTAAACGGCCAGGTTGAGGTACCAATTATCCATGTCACCGCAATAGAACCGCAGTTTGCCCCGTAATTTTTGACCAATGGTGGACCAATGGCTTTCCATATAGCTGCGGAGATCGTAGCCATGCTCTTTCATATAGGATGCAACCGTATGGTCGATTTTCCCGGTAACTGGATTCCAAAGTGGCTTGGGATAGCCGTCTTTGCCGACAGGGCCGTATGTGGCTTCCCAGATGGCCTGTTGCTGTCCTGAACGGTCGTGACTTCCCAAAACGTGTTCTAACCAACTGACTTCGCGGAAGGTCACCTCTGGTTGTCCCGTGACCGTCCGACGCATGGGGCGTTCAATGGTTCGCCATCTCCCGACTTTTAGGAAAAAGGCGTTGTCATCCTCATAAATATTGACAAGGCCCCATTGCCTGAAATCAACGGGATCGGGATAAAAAACCCAGGCGCCGCCGAAAAAATCCGGGTGATAGACTTGCAGGGCCAGCGCTTCCCATCCCCCGGTGGAACCGCCGCTTAGGACGCGAGCGTACGACTTTTGAATGATGCGAAAATGATTCTCGATGTAGGGAATCAATTCCTGCATGATCGCGTCACCGTAGGGGCCGTTATTGGCCGAGTTCACCGCATACGAATCATCGTAATAGGGGGTGGGATGCTGAAAAGTGACGCTGATTATCCGTGGAAAATCATTCGAAATCCACGCCTGGTAAAAATCGTAGCCCGTCTCATCGTGATCTGCCAAAAGTTCTTGCCGACGCTCTTGACTGATGACCACCTTTTTGGTACTGAAGCCGTGAGGAGCGGAAAGATGGAAATGACCCTGCACATATTCCACCGGATAGTAAACATCCGAATGGGTGGCGTAGCCTTTTGGAAGGAGTACGACTGCCCCGAGGTAAATCGGATGTCCCCAAAATTTAGACAGCAGTTTGCTTTTTATTTTTATCCGTTTCACCCAGGGTGTATCTTCAGGGATGTTGACCGGAGGCAGAACTTGAGTCAACTGCAACGTAATGGATTCCCTCTTTGCCGGATCCAGGTGCACTTTTTTAACCTTGCTGATAAAATTGCCCGGCGAACAGTTGAAATGTTGTCCTTCCCATTGGTCCATGTGCGCCCAAATCGTGTGACCATCGGAGCGGTGAAATTCCGTATAAACATTGAAAAGCGCCTGTACGTAATAGTCGCCGGGGGGAATGTCAGCCAGGCTGCGCAGCGGATAGCCCAAAACAGAATCATCAATCAGAACAGACGCGCCCGGTTCAAGCTGATTGACGTCCACGCCAAACAGAGGCGGGCCGCTTTTCCAGTCGCCCACCTGCCAGCGAGGCTCTCGGCTTCCATCCGTTGTAATGATCAGAAACATGCGACCCGTTACCGGCTGCTTTTGAATGTCAGGCGAAAATGAGATTTCGAATTGCAGATGAGAGGCTGCCGCGTGCGAAAAAGCCGTAAGTGTTAAGCAAAAAATAAATGCCGCAATGATCCTTCCAGCGCGTGAACCCGGATTAAACGTCCAATGTTCTTTTTTCATTTCAAGGTCCTTTACATCATGATTGTTTTAGAATAGCGTTGAGGTCAGGAAGAATATCTGCACTCAAATTTAATGATTTACCACATCTCAAAAAAATTCTCGATTATTTCAATCCGCTTGAAATAAGCCCAGATAACGATTGTTCACGGATTGTCCGGCTGCTATATATAGTATCTTTTGCCGAAAACGGAAGAAGAGTCTTTTATTTCTTGTACTCACTTTTTTAACCTGCTTTTTTATATGAACACATTGGTTCTTTCAAAGTTTTTCTTACTT
>CAZOHG010000145.1:0-2418 GCA_964579725.1 uncultured Deferribacteres bacterium
TGTGCTTCAATCTGCCTGAAATATCCAGATAATAGGGTTTTTCAGGTTCAACTAACTCATTTGCAATCAATAGAATCTAAAAAGGATAAATATGAATAGCAAAAGCACCAACATCACCTGGCATGAAACCGGACTGACGCCGGAAGATCGCGCCAAACGCAACGGCCATCGCGGTGCCGTTGTCTGGCTTACGGGACTCTCTGGCTCGGGCAAATCCACCATTGCCGTCGAAACTCAGGCCCGCCTGTTCGAAATGGGGTGTCAGGTGTACATCCTGGACGGGGATAATATCCGACACGGGTTGAATAAGGACCTTGGTTTTTCCCCGGAAGACCGGGAAGAAAATATCCGGCGGATCGGCGAGGTGGCAAAATTATTTGCAGACGCAGGACTGATCGTCCTGACGTCCTTTATCTCGCCCTACCGCAAAGATCGCGACCGCGCACGGACGCTCTTGAATCCGGGGGATTTTGTTGAGATTTACGTCAACGCTCCTCTAAGTGTTTGTGAAGAGCGGGATCCCAAGGGATTGTACCAAAAGGCGCGCAAGGGAGAAATCCCGGAATTTACCGGCATTTCCGCGCCCTACGAACCGCCTTTAAAGCCGGAGCTGGAAATTCGCACGGACCGCCTGAGTGTGGAGGAAAGCGCCGAAAAAATCCTGGACTACCTGAAACAAAAGCGGATCCTCTTCAAATAGGCGGCAGGGAATAGCTTTGTTTGAATAGAAACCTTTGGTCTGTTTAACCACAAAGGGTGCAAAGAAAGCGCAGAGACAGCGAAACGAAAGCAGTAAAGTTGTCTGCTACGATCCCTTTTTCAGAGCTCTCGATGCCATCAAATGACCCATTTTCAGCTCTATTATACAGCCTTTATCTTAGTTCTCACGATCCTCATTATTTTCAGGGGATGGCTCCAAACTGAAATTGCCTTTTTTGGCGCCTTGATTTTGTTGATTTTGGGCAAAGTCATTACGGTGGAAGAGGCGTTTGCCGGATTTTCCAATCGCGGGGTTTTGACAATTGGCTTGCTTTTTGTTGTGGCAGGCGGCCTTCAAAACACCGGTGCTCTGGATGCCGGGCATATCCTGTTCTTTGGCAAATCAAAATCCCGTACCACGATTCGGCGGCAGATTATGCGGGTGACCTTTCCCACGGCTGTGATTTCTGCGTTTACTAATAATACGCCTCTTGTTGCCATGTTGATTCCCTCCGTCCGTTCCTGGACGGAAAAAAACGGGCTGGCGCCGTCCAAATTTTTGATTCCGGTGTCCTATGCGGCCATTTTGGGCGGGATGGGCACGCTGATCGGAACCAGCACAACCCTGGTGGTGCACGGTCTCTTGATTCAAAACGGGCAGCGGGGATTGTCCTTTTTCGAAATTTCAACCGTGGGGGTGCCCGTGGCCCTGGCAGGACTCCTTTTTCTCTGGCTTTTTGGGAATCGGCTGTTGCCCGATCGAAAAGAACCCCTTGTGGAATTGGGCGAGAACACACGGGAGTTTGTAATCGAATTGAAGGTAACGCCGGAGTACAAGCATATCGGCAAAACCATTGAAGCGGCCGGATTGCGCCATTTGAAAGGTCTGTTTCTCTTTCAGATTGAACGTAACGGCGACGTGATTGCACCTGCCGGGCCAAGAGAAAAGATTCGGGTGGGAGACCGCCTGTTTTTCACGGGACTGCCGAAGACCATTCTGGAACTTCAGCGCACACCGGGTCTCCAGGTGATCAAGGATTCCACCTTCGACCTGAAGCAATACGATTCCGATGAGATTCAGACGTACGAGGCAGTAGTCTCTCCCAGCTCGCCCCTGGTGGGACGCAATGTCCGGGAGAGTAATTTCCGCGCCAATTACGGGGCCGTCATCGTAGCGCTTCACCGGAATGGGGAGCGTATCCGCAAGAAAATCGGCGACATTGTGCTGAAACCCGGGGATACCCTGCTGCTGCTGGCGGACAAACAATTCCTGAAGCGCTGGTATCATTCCAATGATTTTTATCTGATCTCCAATTCGGAGGTGGTGCCGTCCAAGCCGCACTGGCAGATGGCCTATTCCATTGTGGTTTTTGCCGGCATGATTGTTCTGGCCGCCACGGGAACGCTTCCCCTGATTGTGGCAGCGGGATTGGCTGCCATCCTGTTGGTCCTGGCAAAAAGTATTTCTCCCGGTCAGGTTCGAAGTGTTGTGGATTGGAAGGTTCTGGTCATTATTGGCGCCGCCTTTGGACTGGCTTCTGCCATTCAAAATTCGGGTGTGGCGCAGGTTCTGGCCGATGGCCTGCTGCATCTGAAGGGGAGCTTCGGGGTTCTCGGGGTGATTACCGGAATCTACGTGCTCACCAGTCTGACGAATCTGGTGATTACCAGCAATGCCACGGCGGCGTTGATGTTTCCTCTGGCCATTTCCACGGCGTC
>CAZOHG010000146.1:0-2221 GCA_964579725.1 uncultured Deferribacteres bacterium
ACAAATCGACGGACCATATTTATTATGTAACCCGCTCCATTGATTTGCACGACATTCCCCGTTTCCGAGAGCGAAGAAATGGCGTTTTTTCACTGGATTACCGCCTGCCGGTGGGCAAGGTCAGTTTTACCGATTTTTACAACTCTTCGGACACCAAAGCTACCGACCGAAGTGAACACTTCACGGTCAGTAGCAACCAACACATTTATGAATTGGGCTATTCCGAGGGCAAAAACAGCATGAACAGCGCCATTCTCAATTTCGACGGCCGCGTGCCCTTTTTGCCGTTTCTGCACGCCAATTTGAAAATGGCCAAAAGCTATTCCAAAACCAATCACCCCAAAGATTGGAGCGTGACGTTTTACCAATCGCCTGCGGGAATCGGGAAATTTTCCAACCGGGTTAATTTGAATCCTGAGCAAGTGGTGGCGGCCGTAGACCCCAATCCCGCCCGGGCAAATTTGAATACGGTATCAATCGACAGCAGTTTTTCGATTGAAAATACCCGAATGGCTTCGTTGGATATGGATTTCCCCCTGAATTTTTCCAACAAGATTACGTCTGTTATTAAATTCGGAGGAAAGTACCGGTACCAAAAGCGCTCTTACGCGACGGAGGTTTTTAATACCAACGCCACGTTTGTTTCCCCCAGCGCGCAAGGAGCCGCTCGTTTGGTTGTCAAACATTTTAAACTGCACGTTTTGGACCCGACAGCGATTCATCTCTCCTATTTTTTAGACAAAAATTTCGGGCACGAGCCCTTCTTGGAAGGGAAATACGTCATGCACAACAAAATTGATTTTGACATGGCCAAGGATCTGGTCAATTTTTGCCAGACCCATACGCGTGCCTTTGCCAAAGCGGGTTCACGAGAAGCCTTCGCCAGGAACAATTTCCTGTCCACGACGCACAATTACCATGGTCACGAAGTCATGACTGCCGGCTACGTGATGGCGACTATTCACGTTGGCCGAAAGCTGACCCTTATTCCCGGGTTGCGTTACCAAAATCTCCAAACAACCTATTTTGGCGTGCGCGGCCAGCGGACTCTTCTGTCCTATTTGCACTATAGTCATCCTACGGACACAACGGTAACGGTGAGCCATCCCTACTGGCTTCCCAATTTGAATATTCGATACAAACCGCTTTCCTGGATGGACGTCCGCTTGTCTTATTCGCACACGCTTTCTTATCCTGATTTTCGAGCGATTATTCCGCGGATTGACGCCACTACGGGTTCGTATATTCAGTGGAACAATTATTTGCTCAAGCCTTCGCGTTCCAAAAACTACGATCTTTATTTTTCCTTCTTCAAAAACAAACTCGGATTTTTGGGAGTTGGGGGATTCCTAAAACAAATTGACAATTTGATTTACCCGTGGCGATTCAGCAAACCGGGGTTGGAGGCCAAACCCTACTATTTGACCAACAAGACCCCCAACCGTCAATTGACGTACAACATTAGCACCTACATTAATAATCCGTACGTGATTAATGATTGGGGGCTGGAATTCGAATGGCAGACCCATTTTTGGTATTTGCCCAATCCGTTAAAGGGGTTGATTCTCAGTGTCAATTACACGCGGATGCGTTCGAAAGCGAAATACCCGTACGTGTACGCTGGCGCTACCAGTTTGTCAAACATCGATACGTCCTTTACAGCGCGCTTGATCGATCAGCCTGACCATATTTTCAATTTGGTTACCGGCTACGATTTTAAGGGATTTTCCATCCGCGTGTCCATGTTTTACCAGGACGATGTGTTTACCGGGGCCAGCCAGTGGCCTCAATTGCGTACCAACACGGCTGCCTACAAACGATGGGATATTTCTGTGAAACAAAAATTGCCCTGGCTTGGATTGGAATTGTACGGAGATGTGAACAACCTGAACAAGGCTAAAGACATGAGTGTGCTTCAGATGTACCCGGATACACCGCGCACCATGGAACTCTACGGCATGTACGCCGATTTGGGGATACGAATGAGGCTTTAAGGCCTGGAAATTTGGGTGTGAAAAACAGACAGGAAAGGTGGTGATGCCGAACCCGTCAAAACGATAGTTTGTGTGAGCTCCGTTTTCGTTTGAGGTGGTGCGGCGAACGAAAATGGGATGTGGTGGTTTTGTGGCACCAAAAATCAAAATGAGGAGAAGAGTCATGAAGCAAGTGAAACAGGTTCTGATTGTAATGATTGCGCTTGGTTTTTTGCTCACACCCTTGC
>CAZOHG010000147.1:0-1622 GCA_964579725.1 uncultured Deferribacteres bacterium
TTTTTTAAAAAGCGGACTGCCGATGGCGTACAAAGGGTCGCCAGGCGTTACGGGATAAAATCCAAGAGCGCTCAGCACGTACCAGGCCGACATTTGTCCGCAATCCTCGTTGCCGCTCAAACCGTCGGGCTGGTCGTTGTACATTTGGGTGAGAATCTGGTGCACTCGGTACTGGGTTTTGTAGGGGGCACCGGCGTAATCGTACAGGTAGGCAATTTGGTGACTTGGCTCGTTTCCGTGGGCGTATTGGCCAATCAGGCCGCTGGCATCCACCACATTTTGATCCCAGGGAGAATGGTGGCTGAAAAGCGTGTCCAGCCAGACGACAAATTTCCGATCGCCGCCAAGCAATTCAATCAGCCCCGGGACATCCTGCGGAACAAAAGGTGTGTATTGAAAGGCATTCCCTTCGACGTAGGCGCCGCTGTTTTCTGCGGGGTCGAACGGCGTGACCCAACTGTGGTCAAAGTTGCGGGGGCGCATGAAACCGGTCGTGGAATCGAACACATTTCGATAAAATTGAGCACGCTGCTGGTAGAGCCGCCAATCGTCCCATTGACCGAGATTTTTGGCCATTTCCGCCACACACCAATCGTTGTAGGCGTATTCCACCACCATTGAAATAGACCCGCCCCCTCCGTCAATATCGGCGGGAATGTACCCCAAGTTGTTGTAATAGGGAATGTGTGCCATGGCTTGTTTCATGCCGTCAAAGGCCAAATGGACGTCAAAATCCCGAATGCCCTTGTTCCAGACATCCAAAATGACGGGCAAGGCGTGGAACCCAATCATGACACCGGAAAGATTCCCCGCAATTTCCCAACGCGGCAAGCGTCCTGCCAAACGATACATTTCTAAAAAGGTGAGAATAAACTGCCGCATTCGCGAGGGCTCGAGAATGGTGAGCAGAGGCATTTCCGCCCGAAACACATCCCAGAGAGAAAACACTGTGTAATTGGTGAAATTTTTGGCAGCGTGAACCTTATGATCCACCCCGCGGTAGCGCCCGTCCACATCCATAAAAAGGATGGGCGCCAGTGCGGTGTGGTACAGGGCGGTGTAAAAAATGCGGCGTTCTTTCGAGGTTCCCCCCTGAATTTTGATTTTGGAAAGATAGGTATTCCAGGCGGCTTTGGCTTGATTTCGTACACCGTCAAAATCCCAGCCGGGATTTTCGGCTTCAAGATTTTTTTTCGCCCCGGCAATGTCCACCGCCGAAATCCCGACTTTGACCAGAATTTTTTCACCCTTTTGGGTTTTCCAGCGGACGAAGGCCTTAATATTTTTACCGGTGGCTTTTCGAATATGGGGAACTAATGTGTCATTGACGGCAATGCCAAACTGGGTGAAAGGCTTGGAAAAACGGGCGTCAAAATAGACGTACTGGTCGGCCGCCCAGCCGGTAGAGCGCCTGAACCCGACAATTTCCGAAGAATTTAGGATTTGAATTTCCGACTCAATGACTTTGTCCCGGTGTTTCAGGTCAATCATCACATTCGCTTGGTCGGTTTCGGGAAAGGTGTACCGGTGAAATCCGGTTCGTTTGGTGGCCGTCAATTCAACCAAAACAGGGCCGTTGTCCAGAAGAACGCGGTAGTAACCGGGCGAAGCGTATTCATTGG